>NZ_DATMLW010000204.1:0-33932 GCF_035570375.1 Bradyrhizobium sp. | reverse complement strand
TGCTCAGCGATTCTAGCCGTCGCATCTCGAAATGGTCGGGGCCGGGTTCATCCATGTTGGTAAGAATAGGTTGGTGGGCGGGCATGCCCTATGATTCCGCGGATCGGGCCGGCAGGGAAGCCGCTATGGATTGGGCGGCGGTTGAACGTTATCACTTCATCCAGACGTTCCAGACGTTTATGTTGAGCAATTCATCTGATGAAGTATCGGCGCGGTGAGCGCGGCCAAGATCAAGCAGCGCGTCGCGGGCGACGGCACACTCTTCAACACCAGTTTCATGCTCTAGCTGAAAATAAACGAATTCGCCTCGATGAACCGCCATAGATCACTCCCTCCCGCACCCGGTCTTTGATCCTTTAAGTCCCAAAGCTCGACCAGGCGGCGGCTTCGCGGCTTCGCTCAGCCCATCTGCTTGTGCATATGCGGATTTATTTCGGAGAGCACAGCCGCCGGTCTGCCTCACGCGCTCTGTGCTCGATCTCATCCGCAAGTGCGGAAAGTCGCAGGGATATTTCGCGGTCGAACGTCTCGGCAGCCAAGCGGCGCAATTTGATAACCTGGTCCTGAATCAGGGTCAGCCGCTCGATGTCGCCAATCATGAAGGCCACCTACTGAGTCAGGAACGGGAATTTTCAGGGCAGAGACGGCGCGCTCTTGTAACACCCGCGCCGAGACATACTGTAAATGTCTCTACTCCAGTTCTTTTCCACTGCCCCCGCCAAGCTTTGGACCATGAGTTTCAATCTCTTCGCTGACCGCAGTCAGAGCTGCCTGCAGCGTTGCAAGCTCTTTGAGGGCATCGGCGGATAATGCGCTGCTCTGCGCAAGTTTCTGGACGAGGCTAAGCCGCTCGGTTTCCAGTTTCGCGAGCAGCGCGTGGACGGGATGGAGCGAAGGCATCGCAGTCTCCTTTCAAAAGCAAAAATTTATAAAATCATTTTCCCGAAGCCTGGTTGATCTGCCGCAAGCCGAGACCTGGGAAATCCCCCCTTCAGTGTCGCGCGCCGTCTCCCTCGATCTTAGAAGGCCCAACGCCGCGCGCGCGGGCACCGCTTGTGCGTCGACCTCACATGGGCGATGGTCTGGGCCAGCCAGATTGAACGGCTCTCCAGGAGCTTCCCAGCCGCTTCCCGCGGTCACCACGGGAAGCAACCACACAACCATCTTACTGATATTACTGCTTTTTCACTGGGATAATCGGAAACCTCCAGTGATCACAGATCACGACAAGCCGAACCGGCGCGCTTCTCAACATGAAGGCGAGCGGCTGACGGAAAGAAGAAAGCGGACCTCGCACGGCCGCCACGCAGGGAGAAGGCTGATGTCAGACCAAAATCGAATCACGCGCCGCGGCGTTTTGCAGGCCGCCGGCGGCATCGCACTGGTTTCAGGAATTTCCGCACCCGCGATCCTGCGCGCCCAGACTTCCGACGTGATCCGGATCGGTCACCTGACCCCGCGCACCGGATTTCTTGGACCGCTCGGCGAATATGCCGTGATGGCGATCGATCTTGCGGTGGAGGAAATCAACGCCTCCGGCGGCATGATGGGACGCAAGGTCGAGTTGCTGAAGGAGGATTCGGTCAACCCGCAGACCGCTTCCACCAAGGCCGAGCGCATGATCGAGCGCGACAGGGTCGCCTGCATCGTCGGCGAGATTTCGTCTGCCTCGTGCCTGACCATTGCGCAGGTCGCCGAGCGCAACAAGATCCTCTTCATCAATACCGGCGGCAATTCCGATGCGCTCCGCGGCAAGGACTGCAAACGCTTCATGTTCCACGTCGAGTCGCAGAATTCGATGTATGTCAAAACCGTCGGCCGCTCGTTCCTGCGCGAGGGCCTGGTCACGGGCAAGAAATGGTACTCGCTGACGGCGGACTACGCGTTCGGCCACGACCTCTTGAAAGTCTCAAAACGGTTCATGGAGGCCAATGGCGGCAATTTCGCCGGCGACGACCTGGTGCCGACCGATGCCACCGATTTCTCCGCCTATCTGTTGAAGATCCGCGACGCCAAGCCGGATCTCGTGGTGATCAATCTGGCCGGCAACCAGATCACCAACTTCCTCAAACAATACGCCGAGTTCGGCCTCACCTTCCCGGTCGGCGGCTTCGGCTTCGACACAGCGCTCGCCTGGGCCGCCGGCAAGGGCAATTTCGTCGGCACCTGGCCGGTGGTCTGGCATCATCTTCTCGATACGCCCGGGTCGAAGGCTTTCGTCGCGGCCTTCACCAAGAAATACAACAAGCCGCCGGAAAACCAGGCCTGGGGCGACTACATCGCCACCAAGATCGTCGCGCAAACCGTCAACGAGATCAAATCGACGGACTCGCCGAAGATCATCGAGCATTTCGAGAAGGGCGCGAAATACGATGTGCTCAAGACGCGTCAGGGTTATTTCCGCGCTTCCGATCATCAACTGATGCATGAGATGTACGCGGTAACCGCGCTTCCCGCCGACAAGATCAGGAATCAGTGGGACATCTTCACCTCGAGCCCGCCGGTGCCGAGCCCAAACGAGGACCTCGAAGTGATCGCCGCAACCAGGGAAGAGAACAGCTGCACGTTCCCGAGTTGATTTGAGGCGTCGTTCCGGAGCGATACGAAGTATCGAATCCGGAACCCCGAGATTCCCCGATGCGCAATTGCGCATCTGAGGTCTGGTCCTTGCGGACCATCCCGGAATGACGACCCGGATCGCCCGTTGATGTCTATTAACTCTTGAGGCGCGCAGTCCTCGCGCGCTTCGCGGAACCCAAACCTATGTCCGCCACGTTGCTGACCCAGCAAATCCTCAACGGGCTGCTTGACGGCGTCTACTATCTCCTGATCGCGCTCGGCCTGTCGCTGATCTTCTCGCTTGGCGGCATCGTCAACCTCGCCCATGGCGCGTTCTACGCAATCGGCGCCTATCTGACGCTGGTGATCTCGCCTTATCTCGGTTTCGGCGGCGCGTTTGTCGCAGCCCCCATTGCGGTCGCCCTCCTCGGCATGGTGATCGAGCGAACGCTGTTCCGCCGGTTCTATCGAGCCGATCCGATTCTCTCGCTGCTGATGACCTTTGGTCTGGCGATGGTCGCCGAGCAGGTGCTGCGGATGATTTTTGGTGCACCGCCCCTGTCCTATTCCATCCCGCAATGGCTGCGCGGGCAGGTCGCGATTGGCAGTTTCATCTATTCGTTCTACCGCGTGGTCTTGCTGTGCATCGCCGCGACCTGCATCGCCGGCCTGTGGCTGCTGTTGCAAAAAACCTCCTTCGGCCGCGTGGTTCGCGCAGGCGTCCAGAATCCCGACATGGTGGGTGCGCTCGGCATCTCGCTGCAGCCTTATATGTCCGCGGTCGCCGCGCTCGGCATCGGGCTTGCGGGCCTCGCCGGCGTGTTGCTGGCGCCGATCTATTCGATCCACCCCGCGATGGGCCAGGAGATCATCACGCCGGCTTTCGTCGTGGTGGTGATCGGCGGGCTCGGATCGTTCTGGGGCGTGGTGGCGGCGGCGCTCCTGGTTGGTCTCGTCAAGGGCATGATGGTCGGGATCGGCTATTCGGCGGCCTCGACCGCTGCGATCTATCTTCTGATGCTGCTCGTTCTCTTGTTCCGGCCGCGCGGCCTGTTCGGCGAGCGCATCACGCGGTTCGAGTGAGGCTGCAAGCATGTGGAAACGCCTGCCCGTCCCGTTGCTGATCGCCGCGATTGCTCTCCTCGTGCTGCCACAGATCCTGCTTGCGCTCGGGCTCACGATGACGTCGGCTTCCGAGGTCGTGATCTTCGCGATCGCCTGCATGGCGCTCAACATCCTGGTCGGCCATACCGGCCTGGTGTCGTTCGGCCACGGAGCCTGGTTTGGGCTCGCGGCCTATGCGGCCGCTCTCGTCCAGCGCAACTGGATGCATGATTCGTTTTTCGGCCCCGCAATTGCCGGCACCCTGATCGTCAGCCTGATTGCGGCGGCGTTCGGCTATCTGATCCTGAGACGGCGCGGCGTCTATTTCTCGCTGCTGACGCTGGCGCTGTCGGCGATGCTCTATGCGGTTTCGTTTCGCTGGACGGAAGTCACCGGCGGCGAGAACGGGCTTGGCGGGATCACCCGCCCGACGCTGCTCGGCTTCAACCTGGAATCCTCGACCCCCTATTACTGGTTGGTCGCGGCAATCGCGTTCCTGGTCTTGCTGCTGTTATGGCGTTTCCATCATTCGAGCGTCGGCCACGTGCTGGTTGCGATCCGCGAGAACGAACAGCGCGCGCGCTTTCTCGGCTACCCGACCAACCGTTACAAGCTCGCCGCCTTCGTTTTGTCCGCCGCAATAACCGGACTCGCCGGCATCCTTTTGCTGTTTCAGAACCGCATGACCTCTGCGGACCCGATCTCGGTGTCGTTCTCCGGCGATTTGCTGGCGATGGTCGTGATCGGCGGCATGCGTAATTTCCTGGGCCCCGCGCTCGGCGCGCTGTTCTTCATCCTGTTCCGCGAGTTCCTCTCGATCTACACCGAGAACTGGCTGTTCTGGTTCGGACTCGTGTTCGTCGCCTTCATCGTGTTTTCGCCGACCGGTCTTGTCGGCGTCGGCGAGCGACTGATGGCGCCGTTTCGAAAGAAGATCGTCGAAGACGCCGCCATGTCGGCACGCCGCGTCGAGGTGCTTCCCTTGCCGGAATTCCTGCGCCCGAAGGCTCACATCGATGGTGCGGTGCTTTCCGCCCACCACATCGAGAAGCACTTTGGCGGCATCCGGGCGGTTCAGGGGATCGATATCGCCATCGTGGACCGCACGCTTCACGCGCTGATCGGGCCCAACGGCGCCGGCAAGACCACGGCGTTCAATCTGCTCTCGGGGCTCTATCCGCCCGACGAAGGCACGGTGTCGCTGATGGGCAAGGGAATCGCCGGACATACGCCGGAAGAAAACGCCCGCGCCGGCATCGGCCGCTCGTTCCAGATCACCAATCTGTTTCCAGCCTTGAGCGTTGGGGAAAATATCCGCCTGGCCGTGCAGGCGCGACACCCGCGGCGCTTCGATCCCTTCACGCCCGTGCTGTCGATCACCTCGATCAATGTCGAGGCCGACGCCGTCATCCGCTATCTCGGCCTGTCCGGAATCGAGAAAGCCGAAGCGGGTCTGTTGTCCTATGGCGGTCAGCGCCTGCTCGACATGGGGGTGGCGCTTGCGACCGCGCCGCGCGTGCTGCTGTTGGACGAGCCACTGGCAGGACTCGCCGCGGCCGAGCGCGAGCGGATCGGCGCAATCATCAAGCGGATCTCGGCCGATCTGCCGGTGCTTCTGGTCGAACACGACATCGACCGGGTGTTCCAGCTCGCCGACCACGTCACCGTGATGAATGAGGGAAAAGTTCTGCTCGACGGCACCGTGGAAGACGCACGGCGAAGTGCGAAGGTGCAGGAGGTCTATATCGGCTCCGGCGCCTCGCAAGTGGCGGCGCGACCGCGCCAGACGGCCGCGCGGCTCAACGCGCTGCTGACAGCCGAAAACGTCAACACGTTCTATGGCAAAAGCCACATCCTCAACGAGGTCGGCTTCACGCTGCACGAGAACGAGATCATCGCGCTGCTCGGCCGCAACGGCGCCGGCAAATCGACGCTGCTGAAGACCCTGATCGGGATTGCGCCGGCTTCAGGTGGATCGATCACGCTCGCCGGTACCGAGCTCATCGGCAATTCTTCCGCGCAAAATGCCCGGCTTGGCATCGGCTATGTGCCGCAGGGCCGCGGCCTGTTCGCCGGCATGAGCGTCGAGCAAAATCTCGAACTCGGCGGGTTGAAGCGCCAGACCGGCCACGGCGTGCACTGGACGCGCGAGCGCATCTACGAATATTTCCCGCGGATCGGCGAGCGGCTCGATACGCCGGCGGATTATCTTTCCGGCGGCGAGCAGCAAATGGTTGCGGTAGCGCGGGCGCTGTCGGGCGATGTGCGGGTATTGCTGCTGGATGAGCCTTTCGAGGGGCTGGCGCCCGCCGTGGTCGAACAACTGTTCGAAACCTTCGACCGCTTGCGCAAGGAAGTCGCCATCATCATCGTCGATCACCATCTCGACCTGGCGCTCGCCCTGTCCGATACAACGGTGGCACTGGAGCGCGGGCGGGTTATTCACCAGGGACCGTCGCGGGCACTGCGCGACGATCTCGATCTGCGACGCAAGGTACTCTGGCTGTGAGGACAATCTGTGAGAGAGAAAAATGGCAGATACTGAACGCAAGGTCGCCATTGTCGGCGCCGGCCTGATCGGACGCGCCTGGGCCACGATCTTTGCGCGCGCGGGCTGGAGCGTGCGCCTGAGCGACCCGCATATCCCGACCCTGAAGTCCGCCCCTCGCCTGATCCGCGACGAGCTGCACGCGCTGGCGCGCCATGGCCTCGCCGACGATCCCGACGCCGCGGTGGCGCGGGTCTCGGCTGCCGGAAACCTCGAGGAGGCCGTGCGGGATGTCGAATTCATCCAGGAAAACGGGCCGGAGAGAGTCGAGGACAAGCGCAGCATCTTTGCCCAGCTCGACAAGATGGCGCCGAAAGACGCGCTCCTGGTATCTTCGACCTCGGCGCTTCCCGCCTCGCGCTTTACCGAACACCTGGAGAGGCGGGCGCGCTGCCTGGTCGGCCACCCGGTCAACCCGCCACATCTGGTGCCGCTGGTCGAACTGTGCGGGGCGCCCTGGACCTCGGCCGAGGCGATCGACCGCGCCCGTAATATCTATCGCGAAATCGGCCAGGTGCCGGTTACGATCAATCGCGAGATCAACGGCTTTGTGCTGAACCGCCTGCAGGGGGCGCTGCTCGCCGAAGCGTTCCGCCTGGTCGGCGAAGGCTACATCTCCGCGCAGGATCTCGATCACACCATCAAGGAGGGCCTCGGCTTGCGCTGGTCGTTCCTCGGGCCGTTCGAAACCATAGAGCTCAACGCGCCTGGCGGTATCCCGGATTACTGCGCCCGCTATACCGGCTTCTACAAGGAATTGGCCTCAAGCCCCGCCGGGCCTGAAGTGTACGAGAGCCCGAACGTCGATCGCGTGATCGCTGCATGGCCGTTTCAACCGACGGCGGAGCGCATCGCATCGCTGACCGAATTGCGCAACCAACGCCTTGCCGCGCTCGCCGCGCACAAAGCCAGACACGATACAACCCAAACCGACAACGCCTAAACGTCCACCTGCAACAACGAAGGCAAACCAATGAGCCGCAAAGTCATTATCACTTGTGCCGTCACCGGCGCGATCCACACGCCCTCGATGTCGAAGGCCTTGCCGGTGACGCCGCAGGAAATCGCCGATGCCGCGGTCGAGGCCGCCGAAGCGGGTGCTGCGATCGTGCATCTGCACGCCCGCAACCCGAAGACCGGCCAGCCCGATCAAAGCCCGGAAGCCTTCGCGCCGTTTCTCAAGATCATCAAGCAGCGCTCGAACTGCGTGATCAATTTGACCACGGGCGGTGCGCCTACCATGACGGTGGACGAGCGCGTCCGCCCGGCTGCGACCTACAAGCCGGAAGTGGCATCGCTGAACATGGGTTCGATGAACTTCGCCTTTTTCGGCATGCTTAACCGTTTCAAGAAGTTCGAGCACGACTGGGAGCGCAGGCACCTCGAGAACAAGGACATCGTTTTCCGCAATACTTTCCAGGACATCGAATATGTCCTTAAGACGTTGTCGGAAACCGGCACGCGGTTCGAGTTCGAGTGTTACGACACCGCCCATCTCTACAATCTCAACTACTTCCTCGAGCGCGGCATGGTGCAACCGCCGCTGTTCGTGCAGACCGTGTTCGGGCTGCAGGGCGGCACCGGAGCGCACCCCGAGGACGTCCTGCACATGAAGCGCACGGCCGATCGCCTGTTCGGCGACAAGATGGTCTGGTCGGTGCTGGGCGCCGGGCGCAATCAATTGCCGATCGCGGCGATGGCGGCTGCAATGGGCGGCAACGTTCGCGTCGGCCTGGAAGATTCGCTATGGGCGGCGCCCGGACGGATGGCCGCCTCGAATGCCGAGCAGGTGGTGCTTGCGCGGAAGATCATCGAAGGCCTCGGCCTTGAGGTCGCGACCTCGGATGAGGCGCGTGAGATCCTTGATCTGAAGGGCGGGGACAAGCTCGAGGTCTGACCGCGATCGGCGCGGACGGCCTCCCCAGACGAACGGAAGTCCGACTTACAAGGGGTTTCGGCCTCACGTGAGAGCAATAGCCCCTCACCCGGATCGCTACGCGATCCGACCTCCGCGACGGGGAGAGGTGAACCGAGTTCTGCTGAATCATCGCACCGCGGCGGCGCGAGATGTGCTGCTGCAATCGGGAACATTCGAGCATCGTCTCGAGCGGTCAGTTCCCTGCCGAGATTTTCGGGAAGGTCTGGTAACCTACAAAATACGATTTGACAGGTTACCGAGGTTGGGTTAATCAAGACAAACCTCTGAAACGTAGTTTCAGAGGTTACTAGCCCCCATAACCCCACCCCCTGGAGTTGTCAGATGATCCGCTATCGCACCGTCTCCGTTGGCGACCATGAGCTGTTCTACCGCGAGGCGGGCAAGCCTGAGCATCCGACGCTGCTGCTGCTTCACGGCTTTCCCACCTCCTCGCACATGTTTAGAGATCTGATCCCCCTGCTTGCGGATCGCTTTCATCTCGTTGCCCCGGACCTTCCCGGTTTTGGCTTCACGACCGCCAAGGAAGGTTCGAACTACAAGTACAGCTTCGACAATCTTGCGAACACGATCGAACAATTCACCGACAAGATCGGTGTGAGGCGTTACGGCATCTACGTGTTCGACTACGGCGCGCCGGTCGGCTTTCGCCTCGCCGCATCGCGCCCCGATCGCGTCACGGCGATTATCTCGCAAAATGGCAATGCCTATGAAGAGGGCCTAAGCCAGGGCTGGAATCCGATCCAGGCCTATTGGCGCGAGCCGACGGCGGCGAACCGCGCAGCTCTTCGCGCTTTCCTCACGCCGGAAACCACCAGGTGGCAGTATGTCGAGGGCGTCTTTGACCAGCAACTGGTTGCGCCTGAATCCTATGCGCTTGATTCCGCCCTTCTGGCGCGGCCGGGCAATGACGAAATCCAGCTCGACCTGTTTCTCGATTACGCGAGCAACGTGGCACTGTACCCGAAGTTTCACGCCTATTTCGCCAAACATCAGCCGCCGTTCCTGGCGACCTGGGGCAAGAACGATCCATTCTTTCTGCCTCCGGGCGCCGAAGCATTTCGGCGCGATCTTCCCAATGCGGACATCCGCTTCTTCGACACCGGACACTTTGCGCTGGAGACCCACGCAAGCGAGATCGCACGTGCCATTGTTGACTTCTGGGAGAAGAAGGTCTCTTCCCGCTCCCGCCAGGTTGCCTAGGGCATGAAGAGATTACGCTCGACTGTCACCGGGGTGATGGTGTCTCCCTCTCCCACCCAATTCGGGTTTACCCGAGTTGGGCATTATCAACTGTCGAAGTCGGATAAATCCGACTTCGATGGGAGAGGGTCGGGGTGAGGGGCACGGCCGCTCGTAAGAGCATGGCCCCTTACCCGATTTGCACTGGACGATGCGGAGCCTGTCATCGGGCGCGCGTTCGCGCGACCCGTTGGCATCGCCAGGAGCAAATCGACCTCTCCCCAGCGGGGAGAGGTGAACCGAAGCGGTGCGGGACGCATCCGCTGTCCTCAAGGCTCATCCGCGCGCTATCAATACTGGTATTGATACCCGTATTGATTTGGGCAGACCCATCGGCCGTAGGAGTCCTGATAGCAGCCGTTGTTGTAGTTGTTGCCGTAGTAGGCGCCATAGGCGCCCAGCGCGGCTGCTCCGGCGACGGCGGCGCCAGCGCCCCAAGGATAATATCCGCCCCACCCTCCGCCGTAACCCGGGCGACCTGGGTAACCCGGACGGCCCGGCAGACCTGCGATCGGACGGCCCGGATAGCCTGGACGACCCGGACGGCCCGCGATCGGGTGGCTTGGACGAGGGCCAGCCGCCACGCGATAGCCGCGCCCGGCGTAGACGCGCCCACCGCCGGCGAAACGAGCGCCGTGCACCGCGCCGGCGCGCATCCCGCCCCCGAGGCGACTCTTTGCCGGAACCAAAGTTGGCCGCTTGTTCCGGTATTTGAGGCATGGTGTTACCCAACCAGGCCGACGCCAGCCAGGAATTCGATTGCGGCAAACGCGGTTTTCGCCGAATCTAAAGGAGATGGGCGCGCACTCTCGGTTCCGCGCCCTCGCATTTCAATTGCGATTGACGAGCAAGTTTCAGGATGGAGAAGCAGGATGAAAGCGCTTGCGGTTGGACTGATTTTGGCTGTGACCCCGTTTTCGTGCGCTTATGCGCAACGGTCCGCCGACTCGTTGCCGGCGGTGACGGTCGATTGCTACCAATCCTTTGCCACCAGGACGCAATTGCCGGAACGCGACGACAAGGACGTTGCCATCAACAACAACGATCTTCAAACGCCGTTGACACGCTATCGGCTTCAAGTCGTCGACAAGAAGATACTCAAGATCATCAAGGACCCGGATCGGCCCGCATTTCGCGACGAGCACGGCAAGAGCATTTGGCAAATGAAACGGGATTTCACCGACAAGCACCAGATCATCAGCTGGCGGGAGGATTTGCCGGGCGGAATCGTCAGGCTCTTCACATTTGACTTCGCGGACCGGGTGCTGAGCACGATGGATGTTTCACCTGCCAATGCCCTGGCAGCCGGCGTGGAGCTTCACGTCATGAAATGCAGCACGTGAACCCTGTCCGATAGAAACTTCGCAAATTCCGATAGCCCGCCACCTTTGTTCCTGAAGGACGGCATTGGTCGCGGCTCAATGAAGCGGAGCGCGACTGCATCGAGTGGGCGCCTGGGACGGGCCGACCTTGAAAGGCCTCGGGAAAACGGGCAAAACGCCCCAAGAAGTATGGTCGGAGTGGCAGGATTCGAACCTGCGACCCCTGCGTCCCGAACGCAGTGCTCTACCGGGCTGAGCCACACTCCGACAAGAACGCGGCTTATAGCCTTCGGCTTGGCACACCGCAAGAAGCCGGATGAAGGACGTGAAATTCCCGTGGATGTGGGCCTCAACACGCAGATTCTGCCGGCAAATGACGCCGCGGTGGCGAGCGCCGCGCAGTGCCTCAAACAGGGCGGGCTGGTCGCGTTTCCGACCGAGACTGTCTACGGGCTTGGGGCCGATGCCACAAATGCGGGCGCGATTGCCCGGCTCTACGAGGCCAAGGGCCGGCCGTTGTTCAATCCCCTGATCGCCACTGTCGGGGATATCGCAGCCGCTATCACCATTGCCCGTTTCGACGCGACCGCAACCAGGCTGGCCGAAACGTTCTGGCCGGGGCCGCTGACGTTGGTCCTGCCCAAGACCGATGACTGCCCGGTCGCCGACCTTGCGACCGCTGGCCTCGACACCATTGCGGTAAGGGTTCCCGCCCACCCGGTCGCGCGTGCCATTTTGCGCGCGTTTTCAGGTCCGGTGGTGGCGCCTTCGGCCAATCTGTCCGGGCATGTTTCGCCGACCACGGCCGCGCATGTGCAAAGCGATCTTTCGGGTCGCATCGACCTCATCATCGATGGCGGCGCGGTGATGGTCGGCGTCGAATCCACCATCGTCGGCTGCTTCGACACGCCGATGCTGCTGCGGCCCGGCGGGCTGCCGCGCGAGGAAATCGAGCGCGCGCTCGGCCGCCCGCTGGCGCGGCTACCCGAAGAGGCCGGAACCGAAACCGGCCAGCCGCTGGCGCCGGGCATGCTGGCATCGCATTACGCTCCGCGCACGCCGGTGCGGCTCAACGCCAGGCGCATCGACGCCGGCGAGGCGCTGCTGGCATTCGGCCCGGGCACCGTGGGCGGCGTGGAAGCGGCAAGTGCGGTCATGAATCTGTCCGCGCGCGGCGATCTTGCGGAAGCCGCCGCCAACCTTTTCGGTTATCTTCGCGCGCTCGACGCCAGGGGCGCACGCACCATCGCCGTCATGCCGGTGCCGCCCCTTGGGCTTGGAGAGGCTATCAATGACCGGCTGCGTCGCGCCGCGGTGGGACGGGAATCAGGCGAGAGCAGTTAAAGATCGGCGCAAGAGCAAAAGGAATGAATGTCGCCAAGTCGCCCCTCCCGCCGCTTTCGCCCGAACTGATCGCGCAGTTCCGCGCCGTCGTCGGCGACAAATACGCGGTCACCGAGGCCGCTGATGTCGCGCCCTACGTCACTGAAGAGCGCGGCCTGTTCCACGGACGGTCGCC
The DNA here is from genome assembly GCF_035570375.1 of Bradyrhizobium sp. Classification (GTDB taxonomy): domain Bacteria; phylum Pseudomonadota; class Alphaproteobacteria; order Rhizobiales; family Xanthobacteraceae; genus Bradyrhizobium. The sequence continues at coordinate 21,702 of NZ_DATMLW010000204.1, read as the reverse complement.
TTTGGTGCTGCGGCCGGGTTCGACGGCGGAAGTCGCCGCGATCTGCAGGCTCGCCACCGAGCACAGGATCGCGCTGGTGCCGCAGGGCGGCAACACCGGCCTTGTCGGCGGCCAGACGCCGCATAACGGCGAAGTCGTGGTCTCGACGCGGCGTCTCGATAAGATTCGTGACGTCGACACTGCCTCCAACACCATGACCTGTGAATCCGGCGTGGTGCTGCAGGTCGCCCAGCAAAAGGCCTCCGAAGCGGACCGGCTGTTCCCGCTGTCGCTGGGAGCGGAAGGAAGCTGCACCATCGGCGGCAATCTCTCCACCAATGCCGGCGGCACCGCGGCGCTCGCCTTCGGGGTGGCGCGCGAGATGGCGCTCGGGCTCGAGGTGGTGCTGGCGGACGGCCGCATCCTCAACGGTCTCTCGAAGCTGAAAAAAGACAATACCGGTTACGACCTTCGCAACCTCTTCATCGGCGCGGAAGGCACGCTCGGGATCATCACCGCCGCCACGCTGAGATTGTTCCCGAAGCCGCACGCGGTAGAAACCGCATTCGTCGGGCTGAAGTCGCCGGCGGATGCGCTAAGGCTGCTTTCGATCTCACAGAACGAGGCCGCGGGCACGCTGACCAGTTTTGAACTGTTGTCGGATATCGCGGTGGATTTCAGCGTGCGCCACGGCATCGACATCCGTGACCCGCTCGAAAGCAAGCACCCCTGGTATGTGCTGATGGAGCTGTCGTCACCGCGCGACGATGCACGCGCCACGCTGGAATCGATCCTGGCGCTAGGAATGGAGCAAGGCATCGTCGATGACGCTGCGATCGCGGCGAACCTGAGCCAGCGCAACGCGTTCTGGAAGCTGCGCGACGAGATGTCGGCAGCGCAAAAGCCGGAAGGCGGTTCGATCAAGCATGACATTTCCGTACCCGTCGCAGCCGTTCCTGCCTTTCTCGAAGAAGCCAATGCCGCCGTGGTCAAGCTCATTCCGGGCGCGCGGCCGGTGCCGTTCGGCCATCTCGGCGACGGCAACATGCACTACAATGTCAGCCAGCCGATCGGCGCCAGGTCTGCAGATTTCCTCGCGCGCTGGCACGAGGTCAACGCGGTGGTGTTCGAGATCGTGCTGCGCATGGGCGGTTCGATTTCAGCCGAGCATGGCATCGGCGTGCTCAAGCGCGACGAGCTGCCAGAGGTGAAGGACAAGGTCGCGATCGAGCTCATGCGCGCCATCAAGTCGACGCTCGATCCGCTCGGCATCATGAACCCGGGCAAGGTGCTGTGATCGCGGCCGCGAGCCGACGCCATAAATCATCGGGTGAGCGTGCATGAGTATTTCCGACCGCATCCGCGTCAAGGGCGAACGCGTGCTTTCCGCCGAACACTACACGCTGAAATCCGCCACCTTTGATTGGCGGCGCGGCGACGGCGAATGGCAGACGCAGAAGCGCGAGATCTTTGAACGCGGCAACGCCGCGGCGTTGTTGCCCTACAACCTGGCCCGGCGCAGCGTCGTGCTGGTCCGCCAGTTCCGATATCCGGCCTACCTCAACGGTTACGACGATCTCCTGATCGAGGCGGCGGCGGGCCTGCTCGATGATGAAACTCCGGAGGCGCGGATTCGCGCCGAGGCCGAAGAGGAGACCGGCTACCGGCTCGGCGAGGTGCGGAAAATATTCGAAGCCTTCACGAGCCCGGGCGCGGTCACGGAAAAAATCCACTTCTTTGTCGCCGAATACGATCCGACGATGAAGGTCGGAAGCGGTGGCGGGCTGGCTTCAGAGGGCGAGGACATCGAAGTGCTGGAATTGGCCTTCGAACAGGCGCTCGCCATGATCGGCGACGGCCGGATCGTCGACGCCAAGACGATCATGCTGCTGCAGTATGCGGCGCTGCATATTTTCCGCCGCTGACCGAACGCCCTGCCGACATTGACACCTCGCGAGCGCACGGCCAGATTGAAAATATGCGCATCGCCCTGATCCACGCCCTGAAACATTCGATCGTCCCGATCGAGGCGTCGTTCGCAAAACTTTGGCCGGAGGCGACGTTGATGAACCTGCTCGACGACAGCCTTTCGGCCGATGTGGCGCGCGACGGCCGCCTTACCACTGCGATGACCGACCGCTTCCTTGCGCTCGGCCGCTATGTCGCCTCCACCCATGCCGATGCGATCCTGTTCACGTGCTCGGCGTTCGGTCCCTGTATCGAGGCGGTGGCACGCGAGCAGGAGGGAATGCCGGTGTTGAAGCCGAATGAAGCGATGATCGAACAGGCGGTCGCGCGGGGCCACCGGATCGGTCTGCTCTCGACTTTTCCACCGACCTTGCAGTCGATGCCGCAGGAATTTCCGGGTACCGTCCGGATCGTGCCGAAACTTGCCGAAGGAGCACTCGCCGCACTCGATCGCGGAGACCGTGCCGAGCATGACCGCCTGGTGGCGCAAGCTTCCCGCGACTTGCGGGACTGCGACCTGATTGCGCTTGCCCAATACAGCATGGCGCCGGCGGCAGCGATGGTAGCCGAGTCCTCGAAGCTCCCCGTGCTGACGACGCCCGACAGCGCCGTTATCAAGCTGAAGCAATTGCTTGCGGCCAAGAATTAAGGATCAGGTTTTTCTAAAACAGGCTTCCCTGCCCGTCGTCCGGCGCAACGCTTGCGGGCTTTCCTGGGCCCGCCTTCTTCGCTGGTTTTCCCGCCTCGGTCTCACGCTCCTCTGCCGTGATCGGCAGGATCAATTGCGCGTCGTCATTGGCGACGCGGTTCACCCGCGTCGAGACCTGGTGCCAGACGAACTCGCCCTCCTCTGGGCTGCGCATCAGCGGCATCACCTCGTCCAGGTCATCGCCGCTGCAGTCGAGCCAGCGATCGAAATCGCCCATCGCGATCGTGACCGGTACGCGGTGATGAAGCGCCGCGAGATCGGCGCTCGCGGGCGCCGTGACGATGGCGACCGTGTCGAGTTCCTCGCCGTTGGGGCCGATCCAGGTCTCGGCGACCGCTGCAAGCCCGATCGGAAGACCATCGCGGCGATGGATGAAGTGGGGCCGCTTGCCCTGTCCGGACGCTTGCCACTCATAGTAGCCGTCCGCGGGGATCAGGCAGCGCCGCCGTCGGATCGCGTTCTTGAAGGCCGGCTTCTCCCTCACCGTCTCCGCGCGCGCATTGATCAAAAGCGTGATTTGGCGCGGATCCTTGACCCAGCCTGGCACCAGGCCCCACCGCATCAGGCGGAAATGCCGCCCGCCATCTTCCAGGATCACCACAGGCACAGGTTGAGTTGGCGAAACGTTAAACCTTGGAGGGAAATTCGGCTGTTCAAGATAGCCAAAAATTTGCCTCAGGGCATCCGGCGGCGAGGTGATCACGAAACGTCCACACATTCTGCTGTCCAAATAGGTATGCGTTCAGCACCTTTTAACCCCGCCCCCCCAACACTGCCGCCGATGACAGCCACTGCCGCCAGACCGGCACGATCCGAACCCGAGCCGGGCCTCGATGAGGAGGCGCGGATCGCCCGGCTGCGCGCCGCCAACATCAACCCGCGCACCGGCCTTGCCACCGATTATCTCAACCATTTCAACGAAGCTATCATGCTTCTGGAAATGATTCCGGATATGCCGGAATGTGCGGAGGATTTTCTGGGCTGGCGGCCGCTGTCCTATGCGGAGCATTTCACGGCCTCGCATTTCAAGGCTCGAGATCTTGCGATCGCGGCCTACGATTCCGCCGACGTTCACATCCGCGCCGAGTTCGACAGCCTCACCAGCGCGATGACCGCGATCCTCTCCGCAGTGGGAGAAGCGTTGAGCCAAGCCCCGGAGGACAGGATTCGCGCGAGACTGGCCGAGCAGGCCATCAACTGGGTCAAGCCGCTGGTGATGCAGGCAGGCGCCATCATCAACGGCGGCGTCGAATCCGACGTCGAATACATCATGTCCCGATGACGGACCTTGCCTGTTCGAGGCATCGCGTTAGACCTGAAACGATCTCTCTGGCATGTTCTCCCCGCAAACGCTCCTTGTCGCGACCGAAAACCGCTTCACACTTTTCGGAAATCATGCGTCTTCAGGCATGATCTCATCCGAAAACCGCTTCACACTTTTCGGGATCATGCCGTGACGTCGCCCTTGCACCCGTCCCATCCGCAGCTTGCCGTCAGTGCGGCGATTTTCCGCGATCGCAAGGTCCTGCTGGTGCGCCGCGCGCGATCGCCCGCCAGGGGCTTCTATTCGCTGCCGGGCGGCCGTGTCGAATTTGGCGAAACCCTGCACACCGCCCTGCAGCGCGAGGTCAAGGAGGAAACCGGACTGAAGGTCGAAATCGTCGGTCTCGCCGGCTGGCGCGAAGTCGTGCCGGCGGTTCCGGGTGGCGGACATTACCTGATCATGTCGTTTGCCACGCGCTGGATCGCTGGCGAGGTGGTGCTCAACGACGAACTCGACGACCACAAATGGCTCGAGCCGGATGAACTTGGCGGGCTCAAGATCACGGGCGGCCTTGAAGAGGTCATTGCGTCGGCCCGGCGCCTGTTGGGGCCGAAATAGCGTCGGCACAAGGCCTGTCCGATGCCTTGCTTCCAGCGCATTGAGAAGGCATATGGGGTTGTTTGGACCCCTTCATGTCAAAGCATTTTCTCGCCGCCCTGATCGTCCTTTCGTGCCTGTGCGCCCCGCTGCGGGCACAGGATGCGCCCGCGCCCTTCGACAATGATCTGCAGCGGCTCGCCGAAATTCTCGGAACCCTGCACTATCTGCGAGGCATTTGCGGCAGCAACGAAGGCGGCAAATGGCGCAACGAAATGCAGGCGCTGATCGATGCCGAAACCCCTTCCGGCGAAAGACGCGCCCGCATGATTGCCGGCTTCAACCGCGGCTATAACGGTTTCCAGCAGACCTACCGCAGCTGCACGCCGGCGGCTGCCGTTGCGATCCGCCGGTACATCGAAGAGGGCTCGAAGATCTCGCGCGATCTGACCGCGCGCTATGCCAACTAGCCAACGTATTCCGCGTTCGACCTCAACCTTCGAGGGGTATCCGAATCTTTCGGCTTGAATGCTTTCTAAATCAGCAAGACTTCCTGCCGCATTGACATCTTGAGCGTGGCAGCCATCATGGCAGCGTTCAGGTGCGCCGATCGAAAGATCGGCAGCAAGGGAATGCGGTGAGGCTTTGCGCGAATGCCAGGGCCGAATCCGCAACTGCGCCCGCAACTGTAAGCGGATAGCTCTTTTCCATGGTGCCACTGAGCTTTTTGGGCCCGGGAAGGCGGAAAAGGGCATCGACCCGCTAGTCAGGAGACCGACCTGGACAGTCATCCATCCGGCGTGCGGCGCGCGCGCCTGAGGCGGTTCTTTCGCTGCGATGACAATGCGAATTTGTTCAGCGGATAGAGGGCCGCCTTGGCTGCATGTGTTCAAATTGTCGAATCGGTTTGCCGGAGATACGCGTTACGCGCGTCCTGTGCGGCCGCCATGGCGCTGTTTGCGGGCAACAGTTTTGCCGGCGATCTTCCACCCGCAGTTTACGTCAAGGCTCAGCCCGCTGCAGTCGGCTATGACTGGACCGGCTTCTATGTCGGCGGAAATATTGGACTCGCGGCCGGGCATTCGGACTGGACTCTGGCCCCGCTTGGCGGTGGCGCGCCGGTCGCGGGCTCGTTCGGGCTTTATCAATCACCCAATGCCTTCAGGGAAAGCGGCAGTTGGTTCGAGGGCGTGCAGGCCGGCTACAACTGGATGCTCAGGAATCGGGTAGTGCTCGGTATCGAAGCCGACGGCTCCTTTCCCACTTTTCCCGACCCCGTCACCGGCCTGACCATCGGCGGCATGTCGAACTTTACGTCGCCGACATTCGGCGCCGGTACGTTCAGCGAGACCGTGCTGTCATCGGGCACGCTGCGCGGCCGCATCGGTTACGCGCCCGGACATTGGCTGTTCTACGCCACCGGCGGCCTGGCCTGGACCTACAATCAGCAGACCCTCACACAAATTGCGACCGGCAACGCCGAGGATCGCTTCCTCTGGCGCTTCGGCTGGGCCGCGGGCGCCGGCTTCGAGACGCCGATCGCGCCGCACTGGACCGTTCGTGGCGAATATCTGTGGACGGGTTTTCCCTCGGCGAGCGGAAGCTTTCCGCTGTCCGGACAGCATGTCAGCTCCGATTTCTTGGAGCACCAGCTTCGCCTCGGCCTGAACTATCGCTTCGACGATCCGTCGCGCCCGGCCGCCTTCGCGCCCTCGCGATTCGTTCCGCCGGTCGACATCTTCGCCGTGCACGGACAGGCGACCTACGTCCAGCAGGCGTATCCCGCCTTCCGTTCTCCCTTCGAAGGGACGAACAGCCTCTCCGGGGGCGCGCAAACGAAGCAGACCTTTGACCTCACGCTCTCAACCGGCGTCAAGCTCTGGCAAGGTGCCGAGTTCTGGGCCAATCCGGAAATCGACCAGGGCTTCGGTTTCAACAACACCCACGGCGCGGCCGGCTTTCCGAGCGCAGAGGCCTACAAGCTCGGCTCGTCCACGCCCTATGCGCGTGTGCAGCGCGCGTTCCTGCGCCAGACCATCAATCTCGGCGGCGAGACCGAAGAGGTGCCCGACGATTTCTATCAGTTCAAGGGAACACGCTCGACCGACCGTCTGGTCCTGACGGTTGGCCGTTTCGGCATCATCGATATCTTCGATACCAACCGCTATGCCAACAATCCGAAATCCGATTTCCTCAATTGGTCTGTAATCAACGCCGGCACCTTCGACTACGCCGGCGACGGCTGGGGCTATACCTACGGTGCCGCCGCCGAATGGTACACCGGACGCTGGACCTTGCGCGCCGGCGTGTTTGATCTTTCCGTAACGCCTGCGGGCGGAATGAGCCCGTTGGGTGGCGTGCTCGATCCGACTTTCCAGCAATTCCAGATGGTCGGTGAGATCGAGGAGAGGCACGAATTGTGGGGCCAGCCGGGCAAGATCAAGCTCACTGGATTCCTGAGCCGTGGGAGCGCCGGCGATTTCACCAACGCGGTCGCGCTCGCCCAGATCACGGGAATGCCCGCCGACATCAACGCGGTGCGCTCTTACACCAGCCGGCCCGGCGTCAGCCTCAATGTCGAGCAGCAAGTGACAGATACGCTGGGTGCATTCCTCCGCGCCGGCTGGGCCGACGGCAACATCGAGCCCTGGGATTTTACTGACGTCGACCGCACCGTCTCCGGCGGCGTCTCGATCAATGGCAAGTCATGGGGAAGGCCGGACGATGCGGTCGGCATCGCCGGTGTCGTCAACGGCATCAGTCCGGCCCATATCGCGTTCCTCAACGCCGGCGGGCTCGGCATCCTCGTCGGCGACGGCCAGTTGCCGAACTACCGGACCGAGAAAATCCTCGAGGCCTATTACAGCTACGCAGTGGCGGCTTCGACCCGGCTGACGTTCGACTATCAATTCATCGCCAACCCCGCCTACAACGCCGACCGCGGCCCGGTGCACGTCTTTGCCGGCCGCGCGCACTGGCAGTTCTAGCGAAACTCGCGCAGGTATCCGTACCATGTCGTGCGAGGGAACGCTTCGCTTTGCCCGTTGGGGCGTTCGGGGCCGCCGAAGCGGCTCAGTTGAACGACGCGGTTGCGAGGTTCGCCCATGTGCCGATCCGTGCAATTTCGCTCTTTCTGGAGCGCAAGCGCGAAACGGAGCGATTGGCGAAGCGCACCAACACACTCCGCGAAAAATCGCTCGTGCAATTGATGCGGATCAATTTTTGTCGCGCCGGGGCGAACTTGCAGCCGGCGAATCCTATGTCTGCTGTTGGGGATAAGGCGAAGAGATAAGACCCGACTTTCATCGGATTCCCGGTCTGGCTTGTTTTCCAGAATTCCGGATTTCGGGAAATCGTTCGGCTTGCTGCGCCTCCGTTAACCTTTCCTAAAGAAGTGGCTAGGCGGCTTCGCGCGGCATGCTAAAGGATTTGAGTTTCCTGATCCGCCGCGCGCCTCGCCCGCGCAGAGAACCCGTTGAGTTTCATGAACCATCCAGCGTCCCTTACATTCGCTCGCGGTCTGCTGCCCGATCAGGAACAGAAACAGGCGGCGCTCGGCTATCTCAACGAAGCCTGGGCGGAAGCACGGCACGATGGCGTCGACGGCGATTGCCTGGCGCAGGCGAGCCTGTTTGCGGCATTCGCCGAACTGGTCAGAACCTACGGCGAGGACGCGGTGGCCAAATTCGTCGAAGGCCTTCCCGCCCGCGTCCGCAACGGCGAGTTCTCGACCGGACTGGCAAAGCAGTAGTTTTCGAAGCAGAACCTTTAGGCGCGCAGCGTTTCGAGAAAACGTACCGGCTCGCCGGTCGATGGCGCCATGATCTCGCCTTGCCACATCACTCGCTTGCCGCGCACAAAGGTGCCGACCGGCCAGCCGGTCACGCGCAGGCCGTCATAAGGCGTCCAGCCCGCGCGCGAGGCCACCCATTTGTTGGTGATGACCTCGCTGCGCTTCAAATCGACGACGGTGAAATCGGCATCGTAGCCCGCCGCGATCCTGCCCTTGCAGGCGATGTTGTAGATCCGCGATGGACCCGCACTTGTCAGATCGACGAAGCGCGCAAGCGACAATCTCCCGGCATTGACGTGATCGAGCATGACCGGCACCAGCGTCTGCACCCCGGTCATGCCCGACGGAGACGAGGGATAGGTCTTGTTCTTCTCCTCGAGCGAATGCGGCGCGTGATCGGAGCCGAGCACGTCGACGATGCCCTGCTCGATGCCGCGCCAGATGCCTTCGCGGTGATCGGCCGAACGCACCGGCGGGTTCATCTGCGCGCGGGTCCCCAGGTGCTCGTAACATTCCGGCGCCGCCAGCGTCAGGTGATGCGGCGTCGCCTCGCAGGTGGCGACATCCTTGTGATCCCGAAGGAACTCGATCTCCTGCTTGGTCGAGATATGCAGCACGTGGATGCGCTTTGAAGTTTCGTGCGCAAGCTTGACCAGACGCTGCGTCGCCATCAGCGCCGCGATCTCGTCGCGCCAGACCGGGTGCGAACGTGGATCATCTTCCACGCGCAACGGCTTGCGTTCGTTGAGGCGATATTCATCCTCGGCATGAAACGCGGCGCGGCGGCGGATCACCGCAAAAATCCGGCGCAGGCTTTCATCATCCTCCACCAGCAACGCGCCGGTCGAGGAGCCGATGAACACCTTGACGCCGGCACAGCCGGGCGCCCGTTCCAGCTCAGGCAGATCGGCGACATTCTCGCGGGTGCCACCGATGAAGAAGGCAAAATCGCAATGCATCCGGTGGCGGCCGCGCTTCACCTTGTCGGCGAAAGCCTGCTCGGTGACGGTCAGGGGATCGGTGTTCGGCATTTCGAATACCGCCGTCACGCCACCCATCACCGCGCTGCGCGAACCGGTTTCCAGATCCTCCTTGTGGGTGAGACCCGGTTCGCGAAAATGCACCTGCGTGTCGATCACGCCCGGCAGGATGTGCAGCCCCTTGCAGTCGATCACCTCGGCGGCCGATGCGTTTCCAAGCCCGCCGATCTCGGCGATGCGGCCACCTGCGATCGCGACGTCGCGCACGCCCTCGCCGTCCTGATTGACCACGGTGCCGGATTTCAGAATGGTGTCAAATCGGTGAGTCATGGTTACAACTTGGTGTCGACCCTCGGCGTTTCTGCCTTGTTCCTGCTACCTGTCTCACACAGCTTGGCGTTGCCGCAGGTCTTGTTCGGAGCACCTTAGCGCCTTACCTTCTGTTGTGATATGCGGCACCCCTGTTTCCCCAGGAAACTGGCGCAGCAAACTCGACCCCCGGCAACAGAATTTGCAAAATGGCTGGCAAGACAATTTGGCAAAAAACCTGGCAAGAGAACCCGGCATGAAAGCAGCTTTCCTACCCGACCGTGGCGTGGTCAAGGTCAGCGGCAGCGAGGCCCGTAATTTTCTCAACGGTCTGGTCACCACGGATGTGAGCCTGCTGCACCCGGGATTGGGGCGGTTCGGGGCATTGCTCACGCCGCAGGGCAAGATCACGGTTGATTTTCTCATCACCGAGGCGCCTGCCGGCCATGGCGGCGGCTTCCTGTTCGATTGTCCGCGCCCACTGGCGCAGGCCCTTGCCGACAAGCTGCGCTTCTACAAGCTGCGCGCCAAGGTCGACGTCGAAAACCTCTCCGACAGCCTCGGCGTACTCGCGGCATGGGATGGCGAACTTGCGGCGACGCCGGACCTTGCATTTGTCGATCCGCGCAACGCAGCGCTCGGCTGGCGAATTCTCGTTCCCGAAGAGCTTGCACCAAGGGCCGCAGATCTGATCGGCGCCGAAACGGTCGATGCGGCTGCCTATGAAACCCATCGCATAGAGTCGGGAGCCCCGCGCGGAGGGCTGGATTTCATCTATGGCGATGCATTTCCGCACGAAACCAACATGGACCGCCTGCACGGCGTCGACTTCGACAAGGGTTGTTATGTCGGCCAGGAGGTCGTCTCACGGATGCAGCATCGCGGCACAGCGCGCACGCGAACGGTGCGCATCATCCTGGACGGCCCGGCACCGGAGCCAGGTGCTGCGATCCTTGCCGGCGACAAACCGATTGGCACCGTGGGGTCGACGGCAGGCGCTCATGGTCTTGCCCTGATCAGACTCGATCGCGCCGCCGACGCGCTTGCAGGCGGCACGCCGCTGACATCGGGTGGTCTTGCGATCCGCCTCGCCGATCCGGACGAGGTGCAGTCACCGCCAAGGCAGACCGTGGCATGACGAAAAGGGCGCGCCTGCATGCCGATGGCCTGACACGTTGTCCCTGGCCGGGCGAAGATCCGCTTTACGTCGCCTATCACGACAACGAATGGGGCGTGCCGGAATTCGACGACCGTGCGCTCTATGAAAAACTCATCCTCGACGGTTTTCAGGCCGGGCTTTCCTGGATCACGATTTTGCGCAAGCGCGACAATTTTCGCAAAGCCTTCGATGATTTCCAGCCCGAGAAGATTGCGCGCTACAACGCGAAAAAAATCCACGCGCTGATGAACGATACCGGTATCGTTCGCAATCGCGCCAAGATCGACGGTACCATCGAAAGCGCGAAATCCTATTTGAAGATCATGGATGACGGCCCCGGCTTCTCGAAATTGTTGTGGGATTTCGTCGATGGCAAGCCGAAGGTCAATCAGTTCAAGACCATTGCCAGCGTTCCCGCCTCGACCCCGCTTTCGGTAAAGATATCAAAGGAGCTCTCCTCGCGTGGTTTCAAGTTCGTCGGCCCGACGATCGTTTATGCCTTCATGCAGGCGACCGGAATCGTGAACGATCATCTGGTCACCTGCTTCTGCCATGAGAGTTGCGGTGGAAAACGCCGCAGCCCTCACCTCAAAGTCAGATGACGGCGGAAAAATTGCCCGCAGCCAGGATCGATAGCCGCGTCTGGCAGCGGATGTTGTCAGGACGGCGGCTCGACCTCATGGACCCCTCGCCGCTGGATATCGAAATCGCCGACATTGCCCATGGCCTGGCGCGGGTGGCGCGCTGGAATGGGCAGACCAGCGGCGCGCACATCTTTTCGGTCGCGCAACACACCTTGCTGGTCGAGGCCATCATGCGTGAGCAAACGCCGCGCCTCGATGTCAAGTGCCGACTTGCCGCGCTGCTGCACGACGCGCCGGAATATGTCATCGGCGACATGATCTCGCCGTTCAAGGCCGTGCTCGGCGGCGACTACAAGGCGGTCGAAAAGCGGCTGCTTTCGGCGATACACATCCGCTTTGGACTTCCCGCCCTATTGTCGCCGGAGATCGAGCATCAGATCAAAGCTGCAGACAAGGGTGCTGCCTACCTCGAAGCCACCGAACTTGCGGGCTTTGCTCCGACCGAAGCCAGGCGCCTGTTCGGCCGCGATCCCGATCTGCCGGCCTCGACCCGACAGGACTATTTGACGCCCTGGAGCGCAGCCAAGGCCGAGAAGCGGTTCCTGGCAAGGTTCAAGACATTGCACGCATGAAAGGCGTATAACTGGCCGGCTAGTGGTCCGATTCTAACATTCGCATCCCGTCTCAGGAGGCACCTCTGCGAATGTTAGAATCAAAGGACCACCAGCGAATATAGGACTCTAGAGCTCCGATTCCGAAGTTCGCAAGCTATTGCGGCGACCTTTGATGCGAACTTCGGAATCAAAGGAGCTCTAGCAACTTGTTGATTCTAGTGCGGCTTTGAATTTGAAGTTCCTATCACGAACTTGCCGCGATACCGATAGGAACTTCAAATTCGCCGCACTAGTGGAGTTTTGGATTTGACATTCGCTTTGTTGAGTTTGCGGCCAGGTGGGTAGCGAATGTCAAATCCACTCCACTGGTGTAAGGAACAACCATGATTCACGTCTGCTCGCTCGCAGCGCTCCCCGAAACCGTCCGAGCCGTCGGCGCCAGTCACATCCTGACCGTCATGGCCAATGTCGATCAGGTGCAGCGGCCGGCTTCCGTGCTCGCCGCAAACCATCTGAAAGTACAGATGGACGATATCACCGAGGAGCTCGAGGGCTTTGTCGCGCCTTCCGAATCGCACATCGAGCAGGTGCTTCAATTCGTCCGCAGCTGGGACCGCAACGCGCCGCTGGTTGTCCATTGCTATGCCGGCATCAGCCGCTCCACCGCGAGCGCCTTTGCCGCGGCTTGCGCGCTCAACCCGCGTCGCGATGAAATCGCGATCGCCAGACAGATACGGGAGGCCTCCCCGATCGCCTCGCCGAACCGGCTGATCGTACGCCTGGCCGACAAGGCACTTGGGCGCGAGGGCCGAATGCTGCGCGCGCTCGATGAGATGGGTCCGGGCAGCATGACCGTGGAAGGCAGGCCTTTCCGCATCGATCTCGAATGATTCCTTAGCCCTCAGGCGATCGCCACGACCGCCGCGACGCAAAAACCCTACCTTCCTGTTTGAACTTTGGGCGCGATAAGTCACACTCAGTAGCGCGACGAACCTTGGGAGGCGATTCGTTGGAATCGCGAAGCCCCGACGACCGGCGCGTCGCCCGGATGCTAGAGCTCCGATTCCGAAGTTCGCAAGCTATCACGGCGACCTCTGATGCGAACTTCGGAATCAAAGGAGCTCTAGCGACTTGTTGATTCTAGTGCGGCTTGAATTTGAAGTTCCTATCACGAACTTGCCGCGATACCGATAGGAACTTCAAATTCGCCGCACTAGTGTGGCGGTTCAGAAGTCCGTATCATTGCTGCCGCGAGTTCGTCATGCGGACTTCTGAACCAAAAGCCACACTAGTGGAGTGGATTTGACATTCGCGACGGTACCAACCATGAGTTCGAAAAGCGAATGTCAAATCCAAAACTCCACTAGAAACTGATATTTGCTAGTGGTCCATGAATTTCAACATTCGCAAGATTGCCTGCCGAGATAGGATGCGAATGTTGGAATTGGACCACTAGAAACATGGATTTGCTAGTGTCCCTTCGATTCCGACGTTCGTAAACGAGCACGCCGCGAAGGGATACGAACGTCGGAATCGGGACACTAGATGATCGTCTTCTTTGCGCTCCTGGTCGCGGCCGTTGCGCTGATCCTCGCGCGCAAGGCATTCAATCAGACCGCTGCGCTGCGGGCGCGGTTGGATGCGCTCGAAGCGGTCGCGCTGAAGGCGGGGCCAGCGACTCCTCCCCTCGCCCCGCTTGAGCAAACGCTCGCAACCTCACCACCCGGTATGCCGGTCGGGCAGCCGGCAATAGCGAGCGAACCGACCACGGCTGCTGGCGAGCCAGAGTCCCGGCCACTGCACGATACGGCCGGTGTTGCGGCCGCTTCACCCCCGCCCGACGCGGGCGCATCGCCCGGGCTCGAGGAGCGCGTCGGCACCCGTTGGGTCGTCTGGCTCGGCGGCGTGACCTTGGCGCTCGGCGGCTTCTTCCTCGTCCGCTACTCCATCGATGCCGGACTGCTTGGGCCGGGCGTGCGGATAGTGCTCGGCGCGGTGTTTGCGCTTGCCCTGCTGGCGGCAGGCGAATGGACGCGGCACAGGGAGAACACCTCCGAGATCGAGATCCTGCCGATCGCCAACATTCCTGCCATCCTCACCGCGGCCGGGACCGCGGTTGCCTTTGCGACCGCTTATGCCGCTTATGCGCTGTACGACTTCCTGTCGCCCGCGACCGCCTTCATCCTGCTTGGCCTGGTCGCGCTCGGCACGCTGGCCGCGGCTTTGCTGCATGGGCCCGTGCTGGCCGGTCTCGGCGTGGTCGGCGCCTTCGCCACCCCTGTCCTGGTTTCTTCGGAAAAACCTGATTTCTGGTCGCTGTACGTCTACCTCGCCATCGTAACCGCGGCGGCATTCGGCCTGGCGCGGATCAGGCTGTGGCGCTGGCTTGCGGTGAGCACCATCGTGTTCGCGCTGCTCTGGACCCTGCCCTTCCTGAAATTCGATCCGCCGGTGGTGGGGCCGTATGCGTTCCACGTCCTCTCCGGATTCGTGCTTGCGGCGTTACTGGTGGTGTGTGGCTTCATGTTCGGGCCGGCTTCCGACGAAGGCCATATTGAGCCGATCTCGTCGGGATCGTTGGCCGCGTATCTGCTCGGCGCTACCATACTGGTGCTCGTGAGTTCCCATGCTGATGCAAGCCTCATCGTATTCGCCATCCTCGTCGCCGCTGCCCTGTTCGTGGCGTGGTTCGCACGTGCCGCCACCGGTGCCGTCGCTTTTGCCGCCGTTTTCGTCTTCATCGTCTTCGCCGAGTGGGCGGTGCGTGCCAATCCGGACTTGACGGTGGTGCCCGGCGGACCGCTGCCCGGCATGGGAGGACCCGCCGCCATCGAAGGTTCGGTATCCCTGCATCTTGCCGCAGCCGCGATCTTTGCCGCCGCCTTCGGCACCGCCGGTTTCAGGGCGCAGGGCCGCTCGGTCAGCGCCATCGTCCCGGTGGTGTGGTCGGCGGCGGGCGTATTCGTACCGCTGACGCTGTTGATCGCGCTCTACGCCCGTATCGGGCATCTCGATCGATCGATACCGTTTGCGATTCTGGCGGTCCTGTTGGCTGCCGCCTTTGCGGCGGCGACCGAATTCCTGGCCAGACGCGAAAGCCGGCCGGGCCTTGCGATCTCGGTTGCGCTGTTTGCCACCGGCACGCTCGCGGCATTGGCGCTGGCGCTGACCTTCGCTCTCGAAAAAGGCTGGCTCACCATCGCGCTCGCGCTGATGTCGATGGGAACGGCCTGGATCTCGATGCAGCGGCCAATTCCGTTCCTGCGATCGCTGGCGGCCATTCTGGCGGGAATAGTGGTGTTGCGCATCGCCTGGGAACCGCGGATCGTCGGCGATGCGATCGGCACGACGCCGATTTTCAACTGGCTGTTGTGGGGTTACGGTGTTCCGGCCGTCTCGTTCTGGACCGCCAGCCATTTCCTGCGCCGTCGCGCCGACGATGCCCCATTGCGCGCGGTCGAGGCGGCGGCGATCCTGTTCACGGTATTGCTGGTGTTCACCGAGATTCGCCACGCGGTCAACGGCGGCGACATTTATCGCGCCACTACCTCGCTCACGGAATTCGCGCTGCAGGTCTGCGCCACGCTCGCCATGGCTATCGGACTGGAAAGACTGCGCGTCCGAAGCCACAGCCTGATCCACAATGTCGGCGCGATGGTGCTCACGGTCTACGCCGGACTTGTCACGATATTCGGGCTGATGTTGGTGGAATCGCCGATGCTCTGGCCAACCGACGTCGGCGGCGTCTTCATCAACCTTCTTCTGCTGGCTTACGCGCTGCCTGCGCTGCTCGCGCTCTTGTTGTCCTACGCCGTGGCGGGACGTCGGCCTGTCGCTTATGCCAACACCATCGCCGCGTTTGCGCTCGTGCTCGCTCTCACCTATGTCACGTTTGAGATCCGAAGGCTTTATCACGGCCCGGTGCTGACGCGCGGGGAGACCACCGGTGCCGAACAGTACACCTATTCGATCGCTTGGCTCGCGTTCGGCGTTGCCTTGCTCGGCATCGGCATTGCGGTCGATTCACTGCGCGCGCGGCTTGCCTCCGCGGCGGTCATTGCGCTGACGATCCTCAAGGCGTTCATGGTCGACATGTCGACACTCACGGGGGTTTATCGCGCGCTGTCGTTCATTTGTCTTGGGCTGGTGCTGGTAGCCATCGGCTGGTTCTACCAGCGCGTTCTTTTTCGCAGGCAAAAGCCGCCCGCGGCGCAGGCGCCGGTCACGCAACCAGGCGCAAGCGCCTGATCTGGCGCCGCAGTCGGTTTCGTTCTGAAAACAGAAGATCGCGTCTGATTCTTCTCAGATTGCCTTCACGCCGCCCGCACACCGGAGAGGAACTTGCCGACTTCGAGCTTGAGGCGGCTGCTGTCGCCGGCTAGCGACTGCGCTGCCGAGAGAACCTGCGAGGAGGCCGAACCGGTCTCGCTAGCACCGCGTTCCACTTCGGTGATGTTGGATGAAACCTGCTGCGTGCCCCGCGCCGCCTGCTGCACATTACGAGAGATTTCCTGAGTTGCCACCCCCTGCTCTTCCACCGCAGCCGCGATCGCCGAGGAAATCTCCGACAATCTCTCGATGGTGCCGCTGATCCCCTTGATCGCAGCCACCGACTCTTGCGTCGCTTCCTGAATGCCACTGATCTGCTGCCCGATCTCGCCGGTCGCCTTCGCGGTCTGCTCGGCGAGAGCCTTGACTTCGGATGCGACGACCGCAAAGCCGCGACCCGCCTCGCCGGCGCGCGCCGCCTCGATGGTGGCATTGATTGATCAGCTCGACCACGTCGCCGATGCGGCCAGCAGCTTTGGAAAGTTCGCTAACACGGTCATTGGTCCGGCGCGTCTGCCCGACCGCCTCACTGGCCATACGCGCCGACTCCTGGACCTGGCGTCCGATCTCCTGGACCGACGAACTCAATTCTTCCGTCGCCGAGGCCACCGACTGCACATTGGCGGAGGCCTCTTCCGAGGCGCCCGCCACCTTGGTTGCGAGTTCCTGCGAGCGCACCGTAGTCGAGGTGAGCGCTGTGGCGGATGCTTCGAGTTCCGTCGAGGCCGACGACACGGTTTCGATAATTTCGCCGACGGCGGCTTCGAAATCATCCGCAAGCCTGATCATATCGGCCTTGCGTTGCCGCGCTGCCAATTGATCCTGAGTGGCCTTTGCTTCCGCCTCGATGCGCGCCTTCTCCTCGGCCTTCACCTTGAAGGTCTCGACGGCCTGCGCCATGTCGCCGACTTCATCCTTGCGGGACAGGCCGGGAAGCACCACGCTGAAATTCCCGCTGGCCAGTTCTTTCATTCCGGAAGTCAAGCCGGACAATGGGCTGATGATGCTGCGTGCGATCAGGAAGGCAATGACCAGACCGAGCAGCGCCGCGGCTCCGGTCACGATTTCCTGGACCGTGACGGTGGTCGCAATGCGGCCATCGGTCTCGGTTGCTGTCTTTCTGAATGCCTGCCCGATCGATTCCTTTACGCCATCAAGTCGTTCAATCGAGCTGACCGTGACGGGCACAAGCCCCTTGTTGTAGAGCTCGTCACCGAGCAGAAGGTTGGTGGACGTTTTTTCAAACGCCTCGGAGTATTTGGCGACTCCCGCCTTGACTGGCGCCAGCAGCGAGGCAAGGTTTTGCGGCAGATTGGCCTTTTCCAGATCAGCGATCCGCTGCTGAGCCTTGCCGACGGCGGTTTTGAAGTTGGCTGGACCTTTCGGATCGCGCGTCGCCAGGAAGCGCCAGTTCGCCACCCTGACCAGAAGAACCTTGCTCTCGAGCGAGTTTGCCGCGTGGGCGAATTCGGTATCGCTTGCAGCGTCGACGAATTTCTGGACGCTCTCCGCCATCTGATCGCCATCGGTGAACAGCACGTCACGACCGGCAATCATCTGCTTGACGGCATCTACAAGAGCAACTCGCTTCTTCTTGATCTCTTCAACGGCGTTGGCGACTCCTTTGAAAGCAGCTCGCCATTCATCGGAATCCGATGTCTTTCCAGCAGCGTCAAGAAGCTCGGAAGTTGTTGTCAGCCGCGTTTCGGCTTCGGCAAGGGCCTTGTCGTCGTGATCGAACACATAGCGCAGAATGGCGCGCCGGACCGCCTGAAGCTCGGTCGCGATTTGCTCGACCCGGATTGTGTTGGTCGACTGCAGCGTCAACGCCGCGACCTGCGTGCGAATTTCACCCAACTGCCATGCGGCGAAAGCCGCGAGGGTGAGGCCAAACAAGACGAGGGCGCCGAACCCGATATAGAGCCGGCCGCGAATCCTGAGGTTGAGAAGGGACATTGCGTCGATCCTTGTCGAAGCGGCCGAAGCCTTTCAATGCTTTCTTGCGACCACCAAGGCCCCAACAAGGAGCATCCGCGTGATTTGGCTTCCGGAGTGCCGCTCGAGGACGATCTGCGTCGCGTTTCAAGCGGTACCTTTTGCCCTTTCAAGATTTGGTTAATTTTTTAGCCTATAAGTATCACAGAGTCGTTAGCACAACTTTATGTTGTATGCAGCCGCACGGGGGCGCGAGCGACTGACCAACGTGGTCGATCAGTTCTCGCCGACTTCGAGAGGGCATGAACATCGCACAGCAAACTTTATCCGCATCGTGATCAGATGGGGAGGGATTGCGATCCCGAGCGGATGATACCTCAGCGGTCCAGAATCTCTGCCTTACGCCGCCCTTACCGAGTTGAGGAACTTTCCGACCTCGAGTTTGAGGCGATTGCTGTCGCCGGAAAGCGAGCGGGCCGCGGCAAGAAGCTGCGAGGATGCCGAACCGGTCTCGGTGGCGCCGCTTTGCACGTCGGCGATGTTGGAGGAAACATGTTGCGTGCCCCCCGCCACCTGCTGCACGCTACGGGCTATCCCCTGTGCGGCAGCACCTTGCTCTTCCACCGCAGCCGCGATCGCCGATGAAATCTCCGACAATCTCTCGATGGTGCCGCTGATCCCCTTGATGGCTGCCACCGACTCATGCGTCGCCGTCTGAATGCCGTTGATCTGCTGGCCGATCTCGCCAGTTGCCTTCGCGGTCTGCTCGGCCAGCGCCTTGACTTCGGATGCGACCACCGCAAAGCCGCGGCCTGCCTCACCGGCGCGGGCCGCCTCGATCGTAGCGTTGAGCGCCAGCAAATTGGTCTGCCCGGCGATCGTGTTGATCAGTTCGACGACGTCGCCGATGCGGCCCGCCGCCTTCGACAGTTCGCCGACGCGGTCATTGGTCTGACGCGCCTGATCGACGGCTCCGCCTGCCATCCGCGCCGATTCCTGTACCTGGCGGCCGATCTCGTTGACGGAGGTACTGAGCTCCTCGGTCGCCGTGGCCATCGACTGCACGCTGATTAAGCCTTGCGCGTGAGCCTCCGCGACCATGCCGGCAAGACCTTTCGTGCGCTCTGCGGTGGAGGCAAGAGTGCCGGCCGAAGCTTCCAGTTGGCTCGATGACGATGATATCGTCTCGATGATCTCGCCCACGGCTCCTTCGAAATCGTCAGCCAGCTTGACCATATCCGCTTTGCGCTGTTGCGTCTGGCGCTGTTCGGCGTCTGACTGCTCCGCGCGAAGACGGTTGGTTTCGACCATTGCGCTTTTGAACACCTCAACCGTGCGTGCCATCTCCCCGATCTCATCGCGTCGATCGACACCTGCGGCTTCAAAATCGAGATCGCCTTTGCTTAAAGCCGCCATGCGCGACTTGAGCCGAGACAGAGGTTTCACGACGCTGCGTGACACCGTCCACGCAATACCGATCGAACAAAGCAATAGAATGCCGATCACCGCGGCAACCGTCCGGGTCATTTGCCACAATGTCGCATCAAGGTCGGTCATGTACTCCGCGGAGGCGATCATCAGGTGCCAAGGGCCGAAGCCACGAACGTATGCGACCTTCTCAAGCGGAATTTTGCCAGCACCCTTCGGAAATTGGTATCGGACGGTCCCCTCACCGCGTCTGGCGATGTCGAGCATCATCGAGGCGAACGGCACGCCGTTGGAGTCCTTCAGGCCGCGCAAATCCTTACCGACCAGGTCCGTGTTGCCGGTGTTTATGACGACTAGCCCTGTATCGGTGTCGTACATGAAGACGTAGTTTGTGTGACCTTCGAACCAGATGGCACCGGACGCAGCAAGGAAACGTGCTCTCGCCTCCTCCTCGGTCATCGCACCCGAATCGGCCGCGTGTTTGAAGTTGTCGGCAATGCTCCAGACGGCATCGACTATCGCATGTGCCTTCTCGGTCCGCTCGTTGCCGAGTTCGGCACGAGCAATGAAAAGCACCGTCAAGGCTACGAGCACCATGAAAAGTGCGCCGGTGACGGCCATTGCTGTCAGTTTGGCAGCGATGGAGTGCCGTGCGACGAGATTGAGGAGTTTTCTCACGATCATTGATCCCGGACCTGCCGCAGGTCATGTCGCGACGCATAACGTGCATATTGCAGCTCTTACAATCTCCCAGAGCATAGGGGTAATTTGGTAAAGGAAGAGTTCAGGCCGGCGAAATCGCCGCAGCAATCTACGGCATCGCGATGATGCGGCAGTCTACCTGGTCTCCGCCTAGGCCGCCCTTACCGAGCCGAGAAACTTTCCGACCTCGAGTTTGAGGCGCTTGCTGTTGCCGGACAATGACTGAGCCGCGGCAAGAAGCTGCGACGATGCCGAGCCGGTCTCGCTCGCGCCCCGTTGTACGTCGGTGATGTTGGAGGAAACCTGCATCGTCCCTTCGGCGGCGCGCTGCACGTTGCGGGAAATCTCCTGGGTCGCCGCGCCCTGTTCTTCCACTGCAGCTGCAATGGTCGATGAAATCTCCGACAATCTCTCGATGGTGCCGCTGATCCCCTTGATCGCTGCCACCGACTCCAGCGTCGCGGTCTGTATGCCGCTGATCTGCTGGCCGATCTCGCCGGTTGCCTTTGCGGTCTGCTCGGCCAAAGCCTTGACTTCGGATGCGACCACGGCAAAACCGCGTTCCGCTTCACCGGCGCGCGCTGCCTCGATGGTGGCGTTGAGGGCCAGCAAATTGGTCTGCCCGGCAATGGTGTTGATCAGTTCGACCACATCGCCGATGCGGCTCGCCGCCTTCGACAAGTCGCTGACGCGATCATTGGTCTGACGCGCTTGATCGACGGCTTCGCCGGCCATCCGAGCCGATTCCTGGACCTGGCGGCTGATCTCATGAACTGACGAACTCAGTTCTTCCGTTGCGAAAGCGACCGACTGCACATTGCTGGATGCATCCTCCGAGGCCCCGGCAACCTTGCTTGCGAGCGCTTGCGAGTTTGAGGCGGTCGAGGTGAGCGTTTTGGCGGAGTTTTCGAGCTCGGTCGAGGCCGACGACACGGTTTCGACGATGTCGCCGATGGCGTTCTCGAATTCGTCTGCGAGCTTCTTCATCGCGGCCTTGCGGGTCGCTTCCTCGCGCTCCGCCGCGGCCCTCTTCTCGGTGGCGTCGCGCTCCTCGGCCGTGCGCTTGGCCGCGGCGTCGCGCGCCTCGGCGCTGCGCCGGTCGGCCTCCATCTCCTCCATGCGGACGAGGTTCTCCTTGAAGGTCTTGGCCGCCCGCGCGGTGTCGCCGACCTCGTCGGCGCGTTCCGCATACGGGATGTCGACCGCCTTGTTACCCTTGGCGAGCGCCAACAGCACCTCGCCGATGCGGCTGATGGGACGGCCGATGTTCATCATGGTGAAGATCGCCGAACCCAGCAGGATCAACGCCACCAGCACCTCCAGCGTGATGCTGATGAACTCGCTGCGCGCAT
>NZ_DATMLW010000203.1:0-8845 GCF_035570375.1 Bradyrhizobium sp. | reverse complement strand
TGTACGGCGCAATCCAGCGCCATTTGGGGTTCGATCGGCCCCATAGGGAGAACTATCACATGGCTAAAAAAGGCCTTGACGATAGCGGCATCATGGGCAGCGGCGAGGCTTGGTGAACGCGGATTGCTCGATTGCCGCCGCAAGACCTTGCGGGTCGTCGGTGCCGATGCGGCGGACCTCGCCGGATTTCAGGTGAAGCTCGACGGCATCGAGACCCGATACGTTGTAAAGCCGAAAACCCGGCGCCATTCTGATGCCAAATCCGTTCCACCAGTGGTTACGCACGATGCCGACGGAGCGGATGTCTTCGAGCGGAATCCGATAGGTCCACAATCCCGGACCGAAATGCCAGCGCAGTTCGCCGTCGCCGATCTCCACCGTAAGCGAGTAGAAGATGATAGCGACGGCGATGAGGATGGTCAGCGCGACGATCATCGGCGTCAGTTCGGTTTGCGAGGCGATCGCGGCGCTGATCACGCCGATCACCAGACAAACAGCCAGAATCACGATTCCCGGCTGTGTGTGACGATACGGCATCACGCCAACTCCGGTTGCCCCCGCTGTTTGCCTTCCTTCGCTGCATTTGCCGATGCAGCGAAGTGAAGGAGGTCTTGCGAGGTGTTGTCAGATTTCGTTCAAACCTCAGTTCGCCAAGGGATCGGGGCGCAGCTGCACCTTGAAGACCTTGGCGAGAACGCCCTTGCCACCTTCACTGTGGAAGTTGGTACGGGTGCCCGAAGTCGTCCAGAGGCCGCGGCCCTTCCAGCCGCCGTTTGGGTCATCGATCCGGCCGTCGACGTTCTTGGAGAAGAAGCCGAGCGGGTAGGGGATTCGAATGTCCACGAACTTGCCGTTTACCAGTGCAAGCAACGATTCGCCGCCATTGGTAGAGGCTATCGGCACGTCCTTGCCCAGGCCAAGCGTGTTGTAGACGTCGACCCAGATGTAATAGGCGTGGTTGGCGCTGCCCTTTGGATCGACCCCTTTGAACTGAGGTCCGGGCATCCGGTAGAGCGTCCAGCCTTCGGCGCATTGCTTGCCGGTCGCTGCGTCCGGTCCCGAGAGCGGCGCCTTGCACTTGGATCGATCGAAGCTCGCCATGTGCCCGCTCGAGAGCACGGTCCAGGCGACGCCGTTGGAATCGACATCGACGCCACGTGATCCAAACGCGCCTTCCGGAGCCTGGAAGATCTCGGCCAGCGCCGTCCTGGGAGGATCGTTGCCCGGAATCAGGCGGACCAGCAGGCTCGGTTGATCTCTGCGCGAGAAGCCCGTGCCCATCGCCTGGCCCCAGATCACATCGCCCTTCGGGCTCGGCATGATTCCGTAGAACGCCGCCTTCACCCATTTGTCCTTGGCCGGGTCGGTCGGTTGATCCGCGGCGACGAAATCCTCGCGCTTGCCGCTGCCGTTCACGTCGGTAACGACCGGCGTCCAGCCTTGCGACTTCATCTCGTCGCCGGTTGCGTCGAACTGCTTCGTATTCAGCCAGCCGACCACTCCGCTGTAGGGCTGTCCCTGGCTGAGCCAGAGCGTGTTGTTGGCATCGCGGTCGAACACCAGATGATGCGTGTTGAAACACGTATCGATCAGCGTCCACTTCTCGGTCTTCGGGTCATAGACCGAAAGGTGGCGCGCCGATTCTGCAAGCGGCGCGACCTGCGCCGATTCGAGATCGGATCCGGCCTTGCAACTCGCGGGATTGGGAGCGCGGCGAATTCTCGCCGTGAACCAGACGCGGCCCTTCTCGTCCATCATCGGGTTGTGGATGCTGGTGTGGCCGTCCCAGATCGGCTCATCGCCCCAGAACACCGACGTGCCCATCGGGTCGTCCTTGGCGCTCGGCGTGTCGGGATCGCGATAGGGATGCTTGATGAGCGTCGCAGTGTGCTTGATGGGATCCAGCACCGGAACGGAATCCGAGCTCTCTTCCGGCGCACCGTAGATCAAGCCGTTGGCGTTCACCGTCGGGTTGCGCTTGTCGGTCGAAATCTCGTCATGCAGATAGAGCTTCGGCGTGCCCCAGTCCCAGGACGTGATGACGATATTGCGCTCGACGCCTTGCGGACGCTGCGGCTTGTCGGAGGGTGTTTCGCCCTTTGCGATGCGGTCGGTCCAGTCCGCGAACATCTTGTAGGCGCGCGTCGGCCCGAGATGGTTGAGGCCGAGCGCCATATTGTTCATCGCCTGGCCGGATTGCATGCGGCGCTCCCACATGTCTTCCGAATTCTTGAACTCGCCGAGCTCGGACACGTGTGGAGAACGAATATTCTTGCTGCCGAGCGCGTGGCATGACTGGCAGGAATTCTTGATCGTGTCGATCCAGTCGGCCTGCGTCTTCATACTGGCCGACATTTTGGTCGGACTTTTATCCGAACCCGGAAACTCGCTTGCGGGTGGAATGTCGAGCATCGAATACCAGTACATGCCCGGGTAATACTCCGCCGCCGCTGCGGCGTTCGGCGCGGGCTTTGCCATCAGGTCGATGGTCTTGCCCGGGACGATGTCCTGCTTGTCGGAATCGACGAGTCCGTAACCTCGGGACCAGATCTTGTATTTGGCTGCCGGCAATTGCGGGATAACGAACTGGCCGGAATCACTGGTGACGACCATTTTGGCGAATTTGGTCGGAAGACCGGTAGTCTCTGCGATGACCCAGACGCCTGCCTCCGGCCCGTTCGGTCCGGTGACCTGGCCGCCGATCGCGTCGGGCCCGACGGAAGCGGCAGTCTTCTGCTGCGCGTCAGCCGCGCCAGCGCAAGCCATCACAAACGAGGTAATCGCGATCGCGCCGAGACCGGCGCGCCAAAAGCGTTGAAAATTCATGCTTCGCTCCCAATCAGCGTGGAACTTCAATCGTTCCAGCTGTTTCGCAACAATGTCAGATGACGCATTGTTTCCAATAACATCCGACGAATGCGGATGGCTGTCAACGTGCTCCGCTAATGCCCTGGAGGGGCGTTGTTTCGAGGGAGCGGGTATCGTCTCGAGGTTCGATTCGGCCGGCTTGCGTCGTCCGCAACTCTTTGCGATCAAGGATGTCCTCGGAATTGAAGGATGGGAAATGGGGAACAGCCGCTTCTTCGATCGCCCGCCGGGCTTGACGGTGGCCGAGATCATTTCGCTGACGGGAACTGAAACCTCCGATCCCAAGCGGCTTTCGCACCTGATCAGGGACGTGGCGCCGGCCGAATTGGCCGGGCCGCACGACCTCACTTTCATCGAGAGCAACAAATATCTTCCCGCCCTCGCAACCACACACGCCGGCGCCTGCCTGATGCCGCGGCGTTTCGAGAGCAAGGCTCCGCCCGGCCTCATCGTTTTGCGCACCAACGAGCCCTATCGGGCATTCGTCGCCGTGCACCGGAAACTTTATCCGCAATCTCTGCGGCCGACCTCCCTGTTCGAGACCTCCGGCATTTTCGAAGGCGCAACAATTCATCCGACCGCTCGCCTGGAAAGCGACGTCACGGTCGATCCCGGTGCCGTGATCGGCCCGCGTGCCGAAATCGGCGCTGGCAGCATGATCGGCGCGACCGCCGTGATCGGGCCTGATGTCCTGATTGGTCGCGATTGTGCCATCGGCGCCGGCTGCACCATCATGCACTCGCTGATCGGCGATCGTGTCGTGATACATCCCGGCTGCCGCATCGGGCAGGACGGGTTTGGTTATACGACGGATGCGGCCCAACAAAAGATTCCGCAGACCGGCCGCGTCATCATTCAGAATGATGTCGAGATCGGCGCCGGCACCACGATCGATCGCGGCGGTATCCGCGATACCGTGATCGGAGAGTCAAGCAAGATCGACAATTCGTGTCAGATCGGCCACAACGTCGTGATCGGACGGCATTGCATCGTGGTGGCGCAGTCGGGACTGAGCGGCAGCGTGACGCTTGAGGATTACGCCGTTCTCGGCGGCTCGGTTGGTCTGGCGCCGCATGTCACGATCGGGCGCGGAGCGAAGGTGGCGGCGCGTTCGGGCATCATGCACGACGTTCCGCCGGGCGAAACCTGGGGCGGCTATCCGGCGAAGCCAAGCAAGCAGTGGATGCGGGAAGTCGCCACGCTCGGCCGTCTCGCCGCGCCCGGCGGCGATCGTTCGGCAAGTCGTTCAAAACCTTCCGACGAGAGCTGACGAAGTTTCTTGAAATTATCGGTTGGACGGCAATTCGATGGCTGCGCAATTTTTGGCGCGCGACAGCATGCAGTCTTCCTCGCGCGAAATATCGACAAGCTTGTTGAGGAAGAGATAACCCAGCATAAGCGCGGCCGCGAGTGCTGCGAAGAAAATCGCAAGCCCCTGATTCGAAGCCGGTCGCGGCTCCTCATCGAGGCCACGATCCGCCCGTTCTCCCGAGGCTGGTCCATCACCGGGATGCTGTTTCGACACCGCTGCGCGCTTCGTTTGCGTTCAAGGCCGACATATAGCAGACGATGCGATCTTTGCCGGCAAATCGCCTGCAAAAGTTTGCGGCCTTCGCCAGGGGTAGAAACAGGTGCAAGTTAGCCTTTGTTTTCGCGGGTTTCTTGAATCGGAGTTTTAAATTGTGCTTGTGGTGTGCTGGTCAGACCGTCCGTAATGGTCTTGTCCTCGAGTGCGTGGCCGTATGTTTCAAAGACGTGGCGAGCCGTTTTCCAACCGCCGCGCTTGGCAACTGTCACTGGATCATAGCCCCGCTGCAGCATGGCCGTTGCAAAGCCGTGGCGGCAGCAGTGAGGCGATAAAACCTCAACCCCCGCACGTTTGCATGCATTCCGCCAAACTCGCACCAGCAAGCCCCTGTGGCGATATTTGAACGGCTTCCGATCGCGAGGAAGATTCGCAAGCGCTATGAACAACGGCGGAGGTAGATGCGCGGTGCGTTCTGCTCCGATTTTGGTTTGCCTGATGAGCACCGTCCGTTTCTGAAGGTTGATGTCAGGCCAATCAACTGCGAGGGCTTCCGATATCCGGGCCCCTGTCAGGAACATGAACATTGCCAGCGCACTGATCTGCGGCTTGTTGGCCGCGGCGAAGGCGAGTACCCAAGCCCAGGTGACCGGCGTCTTTTCCTTCGTCTCAACTTTGAACCGTTTCACCCGGATCAGCGGGCAAAGTTCCAGCTCGGCGCAATGATTGATAATCGCTTGCGTCGGCACGATCACCTGACGGTTGCGGGTAGCCGGGCCTGCGTTGGGATAGAGTTCGATTGCTGATTGCTTGATCCCGCCAGCCGTGATGTCCTTGACAAGCGTCTCCTTCCAATAGTCCTCGATGCGATCGAGAAATCGCGTCGGCTTGCCGGCCTTGCGATAGGCGGCAGAGGCATCGGAAAATCTCAGGACCGCCTGGGGTCCATCAAGACTACGTTTCCACTCTCGCGCTTCGATGCGGTGGGCGATTTGCTCGGCGACTTCCTTGAGCGCAGTTCCCGTAGTTTCTCGTATGACACGTCCGGCAACCGTGCCCCTGACGTGATAGATTTCGCCCCTTTTGTAGACCGTGAGGGACATTCGAATGACTCCGTGATGCGGTTGACGTGATCGCCAGTGAGGACAATTCGGCCCTTGGCAACGGTAATGCATGCGCCGATCTCTCGCGCTTTCGCGCGGACCCGTCGCTCTGACGTGCCTAGGCGTTTAGCAAGCTCAATTGGCCGGTAAATGTCGGGCAGGGACATCGGGTAAGGTTCCTGTCGAGCGGCGGCCTTTCCAGGGCCACTGCGCGTTATCGTGGTTTCGCATTTTGCGAAAGCCGCCGCCCGACAAGAGGGGAATTGGATTTCGCGCAACCCGCCTGGAAATCGGGGGTAGGTCTGCTTCAGTCAAACGGGACGCATGAGGAATCTGCGTTTCAGTCCGTGCATTTTATCCGATTTTCCCGAACCGCAAGAAATGCCCGAGCCGTTCCCCACGTTTTGCCCTCGGAAAACCGAATCCGCAACGTCGTTAGGGGGACCTCAAAGTGGCGCCGATGTGGCATCAAGTGCAAAGGCGACACAGATCACAATGTAGCGAAATAGGTGTATATGAACGGCATCACGATGTAGCGAACTGATCCGGGATAAATCGCCATCGCGTCTACATTTTTGGGTATGCACACGCGAGAACGGCATCACGATCTAGCGAAGTGATCCGGGATCAAACAAAGCCCGCCAACGCGGCGGGCTCATCGTGCTCTGGGGTATATCGGCGTCAGATCCGGTTGCGCCGCGCGGCCTCGACACGATCCCGAACATCCAGGAGCATTTCGGTCAGGGCGATGAACGCCTCCGTGTCTTTCCAGAGAAGGTCCGACAGCGCCTCTATGCTCTCGGGCGTGGCCCGCGCGAAGCTAGCTTTCAGCTGCGCCGAGGAAAGATTTGCAATCTTGAAAGCGACGGCGAGCATCCCGCGGCGCTTGTCATAAGCCTCCATAACCTCATCCAAAGCGCGACCGACATTGAAGGCGATATTCGTCGATGTAAAATTGATGATGTTGTCGGCCGGCGCTGCGGATTCTGCGGTCGCGGCGGACGTGCTAGGAACGCCTTCAGTGTCAGGCATGGCGCATCTCTGTATCGGCGACCCGGAAAAACGGCCCCGGCAGCCAAGGAAGCACCGGTGCCTTCAGTACCGTCGCGTCCCCACGGGCAGGAGCGACCGCGGGAGGCCCAGCTTGGCTGGGCAATGTTGTCGTGATTGCGCCGTTTCCGGGAGGGCAAAGGAAGTAGTCTGAATGCGCGCGAGCCTCCTGGCCCGAGGCTGCTTCTAAATAGGGCGTAAACCTCGGCTGCGTATAACGGTGCGCGTTGACTTGCCCCGTTTGCGAGGAGTGGGAGGGGAGGGAATATGGAGCAAACGCTTTTGCTCTTCCTTTGCTGTTGCGTCGGCTTCATGTCGGGCTATGGCATTCGTGCGATGATCTCTCTGCGCCATAGGCGCGAGGCGCGCAAGATGAGCGAGGCACGCGAGCGTTTGATGCGGGTTAGGGCCTCCAGTAGTCAAACCGACTTGATGCACGGTCACTGGTTCTGGATTGAGTAACGCGTCAGCAAATCACAGAGGCCCATGGTCTACATCAAACATACCAATCCTTCCGATCCCGCGGCAGCAACCTCCCTCGCGCATAGCCCATCGAGACCAAGGCGCGCAGTTTTGCCAGCTCGGTTTCTCCCGGAGTCGGTACTGGAGTTCAAGGAAGCTAACCCACGTTAAAGGATCGGCACGTCCCTCGCGAACTGTTACCTTTCGGACAGACAGCTTGGGGCCTCAGCGTACCTATAGCTTGCCGACTACAGCTGCTGTCCGAAGGGGCAGGGCAATTTCAAGCAGTTGGCAGGGGCCGCTCTAATTTCAGCGCGGGGCGGCCCCACTCCTGCACGGCTGCGTGCTCGCATACCGGAGGGGACCATGAATGCTGAAGAATTTAGGAAAGCTATTCATATCCGCATCGGCGAGCAGATCGAGACTATAGCCAAACAGATTTGCGAGGGTCGCCACCCGATATATGCCCAATGGCTGCTAGAGGTACTCTCGAGGCTCGAAGACAAAGAGAACATCAGTAGCCGACCGAGCGCCTGCCAAAATCGGGATGCGGCCTAACGTCAGCGCCCTTGCGGCAACAGAAAGCATTTTTCTCGCACATGCCCTTGAGGCCTACAGCGCCAGCTAGAGCCAGCAACATGGCGACGCACAAACCCCAGCGGCTTTCCTCCCGGCCTGATCGGCGGAATCATCGGGCATGCAGAGTCCCCAGAAAATCACGTTTGGCGAGATGCGCGAATCCGGCGTTCGCGGTGTTCTGATCTATTGCTCAGATTACACATGCAGCGATTCGATCACCGCCAACGCCGATCCTTGGCCGGATCACATAAGGCTGTCCGATCTTGAGCCGCGTTTCGTCTGTACAGTTTGCGGCAGGCGCGGAGCGGACATCAGACCAGATTTTCACTGGGACAAGCCGGGCGCCATTGGTGCGCCTATGCTGGTCTTTCGTCCCAGATGACCTGTCCGCATTCGCATCGAAAAAACCGAACGGTTAAATTCCGGCGAACATCCAAGATCGTTTCCGTGAAATGGAAGTAGGCTTTGCATTTCGGACAAATAGGGGACGCGGCAGCGACCAACGGCTCGCGTGGTCCCCCTTCAACGCCGTTCTCCATTACACCTCCTTTCCTTGCAACGATTGAATCCGCCCGCCGACGCGCCCAGCGTCAAGAGGATGTCCCAGCGGCGAGTTGGGCCTTGATAGAGCTAGGTTGTCGGGTGACAGTGATCGCGAAGGGACTTTCCAGTAGTTCTAGAGCCAACCTTGGCGACGCAAACCGATCTACAGCAGCGTTGGAAGGTTGTCGTTGATGTTCATCACATCTCGCAATTTCTCGCAGCTTCGTGAGCTGATTTCATTGCCGACGCGGCAACGAAATAATCCCGAAGCCATTTTGGTTGCTTGTCGAAAACACCCTGAAACGATTCGTGGTGAAAGTAAGTGGTGTTGCACGGCATGCGGCCAGCGCGCGCGGTTGCACTTAATCAACCGAGACATCGGCCCTCAACAACTGTATCCTCCGCACGACGCCGCGGTACGTGGCTGTCGGTTCTGTCGAATGCAATGGGCCGGGGCGGCGCACCGACCGGAAAGCAGAACGGGAATTATCGGCACGGTAAGCGCACGAAAGAGGCGATCCAGGCAGTGAGGTACGTCAACTTGCTGTCGCGCTTGGCGCGCAAATGCTGAAATGGCCAAGCGTCCGATCATCGGCGTTCCGGTGACGCGGTCGGGCTTGTGAACATCGTGCATTACTCCTGGTTCTGACTTGATCCGTCGCACCTTTGCGTCAAGCTGACTCCAGTCGTGGGCAGGAGGACAACGTGAGGTTTG
>NZ_DATMLW010000202.1:0-3076 GCF_035570375.1 Bradyrhizobium sp. | reverse complement strand
GCCAACGCTGCCCATCCGTTCGAGAACCCGACGGCCTTCTCGAATTTCGTCCAGATGATTTCGATTTTTGCGATCGGCGCCTCGCTGACCAACGTTTTCGGCCGAATGGTCGGTAATCAACGCCAGGGCTGGGCCGTGCTGGCGGTGATGGGCGTTCTCTTCATCGCCGGCGTGATTGCCTGTTACGCCGCGGAAACGCACGGCAATGGCGCGCTCAATGCGCTTGGGCTCACCGGCGGCAACATGGAGGGCAAGGAAGTCCGCTTCGGTATTGCTGCGTCCGCGCTGTTTGCGGTCATCACCACCGCAGCTTCCTGCGGCGCGGTCAACGCCATGCACGATTCCTTCACCGCCCTCGGCGGGATGATTCCGCTGATCAATATTGAACTCGGCGAAATCATCGTCGGCGGCGTCGGCTCTGGTATGTACGGCATGCTGCTGTTCGTCATCCTTTCGGTTTTCGTTGCTGGCCTGATGGTGGGGCGTACGCCGGAATATGTCGGCAAGAAAATCGAGGCGAAGGAAGTCAAGATGGCGATGCTGGCTATCCTGGTCCTGCCACTGATGTTCCTCGGCTGGACGGCGGTCGCCATGCTGGTGCCGACTGCGGTTGCCGCCATGAATAATCCGGGACCGCACGGCTTTACGGAAGTGCTTTACGCTTATACGTCGCAGACGGGCAACAATGGTTCTGCCTTTGCGGGGCTTAGCGGCAACACGCTCTTCTACAATGTCACCGGTGCAGTGGCGATGTTCATCGGTCGGTTCTGGATGATCATCCCAACCATGGCAATTGCCGGCTCGCTTGTCGCCAAGAAGTCCATCCCAGCGTCAGCGGGCACCTTCCCGACTACCGGCGGATTGTTCGTTGGCCTCGTAGTCGGTGTCATCGTGATCATCGGTGGCCTCACGTTCTTTCCGGCGCTCGCGCTTGGGCCGATCGTCGAGCAGCTGTCGATCAACGCCGGTACACTTTTCTCGGCTGCAAATTGAAATCGGAGCATTCGCTATGGAAGCGTCCACACTGCGCAAGCGCGTGCCCGTATCGGCGCTCTTTGATCCGAAGATCGTCGTACCGGCGATCGGCTCCGCTTTTGTCAAGCTCGATCCGCGCACGCTAATCAAGAATCCGGTGATGTTTGTCCTGGAGATCGTCACTGCGCTGACGACCGTGATCTTGATCCGCGATCTCGTGACCGGCGGCACGCACATCGGCTTCGAGTTTCAGATTATTTTGTGGCTGTGGTTCACGGTATTGTTTGCCAACTTCGCGGAAGCCGTTGCTGAAGGGCGCGGCAAAGCGCAGGCCGACACGCTGCGCCGTCAGCGCACTGAGACGCGGGCAAAGCTGATTACCGACCCGAGCGACTCGCAGAACTATCGACTTATCCCATCGACCGAGCTCAAGGTCGGCAACGTTGTGCTCGTAGAAGCGGGCGATACGATCCCATCCGATGGCGAGGTCATCGAAGGCATGGCCTCGGTCAATGAGGCGGCGATCACCGGCGAGTCCGCGCCGGTGATTCGCGAATCCGGCGGCGACCGCTCGGCGGTGACCGGCGGCACCCAAGTCTTGTCTGATTGGATTCGCGTGCGTATCACCGCCGCCCCCGGGTCGACTTTTCTCGACCGCATGATCCGCCTGGTGGAAGGCGCTGAGCGGCAGAAAACGCCAAACGAAATCGCGCTGAATATTCTGCTTATCGGCCTGACCATCATCTTCGTGTTCGCGACCGCAACCATCCCGAGCTACGTTAACTATGCTGGCAGCGCCATCTCGGTCGTGATTCTGGTCGCACTGTTTGTCACGCTCATCCCCACCACCATTGGCGCGCTGCTTTCCGCGATCGGCATTGCCGGTATGGACCGACTGGTCCGTTTCAACGTGCTCGCGATGTCGGGGCGCGCCGTCGAGGCCGCCGGTGACGTTGACACGCTCCTGCTCGACAAGACCGGAACGATTACGCTTGGTAACCGGCAGGCGACCGAATTCAAACCGCTTCAAGGTGTCAGCGAACAGGCATTGGCCGATGCGGCGCAGCTCGCTTCGCTCGCTGACGAAACGCCCGAAGGTCGCTCGATTGTGGTCTTGGCAAAGGAAAAGTACGGCATCCGCGGCCGTGAACTCGCCGAGATGCACGCCAACTTTATCCCATTCAGCGCGCAGACCCGCATGAGCGGCGTCGAAATCGGCTCGTCGTGGGTGCGCAAGGGCGCGGTGGATGCGCTCCTCAACTACCTCAACACCTCCCCAACGGTGGTAGGTCCTGGGGGCGCCGTCCAGGCGCTTCGTCCGAATTTGAGTGCCGAGACTGCTCGCGAGGTTCAGGCGATCGCTGACGCCATCGCAAAGTCCGGTGGCACGCCGCTGGCCGTGGCAAAGGATAATCGGCTACTCGGTGTGATCCATCTTAAGGATATTGTCAAAGGCGGCATCCGCGAGCGCTTCGCCGAACTGCGCCGGATGGGCATCCGCACGATCATGATCACCGGCGATAATCCGATGACGGCCGCGGCCATTGCGGCCGAAGCTGGCGTCGACGACTTCCTCGCCCAAGCGACGCCTGAGGAGAAGCTGCGGCTGATCCGTGACGAACAAGCGAAGGGCAAGCTCGTTGCGATGTGCGGCGATGGCACCAATGATGCACCTGCGTTAGCGCAGGCCGACGTCGGCGTCGCTATGAATACCGGCACGCAGGCTGCGCGCGAGGCCGGCAACATGGTCGATCTTGATTCTAACCCCACCAAGCTCATCGAGATTGTCGAGATCGGCAAGCAGCTTCTGATGACACGTGGCGCCTTGACCACCTTCTCCATCGCCAATGACGTAGCAAAATACTTCGCCATTATCCCGGCGATGTTCGTTGCGTTCTATCCGCAGCTGCAAACCTTGAACATAATGCGCCTGGCAACTCCGGAAAGCGCCATTCTGTCCGCTATCATATTCAATGCGCTGATCATCATCGCGCTCATTCCGCTGTCCTTGAAAGGCGTGCGCTATCGCGCGATCGGCGCGGCCGCTTTACTCCGCCGTAACATATGGATCTACGGCGTGGGGGGTGTGATCATTCCATTC
>NZ_DATMLW010000201.1:0-57712 GCF_035570375.1 Bradyrhizobium sp. | reverse complement strand
GCAATCACGATCTGGCGAGCTATTGCCGTCACTGGCACAGCCGTTGCATAAGATTGCATAAGAAATAGCCACCGAGAAAATCCAGGGGAATTGGTCGCGATGTTGAGTAACAAGTCAGGAAAACGCCGGATCGCGACGCTTGTCGTGGGGCTGGTGCTCGCTGCAGGCGCAATGCTGCCGGCAATCGCACGGGCCGAAACGATCATGCGCATCGGAATGACCGCAGCCGACATTCCGCGCACGCTGGGCCAGCCCGATCAGGGCTTTGAAGGCAACCGTTTCACCGGCCTGACGATGTATGACGCGCTGACGATGTGGGATCTTTCATCGGCCGACAAGGCGAGCGTGTTGATTCCCGCCCTCGCGACCGAATGGACGGTCGATGCAAGCGACAAGAAGAAATGGACGTTCAAGCTTCGCCCGGGCGTCAGGTTCCACGACGGCTCGCCCTTCAATGCCGACGCCGTGGTCTGGAATATCGACAAGGTGCTCAAGCAGGATGCAGTTCAGTTCGATCCGAGCCAGGTCGGCGTGACCGCGTCACGAATGCCGACACTGGCATCCGCCCGCAAGATCGACGACATGACGGTGGAATTGACTACCAAGGAGCCGGACAGCTTCCTGCCCATCAATCTCACCAACCTGTTCATGGCAAGCCCTGCCAAGTGGCAGAGGCTTTTCGATGTGGCGCAAGGAGCGGACACAAAAGCGAAATCGCAAGGAGCCTGGGCGTCCTTTGCAAAGGATGCCTCGGGCACCGGCCCCTGGAAAATGTCGAGCTTCACGCCGCGCGAGCGGCTCGAACTCGTGAAGAACGAGGAGTATTGGGACAAGGCGCGCGTTCCCAAGGTCGACAAGATGGTGCTGTTGCCGATGCCCGAAGCGAACGCGCGCACCGCAGCGCTGCTTTCCGGCCAGGTCGATTGGGTCGAGGCGCCCGCGCCGGATGCGATCCCCGAAATCAAGCAGCGCGGCTTCAAGATCTACAGCAACGAGGAGCCGCATGTCTGGCCCTGGCAGTTTTCGCGCGTCGAAGGCTCGCCATGGAACGACATCCGTGTCCGCAAGGCCGCCAACCTCTGCGTCGACCGCGAAGGCCTCAAGGATGGCCTGCTTGCCGGGCTGATGGTGCCGGCCACAGGAACGTTCGAGCAGGGCCATCCCTGGCGCGGCAATCCGACCTTCCAGATCAAATATGACAAGCCGGCGGCACAAAAGCTGATGCAGGAAGCGGGATTTGGTCCGAACAAGAAATTGACGGTCAAGATCCAGACCTCGGCGTCGGGATCGGGCCAGATGCTGCCGCTGCCGATGAACGAATATCTGCAGCAGGCGCTGGCTGAATGTTATTTCGACGTTCAGCTCGACGTTATCGAGTGGAACACGCTGTTCACGAATTGGCGGCGCGGCGTCAAGGATCCCACCGCCAACGGTTCGAATGCGATCAACGTCACCTATGCCGCGATGGATCCGTTCTTCGCGCTGGTGCGCTTCCTGCAATCGTCAATGGCGCCGCCGGTCTCGAACAATTGGGGCTATAACAACAATGCCAGGTTCGACGAGCTGGTGACGAAGGCGCGACAGACCTTCGAGCCCGCGGCGCGGGATGCGGCACTCGCCGAACTGCACGCGGCCTCCGTGGATGACGCGGCATTTCTTTATGTCGCCCATGACGTCGCGCCGCGCGCCATGAGCGCAAAGATCAAGGGCTTTGTGCAGCCGAAGAGCTGGTTCGTCGATTTTTCGCCGATTTCGATGCAATGAGATGCAATGAAAAGTAGGCGGCAGCCTGTGCTTGCGCCCGGGATGCTCTCTCAACTCCCTCCCCCCTTGCGGGGGAGGGTTGGGGAGGGGGGTAGTCACACGGATGGTGCTCGCAATACCCCCGCCCCCAACCCCTCCCCGCAAGGGGGAGGGGAGCTCCGCGCGTCGTGTGAATAGAGGCAGGTGGCCGTGCTCATCTATGTTGCCAGGCGCATTGTCTACGTGATTCCCATCGTCATCAGCGTGGCG
This sequence comes from Bradyrhizobium sp., assembly GCF_035570375.1. Lineage (GTDB taxonomy): Bacteria > Pseudomonadota > Alphaproteobacteria > Rhizobiales > Xanthobacteraceae > Bradyrhizobium. Next base: position 55,699 of record NZ_DATMLW010000201.1, on the reverse strand, counting down.
CTGGTGTGCTTCCTGCTCGTGCACATCACCCCGGGCGATCCGCTGGTCGCGGTGTTGCCGGCAGATGCATCGCAGGAACTCGCCAACCAGATGCGCATTGCCTATGGCTTCGACCGGCCGCTGCCGGTGCAGTTCGGATTGTGGCTGTGGAAGGCGGTCAACGGCGACCTCGGCAACTCCATCGCAACCGGGCGGCCGGTGCTGACGGAGGTGATGCGCGCCGTCGGCAACACAGTGACGCTGGCGATCGCCGCAGCGTTGATCGGCTTTACCTTCGGGCTGTTGTTCGGACTGATCGCCGGCTATTTCCGCGATACCTGGATCGACAAGGTGGCGACGTCGGTCGCGATCGCTGGCGTCTCGGTGCCGCATTACTGGCTCGGCATGGTGATGGTGATCATCTTCTCGGTGCAACTCGGCTGGCTGCCCGCCGTCGGCGCGGGTCCCGGTGGCTCGGGCGCGTGGGGCTGGGACTGGGAGCACCTCCGCTATTTGACCCTGCCTGCGATCACCACTTCCGTCATTCCCATGGGGATTGTCACGCGCACCGTGCGCGCCTTGACCGGCGATATCCTCAGTCAGGATTTCGTCGAAGCCTTGCGCGCCAAGGGTCTTCGTGAAACGGATGTCTTCCGCCATGTCGTCAGGAATGCCGCGCCGACCGCGATGGCCGTGATGGGCCTGCAGCTGGGCTACATGCTCGGCGGCTCGATCCTGATCGAAACCGTTTTCTCATGGCCGGGATCGGGGCTGTTGCTCAATTCGGCGATCTTTCAGCGCGATTTGCCGCTACTTCAAGGTACGATCCTGGTGCTTGCCCTGTTCTTTGTGATTCTCAACCTGATCGTCGACATCGCGCAAGCCGCGATCGACCCGCGCATCAAGCGGAGCTGAATCGATGAGTGCGATCGCCGACGCAGCCCTCCAGGCGGCGCCCGCATCCGGGCCGCGCGGTTACTGGGCCACAGTCGCCCGTCGCATCCTTCGTGACAAGGTAAGCATGGTCTGCGCCTTCGTTCTGGTTGCGATCTTCTTGTCGGCCCTGTGCGCGCCGTGGCTCGGTCTTGCCGATCCCTATCAAGGCTCGATGATCCGCAGGCTCCGCCACATCGGCACGTCGGGTTATCCGCTCGGCACCGACGAGCTTGGCCGAGACATGCTGGCGCGCCTGATCTATGGCGGACGGCTGTCCTTGATTGTCGGCATCCTCCCGGTCATCTTCGCTTTCGTGATCGGAACCTCGCTCGGCCTGGTCGCCGGCTATGTCGGCGGCAGGGTCAACACCGCCATCATGCGCACGGTCGATGTGTTCTACGCCTTTCCGTCGGTACTGCTCGCGATCGCGATCTCGGGTGCGCTCGGCGCCGGCATCGTCAATTCGATCGTTTCGCTGACCATCGTTTTCGTCCCGCAGATCACCCGCGTCTCCGAAAGCGTCACGACCGGCGTGCGGAACATGGATTTCGTCGAGGCAGCGCGGGCGTCCGGCGCCGGTCCCTTCACCATCATGCGTGTGCACATGCTGGGCAATGTGCTGGGGCCGATTTTCGTCTACGCCACCGGCCTGATCTCGGTGTCGATGATTTTGGCCGCCGGGCTTTCCTTCCTTGGCCTTGGCACGAAACCGCCGGAGCCGGAATGGGGCTTGATGCTCAACACGCTGCGCACCGCGATCTACGTCAATCCGTGGGTGGCGGCGCTGCCCGGCGTCATGATCTTTGCGGTGTCGATCTGCTTCAACCTGCTCAGCGACGGCATGCGCAGCGCGATGGATATCCGGAACTGAACAAGCGATGAGCCCGAGCGTCCCTTCCGTCGAACTGCTGGAGCCGATCGATGATCGCGGCGGCGCTGCGCAGCCGTTGCTCGAAGTCAACGGCCTCACCAAGCACTTTCCGGTTCGTGGCGATCTCTTCAGCGCGCGCAAGACGGTACGGGCGGTCGACGATGTGTCGTTTTCGATTCGGAAGGGCGAAACGCTCGGGATCGTCGGCGAATCCGGCTGCGGCAAGTCGACCACCGCGCGGCTGTTGATGCATCTGATGAAGCGCGACGCCGGCGAAATCATCTATGACGGAATGAAGGTCGGGCACGCCTTGTCGCTGCGCGAGCTTCGCCGCTGCATGCAAATGGTATTCCAGGACAGCTACGCCTCGCTCAATCCACGCCTGACCATCGAGGAATCGATCGCCTTCGGCCCCAAGGTCCATGGCATGGCGGATGTGGCGGCGCGTCTGCTCGCACGCGAACTGCTCGGCAAGGTTGGCCTGCGCCCTGAAACCTTCGCCAATCGTTACCCGCACGAAATTTCCGGCGGGCAACGTCAGCGCGTCAATATTGCGCGGGCCTTGGCGCTCTCGCCGCGGCTTGTGATCCTCGACGAGGCGGTCTCCGCGCTCGACAAATCGGTCGAAGCCCAGGTGCTCAATCTTCTCGCCGATCTCAAGCGCGAGTTTGGGCTGACTTATCTGTTCATCAGCCATGATCTCAACGTGGTCCGTTATGTGTCCGACCGCGTGCTCGTGATGTATCTCGGCGAGGTGGTCGAGCTCGGCCCGGTCGAGAAGGTATGGGACGCCCCCGCCCATCCCTATACCCGCGCGCTGCTCGCGGCGATGCCGTCTGCCGATCCCGACAACCGGACAGAGAGGCCGCCGATCTCGGGCGACCCGCCCAATCCGATCGATCCGCCGCCCGGCTGCCGCTTTCACACCCGCTGCCCGTTCGCAGAACCCGTCTGCGCAAAAGCGACACCTGCATTGACGGCGCTCGAGACAGTGGGCCATCAAGCCGCCTGTTACATGGCGATACCCGGCTCAGGCCACAGCCTGGCGCCCAGAAAGAGGGACGATCAAGCATGACAAGACCCACTGCCAAAGAGGTCAAGGCGATCGCCGACGTAGCCGGTGTGCCGGTGGATAACGAGGCTGCCGCGCGCATCGCCAACTCGATCGGGCCTGCCTTCGACGGTTTCGCCGCGATCGCCGGCACGCTGCAATTCGACCTCGAGCCCTCGACTTTCGTGGTCGTCCAGACGAGCAAGGCCGCGCGATGAGCAGCGAACCCGCCTTGATGTCCCTGACCGCGGTCGCGAAAGCGATCGCGGACAAGCGGGTCTCCTCGCGCGAGGCGACGCAATCCTGTCTCGCCAGAATCGTGCGATGGCAACCCCATCTCAATGCCTTCATGGCGATCGAAGCGGAAGAGGCGCTCAAAGCCGCCGATGCCGCCGACACCGCGCTCGCCAAAGGCGATCGTCGCGGCCCATTGCACGGCGTGCCGCTGGCGCACAAGGACATGTATTACGAGGCCGGCAAGGTCGTGACCTGCGGCTCGCGCATCCGCGGCGATTTCGTCGCCACGACCACTTCGACCGCACTGCAGCGCCTCAAGAATGCCGGCACGATTCGTCTCGGCTCATTGCAAATGGCCGAGTTCGCCTATGGACCGACCGGCCACAATTCCCATTACGGCTCCGTTCACAATCCCTTTGCGCTCGACCACATCACGGGCGGCTCGTCATCGGGATCGGGTGCCGCCGTCGCCGCGCGCCTGACGTTCGCAGCGCTCGGATCCGACACCGGCGGGTCGATCCGGATGCCGGCGCATTTCTGCGGCGTCACCGGGCTGAAGACGACCGTCGGCCGGATCAGCCGCGCCGGCGCGATGCCGCTGTCGCAATCACTCGACACCGTCGGGCCGCTGGCGCGCACCGCCGAGGATTGCGCGGTGCTGTTGACCCTGATGGCGGGCGCCGACCCCGAGGATCCCACTGCCGTATCGGGGCCGGTGCCGGACTATGCGGCGGCAACAACCCAATCGATCAAGGGCCTGACCATCGGCGTGCCCACTTCTTTCTATGTCGACGATCTCGATGCCGACGTTGCGGGCGCGCTCGAGGCGACGATTGCCGCCTTCAAGCGGGAGGGCGCCAATATCGTCGCGGTCGAATTGCCGGACCAGCGCCAGCTCTCTGCGGCAGCCCAGCTGGTCCTTGCCGTCGAGGCGGTAGCCTTTCACAAGCGCTGGTTGATCGAGCGGGCGCAGGACTATGGGGCGCAGGTCTTGATGCGGCTGCAGAACGGGCTTGCGATCCCGGCCGTCAACTATCTCGAAGCCATGCGCTGGCGCGGCGTAGCGCTTGCCGCGCATCTTGCTGCCGTCAAAGGTGTCGACGCCGTGATTGCACCGGTATCGCCGGTGCCCGCGCCGACCATCGCCGAGAGCGATGTCGGCAACAGTCCGGATGCCGAAGCGGTGATTCAGCGGCTGACGCGCTTTACCCGTCCGATCAACTATCTGGGCCTGCCGTCGCTTTCGATTCCGTCCGCCTTTACCCGGAGCGGCCTGCCCGTGGGCATGCAGCTGATCGGCCGCTCGTTCGATGAAGCAACGCTGTTGCGGATTGGCGCGGCGTTCCAGCGCGCCACCGATTTTCATGAAAGGGTGCCGCAGCTTCCATGACCCCCCTCGTCGAGGTCGAAAGCCTTAACGTTCGTTTTTCTGGCGATCGCAACGTGCACGCCGTGAACGATCTCAGCTTCTCTCTCCGCGAGGGGGAAGTGCTGGGCCTGTTGGGCGAGTCCGGTTCGGGCAAGAGCGTGACCTTGCGCGCGCTGATGCGGCTGTTGCCGAAAAAGCGGACGCAAATTTCGGGCGGCATTCGCGTGCTGGGCCGCGACGTGCTGGCGCTCGATGAGGAAGAACTTTCGGCGTTCCGCGGTCAGACCGTTTCGATGATCTTCCAGGAGCCCGCTCTCGCGCTCGACCCGGTTTACACCATTGGCCGGCAGATTTCCGAAACCGTGATGCGCCACGAGGGCAAGAGCCAGAAAGAGGCAATGGCGCGCGCGCTGGAAATGCTGGAAGTGGTGCGGATCCCCTCAGCCCGGCGAAGGCTGGAGGCCTATCCGCACGAGATGTCGGGCGGCATGCGGCAGCGGGCGATGATCGCGCTGGCGCTCGCCTGCAAGCCGAAAATCCTCCTGGCCGACGAGCCGACCACCGCACTCGATGCCACCGTGCAGATCCAGATCCTGTTGTTGCTGCGCGAATTGCAACGCGAGTTCGGCATGTCGATCATCTTCGTAACACACGATATCGGGGTGGCGATCGAAATCTGCGACCGTGTCGCCGTGATGTATGCGGGCCAGATTGTCGAGCAGGGAGCGCTCAGCCAGATCGTGCGTTCTCCGCTCCATCCCTACGCGCGTGGGCTATTGGCATCCACCGTTCTTCGCGCCAAAAGGGGCGAGCGGCTGGAAACCATTCCGGGCACGCCGCCCTCGCTCGATCATGCACCGACCAATTGTTCCTTCGCACCGCGCTGCAGTTTCGCGGAGGCGCGCTGTGTCGAGCGGATCCCGCCCAACGTGCAAATCGCCCCTGACCGGGTCGCAAGGTGCATTCTTGCGGAACGCGAGACATCCGCGAGCTGATCCGCCTTGTCCTGACGGGGCGAAGCAGATTGCAACCGGCGCGTGTTGCAGCAAATTGGAGTCGTCACATCGGCCAGGAATGGATAGTTTGCACCCGGCGCCGGGAGCAATGGCGCGGAGAGAACGGGGGGTTCCATGCGTCTATCCAACGAAAGCATCCTGGTGATCCTGTTCGTCGGCCTGGTCGCGGGCTGGCTGGCGGGAAAGATCGTGCGCGGCACCGGATTTGGCATCATCGGCGATATTGTCGTTGGCATCGCCGGCGCGCTGATCGCCAGTTTCCTGTTTCCCAAGCTCGGCATCCATCTCGGCACCGGGCTGGTATCCGAGATCATCTATTCGGCGATCGGCGCCATCGTGCTTCTGCTGGTCGTGCGGCTCATTCGAGGTGGCGGCCGCTTTTGACCGTCACGCCGACGCCTTCTCTTGCGGAGCAACTGGCGGGGGTGTACGGCCTTTGGCCGCCTCTCCCTGATCCCGTCGGCCACGCGTGATTTCGCGCATCGGGTAGGGGTGAACGCTCTGGGTTTGCTACCCTTTTTGGCGCCCACGAGCCGCACCGCCGGCTTGCGGGTTAACGCGGCCTCAATAGACGTTCGCTATAAAAAACGTTAAAACATTCGGTACGCGCCCTCTTTTTAAGTTGAGGCGGCGACCCCTCACGAAGAGACAAGGATAGATGGCAGCCGCTCCCGGCGTCCGGCGTTCCGAACTCGGTGAAGCACTGCGCGCCTGCCGCACGGCCTTCATCGGTGTCGGCATCATGAGCTGCATGATCAACCTCCTCTACCTGACGGGGTCGTTGTTCATGCTTGAGGTCTATGACCGGGTGCTTCCGTCGCGGTCGGTGCCGACCCTTGTCGGACTGATCATCCTGGCGTGCGGATTGTACATCGCCCAGGGCATTCTCGACCTAATCCGGGGACGAATCCTCGGCCGTATCGGCACCTCGCTCGACGAGGCCCTCAATGCCCGCGTGTTCGACACCGTCGTGCGCCTGCCGCTGATGGTGGGCGGCCGCAATGAAGGCCTGCAGCCGTTGCGCGACCTGGACAATGTGCGCTCCTTTCTGGGCAGCATGGGACCGGGCGCGTTTTTCGATCTGCCCTGGTTGCCGTTCTATCTGGCGATCTGTTTTGCCTTTCATCCCCTGATCGGCGTCACGGCGCTTGTTGGCGCCATCATCCTGGTGGCGCTCACCATCCTGACCGAATTCCTGTCACGCACGCCGGCGCGCGAGGCGACGGGATTGGCGGCACGTCGCAACGATCTGGCGGCCAGCAGCCGACGGAACGCGGAAGTGCTGGTGTCGATGGGAATGGCCGGACGCCTGAACAGGCGCTGGAGCGAAGCCAACCAGAGTTATCTCGCCGGCAATCAGCGCGCCAGCGATGTCGCTGGAGGTCTCGGTGCCGTCGCCAAGGTCTTGCGGATGATGCTGCAATCGGCGGTGCTCGCCGTCGGCGCCTATCTCGTGATCCATCAGGAGGCGACCGCCGGCATCATCATCGCGGGATCGATCTTGGCCGCGCGGGCGCTCGCGCCGGTCGATCTGGCCATTGCCCACTGGAAGAGCTTTGTGGCCGCGCGCCAGAGCTGGCAGCGGCTCAACCGGCTGCTCGAAACCCTGCCGGCGCGTCCTGCGCCGACCTTGCTGCAAAGCCCTTCGAGCCGCCTGTCGGTGGAAGCAGTCACGATCGTGCCGCCCGGCGACCAGAGGGTCGTCGTCCAGGACGCCACGTTCACGCTCTCGGCCGGAATGGGCCTCGGCATCATCGGACCAAGCGGGTCTGGCAAATCATCGCTGGTGCGCGCGCTTGTCGGCGTGTGGCAGCCGGTACGCGGAAAGGTGCGGATCGACGGCGCCGCGCTCGATCAGTGGTCGTCCGAAGTGCTCGGCCGCTACGTCGGCTATCTGCCCCAGGACGTCGAATTGTTCGCAGGCTCCGTTGCCGACAATATCTGCCGGTTCGATCCCAAGGCCAGTTCCGACGGGATCATCGCGGCGGCAAAGGAAGCCGGCGTCCATGAAATGATCATCAAGATGCAGGATGGCTACGATACCCCGATCGGCGAGCGGGGCACCGCGCTTTCGGCAGGTCAAGCGCAGCGCGTGGCGCTCGCAAGGGCGCTGTACGGCAATCCTTTCCTTATCGTTCTTGACGAACCGAATTCCAATCTGGATACCGAGGGCGACGAGGCCTTGACACGGGCCGTCCGCGCGGCGCGCGAACGCGGTGCCATCGTCGTGGTCGTCGCACACCGGCCGATCGGGATTGAGGCGGTCGATCAGCTTCTGGTGCTCAAGGAGGGCCGGATGCAGGCTTTCGGGCCGAAGGAAACCGTGCTGGGCCAGGTAATGCAGCCGCGCGTGGCGGCGCCTTCGCCCATCAAGATCGTCTCCGAAGGAGGAGTTGCCAAGTCGTGACAGCCAACGACATGAAGGGAGCGCGCCACTCGATCCGGCGGCACTTGCTCGTCGGTCTGGCCGTGGTCGTGCTGCTCGCCGGCGGGCTTGGCGGCTGGGCATCGACGGCGCAAATCTCCGGCGCGCTGATCGCGCCGGGCTCGGTCGTCGTCGAATCCAACGTCAAGAAGGTCCAGCATCCCACCGGCGGCGTGGTCGGCGAGCTGCGCGCGCGCGATGGCGACGTCGTCAAGGCCGGCGACGTGGTGGTGCGGCTTGACGATACCGTCACCAAGGCGAGCCTTGCCATCGTCACCAAGAACCTCGACGGCCTGTTGGCGCGCGGCGCGCGGCTTGAGGCCGAACAGCGCGGCCTTGAGAAGATCGTCTTTCCGAAAACGCTGCTCGACCGCGCCGATGATCCCGATGTCAAGGCCGTGATGGCGAGCGAGAGCAAGCTGTTCGAGGTGCGCGTCAACGGGCGGGCCGGACAAAAGTCGCAATTGCGCGAACGCGTCAGCCAGCTGAACGAGGAAATCGCCGGCCTCACCGCGCAGGAAAAGGCCAAGGATCAGGAAATCGCTCTGGTGGAGAAGGAACTGGTCGGCGTTCGCGATCTTTACGACAAGCACCTGGTGCAAATGACGCGCCTGACCACGCTCGAGCGCGACGCGGCGAGGCTCGCCGGCGAGCGCGCGCAATACATTGCCTCGCGGGCACAGGCCAAAGGCAAAATCACCGAAACCGAACTGCAGATCATCCAGATCGACAAGGACATGATCAGCGACGTTTCCAAGGATCTGCGCGAAACCAACGACAAGATCGGCGAATTCGTCGAACGCAAGGTCACCGCCGAGGACCAGTTGCGCCGGGTCGATATCCGCGCGCCGCAGGACGGCATGGTGCTGCAATCGACCGTCCATACGGTGGGCGGGGTGATCACCGCCGGTGACGCCATCATGCTGATCGTCCCGCAGGCCGACGATCTTCAGGTCGAGGCCAAGGTCAACCCGCAGGACATCGATAAATTGCAGGTCGGCCAGAAAACCCTGCTGCGGCTTTCGGCGTTCAACCAGCGCACCACGCCGGAACTGAATGGCATCGTCACCCGCGTCTCACCCGACGTCACCACCGATCAGCGCACCGGGCAGTCCTATTACACCATCCGCATCTCGATGCCGCCGGAAGAGGTGGCGCGCCTTGGCGACGTCAAACTGATTCCGGGCATGCCGGTGGAAGCCTTCGTACAGACCGGCGACCGCACCTTGATCTCCTACCTGATCAAGCCGCTGAGCGATCAGCTGATGCGCGCGTTCCGCGAGAAGTGACGCTAGCCGTTGCGGCGTCGTCCCCGCGCACGCGGGGACCCATAACCATATCTGGTCGTTATCTTGCTCGCCTCGCAATGACGGGGCAACAAAACGTGCGACTGACCAGGTCGGTGCTTATGGGTCCCAGCTCGCGCTTGCGCTTGGCCGGGACGACGCTGATTTACCGCGACAAATTCTCCAGCAGCAAATTCAGCGCCGTCGATGCGAACACATGCATGTTGGCGAGCCGATCGGAGCTGCCGGTCTCCAAGGTGATCGCAGCCGATTGAGCGCCGGAAACGGCCATGCAGCAATGGCCGGCCGCATCGCCGTAGCGATTGCCGGTCGGCCCGGTTGCGCCGGTCTCGGACAGACCCCAATCAGCAGAGAAGCGCTGACGGATCTGGCCCGCCAGCAGTTTGGCGTAAGCCTCCGAAGCCGGACGGATTGCCTTCATCGCGTCATCAGGGATGTTCATCAGCACCCGCCGCGCATCGCGCGTGTAAACCACCGCGCCGCCGAGGAAATAGGCCGACGCGCCGGGCACGGCAAGGAGGCTTGCCGAAATCAGCCCGCCGGTGGAAGACTCCGCGACCGCGATGGTCTGTTTTCGCGCCTTGAGTTTGACAGCAATCTGTTCGGCGATTGCGACAAGATCCTTCATCGAAATTGGCTCCTGCGAAAGAGTTACCTGAACGCGAGGCCCCATGCGTTTCTAGCACCGCGCCCCGCTCTTGCCGAGTTGCGCCACAGTGACCAGCCTGCTTCAATGCAAGCCGTCATTCCGGGATGGTGCGTTAGCACCAGACCCGGAATCTCGAGATTCCGGATTCGATGCTGCGCATCGCTCCGGAATGACAGGGCCGATGAGGAAACCAGTGCATGACGGTCCCGGTTGCTGGCGGCGTGGATTGCGATCTGCATCCTGCAGTCCCGCATCTGACGAGTCTCTTGCCTTATCTTAACGACTACTGGCGCGATCAGGTCGCCACCCGCGGCATGACCGACCTGATATCGCAATCCTATCCGCTTAATTCGCCAATCTCCGCGCGGCCGGACTGGCGGCCGGCAGGTGGAAAGCCCGGATCACACCTTGCGGACATGCAGGAGCAAGCGCTTGCCCCCTTCGGCGTCAGCTACGGCATCTGCAATCCCTTGTTCGGCGTGCAGATGGTGTTTTCGGAAGACATGGCTGACGCATTCTGCCGGGCGCTGAACGATTGGCTGGCGAAGGAGTGGCTCGACAAGGATAGCCGCCTGCGCGGATCGATCGTGATCCCGGCTCAGAGCGTCGAGAAATCGGTCGCGGAAATCGAGCGCTGCGCTCGCGACGAGCGCTTCGTCCAGGTGCTGATGCTGGTGATGGGCGACATGCCGCTCGGCAAACGCGCCCTCTGGCCGATCTATGCCACCGCCGAAAGGCTGGGGCTGCCGGTCGGCATCCACGCCGGCTCGAACTATCACAACCCGCCGACATCAGTCGGTTGGGGTTCCTACCACATCGAGGATTATGTCGCGCAGGCACAGGCGTTTCAGACGCAGTTGACCAGCCTGATCGTCGAAGGCGTGTTCGCGCGCCATCCTGGTCTGAAAATGGTGATGCTGGAGAGTGGCTTCACCTGGCTGCCATCCTATCTCTGGCGGCTGCACAAGTTCTGGCGCGGAATCCGCATGGAAACGCCGTGGGTCGATCGCGCGCCGCTGGAGATTGTGCGCAGCAACATCCGCTTTTCCCTGCAACCGATCGACGCGCCGCCGGACCCCCAGACCTTAAATCGGCTGTTTGATCATATGCAGTCCGACGAATTGCTCCTATTCTCCACCGACTATCCGCATTGGCAATTCGAAGGCGATGCGGCGTTGCCGGAAGGGATGTCGCCGGAAATGGTCCGCAAGATCATGATCGACAATCCCTATGCGACCTATGGCCGCCTAAAGCAGATGGTGGGGGCATGATCCCAGAATGGAATTCAGGGTTCATGCCCAACTAAAATGGAGAGGACGCCATGAACATTCAGTTCCGCGACCGCCCGGAGCAGGTCTCCTCCGTTGATGCCAGGACCGCGATTGCCGATTGCGACATTCACCCGGCGCGCGCCACCAGGACCGAATTATATCCGTATCTCGCCAAGCGCTGGCACGAACACCTCGAAGTCTACGACAAGCGTCCCTATCACGGCATGATGGACGGGCCGCCTTATCCGAAGGCGCAACCCAATGCGGCGCGACGCGACGCCTATCCGCCGGAAGGTGGTCCGCAAGGCTCATCGCTTTCCTTCATGCAGCAGCAGCATCTCGATCCGAACAATGTCGCCCTCGGCGTTCTCAACCCGCTCGCCACCGGGCAAGGCATTCGCAACCAGGAGCTCGCCGCCGCGGTCTGTTCGGCGGTCAACGACTGGCAGATCGACAAATGGACCAGCAAGGACGGTCGCCTGAAGGGCTCGATCGTGGTCGCCAACGAGGACGGACCCTTGGCCGCTGCCGAAATCCGCAAACGCGCGGGCGACAAGAATTTCGTTCAGGTGCTGTTGTTGAGCCGCAACGTCGAGCCGCTCGGTCAGCGTCGCTACTGGCCGATCTATGAGGCGGCCGAAGAGGCGGGGCTTCCGGTCGGCGTGCACGCGTTCGGCTTTGGCGGCAATCCGCTGACGCCATCCGGCTGGCCGAGCTTTTACATCGAGGAGATGGTCGGCCATTCGCAATGCCAGCAGACGGTGCTCGCAAGCCTGATCCTGGAAGGCGTTTTTGAGCGGCATCCAACACTCAAGATGATCATGATCGAGGCCGGCTTCGGCTGGGCGCCGTCGCTGACGTGGCGGCTCGACAAGAGCTGGCAGCGGTTGAAGAGCGAGGTGCCGCATGTGAAGCGGCCGCCGTCGGAATATGTCCGCGACCACATCTGGTGGACCACGCAGCCGATGGAGGACCCCGAACGCCGCGACCATTTGTTCGATGTGATCGAATGGGTCGGCTGGGACAAGCTGTTGTTCGCGACCGACTATCCGCATTGGGATTTTGACGATCCGACGCGGGTGTTGCCTCCCGGCGTCAGCGAGGCCAATCGCGAAGCGTTTTACCTGAACAACGCGCTCAAGCTTTACGGACTCGCAAAGAAGTAAAGCGCGATGGTCTTGGTTGAATCACTTTCTGTGCAGATCAGGTTAGCGCCGGCGCTCTCCCCCTTGCGGGGAGGGAAGGCCGAAGCAAGGCGAAGGCCAGGGTGGGGGTTTTCAAAAACAACTCTCACGTAATGGAGATTTTTAACAAAATGAGCACCCCCATCCGACCGCTGCTTCGCAACGGCCACCCTCCCCGCACTCGCTTCGCTCGCGGGGGAGGGATAACACCGTCATATGTGATGGCCCAGCCGCAAGCGGGGAGAGGGAGTGCACTTTCAACGCGGTTGCGGTCCATTCCGACCGCATCAGGCCCTGCAAACTAACATGGCGCGTCATGTCGTTGCTTCCGTCGACGAGCTGCCGCCGGGCGCGCGCAAGTTCCTTGACCTCGATGGCCGCCCGATCGCGATCTTCAATATCAAAGGCGAGTTCTTCGGCCTGTTGAACCGCTGCCCGCACCAGGGCGCCGCCCTGTGCGAGGGCCCGCTGATCGGGCTTGCGCAGTCGTCCGATCCCGGCGAGATAAAGTACACGAGATTGGGCGAAATCATCCGCTGCCCGTGGCACGGCTGGGAATTCGATATCCGCACCGGCCAATCCTGGTGCGAGCCGAAGCGTTTTCGCACCCGCGCCTATCCCGTCAATGTCGAGCCGGGAACAGCCGTGGTGAAGGGACCGTATGTCGCGGAAACGATCAAGGTTTCGGTCGAAAGCGATTACGTCGTCGTGGAGCTCTGAACGCGCTTCAGAACAAGCGTAGGGTGGGCAAAGGCGCCTTACGCGCCGTGCCCACCAACTGTCACAGCGAGTGACGCGGTGGGCACGCAGCCTGTGATCGGGCGCGCGTTCGCGCGACCGTTGGCTTTGCCCACCCTACCGCTGAGCTTGCAACGCGCTACTCCGTCATCGCCCCCTGCGCCGCCATCCGCCGCTCGCGCGTGTAACGCACCAGCGCGACGTAGCGGTAGAGGCCATGCACGAATTTCCCGTAAGGCAGCGTGATGAAAAGCGCGAATACCACGCCGAGATGCAGCGCCAGCAAGGGCCCCATCGCGACAGTGTCGCGCCACAACAGAAGTGCCAAACCGGTGAGGCCTGTCAGGAACAGCATGAGGATGAAGGCGACGTCCATGCCGATGCGCTTCTCGTCGACCAGCGCAGGATCGCGCTTGAACCTTTCAGTAAGCAGCCCGGCAGGCCCGATCAGAAGGGCGATGCCGCCGAGCGTGCCGAGGACGACCGGCAGGTCCCACCAGGCGTAAGGCGCCTCGCGTGCAAGCAGGTAGTGATAAAGCGTCGCGACCGAGGTCGACGCAAAGCACAGGAGAAAACCGTAGAACGTGAAATGGTGATAGATCTTGCGGTGATCGGTAGGGCGTTCGTCCTCGTTGAAGCAGCCGACGCCGCCGCCGTCGAGATAGCGTAGCCGTCCGGCATCTTTCATCGCCTGCCAGAGCGAACCGGTCTGCATAAAACTTCCGATCGGCTCGCCGATATCGCGCCAGAAGGCGCGCACGCTCATGGCAAGCGCAACGATGGCATAGAGAAACGCCAAGCCGAACAACGCAGCCATCGCGCTGTGCGGCATCAGCGCGTAGAACGCACCTGGGCCGGTGTGGATGCCGACCAGAACTTGGCGGTCGATAGAAGCGGCAAAACCGAAAATGAACGCGGCGACGCTCAAAGCGCAGATGAGACTTATGGCAACGCCGTTCCGCGCGAACAGGCCTGATAGTGCGCTCGGCCACGCGTAAGTCGCCCAGGATTCCGCGCGCACGATCGCCAGGGTTTGCGGCACATTGACGTTGAATTCGTGCGGCGGCGAGAACTGGCAATCGGTGTAGCAGGCGCCGCAGGCGTGGCAGAGATTGGCGAGATAGTTGAGGTCGCCGTCGGAAAACGAGCGGCGCATTTCCATTGCCGGAAACACCGCACACAGGCCCTCGCAGTAGCGGCAGGAATTGCAGACCGTCATCAGGCGGTCGGCTTCTTCCAGAATTCTGGTCTTGTGCATCTATGCGGCTCCGGAGCGCTGCAACGTGGTCCCCGGGAAAGCGGGGACCCAAACGCCGGGTCTTGTCAATATGGCGAGATGCGCGCCGGCTCTCTTGATCTCACCACAACGGCCGGTGTTTATGGGTCCCTGCGTCCGCAGGGACGACAGATGAGGATCGCTTTGTACGCCGTCGTCCCCCCAAGTCAGGAAAGGTGGCCTGAACTGGGGTGGTTTTCCGTGCATGCCACGCATGTTTGTATTTTCATCTACTTCGTCAGGCCTTTGCCTTCCAGCCAGCTCTGGATCAGGTTCGCAACCTCGGCGTTGTTCTTGTCCATCATGATCATGTGCGAATTGCCCTTGATGCCGATCTGCGGCAGGTCGACGACATCGACACTGCCGCCGGCGGCCTTGATGTTTTCCGCAAACGCGAGGCCCGTGCCGCGCATTTTGGGCCAGCGGGTATCGCGCTCGATGAAGTCGCCATAGATGATCAGGGTCGGGATGTTCTTCAGTGCATCGATCCTTGTGGGGTCGCCGACGCCGGCCGGCTCGACGGCGATCAGCGCCTTGACCTTGTCGGGGCGCGCCTGCGCCACCTTGAAGCCAAAACTGCCGGCCTGGCTGTGGACCATGATGATGCACGGGCCGACGCGATCGACCTCCGCAACGTAGGCGGCAATCGTCGCCTCATCGTTGGTGGTCCAGCGCGGCACGCCCTGCTTGACGAAATTGTCGTAAGCCTCAGTCGGAAACAGACTGCCCGGCAGCGTCTTGCGCCTGGCGGGGTCGGGATCCCAGGAGTTCGGACCGTCGCCGATGCGAAAGCGCAGAAACGGGTTCGCTGTAGTCAAAAACACCGGCTCGCTCTTGAAGATGTCGGGATATTGCGCCCAGCCGGCGCGGCCGCGCTCGACGGCGTCGGAATTGTAGACGCTCCATCCCTTGCGCAGAAAAAAATTCAGCCAGCCTTCGCGACCATCAGGGGTGGTCTCCCAGGTGACGCCGGTCAGTCCGCCGCCATGCCACATCAGAAGCGGATAGGCGCCGTGTTCGTTGCTCGGCAGGAAGTACTGCACATACATCTGCTCCACCTGATAGGTGCCGTTGGGATCGACTTTTGCGGGCACGCCGCCCGGCGTGAACACGATCTCCTTGACCGGCTTGCCGCTGATCTCGACCAGGCGGCCGCCGACATGGAACGAGCCCATGTCGCGAAGCGAAATCGGCTCGGCGGCGCGCGCCGAAACTGCCGACATCAGGGTTGCCGTAACTGCAGCGAAAATCAGTCGTGACATGGCTCCTCCTTATGTTGCCGCGGCGGCAGCCCGCTCCCTCACCCTTGCGGGGGAGGGTTGGGGAGGGGGTCCACCCGACAACGATGCGAGAATACCCCCACCCCCGACCTCGAGAGCGAGCTTCGCTCGCCTCGGACCCCACAAGGGGAGGGGTGAAGAGACGGCACCGTGTCAATTCCTTGGGTTCTTCGCCGCCTCGCGCCCGGCGATCCGCCCAAACACGCTGCCGATGGTCATGCCGATGCCGGCGGCATAGCCGCGGCCAAGCACATTGCCGGCCATGATCTCGCCGGCGGCGAACATGTTGACGGAAGGCTTGCCGTCCTTCATCAGCATCCGCGCCTCCCTGTTCACGCGCGTGCCGAGATAGGTGAAGGTAATGCCGGGCCGCACGGGATAGGCATAGTAGGGCGGGGCTTCGATCCGCCGCGCCCAGTGCGTCTTCGGTGGCGCCAGTCCTTCGGTGCGGCAATCGTCGAGAATCGTGTGATCGAAGGTGCCGGGTCGCACTGCCGCGTTGAAATCGGCGACTGTCTTTTCCAGCGCGCCCCGATCGAGATCGAGTCTCGACGCCAGGCCGGCGATGCTGTCCGCCTCGATCGGCGGAAACAGCGTCGGCATGAAGCTGTTGCGAGAGCTGGCGTCGAAAATGATGTAGGCGATCTGGTCGGGTTGGGCTGCCACCAGCCTTCCCCAGATCGCGTAGCGTTTCGGCCAGATGTCCTCGCCCTCGTCGTAGAAGCGCTGGGCGTCTTTGTTGACGACGATCCCGAACACCACGGAATCGTGCCTTGTAATGATGCCGCCGTCGAATTTCGGCGCGCGTGCATCGATGGCGACCGCGTGACATTGCGTGGGATCGCCGATTTCCTGCACGCCCTTCTCAAGCAGCATTTTCAGGACCGAGCCGCGGTTATAGGGTGTGCCCCGGATCAAGAAATTGTCGGCAGCCTCGCCCCAATATTGCTTGAGCCATTCGATGTTGGCCTCGAATCCTCCGGCGGCGGCGACAAGCGTCGCAGCCGTGGCGGTGGCAATACCCTCGACTTGCCTCACCGTGGCGGAGAGAAACATGCCGTCGGCGATTTCGAGATCGATGACTTCGGCGTCGTAGACAATGTCGACTCCAAGTTGCTCGGCGGTCAGATAGAGCGCATTGAGCATGGCCCGGCCGCCGCCGAGGAAGAATGAATTCGTGCGTCCGAGGCTAAGCGTGCCGCCGAGCGAGGGCTGCCAACGCACCCCCTGTTCGACGATCCAGCCAAGAATATCCTTGGACTCGGCGATCATGTGACGCGCCAGCTGCTCGTCGGTCTGACCACCGGTGACGCGAAGCAGGTCTTCCCAGAATTCCGCTTCGGTATAGGGCCCGGTGAGGATATCGGTTGCCGCATCATGGGCGCAGCGCATATTGCGGGTATGGCGGGTGTTGCCGCCGCGATAGAATTTTGGCGCGCCCTCCAGCACCAGGACGGAAGCGCCCAAGCGTCGCGCGCTGATTGCGGCGCATAGTGCGGCGTTGCCGCCGCCGATCACCAGCACGTCGTATTTGCGGGACAGATCGACCATGGCCGTTGCTGTTGGCGTGGAAATCAAAGCCGGTATCCGGGCAGATGGGTCCGCGGCCGAGGCACAATTAAAGCCTCATGTCGCGACCGCTTCCTCGGTGGCGATGGTCCTGCCGGGCCGATAGATCGTCAGTGCGGCGAAGATGCCGAGCGCCGCGGCGCACATCAGCCAGAAGCCGGGAGAGGCCTTGTCGCCGGTGTGCTCGATCAGCCAGGTCGCAGCGAAAGGCGTGAACGTGCCGAACAGGCCGGCGGCGAGCGCAAACGCCATCGAGAAGCAGGTGGTGCGGACGTGCCGCGGCACCACTTCCACCAGCGCGCCGAGCATGGTGCCGCTGTAAACGCCGAAATAGAACGAGAACATCATCTGGACCGCCAGCATCTTGCCGAAGGTGGGCGCTGTGACCAGCCAGTTCAGCGCGGGGTAGGCGGTGACGAATGACAGGCATGCAATGGTCAAGAGCACGGGCTTCCTGCCGATCCGGTCCGACACCGCGCCGCCGACCGGATTCCAGATGAAGTTGGTCACTGCGACCAGGAGCGTGACAAGAAGCGCGTCCTGCGAGGAAAGCTTCAACACGTTCCTGCCGAAGGTCGGCGTGTAAACGGTGATGAAGTAGAAGGTCGTGGTGGTCAAGACCGCCACCATCATGCCAAGCACGACGATTTTCCAGTTCACGGCCGCGGAGCGGAAGACCTCGGCGGTGGAAGGATGTTTTTTCATCGCCAGAAATTCAGGCGTTTCTTCCAGCGTGCGGCGAAGGAAGAAGATGAAGGGAATGATGAGGCAGCCGATGAAGAAGGGAATTCGCCACTTGGCGAATTCAAGGCCGCCAAACAATGCTACGGTGTCGCTCGTGACATACTGGTTGAGCACATAGCCGATGATCGCGGCGACAAAAATCGCGACCTGCTGGCTGGAGGATTGAAACGAGGTATAAAAACCCCGGTTGCCGGGGGTTGCGATCTCGGCCAGATAGACCGACACGCCTCCGAGTTCGACGCCCGCGGAAAAGCCCTGCAGCAGGCGGCCGACCAGAACGATGATTGGAGCTGCGACGCCGATGCGCGCATAGTCCGGGCACAGCGCAATGGTCACGGTGCCCATTGCCATGATGGTCAGGGTGACGATCAGGCCCTTGCGGCGGCCGATCCGGTCGATATAGGCGCCGAGCACGATGGCGCCGACGGGACGCATCAGGGCACCGAGCCAGAACACGCCGAAAGTGTTGAGCAGCGAGGCGGTCTCGTTGTCAGATGGAAAGAAGGCCTTTGCGATATAGGGCGCGTAAAATCCGAACAGGAAGAAATCAAACTGCTCGAGGAAATTGCCGCTCGTCGCTCTGAGAATGGCGCCAATTCGCGACTTGAGCTGAACCGGCGGCGAATCGGACGAATGCGACATTATGGATTTCTCCCCATTGGTCCTCAAAAAGCCCGCGCGGCCGGGGCATTTCGTATTGCTTCGTCGGCCAATTTGCCACGTCGGCGCGGTCCGACCAACCCAAAATGCACTGCGGCTGGTTCCACGCATACGGGCGCAACGGTCGGAGCAATCTCTGCGGCATCCTTCAACTGATTTTCGCGCCGCCCTGGATTGAGGCCAGAAGCCACTGCCGGAACGCCGATAATTTTGCTGACTCGGCCCGCGCCTCCGGCGAGACGAGATAAAACCCGGCATCGGCCGGCAGCGCGATCTTGAACGGCACAACCAGCCGGCCCTTGGCGATATCTCCCTCGACATAGGAGGTTCGGCCCATGGCGACGCCGATGCCGTCGATCGCCGCCTGTACGGTCACCAGGATCAGGTCAAAACTCAACCCCGGCTGTTTCGAGATATTCGAAGGCAGGCCTGCAGCCGTGAGCCAGAGCCGCCAGTCGTCGTCATAGCCGCCGCTCGAATGCAGCAGCGTGTGATTTGCGAGGTCCTCCGGACAGCGCAGCGGCTTGTCGCCGTTGAGCAGCGCCGGGCTGCACACCGGAAACAATTCGTCGGCCATCAGCCATTGGGCGCGAACGCCCGGCCAGTTGCCGCGGCCGTAACGGATCGCGGCATCGACGTCGTCGCGCCGGAAATCGACCAGGCTGGTCGAGGTGGTGATGCGGACGTCGATGCCCGGATGCGCCTGCTGGAAGCTGGAAAGTCTCGGCAACAGCCATTTTGCCGCCAGCGAGGCCAGCGTCGAGACCGTCAGCACGTGATCATTGTCCTTGCGCTTCAGCCGGTCGGTGGCAAGCCGCAGGTCGTTGAACGCAGCGCGGATGCCGGGAAGGTATTCCCGCGCCTGCGGCGTCAGCTCCAGGCTGCGGTTCTGACGGATGAATAAACGAACCCCGAGTTCTTCCTCGAGCCGCCGGATCTGATGGCTGATCGCGGTCTGGGTCACGTTCAGCTCGGCGGCGGCAAGGGTGAAGCTCAGGTGGCGAGCGGCCGCCTCGAACGCGCGCAAACCGTTGAGCGATGGCAGCCGGCTATTCATCTCACCCCATACATGAGATTATTTCATCCGAAACGGTACAAATTATCGTTTGTCGAAAGCCAGAATCTCCCAGATATTCCATGTAACAGGTTATCCATAGGAGGCGACCATGTCCACCTACTCACCTGAAAAGATGATAAATAATCATGATTTGGGGTTTTTGTCCGGCCTTGGCGAAACATTGCATGTCTGGGGCGAGCGCTGGCGGCAACGGCGGGAGCTGAGCCACTGGACCGAGCGGGACCTGCACGACGTCGGTCTTTCCTGGAGCGACGTGGTCCGTGAGGCCGAAAAACCGTTTTGGCAGGCGTAAACGCGGCCCTGGCTGGCGCCGCCTTTTGAGGGACGCCGGCCCAAGTTTCTCGACAAGGACAGGAGCCTGCCATGACCACGCTTCGCTTTGAGGACCTTCGGCAGCACAGCGATGTCCTGCCCTTGCCCAACGGCAGGACGGTTTCGGTTCGTTTTGTCGAGCCTGATGATGCCGGGGCGCTGCAAAACTATTTCCGCTCGCTCTCGGTGCGCTCGCGGTACAATCGCTTTCTCGGCGCCATGAGCGAATTGCCAGCGACGCAACTCGATCAATTCATCCATGTCGGCGAACTCGATCGCTTCAGCGTGATCGCGTTGATGACGGTCGATGGTTTCGAGACCATCGTGGGCGAAGCGCGCTACGGGTTTGAGGCCACCACCGGAAACTTCGAGTTTGGCGTATCAATCGACGACCGCTGGCAGGGCCATGGCATTGGCGCGGCCTTGCTTCGCAATCTCCAATGCCGGGCAGCCGCGCTTGGCGCCCGCCGCATCTTCGGCGACACGTTGCGTTCCAACGAGGCCATGATTGGTCTTGCGCGCAAATCCGGATTCAACTTCGCGCATAATCCCGACGACTGGAAACTGGTTCGTTTCGCAAAGCAGATCGAAGTTGCGCCGCAGGAGATTCCCTGTGCGAGCTGGCGGCTCGCGGCGCAACAGAACGCGTCGCAGGCGATGGTCTGAAAGAGCATCGGGTCATTGCGGAGCCAACCCGCCGCGCGAGAACCGCACCCGATCCTCCTCCGTCATGGCCGGGCAAAAGCGCGAAGCGGGTCTTCGCGCTAGATGACCCGGCCATCCACGTCTTTGTCTCCTGAAAAAGAAAGCAAGACGTGGATCACCGGGCATAGGCGAGCGGAAGCGACGCCGTTCTTCGAACGGCTATGCCCGGTGATGACGGGCAGCTCTGGATTGCTTCGCTGACGCTCGCCATGACGGTAACAACACCTAAAACCTCTCCACCCACGGACGCAGCTCCACTTCCCAGGTCCAGGCGCTTCTCGGCTGCTGCATCACGTTCCAGTAGCTCATCGCAATCGCGTCGGGATCGAGCATCGAATCCGGACGGTCGAGTGGCTCGGTCCGCACTGCGCTGCGGATGCCGCCATCGATCACGAAATGCGCGACATGAATGCCTTGCGGCGACAACTCGCGCGCCATGCTCTGCGCCAGCCCGCGCAGTGCGAACTTGCCCATGGCGAATGGCGCCGATTGCGCATAGCCCTTGACGCTGGCAGACGCGCCCGTGAAAAGGATGGCGCCGTGCTTGTTGGGCAGCATCCGTTTCGCCGCCTCTTGCGCCACCAGGAAGCCGCCATACGCGCTTACGGTAATGGCCTGCGCGACCTCGGCGGGCACGAGATCGAGGAAAGGACCGCGCGTACGTCCGCTGGCATTGTAGACGACGACATCGGGCGTCCCGATCTCGCGCTCGACCAGACCAAACAGCCGCTCGACCTCGTCCACCTTGGTGGCGTCGCAGGTGAAGGCGAGCGCGCCGGTCTCGGTGCAAAGTGCGCCGAGCTTTTCGAT
The DNA here is from genome assembly GCF_035570375.1 of Bradyrhizobium sp. GTDB lineage: Bacteria > Pseudomonadota > Alphaproteobacteria > Rhizobiales > Xanthobacteraceae > Bradyrhizobium. Next base: position 34,232 of record NZ_DATMLW010000201.1, on the reverse strand, counting down.
TGAGCGCGCCGCGAGCGCAACCCTGATGCCATGGCGGGCAAACAGCCGCGCTAGCGACGCGCTTAAGCCAGAGCCCGCGCCGACGATCAGGGCGGTTTTGTATTTTGGCGTTTCCATGAGAATTTTCCTTGGCTTATGGGAACGGATCCCGGGTTCTCGAAGGCGATTTCAGCGAAAATCACGTCCCAGGCCTGGCTGGAAGGGCGACATGGCCGTGCCTGATATGCGATAGTTCGTCCAAACAGATGAGGAAGCGGACACGGGAATTCAATGCGGCAACTCAAGCACGGCGGCTTTGCAGATTTCGCCGGAAAGGCAGGACTGCTTGCCCCCGACACGTCGGGCATGAATTTCTATCGTGCCGATCCTTCGCTGGCGGACCTGCTTCGCATTCATCTTCCCGATGCCCTGTTTCGCCATATCGAGCCGCATCTGGACCGGCTCGGCGCACTTGCAGGCGGTCATCTCGACGAATGTGCCCGGCTCGCGGACCGGCATGTGCCGGTGCTGCATCAGCGCGACCGCTTCGGCCGCGACGTCCAGTGGATCGAATATCATCCGGCCTATCGCGAGCTCGAGCGCGCCGCTTTCGGCGAGTTCGGCATTCACGCGATGTCGCTGCGCAAGGGCATTCTGGGCTGGCCGGAAAAATATCCCGTCGTTGCCAAGCACGCCTTCACGTTTCTGTTCAACGAGGCCGAGTTCGGCCTGGGTTGTCCGATCAACGTCACCGACGGTTGCGCGAAACTTCTCGCAAGCTTCGGCAGCGAGGCCTTGAAAGAAAAATATCTCGACGGCCTCACCCAGACCGACATGAACCGTCTGACGCAGGGCGGCCAGTTCATGACCGAGAAGGAAGGCGGCTCCGACGTCGGAACGCTCACCACGATCGCGGTGCAGGAGGGCGGTCACTGGCGGCTGTTCGGCGAGAAATGGTTCTGCTCGAACGCGGACGCAGAGGTCGTGATGCTGCTGGCGCGTCCCGAGGGCGCCGGCCCCGGCACCCGCGGCGTCGGCCTGTTTTTGATGCCGCGCAAGCTCGACGACGGCTCGCCCAATCATTACCGGATCGTTCGCCTGAAGGACAAGCTCGGCACCCGCTCGATGGCATCGGGAGAGATCAAGCTCGAAGGCGCGATCGCATACGCCGTCGGCCGGCTCGACCGCGGCTTTGTGCAGATGGCGGAGATGGTGAATTCGTCGCGGCTCTCGAACGGCGTCAAATCGACCGCCCTGATGCGCCGAGCTCACCACGACGCGATGACGGTTGCGCAAAATCGCGTGGTGTTCGGAAGCCGCATCATCGATCTGCCGCTGGCGCGGCGGCAATTGATGAAGATCATGCTCGCGACCGAGCAGGCGCTGTCGCTCAGCTTCATCACCGCGGATGCGCTCGATCGCGCCGAGGCCGGCAGCCAGGACGCGGCCGCCTTGCTGCGAATCCTGACACCGACGCTGAAATTCCGCGCCACTCGCGACGCCCGCAAGGTCTGCGGCGACGCGCTCGAGATGCGCGGCGGCATCGGTTACATCGAGGAGTTCGCCACCGCGCGGCTGTTGCGCGATGCCCATCTCGGCTCGATCTGGGAAGGCACCGGCAACATCGTCGCGATCGACGCGCTGACGCGGGCGGTCGGACGCCACGGCGCGGATGCGGCGCTCGCCGCAGACCTGCACGCGCGGCTTGATGACAGCGCCAACGTGCCGCAACGCTGGCGCGATCGCCTGCGTGAACTCACCGATCGCGCCACAGGTTTTGTCCGCGAGATTGCCTTGCGCAGCGAGAACGAGGCCGAGGCGCGGCGGGCCACCAGCTTGCTCTATCATGTCGCAAGTGCGGTTGCGCTGGCGTGGGAGGCCGGGCGAATTCATGAGAGGCGCGGCGATGCTAGAAGACTGCTGCTCTCGCGTCTGGTCATTGACCACCGGGTGTTGGCAGGCGATCCGTTCAGGCTTGGGGACAACGCGGCGCAGCGGGCAATCACCGATCTTTTGCTCGGCGAGCGTGCTGCCGGCATGGCCGAGGTCAGCGAATTCGTTGGCTAAAGGTTACTTTAACCGCGACAAAGGTTTGCTCCCTCTCCCACCCAGCTCGGGTTTACCCGAGTTGGCTATCCAGATCTGTCAAGTCGGATGAATCCGACTTCGATGGGGAGAGGGTCGGGGTGAGGGGGGCGGTCCCTGGTATAAGTAAGACCCTCACCCGGATCGCATCGTCAATGCGATCCGAACTCTCCCATACGGGAGAGGTGAAGCGACCCCGATTCAATCAAGAATCATCGCGTTTAATCGTCGAACGCCGGCGGCGGCACGAAGCCGCCGAATTCGCGCTCGATCAGTTCGGCCAGTCTCAAAGGCGTGCGATCCTCCAGCCACGGGCCGACGATCTGGACGCCCACCGGCAGGCTGTGCTGAGAAAGTCCGGTCGGGATCGCAGTTGCCGGCAGGCCCGGAAGATTGGCAATACCCGGCCACGCCATCTGGTCGGGATACGCAAACTCCTTGCCGTCGACGTTGATGCGGCGCTCTTCCTGCTCCGGCGAGTGATCGTGCGGAAAGGCCGGCGTCGGCATTACCGGGCAGATCACCGCATCGAAGCTGTTGAACAATGCGCGCCACTGCGCCCGCAATTGTCCGCGTGCGCTCTCGGCCATCACCCAGTCGCGGTGGCTGAGCGCGATCCCGCGCAGCCGCTCGGCCTGCAGGCTCAGATCGTCCTTGGGCAAATTGGGCGCCGCGGCCACCGCGCCGGCGTAGATTTCGGGCTGGAATGCAATCGCCAGAAACGACATCAGCATCCGCATGAAGAGGCGGGAGGAAGCGGCGAAGTCCGGCCACAGCGGGCTTTGGCGTTCGATTCTGACGCCGGCCCTGGCGAGGTCGCCGGCTAGCTTGTCGATCGCCGCACGCACCACCGCATTGGCCGGCATCACCGGGTCGCTATCGATCACGAGGATACGGAAGTTTTTCAGTTCGTTGTGGCGCGGCGGCGGCAATGCAAGCCTGTAGGCCTTGCCGGCTTCGATCGGGTCGGGCCCCGCGACGACGTCAAGCAGAAGCGAAAGGTCGGCCGCGCAGCGTGCCAGCGGGCCAATCACGGCCATATCGCGATCGAGCGGCAGGGGTTGAAATGGCGGCGGCAGGTGCCCGCGCGACGGCACCAGCGCGAAGGTCGGCTTATGTGCAAACACGCCGCAATGAAACGCCGGTACGCGCAATGAGCCGGCAAGGTCCGAACCGAGCGAAAGAGGTCCGTAACCCGCGGCGAGCGCGGCCGCCGATCCGCCGGAGGAGCCGCCCGGTGTACGGGTGAGATCGTAAGGATTATTCGTCGTGCCGTAGATTTCGTTATAGCTCTGCCAGTCGCCTAAGCCCAGCGGCACGTTGGTCTTGCCGAGGATGACAAGGCCTGCATCCTTGACGCGAGAGATCGCGAGTGCATCTTCGGCGGGGCGAAAATTGCTATGCTCCGGCATGCCCCATGTCGTGGGCAGGCCCGCGACGTTGTAGGATTCCTTGACCGTGAGCGGAATGCCGAGCAGCGGGCGTTCATCGCCGCTTGCGCGCGCCGTGTCGGCAGCGCGCGCCGCATTCAGTGCTCGTTCGAAATCACGAACGCAGACGGCGTTGATTTTTGAATCATGACGCTCGATGCGTCCGATCGCGTCCTGCGCCAGTTCGACGGCGGAAACTTCCCGTTTCCTCAAGGCAGCGCCAAGTTCGGTCGCCGTGCTGAAACTCCACTGCGATTTTGCCACATCTTCCTCCCGGTTTTCGCGTCGAGAGGATATTGGCTCAGTGCGAGGCGTGCCCGCTAGACTGGCATTGCTGCTTCAGTGAAAATTTATCCACTGGCGCGATGATCGCGGCAATCTCTTCAGGCACCGCCGATGAGGATGCCGACCCCGAGCACAATGACGCCGCCAAGCACGATCTGGAACACCGCCTGCAGGAACGGCGTATCCATATAACGTGCCCGGATAAAGGCGATCGCCCACAATTCAAAGAACACCACGACGCCGGCGATCGCGGTCGCAATCCAGAACGCGTTGTTCCAGGAGTCCGGCACCAGATACGGCATGGTGTGGCCGAGCCCGCCGACTGCGGTCATGAGCCCGCAGGTCAGGCCGCGCAGCCACGGCGAACCGCGCCCTGTGAGCGAGCCGTCATCCGACAAGGCTTCCGCAAAGCCCATGCTGATGCCGGCGCCGATCGAGGCAGCGAGGCCGACCAGAAACGTCTGAAAATTCTGATGCGTGGCGAAGGCGGCGGCAAACAGGGGCGCGAGCGTCGAAACCGATCCATCCATCAATCCGGCAAGGCCCGGCTGCACATATTGCAAAACGAACACGCGCCGGCGGGTCTCGTCTTCCTCCGCGCGCACGTCGGGCTTGAGAATCTCGTCTGTCAGTTTGGCCGCGGTTTTCTCGTGGCCTTTTTCGGCCTCGGCAAGATCGCCAAGCAAGCGCCGCACACCCACATCCTGCGCCTGTTCGGCGGCCTTGACATAGAACCGCTCGGCCTCGAACTCCATCGTCCCGACCTCCTTGCGAATGGCGTCGAGCGACAGGTTTTTGGTCAGCCAGAGTGGCCGCCTGCGCAAAAATCCCTTGACGTTGTCCCTGCGGATCGGCGGCAGATGCGGGCCGAAGCGTTTTTCGTACATCTCCAGCAGCATGTGGCGATGGGTTCTTTCCTCCTCGGCCATTTGCTCGAACAACTTCGCCGATTCCGGATAGCGTTCCGCCAGATCCTCGGCGAAGGTCATGTAGATCCGGCTGTCTTCCTCTTCCGCGGAGATGGCAACCGCCAGCACTTCCCGCTCGGTCAAATCGGAGAAATTCTTCACAACACGGCCTATGCTTGATTTAGAACGATTCTAAAGCACCTATAGCTGCCGGCTGCTTTTAGGTCAATTCGTGCGAGGTCTGCATCAAGTTCGGCAAGCGTGCCAGACCGAAGTCAGAACGTGGTCTACGATATGTGCTCTGCAGTCGATCGCAGGAATTGCAGCAGCAAGCGGTTGACCTGATCCGGCTGTTCCTGCTGCACCCAGTGGCCCGCGCCCTCGACCAGATGACAACCGAGCATGCGGCTGCAGGCGCTGGTCTGCATCGCTTCGAATGCACCGGGGCGCTGATATGTACCCCAGTCCTGCTTGCCGGAAAGAAAACAGGAGGGCACGTCGATGCTGCGGCCCGACCAGGTTTCGAGTTCCGCGGTGAAGCGGTCCGAGGTGCCGCAGCGATACCACTGTAAGCCGCCCTGGAAACCGGTGCGCTTATATTCTGCGCTGTAGAAGACGAGTTCGTCGTCGCTCAGCCATCCGTTGGCTGCGATCTGTGCGGCGGAGGGCATTTCTTCCTCAACCGTCTGCGGCATGTTTTTCGAAAGATCCATCACGTAGTACGTCGGCAGTTTGGCGAGTTCGCCCGCCGACCATGATTGCAGGCGATAGGGTCTGTTGTCCTTCCAGTCCGCGCTTTTGTGATGAAAGTAGGCGCGCAGGAAATCATGAACGCCCTGCGGCGCCTGCAGCATGTCCGCATTGGCCTCGCGCGTCGAATAGTACCAGTGGTAGTGCTTGCGCGGACGCGGCAGTGCAGCCAGCTCGCGATGCACGGGATCATCGCGTTTCGGCTTGGGCGCATCGGCGGTCGCGAAGGCAAGCCTCGGCGGACCCGCAAATGGCGCGCTCATCAGCACAACGGAGCGGAATACATCGGGACGAATCAACGCGCACCACGCCGCGACCGGGCTGCCGAAATCATGCCCGACCACGGCGGCGACCGAGCGATGGCCGAATGCCGAGACCAGGCCAAGCGCGTCGCGCACCAGGTTGGTGAGCCGGAAGGAATGAAGGTCGCCGTCGTAAGCGGGATCCCACCCGGTGGTCCGGCCATAGCCGCGCTGGTCCGGCGCGATCACGTGATAGCCGGCTTCCGCCAGCGCTGGCATCACCTTGCGCCAGCTGAAGGCAAGTTCGGGAAAGCCGTGCAGCAAAAGCACGCAACTTCGGCCTTTGCTCTCGAAACCCGCCTCGAGCACATGCATGGAGAGGCCATTGATGTCGTCGACGAAGCGCGAGCGGATGGAGGAAGGAAGCGGGATCGGAGGAAGGCTGCTTGTAGTATTCATGCGCTCCCCTCGTGATGCTGGGCACAGGCATTTGAACGCGCGCTTCCTTATCCCTCCCCGCCGCTTCGCGGGGGGAGGGATCAGGGGTCGATGTGGCCGTACAGGTCTAATCTCGTCATGACCAACTCTGTCGCTGCAAAAAACGCCGAAGGAATGTCGCGGCAATCTACAGCCGCTCCACGATGGTCACATTGGCCATGCCGCCGCCCTCGCACATGGTTTGCAGCCCATAACGTTTGTTGCGCTGCCTGAGCGCGTGAACGAGCGTGGTCATCAGCTTGGTGCCGGAAGATCCGAGCGGGTGCCCGAGCGCAATCGCACCGCCATTGACATTGAGCTTTGCAGGGTCGGCGCCGGTGGTCTTCAGCCATGCCGTGGGCACGGAGGCAAAGGCTTCATTGACCTCGAACAGGTCGATGTCGTCGATTCCCATGCCGGCCTTCCTGAGCGCGCGCTCGGTGGCCGGCAATGGCGCGTCCAGCATGATCACGGGATCGCCGCCCATCATGGTCATGTGATGGATTCGCGCCATGGGAACTGCGCCGAGCGACTTCAAGCCTTTTTCGTTGACGACCATCACGCCGGACGCGCCGTCGCAGATCTGGCTCGCACTTGCGGCGGTGAGCTTGCCGTTCTCCGCAATCAGCTTGACGCCCCTGATGCCCTCGAGGCTGACATCAAAGCGGATGCCTTCGTCGACGGAATGAACGTCAGGCGTGCCGTCCGCGCGCGCGACGGCTACCGGAATGATCTCGTCCTTGAAGCGGCCGCCTTGCGTCGCCGCGATCGCGCGCTGGTGGCTGCCATAGGCGTATTCATCGAGTTCATCCCTGGACAGACCGTATTTCTCCGCCATCATCTCGGCGCCGGTGAACTGGCTGAACACGATGTTTGGATAGCGCTGCTCGATGTTCGGGCTCTTGTAGTGGCCAAATCCGTTCTTTGCCGGAAGCGAGGAGGCAAGTCCCATCGGTACCCGCGTCATCGCCTCGACGCCGGCGGCGATCACGACGTCCATCGTTCCGGACATCACCGCCTGCGCTGCGAAATGCAGCGCCTGCTGCGAAGAGCCGCATTGCCGGTCGATCGACGTGCCCGGCACGCTCTCTGGCAGTTTCGAAGCCATGATGGCGTTGCGCGCGATGTTGTTGGACTGCTCGCCCACCTGCATGACGCAGCCCATGATCACGTCCTCGATCTGGTCGGGCGCGGCACCGGAACGCTCGACCAGCGCATCAAGCACAGAAGCGGCGAGATCGGCCGGATGCCAGCCGGCGAGGCGACCTCCCTTGCGGCCACCGGCGGTGCGCGCGGCGGCAACGATATAAGCCTCGGCCATGGGCGTTCTCCCTGATCGATTTTCAACGGTCTGATTTGCCGAATTAAAGGGTTGCTGCCGGATTTAGTCAATCAATCGATTAACTCTTGAGTGCGCCCCTGCCATCGGCTTAGCTGTAGGACGCTTTTGGGTCAGCATCGGGAAGCGCTGTTCCGAGCGAGGCATGCTCAAGGGTATGGCGAGCGAAGATGGCGTTGATCCCATCCGCAACTTCAAGAACAAAGAGACGACCAGGGAAAAATCATCATGCAATTGAAGAATGTTGCCGTTCTGATCACGGGCGGCGGATCCGGCCTTGGCGCCGCGACCGCGCGCGCCATGGCGGCGAAGGGCGCCCACGTCGCCGTGCTCGATCAGAGCAAGGAAAATGCCGAGAAGGTCGCGGCCGAGGTGAAGGGCATCGCGACTGTCGCGGACGTCACCGACGAGGAGCAGGTCAAGGCCGCGATTGCGAAAGCGGAAGCCGCCCACGGCATCGCGCGCGTTCTGGTGAACTGCGCCGGCATCGGAGGATCACAGCGCATCGTCGGCAAGGACGGCGTCTATCCGCTCGCCAAATTCGCGCGCATCATCAACGTCAACCTGATCGGCACGTTCAACGTGCTGCGGCTGTTCGCCGAGCGCCTGCTCACCGAACAGCCGATCGGTGAAGAGCGCGGCGTCATCATCAACACCGCAAGTGTCGCGGCCTACGAGGGCCAGATCGGCCAGATCGCCTATTCGGCGTCCAAGGGTGGTGTGGTTGGCCTGACCCTGCCTGCGGCGCGCGATCTCGCCCAGCACAAGATTCGCGTCAACACCATCGCGCCGGGGCTGTTCTTCACGCCGCTGTTGATGGGATTGAGCGAGGAAGCACGCGCGAGCCTGGGTGCCCAGGTGCCACATCCGGCTCGTCTGGGCGAGGCATCCGAATACGGCAACCTCGCCGTCCACATCGTCGAGAATGCCATGCTCAACGGCGAAACCATCCGGCTCGATGGCGCGATCCGCATGGCGCCGAGGTAGTAATCTCCTGACCCTCTCCCCTTGCGGGAGAGGGTGGCAGCCGAAGGCTGACGGGTGAGGGGTCTATCCGGTTGGCAACCCCTCACCCGATCGAATGCAAAGCCAACACCGGCGCCGCCCTCTCCCACAGGGGGAGAGGGCACGACAATCAGCAGCCAATCCGTTATGCGCTGAGTCGCTGAGAGAGTTAGCAAAGGTAGTAATCCACCATGAATTTCGATTTCTCCGACGAGCAAAAGCAGTTGCGCGACGAGGCGCGGAAATTCCTCGCCGAGAAATGTCCGCCTAAGGCAGTGCGCGCCGTCCTCGACGGCAAGGCGACCTATGATCGCGACTTATGGAAGGGGCTCGCCGAGATGGGCTTTCTCGGGGTTGCGATTCCCGAAGCCTATGGCGGCGCCGGTGCCGGCCATCTCGAACTTTGCGTTATCGCGGAAGAGATGGGTCGCGCGCTAGCGCCAGTGCCTTTTTCCTCCACCGTCTATCTTGCAGCCGAAGCCACTCTTCTCGCCGGCAGCGAGGCGCAGAAACAAAAATGGCTGCCAAAGATTGCCTCCGGTGAGGCGATCGGCACGCTGGCGCTGTTCGAAGGCAAGGGCGGTCCATCACCGCAAGCGATCAAGCTCTCTGCTTCCGGCGGCAGTCTCAACGGCGTCAAGAAGCCGGTACCGGATGGTGCGATCGCCGATTTCGCCATCGTCGCCGCGCGCACGGCTGCAAGCGGCCGCGACACCGATATCTCGTTGTTTCTGGTGGACATGAAGGCCGAAGGCGTCGACGTGAAGGCGCTGAGCAACGTCGATCCGACGCGCGGCCAGGCGGAGATCACGTTCAAGAATTGCAAGGCGGAGCCACTGGGTGCAGCGGGCGAAGGTTTTAGCGTGGTCTCGCAGGTGCTTGATCGCGCCGCGGTGCTGCTTTCTTTCGAGCAGGTCGGCGGCGCCGATCGCGCGCTGGAAATGGGCCGCGACTATGCGCTCGATCGCATCGCGTTCGGCCGGCCGATCGGATCATTCCAGGCGATCAAGCACATGCTCGCCGACATGTATGTGTCGGCGACGCTGGCACGATCGAATTGCTATTACGGCGCCTGGGCGCTTTCGACCAATGCCTCGGAATTGCCCGAAGCGGCCGCGGCTGCGCGGATCAGCGCGACGCAGGCGTTTCAGCATTGCGCCAAGAACAACATCCAGGTCCATGGCGGCATGGGATTCACCTGGGAATTCGACTGTCACCTCTATTACCGACGCGCCAACGCCACCGCGCTGTCGCTCGGCTCGATGTCCTATTGGGAAGACGCGCTGATCGATCGGATGCGGAAAAGGAACGTTGCCTAATTATCGTGTCCCGGACGCGGTGCAGCGGTAACGCTGCTCCGCAGATCCGGGACCCACAGCGACCGGTTGATGGACCTCGGATCAGCAGCGCGTCACTTCGTGCCGCGCAGCATGCGGGAAAGTTCCCGGAACGACAGCAGGGATACGACCATGAATTTTGACGATACCCCCCAGGAAGCCGCGTTCCGCGCCGAGGCCAGGGCCTGGATCGCCGCCAATGCGCCGAAGCAATATGAGGACGAACTGAAAAAATCCTCGCTCGGCCGCACCCAGCTCAAGGGCGCCAATATCCTCGATGTCGCCAAGGCCTGGCAGAAGAAGAAGGCGGAGAGCGGCTGGGCCTGCCTGCACTGGCCGAAGGAATATGGCGGGCGCGGCACCTCGCCGATCGAGCGCGTGATCTGGCAGCAGGAGGAGGGGGCGTTCGGCAAGCTCAGTTACATGTTCATCATCGGGCACGGCATGTGCGGGCCGACGATGATGGCGTTTGCCAGCGAAGAGCAGAAGCGTCGCTATCTGCCAAAGCTCGCTTCCGGCGAAAACATCTGGTGCCAGCTGTTTTCCGAACCGGCCGGCGGGTCGGATGTCGCGGGTCTGCGCACCCGTGCGGAGAAGCGCGGCGGCGACTGGATCGTCAACGGCCAGAAGATCTGGACCTCGGGCGCGCATTATTCCGACTACGGCATCCTCCTGACGCGCACCGATCCCACCGTGCCCAAGCACAAGGGGCTTACCATGTTCTTCCTCGACATGAAGAGCACAGGCATCGAGATCAAGCCGATCAAGCAGGCCAACGGCGCGTCCGATTTCAACGAAGTTTATTTTACCGACGTGAAAATTCCCGACTCGCAGCGGCTGGGTGCCGTCAATGACGGCTGGAACGTGTCGCTGACCACGCTGATGAACGAACGCATGTCGATCGGCGCGGGCGTTGCGACCGGCTTTCCGGAGCTGTTCGAATTCTGCAGCAACCTGATGCTCGAGGATGGACCTGCGATCGACAACCGCAACGTTCGCTCGAAACTGGCCAATTGGGCGGTGCGCGCCAGCGGACTCAAATACACCAGCATGCGCGCGATCTCGGCGCTGTCGAAAGGCGAACGTCCGGGGCCTGAGAATTCGATCGGCAAGCTGGTTGCGGGGTCGATGATCCAGGATATCGCGGCTTTCGCGATGGATCTGCAGGGTGCGGCGGGGGTGCTCGGCGATGCGGAGGAAGCGGAAGCCGCCGGCAAATTCCAGGCGATGCTGTTGCGCGCGCCCGGCACGCGCGTCGAAGGCGGCACCGACGAAATCATGCGCAACATCATCGCCGAGCGCGTGCTCGGCCTGCCCGGCGACATCAGGGTCGACAAGGACGTGCCGTTCAACCAGATACCGACGAAGGGGCGACGCTGATGGCGCGACCAACTCGCGGGGCTTTCCCTCTCCCCTTGCGGGAGAGGGTGCCTGAGCGACGCGAAGGCGGGTGAGGGGTGATTTCGTGATCTGAAAACCCCCTCACCCGGCTCGCATCTTACGATGCTCGCCACCCTCTCCCGCAAGGGGAGAGGGAAGAGTTGGCGGCTCAGAATCTGACAGGAGAACACGCCGATGAATTTCGACGACACGCCGCAGGAGGCCGCGTTCCGCGCAGAGGCGAGGACGTGGATCGACGCCAACGCGCCGAAGGAGTTCGAGGCAGAACTCCTGAAGGCTTCGCTTGGCCGTATCAAACTGAAGAAGCACGACATCGTCGAGGTCGCCAAGGCGTGGCAAAGGAAGAAGTCGGAGAGCGGCTGGGTGTGCCTGCACTGGCCGAAGGAATATGGCGGTCGCGGCGCCACGGCGGTCGAGCGCGTGATCTGGCAGCAGGAGGAGGGGGTCTATTTCAAACTCAGCAGCCCGTTCCAGATCGGCGAAGGCATGTGCGGGCCGACGCTGATGGCCTATGGCAGCGAAGCCGACAAGCGGCGTTATCTGCCGAAGATCGCCTCGGGCGAGGAGATCTGGTGCCAGCTTTTTTCCGAGCCCGCCGGCGGGTCCGATGTGGCGGGTCTGCGCACCCGCGCCGAACGCGAGGGCGATCAGTGGATCATCAACGGCCAGAAAATCTGGACTTCCGGCGCCCATTACTCCGATTACGGCATCCTCATCACCCGCACCGACCCGACCGTGCCCAAGCACAAGGGCCTGACCATGTTCTTCGTCGACATGAAAAGTCCGGGCATCGAGGTGAGGCCGATCAAGCAGGCCAACGGCATGCAGGAATTCAATGAAGTGTTCTTCACCGATCTGCGCGTTGCGGATTCGCAACGGCTGGGCGCGGTCGGCGACGGCTGGAACGTATCGCTGACTACACTGATGAACGAGCGGATGACGATCGGCGCGAGGCTTGCCACCGGCTTTGCCGAAATGTTCGATTTCTGCTGCAACCAGATCACCGAGAACGGCCTTGCGATCGATGATCGCGCAACCCGCGCAAAGCTCGCCAACTGGGCGGTGAAGAACAGCGGATTGAAATACACCAGCATGCGGGCGATCTCGGCGCTTTCCAAAGGCGAGCGTCCGGGACCGGAAAATTCGATCGGCAAGCTGGTCGCAGGTTCCATGCTGCAGGACATCGCGGCTTTCGCCATGGATCTGCAGGGCGCAAGCGGCGTGTTGAACGATCCGGAAATCGCGGAAGCCGCCGGGCAGTTTCAGGCCATGCTGATGTCGTCGCCTTCGGCCCGCATCGCTGGCGGCACGGATGAAATCCTTCGCAACATCATTGCCGAACGCGTGCTGGGCCTGCCCGGCGATATCCGCGTCGACAAGGATGTGCCGTTCAACAAGATCCCGACCAAAGGACGTTGAGCATCCGCGTTGTGATGCGCCGCGTCCGGGGCACGAAAGTGAGCAAGACGATGGAAGTTTTGAACAAGACGCAGGAACGGATCGGTGTGCTCGAGGAATTGCTGGCCGAGCGCTTTTCCTGCCGCGCGTTCAGGGCGGAGGCTGTGCCGCGCCCGATCATCGAGCGGATCTTGAAGGCGGCGCAGCGCACTGCGTCCTGGTGCAACAGCCAGCCCTGGCAAGTCGTCATCGCCAGTGGCGAGGCCAAGGAGCGCTTCCGAAAGGAGATTTATGCAACCGCCAGTTCCGGCGCGCCGGACGACGGCGACTTTCCCTTTCCGCGCGAATATCGCGGCGTTTATCTGGCGCGCCGCCGCGAAAGCGGGTTCCAGCTTTACAACACGCTCGGCATTCCCCGCGGCGACAGGCTGGCTTATGCCAAACAGTCTTTGGAGAATTTCAATTTCTTCGGCGCGCCGCATGTCGCCATTCTCCACACCGACGAAGCACTCGGCGTCTACGGCGCGATCGATTGCGGAGCCTATGTCGGCAATTTCATGCTCGCCGCCCAGGCGCTTGGGCTCGGCGTCATTGCGCAGGCGGCGCTGGCACATCAGTCGGGCTTGATCCGGCGTCATTTCAGGCTCGGTGACGACCGCCGGGTGGTGTGCGGGATTTCGTTCGGATATCCGGATCGCGATCACCGCATCAACAGCTACCGGACCTCGCGCGCGGAAATTTCCGACGCGGCGACGTTTTTGGACAAATAGGCAAGAGGAACGATCTGAAAGGGCAGTCGCTAGCCGCCTGTTTCGTTCTGTTGTCTACCGGGCAGTTGAGCATCAGGGCGCGCTGATCAAAACTTCGGCGGACGCTTTTCCGAAAACGCCTTGATGCCTTCCTTGATCTCGTCGCCGCGCATGCTTTCGCGGTGACGACGATCGGCCGCCTCTTCGTCGAGCTTGCCGCGCGAAAATTCGTTGATCGTCTGTTTCATGCCGCGCATCGCCGCCGGCGCGTTCGCGGCCAGGATGCCTGCGAGCCTGCCGACCTCCTCGTCGAGCGCCTCGGCCGGCACGACCGCGGTAAGATAGCCGATCCTGAGCATTTCTGCCGCGCCGATCCTCTCGGCAGTCAGGAACAGCCGCTTGGCGTTGTCGACGCCGAGCCGCGCCACATAGCGCGCGATTCCGCTCTTGTAATAATGCAGGCCCAGCCGCGCCGCCGGCATGAACATTTCGCAAGCGTCGACACCGATGCGGAAATCGCAGGCGAGCGCGAGATCGGTCGAGCCACCATAGACCCCGCCATTGAGGCGGCAGATGGTGGGAAGGCCGATGTCTTCGAGCCGGTTGACGACGACCTCAAACGCCGAACCTGCGCTTCGTTGTTCAACGGTGCTCACCGCGCGCTCGGCGACCGAGTTGAGATCGTAGCCAGCGCTGAAGGCCCGGCCTGTGCCGGTGAGCACGAGAACCCGGATCGCGGGATCGGCCTCGATCCGGTCGAACAGGTTCATGAGGACGTCGAGATCGTCGGCTTGCAGCCGGTTGAGGTGCTTCGGCCGGTTGAGGCGAATGGTGGCGCGGGCGCCATCGAGTTCGAGCAGCGGCGCGCTTGCCGTTGCGGCGTTTTCGGAGGTCATTGCCCACGCTCACGGCTTTGCATGCATGATCTCTTCAAGACACGCATCTTTCGTTCGTCGTTAAGAAGACCGGTTCCCACTTTGCACCAAGGCGGTCAAGTGGGTCCGGGTCATGCGGCTATTCGTTTTCCAGCTCGCGCCGTTTGGCTTCGCTGTCGATGGTAGCGGCAAGATCGGGGTGCCGCGCCATCAGCAGACGGAAATCGACGAGATCGAGCACCAGCAGTTTCGACACCTGCGTGGTGGTGATGTTGGCCGAGCGCAGGTTGTTGCCGAGCAGCGCCATTTCGCCAAAGAAAGCGCCATCGCCGAGCGTCACCTTCTTGCCGGGCAAATCGACCTCGACCTCGCCGGAAGCGATGAAATACATGCAGTCGCCGACCTGACCCTTGCGGATGATCGTGGTGCGCGCCGGCAAGTCGATCGTGCGCAACATTTGCGTCACGTCGGCGATCGCCGCCGGCCCAAGCGCGGCGAAGAACGGAACCGTGCTAACCGACTCCCATGTTTTGAGGAAATTGTCGCGACGGGTTTCCGCGGCAAAGCCGGTAGCCAAGATACCGGTCCAGAGCCCGAACACGCCGAGGCCGCAGATCATGACGATGGCCGCGATGAGCCGGCCAAGCGGCGTGATCGGCACCACATCGCCATAGCCGGTCGTGGTCAGGGTCGCGACCGCCCACCAGAGCGCCGCCGGAACGCTGCCGAATCCGGCCGGCTGGACGTCGTGTTCCAGATAGAATTCCGCCACCGAGGCCATGAACAGGACCATCAGGAAAAACAGGAACACGCTCAACAGTGGCCCGGATTCCACAACCAGCACGCGCCGCAGCTGCCGCAAACCCGGAATTCCCGGCACCACCTTGAACATCCAGAACACGCCGAGCAGCCAGGCCGACCGGTGATTGATACCAAGCATCATGGCCAGCGGAACGGCGATGGCGCTACCAGCGTCCACCAGCCCGCGGCCGGACCACGCGTAGGCCGATCCGCAACCATTGCTGAGGGCATGGCGAAACCGAACCACCCATTCGAACACGAAGAAGGCCAGGCACCCCCATAACAGGGCGTCGACATAGTGATGCGCGGCCTCATACGCCGGATCGACCGTCACCAGCACCATCATGGCGACACCGCAGGCCACGGCGACATAGGCCACCTTCGTCATGTTGCGGCCGCTCGTTGCGGCCACAAACTGCGCAAGGGCAGGAAAGGCTGGCGGCTTGGACATCGGAATGCGAATCGCCTGTGGCTTCAAAAAAATCTTGCCCAGCCGCTTCCGGGCGGGGCGGATTGAACAAAGTGCCCGCGCGGCGAAAGGCCGTCAACGAGCTGGTGTCCCGATTCCGAAGTTCGCATCATTGTGCGGCGGCCTCGTTTGCGAACTTCGGATCGAAAGGACACGAGCAATTCATTGATTCTAGAGCTCCGGTTCCGAAGTTCGCAAGCTATCGCGGTGCGAACTTCTGAACCGCCACACTAGCGGGAAAAACGTTATCATCACGCGCCCCGGTTCTGGACGTGGGCAGCGCCGGACTGCACGAAACGGTTGCAACGGCAACGTCCTTCAAGCGCTCTGCGCAGATTTGACGATCACCACGTTGTCGTCATGGCCGGCCTGCCGCTTCAGGCTCTCCCTCCGCATTCCGATCTCGTCGCGTACCAATTCATACCCAAGCTTGAACGTGTCCAGCCCGTCGCTGGATATGGTGCCGTCGCGCAGCCCGATCACCGCGCCGCGAAGAATGGTCTCGAGTTCGTCCTGCAAGGCTTCGAGCGCTTCCACGGTGTTGGCATGCGCGATTCTTTCGCCGACATCGAGAATGGCAGTGGCCAGTTCGCTCGCCTTCTCCGGCGCGACCCTCGTCACCTTGGTGTAGATGCCGAGGAAGATCGAGCCGATGACGCTCAGCGCGCCGGCGCCGAGGTACAAAAGGTCGCTGTAGCGGTCGAGGAACGACTTGGTGTCGTCGTTGATGTATTCCGCGGCTCCCGGATGGGCG
This sequence comes from Bradyrhizobium sp., assembly GCF_035570375.1. Classification (GTDB taxonomy): domain Bacteria; phylum Pseudomonadota; class Alphaproteobacteria; order Rhizobiales; family Xanthobacteraceae; genus Bradyrhizobium. The sequence goes on along the minus strand of NZ_DATMLW010000201.1, from coordinate 17,948 downwards.
ACGATGAAGGCATCCTTGTCGACATCGGCGGGTTCGATCCTGGAAGCAAAGCCATTCTCGAGCGCAAGTTCAGCCTTGTTCTCGTAGATGGTGCGCGCGAGCTCTTCCGCCGTGGTTGCCGGCATTCGCGATTGGGCCACCAGAAGCCATTGCAGCCCGACGGTATCGAGATCGTCGTCGGGAATCTCGGGCGTCGTCGACAGCATGCCCTTGGCGAGCGTTTCCTCGGAAATGCCGGGATGGCGTCTGGCGAGCGTCTTCGCCTCATCGATCGCATTCAGGGTGAATTGGGAGCGCTTGGCATACTGCTCCCAGCTCTTGTCCTTGACGATCGCGGAGGCGTGCGCAACGGCGACCACGGCGCCGTAGCCGCCGGAAGAGAACAGCTTGTCGAGTGTCGAGTTCGCCGGCGCCATCTGCACTCGCGCATTGCCTTCGGCGCCTTCCGTAATTTCGAGGATGTTGCGGACGAAAGCGGCGTTGCTGTCGCCGTCCGCAAGCACCGCGATCTTCTTTTTCTTCAACTCGGCGAGCGATTTGATTTTTTTGGATCCGGGACTGATCAGCATGACGACGTCGTGTTCGAGGATCGCGAGCGCGCGAGCGCGGGTCGGGATCCTCGCATCGGTGCGCAGCACCACGACATCGGCCTCTCTGCGATCAAATTGCCCCAGTGCCTTGGCCATGTCCGGGTTGGAGACGATCTTCAGGCGCAGTCGCGACGAATTGTTTTTGAGGACGGCTGCAAGCTTGGTGGCAAAGCGGGCCTCAGGCGCGTTGGCGTTGCCGACCGCAAAAGTCACCGTTTCCGAATTTCTCAACCAGATGCGGCCGCCCCAGACGGTTGCGACCGTCAGAATCAACGTCAACAAGGCAAACAGGAGCAATTGCCCGCGATTGGTTTCGAGGAGCCATTGATGCACCGGCTGCTTGTTCGGACGTGGTGTTGGGACTTCAGCGCTCATGGCTCATACCCGCAACCTATCGCGTCGTTACCGCTCGCCGCCGAGGGTCGCCTGAAAGGCCGTAAATGCCTAAAAAAGAACGACAATTTCGCGGGAACATGATATCCGCCATTGCGCGGATTGCAAATAAGCCCGGCCGGTAACCTTACCGGCGGAACCCGGCAGGACCTATCAGCCGCCGCGCGAGGATTGAAGGAATTTCTTGACGCTTTTCGGGTTCCATTAACGTGCATTCCGGTACGGGAGATGTCATAAAAGCGCCATGCCCGACGATTTGTCCGGGGCTTAACAAGAAGTCGCGCTGAACGCCTCCTGTCCTTTCCCTTTGTTCCAAAGCGTGTCTTTCGAGGGCGTCAGCTTGTCGTTTCCCCCCATGTCCGCATCGGTTCCGGTAGGTGCTCTGATCGGATGGATGTTGCTGCTTACCTTCAAGCACGTCATCGCCGATTTTGTGCTGCAAAATTCCTGGATGGCCATCGGCAAGGACCAGAGAAAGGGATGGGCTCTCCCCTTGCTGGCCCACTGCCTTGTGCATTTTGCGGTGGCGCTGGTGCTGATCCTGATTGTCGCGCCGCGGTTCTGGTTCGTCGCCGTGATCGATTTTGCGATCCACATCATGGTCGATCGCGCCAAGGGATTTGTTGCATCGAGATTTGGTGTGACACAGGAGCTCAAGCACCCCTGGTTCTGGACCCTGATCGGTGTCGATCAGGCACTGCATCACCTCACCGGCTTCGGTCTGGCGATTTTTATGGCGGCGAACGGCTGATCTCGCAGTTGTCAGGTGTTCTGGACAAAGACATTCAACCGATATTCGCCTACACCCTGCTCGACCAGGTTCCAGCCCAGCCTTTGGTAAAAGAGCGTCATCTGGGGCCGCGCGCAGAGATAGCGACTCTTAAATCCGAGCGCGAGGCAATCCTGCGACGCACGGTTGATCAAGGCGCTACCGATGCCGCGACGGCGAGCACTTCGTTCGACCCACACCGCTGCGACCCACGGCGTCAATTGCGGCCGCTCCGGAAGATCGGATGCGATCACCGACACGGTACCGAGAAATATCTTGCCGTCGTGTGCAACCAGTGTGAACGGAATCGGCGTAGCCGTCATGTTATCCTTGAGGCGGCCGGAAATATGGTCGAGCGGAATACCTTGCGCCTGCCACCATGCTCGCCAGATACGGTCAGCCACGCTATTGAAAAATTGCGGTCGCTGCCGCAAGTCGGAAACGGTGAATGGCGAGGGCATTTGTTCCTATCCGGCGCTGCATGTCGCTCTATCGTAGAGCAAGAAACCTGTGACGGAACGTCATTCGCCAAAAAGACGATCGACTCCCTCGACGCACGCATGACCTATCATGATCACCGATTCGATTGAGCAAGAGCGTTCCCGGGTTTGGCATCGCATCGTACGGGATCATGAGTTACCATCCGTGACTGATGACTGAGGCCCTTAGGGAACTCCCGCTTCGCTGCCGGTGCGGCCATGTGCGCGGCGTCGCGAACGAAGTTACGCCGCGCAGAGGCTTCCGCTTCGTCTGCTATTGCAGGGATTGCCAGGTGTTCGCACGCTTCCTCGAACGGCCGGATGTGCTCGATACGGCGGGCGGAACGGACATCTTCCAGATGCCAACGGGCTGCGTGAAGCTGACCACAGGTTCGGACGCGGTGCGGTGCCTGCATCTCTCCAGCAGGATCTTTCGCTGGTACGCCGACTGTTGCCGGACACCGATCGGCAATACGGCCGGCCCACGTTTTCCGGTTGTCGGCCTCATTCATTCGTTCATGGATCACGATGCCGGCGGCCATTCACGAGATGAAGTGCTTGGCGCACCGCTTTGCCGGATTTTCGAGCGCTCGGCGGTGGGGCCACTTCCCCCCGACGCGCCCGCGCCAGCCTCGCTTCTCCTCTTTGCCGACCGCATGGTGAAACTTCTCGTTTGGTGGATGGGCGGGCTCGGTTGGCCGAACCCTCTTCGACAATCCTACGCGCGCTCCGATCTCCGCGCCGCGCGTTCTTACGCCGAGCGAGCGCGCTGCCCTGCTCGTCAGCGACCCCGCGCGGCGATATCCATTGACTGACAGGGATTCAAGATGACCGAACAACCGCTGATAAAGAAAACCATCGATATCCTGGACGCTCGCATGGCCTATCACGAGCGCGGCGAGGGAAGGCCTGTGCTGTTCCTGCACGGCAATCCCACCTCGTCCTATCTTTGGCGCGACGTCATCCCCGAACTGGAGGGTCTGGGCCGGCTGGTCGCGCCGGATCTGATCGGCATGGGCGATTCCACCAAGTTGGCCTCGCCCGGTCCTGACACCTATCGCTTCGCCACTCATCGCAAATATCTCTGGGCTTTCATCGAGCAGGTAATCGGTGGGTCCGAATCCCTCGTGCTGGTGGTGCACGATTGGGGATCGGCGCTCGGCTTCGACTGGGCCAACCATCATCGCGGCCGCGTCCGCGGCATCGCCTATATGGAAGCCATCGTGCGCCCGATTGGTTCCTGGGACGAATGGAGCAAAGCCGCGACTCCGATCTTCCAGGCCTTCCGCTCCGACAAGGGCGAACAGATGATCCTTGAGCGCAACATGTTCGTCGAGCGGGTGTTGCCGGGGTCGGTGTTGCGAAAACTCACCGACGCCGAGATGATCGAATACCGCAAGCCTTTTTTGAAGGCGGAGCATCGCTGGCCGACGCTGACCTGGCCGCGACAGATCCCGATTCTCGGCGAGCCCGCCGACGTCGTGCAGATCGTTTCAGACTATGCGCAATGGATGGCGCAGAACGAAATGCCGAAACTGTTCGTCAACGCCGAGCCCGGGGCCATTCTGATAGGCGCGGTGCGCGATTTTTGCCGCAGCTGGAAGAGCCAGACCGAAGTTACGGTCACCGGGTCGCATTTCGTCCAGGAGGATTCCGGACCGGCGATCGGGCGCGCGGTGGCCGACTGGATCAAGGCCAACGCGCTTTAGGTGCCGTTTTCCGAGGTCTTTTGCGGATCACGACGGCTGCCCGATCGCTCGCCCGCCTTCAAGGTGGTTCGATCGTTGTCGCGGCGCGTAGTTAACCCTTCGTTAGAGAGTTGCATTGCATCCTTCGCATCGGGGGATTTACAAAATGTTTTCAAGTCGGGAAGCCTTTGAGAATGATGTTTGCCCGGTCCGGGACGAATTGCTCGGCCAGATGTACCGTGCCAACGAGAATGGCTTGTGCCAGCTCGTAGCGAGCGTTTCTCCCGATGTCCGGGCCATGCTGGCGCTGTTTTGCTATCGCCGAAGCCATCTCTATTCGCTGGCGCTTGCGATCGCCGGAAGCTGCAGCGAGCAGGAGTTGGTCCACTTCGGCGGTCGCGTCGGCACGACCCTCTACACGCTGGCCCGTGAACCGGCGGCGAGCGCGGCACCCTCGACCTACGGCAACCGCAAGCCGATCACGCTCTCCACCAAACCGCTGTCGCCCATCGCTCCCATCGAGGATGAGCTCGATGAGGAGTTTGCCGAGTTTGCCAAAGCGTTGATGGCCTAAAGCATGATGAGGTTACGTTCGATTAGAGCCGCAATGGAGATATCCTCCCTCTCCCGCGCAACTGGCGTCTACCCGGTTGCGCATTGTTCGGTTTGCGCAAGTCGGGCAAGCCGCGAACTGCGGTGGGAGGGCGCTGGGTGAGGGGTTACGGCCTTTGTGGGGGCTATGCCCCTTGCCGGGATCGCCATATCGCGATCCGACCTCTCCCCGCCGGGGAGAGGTGAATTGCTCGACTGTTAGGGACTTACCGTCAGACTTGCCTTCATATTGGGATGGAAGCGGCAATAATATTCGAACGTGCCGGCCTTCGTCACAACGAGCGTGCCGGTTTTCTTCGGCGGCAACATCACGTCGAAATCGCCATTTCGCGCGGTGGCGGTATGGGCGAGAACGTCCTTGTTGATCCATTCGATGGTGTCGCCGACCTTTGCCGAAACCTGGGCCGGCATGATTTCGAGGTTTTCCATCGAGATTTGAATGGTGGCCGCTTGCGCCGAGACGGACACGCCCAGCATCAGCGCGGCGATGATTGGGAAAATCCGTCCCGGCTTCATCGGATGCCCCTCACTTCAGCTCGGCGGCGACATGTTCGGCGTGCTGCTGGTGACCCTGGAAAATCTTCAGGCCGGTCTGCAGCAGGCTTTTCAGTTCAGCATTGTTCGCTGATGGGATGAGGGTCGTCTCCAGCGCGGAGTCGACCGCCTTGTGATAAGCAACTTCGTTCGTAATATAGGCCTTGTCGAAGGCTGCGCCGTTCAGCTTGGCAAGTTCGGCGAGCTTGTCGACCGCGTTCTTCGACAGCGTCTTGCTGGTGTCGTTGTCTTCCGGTGTCACGTTGAGTTTCTTCACCAGATCCAGCGCCTGCTTGTTCACGGCTTCATGGTCGCGCAACATGTCTTGTGCGAAGGTCTTGACATCCTTGTTGCTGGCTTTTGCCAGCGCCTGTTTCGCGGCGGCGATATCGATCAGGCCGGCGGTGTAGGCGATGTGGGCAATCTGCGGATCGGTTGGCTTGGCGCCTTGCGCCAAGGCGGCACCGCTCAACAGGCTGACAGCGGCAATGGCCGCGCTCAATCGAATGAACATGGTAAAATACTCCTGTACGCCGGGGCAAAGCCGCTCGGCATTGTTGATTGCACAAGCATTGGATGGTGCGCGAAGAGAAAGGTTCCCGAAAATCAGCGCATGATCCGGACCCGAAGGGCCGCGTTAGCGCAAAGTGTGCAGCGGTTTTTCCCTCAGCTGACAAACGCGGAACACGTTTGCGCGGAGATCATGCGCAAACAGTAAACTGAAGCGCGATGGCGACTCGAGGCTATCGCGCTTTACGCAGGCAATCCCAACCGCTTCAAAGTTGCCTCGGTGAGGCGTTGGCATCGCCTGCCGGCGAACGGGAACGCCTCCATCACCACGGGTCCGATCTTCCTTTCCACATTGTCGCGCAGCACGGCGCGGGCGCGGTGCAGCCGCGTTTTCACGGTCTCCGGCTTCAATCCGAGAATCTCGGCGGTTTCCTCCACGTTCATGCCTTCGACCACGCGAGTCATGAAAACGATCCGGAACGGTTCGGGAAGCTCATCGATCGCCTGCTCGACGACATGTTGAATTTGACGTTGTGCCATGGTCTTTTCCGGGTCGGACGCGGCCGCTGTGGGGAACGGGATGATCTGGGCGTTGAGAACTTCCCCTTCCAATGATGTCCATTCGACTGCCGCGCGCCGGCGCCGCAACCGCCCCAACGCCTCATTGATGGCGATGCGCCCGAGCCACGTTCCGAAACTGGAGCCGCCGCGAAAACTGTCCAGATGGGTGAATGCACGGACGTAGGTCTCCTGGACGACGTCCTCCGCTTCGCTGTCGTTGCGAAGGATTCCACGGGCAAGCCGATAAAGCCTGCGATTGTTCGAACGCATGATCGCACGGATCGCCGCCTCGTCGCGGTCACGGGCACGCCGGACCAGTTCGGCGTCGGCAGTGCTATTGGGACTGATTTGCGGTGCTTGTGCGTAGGCCATGGTGATCTCGCGGGTCCGATCATACCGGATTGTCGAGACATTGGATGCAGCAAAGCCGCACAGGTTCCCGGAAAGTCGCAGGATATTGCTTTTGGTTAATCGTCAGGCCTCCAGGTCCAGGGCGTCGGCTGCCGGGGGCTGTGGTTCGGGTCAGGAATTGGCCAAGGCTCGCCGTCGCAGCGCTATCGCGCCGCGGTCACCATGATCTCGACGTTATATCTGGGCGCGGCGAGTTTGACCTCCACCGTCGCGCGCGCCGGGGTATTTCCTGGCGCAACCCAGGCGTCCCACGCGCCGTTCATTTCGGCAAAGGTCTTCATGTCGGTCAGGTAGATCGTGGCCGAGAGCAACTTCGATTTGTCGCTTCCCGCTTTCTTGAGGTGGCCGTCGATGATCGCGAGCACCTCCTGCGTCTGCTTGGTCACGCTTTCGCCGGCCGTGGCATTGGCCACGATGCCGGCGAGATAGATGGTGTCGCCATGGATGACGACCTGACTCATGCGTGGCCCGGTCTCGAAACGCTGAATGTTCATCTTGTTCTCCGTACTCGACGTCGCGCCGATGATCGCTGGTTCATGATTCCATCGAAACCGGTTCCCGCTTTTCCCGGATCATGCTCTTAGCGCGCCCATGCGCTCGCCGCCACCACGTTCTCGGGCCGGCCGTCATGCGACCGCTTTTGCCGCGGCGCGCCCGGCATTGCGGCCTGAAAACAGGCAGCCGCCGAGAAACGTGCCTTCCAGCGAGCGATAGCCATGCACGCCGCCGCCGCCGAAGCCGGCCGCTTCGCCCACGGCGTAAAGCCCGGGCATGATCCTGCCGTCGTGACCGAACACGCGTGCATCGAGATCGGTCTCGAATCCGCCGAGCGTCTTGCGCGTCAGGATATTGAGCTTGACGGCGATCAGCGGCCCATGGGCAGGATCGAGAATCCGGTGCGGCGTGGCGGTGCGGATCAGGCGGTCGCCGATATAGCGGCGCGCGTTGTGGATGTTGAGAACCTGGGTGTCCTTGGCGTAGGCGTTGCCGATCTCGCGATCGCGCGCTTCGATCTGCGCCTGCAGGGTTTCGGTTTTCAGAAGGCTGTTGCCGACGAGCGCATTCATGGCATCGACGAGGTCATCGAGCTTGTCGCGCACGATGAAGTCCGCGCCATGGGTCTTGAAGGCTTCGACCGGCGCGGGTGCGCCTTTGTTGGTGGCGCGCCTGACCGTCAGGCTCCAGCTCTTGCCGGTGAGATCGGGATTCTGTTCGGAGCCTGAGAGCGCGAACTCCTTCTTGATGATGCTTTGGGTCAGCACGAACCACGAATAATCATGGCCGGTCGACATGATGTATTCGAGCTGGCCGAGCGTGTCCGATCCGGGAAACAGCGGCGAGGGCAACCGGCGGCCGTTGGCGTCGAACCACATCGATGACGGTCCGGGCAGGATGCGAATGCCGTGGCGCGGCCAGATCGGCGACCAGTTCCGGACGCCTTCCACATAGTGCCACATGCGGTCGCGGTTGATCAGTCGCGCGCCCGCAGCCTCAATGATGCCCATCATTCGACCATCGACATGTTCCGGCACGCCGGAAATCATGCTTCGTGGTGCTTGCCCGAGCCGCTTCGGCCAGTTCTGCCGCACCAGATCGTGGTTGCCGCCGATTCCGCCAGAAGCGACGATCACGGCCTGTGCATGCAGCGTGAAGTCACCCACGATTTTTCGCGAACTGCTTTTTCCCCGCTCGACACTGTCAGCCTCGAGGATCGAGCCGCTGACGCCATTGACGGTGCCGTTGTTGCTCAAGAGAGCATCGACCCGATGGCGGAATTTGAGGGTGAGCCGGCCGTTGCCAGAGGCTTCGCGCGCCCGCCGCTCGAACGGCTCGATAATGCCAGGGCCCGTTCCCCAGGTGACGTGGAAGCGCGGCACCGAATTGCCATGACTCATGGCGTCGTAACCGCCGCGCTCGGCCCAGCCGACCACCGGAAACAGCCGGTGACCCATTGCTCGCAACCAGGCGCGTTTCTCGCCGGCAGCAAAGCCCACATAGGCTTCCGCCCAGCGCCGCGGCCAGAGATCCTCGTCGCGGTCGAAGCCTGCCGATCCGATCCAGTCCTGGAGCGCCAAATCGTAACTGTCCTTGATGCCGAGCCGGCGCTGTTCAGGGGAATTAACCAGAAATAGCCCGCCGAACGACCAAAAGGCCTGGCCACCGAGGCTCTGTTCGCCCTCCTGCTCGACAAGGATGACGCGTTTGCCGGCATCCGCAATTTCGGTGGCGGCGACGAGACCCGAAAGGCCTCCGCCGACCACGATGACGTCAGCTTGCTCAGCCATCGTTTCCCCCGTTTTGAGAAATTATTGAACGCGTGGCATCGGGCGCGGTCAACGGCAAATGGGCCTTTGGCCTGGTGTCCCGTACGTGTTGCCGCGAAGGTTTTTACGAATGCCAGGACCAAGGGGTACTGGCAAATGCAGGATTCCGGGGTGTTTCCGCGCTCCTCGCTACCAGAAGGTAATGTTCCGGCCTGGGAGCCGGGGAGAGGGGTGCAGCCGTCCGGCAACACTTTTATTGAATTTGATTTTGGCTTCGCCTCACATCTGGACAAAATTGCCGTCTAGCAACAGGCTGACAACCGCGCATCACGCAAGGCATTCGGATTCGGTTCTGACAGATTTGGACTGGGGCTGGGGAATGAAGTTCATCACAGGAGTGCTCGCTGCGGTTCTGTTGCTGGCGGGCATGGGGGCAAGCCACGCGGTTGTACGGATTGGCGAGGACCGCGGCGGACGGATCGGTACCTACGTTGACAGGTATCAGGAAGTGCGCAGTTCGGGCGAGATGGTGATCATCGACGGGTTGTGCGCGTCGGCCTGTACCATCGTGCTCGGCGCGATACCCCGCGACAAGATCTGCGTCACCTCTCACGCCGCCCTCGGATTCCACGCCGCGTGGGATCTCGACGAAGACGGGCGCGCCATCACCAACCCCGAAGCGACGCACATGCTCTATTCGATGTATCCGCCGCAGGTGAAAAGATGGATCAATGCTCGCGGCGGGCTGACGTCGCGCATGATCTATCTGCGTGGCAAGGAACTGATGAGCATGTACCACCCGTGCTTTCTCGATGCCCGGGCCTCCACCCAGCACTAGTGTGGCGATTCAGAAATCCGCATCATTACTGCCGGGTGTTCATCATGCGGTTTTCAGAACCCAAGCCACGCTAGAATCAATGTGTTGCTAGTGTCCTTTCGATTCCGAAGTTCGCATGAGCGGTGCCGCTAATGCTTTGCGAACTTCGGAAGCACCGGACGCCCATTCAAATCGACATGATCTGACGGCGCTGGGGGCCAATAGTGCCGCCGATTTGAAGTTCCTGCTTCACGCGCGGCAACCTCCAACAGGAACTTCAAATCGAAAAGCGGCACTAGTGGTCCGATTCCAACATTCGCATCCCATCTCAGCAGACACCTTTGCGAATGTTAGAATCAAAGGACCACTAGCAATTATAAGATTTTAGTGGAGTTTTGGATTTGACATTCGCATTACGCACCTGCGGCTAGATGGGTAGCGAATGTCAAATCCACTCCACCAGCATCCTGCGCTTGCCAGTACCCTTTGCTTTCCGAAGTTCGTTTGCGAAGATGCGGAGCCGGATCACGAACTTCGGAAAGCGGGTACCAGCGGCTTGCCCGGCCGCACAACTGGCCTTATCTGAACGGAACAGGCCGGGCAGGCGGTGGTCGACACCGCCTCCGGCTCCTTCGGTCAGATGGTCGAGAGATGGCTCATCCCCTTTCCACCCCGCAGCCGATGCACCCAGGCTCGCAAGCCCCGCGCAGGCTCGCGCGGGCAATCGTCGCTGCGGCGGCGGGGCTCGGCTCAGCCATCCTGCTTGCCGCGCTGGTGCTGTGGTTTCATTATGGGACGGCGGTCTTTTTCGAAATGATCGCCTCAGGCATCTCGGCCTGCTTCTGACGAGCAACAGGGAATTTCATGATGGATAAGACCACCCGCCCGCTGGTCATTGTCGGTGCGTTCGCGGCAAGCCTGATCGTTGGCCTTGTCCTGATGCTGTGGGCGCTCGGCGGCTTTCGGCATGTGGCCGCGCCGGCCGCGATCGGCGGCCCGTTCCAGCTCACCGATCAAAGCGGTCAGGCCGTCACCGAGAAATCGATGCAGGGCCATCCGACGCTGATCTTTTTCGGCTTCACCCATTGCCCGGACGTGTGTCCGACGACGCTGTTCGAGATTTCCGAGGTGCTGCGGGTGATGGGCAAGGACGCCGACCGCGTCAACGCCTATTACATCTCGGTCGATCCCGAGCGCGACAGCGCGGCCGCGATGAAAGATTATTTGTCGAGCTTCGATCCGCGCCTCAAGGGACTTACCGGCAATCCCGAAGAGATCGCGAAGGTGCTTTCGCAATATCGGGTCTACGCCAAGAAGGTCCCGCTCAAGGACGGCGACTACACCATGGACCACACCGCGCTGATCTATCTGATGGACCGCGACGGCAAGTTCGTTTCACCCTTCAATCTCAACCGCAAGCCCGAGGAGGCGGCTGCTGACCTCAGGCGCTATCTTTGAGAGGTGAGCAGAGAGCGGAGTCTTTGCGAGCCGAATGAGGTTCGCGTTGCCGGGTAGATGGTCTATAAGTCGCTAGTGTCTGACGATATTAACTTGAGCTGGTACGGCATCGATGGAGCACCTCTCCCCTTCTTGTGGGAGAGGTCGGATCGCTCTTGCGATCGGGGTGAGGGGTTTGTCTCCGCGAACGAATATGCCTCATTTGCGGACAGTGACCCCTCATCCGGTGCGGACTTTCGTCCGCGCCACCTTCTCCCGCAAGGGGAGAAGGAACGGAGTTCGCCGAAAGCCGGCGCGCTGGTGGCGGCCTGGTTCGCGCTTGCGCTGAGCGGCGCTGCCGCCCATGCACAAGGCGTCGTTCCTAACCAGGGCACGGCCGCCAGGCCCGCCATGGAGGCTGCGCCTCAGGCTGTGCCGGGATTCTGGGATCCGCGGCGGCGGCCCGACCGGCCCGATCTGTCGCGCATCACGGTGATCCGGTTCTTGACCGAGACCGATTATCCGCCGTTCAATTTCACCGGCCCCGACGGCAATCCCGCCGGGTTCAATGTCGATCTGGCGCGGATGATCTGCGACGAGATCAAGGTCACCTGCACGATCCAGATGCGGCGCTTCGAGACGCTGATCGATGCGCTCGCAAGCAACCGGGGTGATGCCATCATCGCCTCGCTCGCGGTGACGCCGCAATTGCGCGCCCGCGTCGACTTCAGCGATCCGTATTACCGGGCGCCGGCGCGCTTCGTGTCGCGCCGTGACTCCGTGATGCGGGAAATCCGCCCCGAATTTCTCGAAGGCAGAAAGGTCGGCGTGATCGCCGGCACTTCGCATGAGGCCTATCTGAAGGCGATGTTCACGGACGCCGAATTGCACGCCTTTCCGAATGACGAGAGCTTGCGTGCGGCGCTGCGGCGCAGCGAGGTCGATTTCATTTTCGGCGACGCGATTTCGCTGGCGTTCTGGATCAACGGCACCGATTCTGCCGAGTGTTGCACCTTTTCGGGCGGGCCCTTCGTTGAGAGCCGCTATTTCGGCGAGGGCATCGGGATTGCCGTGCGCAAGGGCAACGACTTGCTGCGGCAGGCGCTGAACTGGTCGCTGTTCCGGCTTTGGGAAAAGGGCCGCTACACCGATCTGTGGCTGCGCTATTTTTCGGTCAGTCCGTTCTAGGGTTTGGACCGTCATTCCGGGGCGATGCGAAGCATCGAACCCGGAATCTCGAGATTCCGGGTACGCTCGTTTCACTCGCGTCCCGGTATGACCGGGCGTTTTGCTTTTTGACGCGGAAAGTCTAATTTCCGCGCTTCCCGGAGACCTTTTCTGATGTCCGTGACCGAGCTTGCCAACCCGAGCGACCTGCGTGCGCTTGCCGAACAATCCAACGCCTGGCCGTTCGAACAGGCGAAGGCGATCGTGGCGCGGCTGAAAAAGAAGCCAAAGGACGAAGTATTGTTCGAAACCGGCTATGGCCCGTCCGGCCTGCCGCATATCGGCACCTTCGGCGAAGTCGCGCGCACCACCATGGTGCGACATGCGTTCCGCGTGCTCACCGAGGACAAGATCAAGACCCGCCTGATCGCGTTTTCGGACGACATGGACGGTTTGCGCAAGGTGCCCGACAACGTGCCGAACAAGGAGATGCTCACTGAGCATCTCGGCAAGCCCTTGACGAGAGTGCCGGACCCGTTCGGCACCGCCCCCAGTTTCGGCGCGCACAACAACGCGCGGCTGCGCGCCTTTCTCGATACTTTCAACTTCGACTACGAATTCGCCAGCTCCACCGACTACTACACCTCGGGAAGGTTCGACGCGACGCTGCTTCTGATGCTGGAGCGGATCGAAAAGGTGATGGCGATCATGCTGCCGTCGTTGCGCGAAGAGCGCGCGGCGAGCTATTCGCCGTTCCTGCCGATCTGTCCGCGCACCGGCGTGGTGCTGTATGTGCCGATCGTGGCGCACGATGCGAAGAGCGGCACGATCTCCTATGACGATCCGGAAACGAAGGAGCGCGTCACGCTTCCGGTCACCGGCGGCCACTGCAAGCTGCAGTGGAAGCCGGACTGGGCAATGCGCTGGGCCGCGCTCGGGGTCGACTATGAAATGGCCGGCAAGGACCTGATCGATTCGGTCAAGCTGTCGGGCAAGATCTGTGCAGCGCTTGGCGGCACGCCGCCGGAGGGCTTCAACTACGAGCTGTTCCTCGACGAGAAGGGACAGAAGATTTCGAAATCGAAGGGCAACGGGCTCACCATCGACGAGTGGTTGCGCTACGCCTCGCCGGAATCGCTGTCGCTGTTCATGTATCGCGAGCCGAAGTCGGCCAAGCGGCTGTACTTCGACGTGATCCCGCGCAATGTCGACGACTACCAGCAGTTTCTCGAAGGCTTCCCGCGCCAGGATGGGAGGCAGCAGCTCGGCAATCCGGTCTGGCACATCCACGCCGGCCATCCGCCAAAGGCCGACATGCCCGTCACCTTCCAGCTGCTGCTGACGCTGGTCTCGTCGTCGAACGCCGAGAATGCCTCGACGCTCTGGGGTTTCATCGGACGCTATCGCCCCGGCGTGACGCCGCAAACCCACCCCAGGCTCGACGCGATGGTCGGTTACGCGATCAACTATTATCGGGATTTCGTCGCGCCCACCAAGAAATTCCGCGAGCCTACCGAAAGCGAGCGCGCCGCACTGTCAGACCTGCGCGATGCGCTCTCCAACATGCCGGAAGCATCGAGCGCCGAAGACATCCAGAACGTCGTCTACGAGATCGGACGGCGCGAGCCGTTTCTCGATGCGATAAAAAAAGGCAAGGACGGGCGGCCGGGCGTTTCACTCGACTGGTTCAACATGCTCTACCAGGTGCTGCTCGGCCAGGAGAAGGGCCCGCGCTTCGGCTCTTTCGTCGCGGTCTATGGGCTGGCGAACGCGGTGGCGATGATCGACGGCGCATTGGCGCGCAGCGCGTAGGGGCGGCTACTTCCCTTCTTCCCTTGTGGGAGAAGGTGCCCACGATACGACAGTATCGTGGGCGGATGAGATGCTTCGCATCTCAGGCCCCCTCTCCCGCAAGGGGAGGAGGGGGAGAGAAGTATCGTGCCGCGGATGAGCAATGCGTGCCACGCAATGACCGCTGGCTCGATTTGAGGTACATTGGCCCCAAATCAGTTTAAAATAAATCGCACGCTAGCAGGGAGAATGCTCATGCAGTTCAGGGTTTCGCCGCAGACGCTGAAGGAATGCAGCGCGGCCGAGTGGCAGGCGCGGGTCGATCTTGCGGCCGCGCATCGGCTGGCCGTCATGCACGGCTTCAACGAAGGCATCTTCAACCATCTGACCTTAGTGGTGCCGGGCCGCAGCGACCGCTACTACCAGATTCCCTTCGGCATGCACTGGTCGGAAGTGACGGCCTCCAGCTTCATGGAAGTCGGCATCGATGACGGCGAGGTCAAGCGGGGCGAGGGGGACGTCGAGCGCTCCTGCTACTGCATCCACGCGCCGATCCACAAGGCGTTGCCGCAGGCCAAGGCCGTGTTCCATACCCACATGCCGTATGCGAGCGCGCTGACGCGGCTGGAAGATCCGCGGATCAAGGAGATCGGGCAGACCGAAGTCGGAATGTCCGGCAAGATCGCCTATGACGATCTCTATACCGGTCCGGCGCTCGATCCGGCCGAAGGCGCGCGGTTGGCGAGCATCATCGGCGACAAAACCATCCTGTTCATGGCCAACCACGGCATCAGCACGGTCGGCCAAACCATCGCCGAGGCTTACAACCAGCTTTATTACATCGAGCGCGCGGCACAGGTTCAGATCTATGCGATGTGGACCGGCCAGCCGCTGAAAAAACTTCCCCAGGCCGTGGTCGAGAAGACCAGGCGGGATATCAGCGGAACGCGTTTTTACGAGGGCTTAAGCCCGGCGCAGCGGCATTTTGATGCGCTGAAACGCATCCTCGACCGCAAGGAGCCCGACTACGCGACCTGAGCCCGGGCGACCCTCTTGCCTTCTTCCCTTGTGGGAGAAGGCGCCTTCGCCAACGGGTCGACTCCGCGAAGGCGGATGAGGGTTCTCTCCGCAGATAGACAGACCACTCACCCGTCACGAACGCGCTTCGCGCGTCCGTGCCACCCTCTCCCGCAAGGGAAGAGGGTGTTAAGCCTACTGGCTCGTCCAGACGATCCGTGCGATCCATGCGACCTCGCCGACCGCCAGCGTGCGGTCGGCCTGGCTCGGGTTCAGCGATCGCAGTTCGAGCGTTTTTGTCGTCCGGCGCCCCAGCTCCTGGACCATGATCTCGCCTTCCGTCGTTTTGACCACCACGCGGTCGCCACGCCGGATCGGGGTTGCGGGCGACACCACGATGACGTCGCCGTCGCGATAGATCGGCCGCATCTGGTCGCCCGAAATCTCCAGTGCGTAAATGTGCTCGTCACGGAAGCACGCAAGTTCGGTCTCGCCCCAGGCCTTGCCGGCGGGTAGACCGTTGCCGTCAAAATGGTTGCCGGCTCCGGCCTGGGCGAAGCCGAGCAGGGGCACCACGTGCAAGGCCGTCGGTGCGGTGTTGCCGACCAGGTGCAGGAAGCTGTCGATGGAGCTGCTGGTGGCTGCAAGCGCCCTTGCCACCGACTCCGTCGAAGGCCATCGCTCACGTCCGTCGGCGGTGACGCGCTTGGATTTGTTGAAGGTAGTAGGGTCTAGTCCGGACTTCTTTGCCAGTCCCGAAGCCGAGAGCCCGGCGCGTTCGGCAAGCCGATCCAGCGCGTTCCAGATCTGCTCGTGCGTGAGCGTTTGCGGCGCCTTTGGATTTCGGGCCATCCGGCGGCCTTGTCCTGGTTAGGAATTATTCCCTCTATCAAGCCGATTTTCACCAGCCTGGGCAAGGGCGGGAATGCGGCCCTTGAAGTGGGAAGGTGGCGTCGATACGGTCGCCTCGCATCGAAGTAAAATAGAGAAGCCAAGAACTCTTGCACGCGATCTACAAAATCTGTCCGGCTTCGGCCTGGCGCGAGGCCGAGCGCCAAGGCGTGTTCCGGGGCAGTCCTGACGATATCCGCGACGGCTTCATCCATTTCTCGACCGCCGCACAGGTGGCGGAGACCGCGGACAAGCATTTCTTCGGCCAGAGCGGCCTGTTCCTGATCGCGGTCGACGCCGACGCACTTGGAAAGGCGCTGCGGTGGGAGCGCTCGCGCAACGATGAATTGTTTCCGCATCTCTACGGCGAGCTCGATCTCGGCGCGGTGATCCGAATTTTCGACCTGCACACGCGTTCCGACGGATCTCACGATATCCCGGAGCTCGAGCCGTGATCCGCGCGTTCGACGCTTTTTCCCTGCCGTTGCTGCGCTGGTTCGATCCGGAGGACGCCCATCGCCTCGCGATCCACGGCCTGAAATTCCTGCCGCCGGCGCAGCCGCGGCCGGACGATCACAAGCTGGCGGTTCGAGCCTTCGGGTTGAATTTCCCCAATCCGGTCGGCATGGCCGCGGGCTTCGACAAGAATGCGGAAGTGCCCGATGCGCTGTTGCGTCTCGGTTTCGGGTTCGTCGAAATCGGGACCGTGACGCCCAGGCCGCAACGCGGCAATCCGCGGCCGCGTCTGTTTCGGCTCGAGCGCGACGAGGCGGTCATCAACCGTCTCGGTTTCAACAGCGATGGCGCAGAAACCGTGTTGCGGCGGCTGGCGGGACGCGCTCATTTCGGCGGCATCGTCGGCGTCAACGTCGGCGCCAACAAGGACTCTTCCGATCGCACCGCCGACTATGTGAAGCTGATCGAGATTTTTGCCCCGGTGGCAAGTTATTTCACCGTCAACGTGTCCTCGCCGAATACGCCGGGTCTGCGCAATCTTCAGCAGGCCGGGATGCTCGATGATCTCCTGGCGCGAGTGATCGATGCGCGCGAACGGGTGCGGAAAAACGCCGGCGAGGCGCCGGTGCTTTTGAAGATCGCGCCGGATTTGAGTCTCGGCGAACTCGATGATGTGGTTCAGATCGCGCGCTCGCGCCGCGTCGACGGCATGATCGTGAGCAACACGACGCTGGCGCGCCCCTCCACCTTGCGTGAAGAGACCCGTGCCCGGGAATCGGGCGGGCTGTCGGGCAGGCCGCTGTTTCGGCTGTCGACCCGGATGGTGGCCGAGACCTATGTGCGCGTCGAGGGTGCCTTTCCGCTGGTCGGCGTCGGCGGCATCGATTCGGGCGGGGCCGCGCTGACGAAAGTCCGCGCCGGTGCCAGCCTGATTCAGGTTTATTCCGCGCTGGTCTACAAGGGCCTCGGGCTCGTCGAGGATCTCAAGAACGACCTTGCTTCCACGCTCTTGCGCACCGGGCGCGACTCGCTCTCCGAGATCGTCGGCGCCGATGCAGCGGCGATTACGGCCGAGGATTGGCCTGCCGGCTAGCGCGATGGGACAGCAGGCATCGCCCACAATGTTGCTTCGAACGCGCGCTGACAGGCAACCTGAGCGTCGAGATCAGGCACGGACTGTTTGACGCCTGGGGCCGGCTGTCCGTTGACGGCTTGTGCTTGCGCACCGGGGCCGTCGCCGGATTGAGCAGGAGCGCCACGCGCACGGTGCGCGGAGCGATCTCCTTCAATAGCTCCACCCACTTGCCGCCCAACGCGGACCCGATGAACTCGCGTCGTTTCATACAGCCCCCGTTAGTCGGGTATCTGCTGAAACTAACACCATCAAGGGTCTGGTGTCAGGGCAACCGACGTCCGAGTTGGGTCGATGCTGTCGAAAAATACCGTGGTGTCGTTGGTTTTGCTGTCGGGAGGCGTTTTTCTGGCAGACGTTGGAGCCTGATCGGCAAGCACCCGCGACCGGCTTGGCGACTTACCCAATCGCCCTACAGGCTCCTCTTGT
>NZ_DATMLW010000200.1:0-33532 GCF_035570375.1 Bradyrhizobium sp. | reverse complement strand
GGATTCGAACCAGCGACCATTCGATTAACAGTCGAATGCTCTACCGCTGAGCTACCGAGGAATTGGCGCACCGCAAGGGGCCACGCGCGGGAGCCGTATAACAAAGCCCCCCCGGCTTGCAAAGGGCGAAATGAGCCTTTCGGGTGCTTCCTCGAAGGGAAATCAGATGGCGGGAAAAGCCATTCATTGCACCTTAGAGCCCGGAACAAGGTGCGCATGGACGTCAAGGCAAGCGGCCGCGGCCGTGTTGCGTTTTGGCAAGCCTTGTATCAAACATGACGCGGTCATCTCCTTGCGATTATTCGTTCTCTGCTGGGGTCCTTCCAAATGCCTGCTTTCTCGACTGCGCGACAGAAAATGGTCGACGGTCAGGTGCGTCCGAGCGATGTGACTGATATCCGAATTATCGATGCGATGCTGACGGTGCCGCGGGAGCTATTCGTTCCTCTATCCCAGCGCTCGCTCGCCTATCTCGATCTTGATCTCGATGTGGGTGAAGGCGGGCCGGTCAAACGCTTCCTGATCAAGCCTGCGGTGACCGCGAAGATGATCCAGGCGGCCGAGGTCAAGGATACTGACGAGGTGCTGGTGGTCGGTTGCGCATCCGGCTACATGGCTGCACTGGTTGCAAGATTGTGCCGGCGCCTGACGGCGACCGAGCCCGATGCGTCGCTGGCGGCGAAGGCCCAGACCATCTGTGCGGAAATCGGGCCCGGAAATGTGACAGTGAAGGCCGCAGCGGTAGCCGGCGGTGATTCGGCCAACGCCCCCTTTGACGTCATAATCCTCAATGGAGCGACCGAAATCATTCCCGAAGGGCTTTACCGGCAGCTCAAGGAGGGCGGCCGGCTCGTTGGGGCCTTCGCCACGGCCCGACCGCAGCGAGTTACCGTCGTGACCCATTCGCACGACGATTTCGGGCATCGGGCACTTTTCGACGCCGTGCTGCCCGTCCTGCCTGGGCTTGAGCGCCCTCCCGCTTTCGTTTTCTAGCCGGCGTGCAAAGGGGCTTTCGAGGTCGGAGTGTGGCATGGAAGCCCCATGTCAGGAGTTTCCCATCATCTGATGCCTTGGCGGGGGTCTTAGCTCTTTCTTAGCTGTTGCACCCGACATATGGTGGTCGGGTGCGGTATCTGTTTGGAATGACGTAACAACCCGGTTTTGGGCGCCGGGGAACTTGCCGATTTGAATTGGATTGCCAGGGATGGATGGGGTGAAGGTCTTTACCGGAGCCGGGGCTACGGTCCTTCTGCTAGCTTTGATCGTCCCCAAGCCGGCTTCGGCCGACACGATCGAGGCCGCGCTGGTGCGTGCCTATCAGTCAAACCCGCAGCTCAATGCACAGCGCGCCCAGGTCAGAGTGACCGATGAGAACGTGCCGCAAGCATTGTCCGGTTATCGTCCGAAACTCAGCGTTTCGGCAACGGCCGGCACTCAATATACCGATCTTCTGAATACGTTCGGCGGCACGCCGCAGCAGATTCTGAAGACCGATGTTTTTGGAGTGAATGCTCCCCGCAGCGCCGGGATCACTCTCAGCCAGACGCTTTACAACGGTAATCAAACGGCCAACAGGACCCGCGCAGCGGAGAGCCAGGTGTCGGGCTCGCGCGAGGCGTTGCGCGTGCTCGACGAGGCCATCCTGCTGTCGGCCGCCACGATCTACATGGATTATCTGCGCGATGCCGCCATCGTCGAGGTCCAGAAGAGCAACGTGCGCGTCCTCGAACAGACCCTCAAGCAGACTCGCGACCGCTTCAATGTCGGCGAAGTGACGCGCACCGACGTGGCTCAGTCGGAAGCGCAGCTCGCGGCGGGCCAGACACAGCTCCTCGCCGCCGAAGCCACCCTGACGACGACGAAAGCGAATTTCCGCCGCATCATCGGCAATGATCCGGTCAATCTCGCGCCAGGTTCTCCGGTGGACCGTTTCCTGCCGGCCACGCTGCCGGGGGCGGTCGAGCTCAGCTTGATCGAAAATCCGAACGTGACGGCAGCGATGTACGGCATCGACGTCCAGTTTCTGCAAGTGAAAGTGAACGAGGGCGCGCTGCTGCCCACGGTGACCGCGCAGGTTGTGGTGCAGCAAGCCTACGAACAGCAAATGCAGGTCTTCCGGTCTTTCGGAGCGTCGGCCATCGCACAGTTGAATGTGCCGATCTACCAGGGCGGCGCCGAGTACTCGTTGATTCGTCAATCCAAGGAATCGCTGGCGCAACAGCGTCTCGTGCTCGAACAGACCCGCGACCAGACTCGCGCCAACACCGTGACCGCCTGGGGACAACTGGTCGCCGGCAAGGCTCAGGTGGCTTCCGCCCAATCGCAGGTGACGGCGTCGGAGATTGCGCTCAATGGCGTACGCGAAGAGGCCAAAGCCGGCCAGCGAACCACGCTTGACGTGCTCAACGCGCAGCAAGCCCTGGTCAACGCCCGTGTTGCGCTCGTGACAGCGCAGCACGACCGCGTGGTCGCGTCATACGCAGTGTTGTCGGCGATAGGGCGGCTCTCGCCGCAGGTGCTCGGTCTTAACACCACCGTTTATGATGCGAGCGTGCATTATCACCAGGTGCGCGACAGCTGGGCCGGTGTTCGTACTCCCGATGGCCGCTGACCGCGTTTCCCGCTGCTGTCGGCGCGTAACTGGCGTTTTCAAGTCATTGGCAATCAGCGTATAAGCCCTTCGCTACATGTCTCCGCATTGCTTCCCGGCCACTCCCTCTTCAGGCGACCGTTCACCCCGGCGTTGCTTGCAATCGTTAGTTGCCCTGACGTACCGTTCTCTCGGGCAGGAGAGCGATTCGCGCCATTTGGGACCCGTGGTGGCACGACGCTTCGGTGCGCCGGGACGCTATCAGCGACACGTCGCGCGACGCTTGATCTGGGGACAAGTGGGGCTGGCGCGATGAAAATCCGAACCCGCCTATTCCGAACCGGCACTTCCTGCCTCGCTTGGTGTAAAACGCTGACGAAAGCGTTGATGAGGTGGAATCGGAGATGACGCAGCCTGCGAAGGTCCAAGAACCCTCGATGGAGGAAATCCTGGCGTCGATCCGGCGGATCATTGCCGACGACGAAGCAAAGCCGGCGACAGCTGAAAAACCCTCCGCTCCCTCGGCTCCCGCGGCTCCGGCCAGGCCGGAGAAACCGGTGCCGCCGCCCGCCGCCAAGGCCCCCGCAGGTGACCCAGTTCCGCCCGCCCCAGCCGCACCAAAGGCGGTAGTCGCGCCGCCGCCGCCTCCTCCTTCGCGTGCGGCACCGGCCCCGGCGCCGGGACCCGCCGAGACAAACAGCCAGGACGATATCGATGCGCTGTTGAACGGTCTGGATGAGGCGACCACCCCCGAAGAGATTCGGCCAGCCTCGTCCGACATCGAAGTGCTCGAACTGACGGACGAGATGGCCCTGCCGGATCCGCCGCGGCCCGCGTTCAAGAGGGTGGAACCGACCGACGATCTCGAGTTTACCGAAGCGGGCAGGGTGGCGCCTCGTCCATCTTTGTTCGAAACGCCTGCCGTGGAAAGTCCGGTGGCGTCTCAGCAAATCCTGTCGCGCTCGACTGTCTCTGCGGTCGAGTCGGCCTTCAATAGCCTCGCTCACACGGTACTCAGCCAGAACGCACGGACCCTGGAAGATCTGGTTAAGGAAATGCTGAGACCGATGCTGAAATCCTGGCTCGACGACAATTTGCCCGGATTGGTGGAGCGTATCGTCAAGGCGGAAATCGAGCGGGTTTCGCGCGGACGCTGACGTCTATGGCTCTTCTGGCCGGGCCGCCGGCCGTGATCGACCACCTGGCTCCGCTTTCACCGTAAACTTCCGGCCTGCCTGTCAAATGACCCGGCCATGTTGACTTGGCGCGCGGGTGCGGCTTTCTAGGGAAGCGGATTTGACATTCGCAACCCCTTTTGGGCGCGAACTCGAAAAGCGTCGAGTCCAAAACTCCACTGGAAACCCGTATTTGCTGGTGGTTCTTCGATTCCAACCCCCACAAAGGTGCGCACTGAAACGGGGGTGACAATGCTGGAATTCGGACCACTTGCCGCTGCTACATCCATGATTGCACTGCCATGATCGAGAAGAATTACCAGCCCGCCGACATCGAAGACCGCATGTCCGTCATCTGGGAGGACAGCCGCGCCTTCAATGCCGGACGCCCGGACCGGCGCGATGCGGAACCCTTCACGATCGTCATTCCGCCGCCCAATGTGACGGGCTCGCTGCACATGGGGCATGCTCTCAACAACACCTTGCAGGATATCCTCTGCCGTTTCGAGCGGATGCGCGGCCGCGACGTGCTCTGGCAGCCGGGAACCGACCACGCCGGCATCGCTACCCAGATGGTGGTCGAGCGGCAATTGATGGAACGTCAGCAGCCGGGACGGCGCGCACTGGGGCGTGACAAATTCCTCGATCGCATCTGGGAGTGGAAAGCCGAAAGCGGTGGCGTCATCATCAACCAGTTGAAGCGGCTTGGTGCTTCCTGCGACTGGTCACGCGAACGCTTCACGATGGATGAGGGGCTCTCTCGCGCTGTCGTGAAGGTGTTCGTCGAGCTGTATCGCCAGGGGCTCATCTATAAAGACAAGCGGCTGGTGAACTGGGATCCCAAGCTGTTGACGGCCATTTCGGATCTCGAGGTGCAGCAGATCGAGCTCAAGGGCAGCCTCTGGTATTTGCGTTATCCGCTCGAGGGAAAAGCTTTCAATCCCGGCGATCCCACAACCTTCATCGTGGTCGCGACTACGCGACCGGAGACGATGCTCGGCGACACCGCGGTCGCGGTGCACCCGGATGACGAGCGTTATCGCCACCTCGTCGGCAAACATGTGATCTTGCCGCTGGTCGGACGGAGGATTCCGATTGTGGCGGACGAATATTCCGATCCTGAGAAGGGCTCCGGCGCGGTCAAGGTCACGCCGGCGCATGATTTCAACGACTTCGAAATCGGCCGGCGGCACAACCTGCTGCAGGTCAGCGTGCTCAATCAGGAGGGCGCGCTGGCGCTGGTCGGCAACGAAGACTATTTGCGCGGATTGCCGGAAGGCGCGATGCAGTTCGCGGAAGAATTCCAAGGTGTCGACCGATTCGCCGCGCGCAGGCAAATCGTGGCGCGAATGGAAGATTTCGGGTTTCTGGAGAAGATCGAGCCGAACACGCATATGGTGCCGCACGGCGATCGTTCCGGTGCTGTGATCGAGCCGTACTTGACCGATCAGTGGTACGTCGATGCCAAGACCCTTGCGCGGCCTGCGGTCGCGGCGGTGCGCAGCGGTGCGACCACCTTCGTGCCGAAGAACTGGGAGAAGACGTATTTCGATTGGATGGAAAACATCCAGCCCTGGTGCATCTCCCGCCAGCTGTGGTGGGGCCATCAGATCCCCGCATGGTACGGACCGGACGGAAAGGTGTTCGTCGCCGAAACCGAAGAAGAAGCCATCAGTCATGCCCTTGGCTACTATGTCGAGCAGGAAGTGATCACGCCGGAGCAGGGGCGGGAGATGGCGCTCGATCGCAACAAGCGCGCCGGCTTCATCACCCGTGACGAGGACGTGCTCGACACCTGGTTTTCCTCGGCGCTATGGCCGTTCTCCACGCTCGGCTGGCCTGACGACGACACCGACCTGAAGCGTTATTATCCGACCGATGTCCTCGTCACCGGCTTTGACATCATCTTCTTCTGGGTCGCCCGCATGATGATGATGGGCCTCCATTTCATGAAGGAGGTCCCGTTCCCGACGGTCTACATCCACGCGCTCGTTCGTGACGAAAAGGGCGCGAAGATGTCGAAGTCGAAAGGCAACGTCATCGATCCCCTGCACCTGATCGACGAGTTCGGCGCCGATGCCCTGCGCTTCACGCTGGCTGCGATGGCGGCGCAGGGCCGCGACATCAAACTTGCGGCAAGCCGCGTCGAGGGCTACCGCAATTTTGCAACCAAGCTGTGGAATGCGTGCCGCTTTGCCGAAATGAATGCATGCACGGTACCGGCTGACTTCGATCCGACAAAAGCGACGCAGACATTAAACCGCTGGATCGCGCATGAGACCGTGCGCGCCGCGCGCGAGGTCACCGAGGCGATTGAAGCCTACCGCTTTAACGACGCAGCGGGCGCGATCTATCGTTTCGTCTGGAACGTCTACTGCGATTGGTATCTCGAGCTGGCCAAACCGGTCCTGATGGGCGAGGAGGGCGCCGCGAGGGTCGAGACCCGCGCGATGGTCGCATGGGCGCGCGACGAAATCCTCAAATTGCTCCATCCGTTCATGCCGTTCATCACCGAAGAGCTTTGGGGAGTGACGGCCAGGCGTGATGTCCTTTTGGCGCTGGCGCCGTGGCCGCGCAAGGCGGCAACGTTCACGCCGGAGCAGCTGGCGCTGATGGCGACGACGGTCCCGAATGATCCTATGATGCCCCCGCCCCTGGTCGCGCTCGAGACTGGCGAATTCACCGACCCTGAGGCTGAAGCCGAGATCGGCTGGGTCGTCGATCTCGTGACCGCGATACGCTCCGTGCGCGCCGAAATGAACATTGCGCCGGCGACGTTGACGCCGTTGGTGCTGTCAGGCGCTTCTGCAAAGACCAGGGAGCGCGCGTCGCGCTGGAGTGACGTGATCGGGCGGATGGCTCGGCTCGCCGACATTTCCTTTGCTGACCACCCTCCGGAAGGTTCGGTGCAGCTTTTGGTGCGGGGCGAGGTCGCGGCCCTTCCGCTGAAGGGCCTGATCGATTTTTCAGCGGAGAAAGCCCGGCTCGACAAGGAAGCGGCGAAGGCGGATGCCGACATCAAGCGGATCGACGCCAAGCTTGCCAACGAGAAATTTGTCGCCAACGCTCCGGAAGAGATCGTCGAAGAGGAAAGGGAGAAGCGGGAGGCCGCGCTGGCGCGAAGGGCAAAGATTCTCGAGGCGATGGAGCGCCTCAAGAGCGCCACCTAGCGAAGAATAACGGCGCTTCGACCTTTGGAACATTTTGTCAGGCGCTGCGAACCTTGCGATCGGCAGCATCGAGATGGTCTGGCAATCCTGCCGATGGCAATGCATATGCCGGCGTCGATTCTTCGCGCGACGCCGATCGCTGCGAACCGGCTTCCTTGCTGCGAGCCTGCCACAGCGTTGCGCCAAGCAGAAGGTAAGCAGCCGCGGTCCATACGGCCTGCCAGTTCCGCGTCCCCTCGATGAAGAGGGTATAGAGCGCCGCGGCAGCGAAGAGGCCGGCGAATACCGCTTCCGCCATCGGCCGCGTCCCGAACCTCGGCCGGTTGAACAGCGTCAGCGTCGAAAATGGAATCGCTGCCATGGTCAGAGCGGCGAATGGAAGATCGCGCCAACGCGCGTCGAACACGGCGCCCAGCGCAGTCTCCGCCGCGATCACGGTGGTCACGGCCAGTGCGACGCCCAGCAGCATCGTTGCAAATGACTGGATCCTGCCGTCGCGCGGGCCGATCAGCTCCACGAAGGTCGGCAGAGCACGTCCCGACATCAGTGCCAACGCGCAAAGCACGGGTGAGGCGATGGCGGCCGCCAGCAGCGAGCCCCACATGAGCCAGCCGCCGAAGCCGAAGCTTTCATAGAGCATCTTGTCGAAGGCTACTCCGAGCAGGATTCCGGCTGATGTCGCGGACACTGCGACCGCGATCCACGAAACCAGCCGGGGCGGCCAGGGCCTGCGTCTTGAGGTCATCCAGGCCACAGCAAATACCGAGATGACCAATGCCATGCCGCCGCCCATGTGCAGCTTCCACAGGGGATAATTGCTGATAGCTTCACCGGGCGGATATTTCAGCTTGCGATGCTCCGCATCGAACAGCCCCCAATTGCCGCCCACGGTTCCTTCCCAATATCGTTTCCACGAGGCGTCGTAAGCCTCGATCAGGTTGACGCGGAATTTTTCACGCTTCGACAGGTCAAGAATTTCGGAGATCACGCGGGCCTGATTTGTGCGCGACGGAAGCGCTCCTTCGCGCATGCGCCCCATGCTCGGCCAACCCGTCTCGCCGATCAGGACTTCCTTGCCGGAAAAGGCAGCGGCCACGCGCTTGTGAATAGCTGCGACATGGGCGGCCGCATCCTGCGCGCGGACCGGAAAGTCCTCCCAATACGGCAGCACATGAATGGTGATGAAGTCGACGGCATCCTGGACTTCGCGGTAGCGCAGCCAGTATTCCCAGACATCGGCGTACGTCACGGGAACGTTGACGCGAGCCTTTACCGAGCGGATAAGTTCGCGAAGATCGGAGGGGCTCATGTCTCCGTGCAACAGCACTTCGTTGCCGACGATAATGGCTCTGATCGTGCCCGGATAATCCCTGGCCAGCGTGACCGCGGTGTCGACCAATTGCGCGTTCTTCAGGCGATTGTTGCCGATCCAGATTCCAAGAAAGACGTTCAGTCCGACCCGCGAGGCGACTGCAGGCACCTTGTCCAGTCCGTTGTCGACCGAATAGGTGCGGATACAGTCGGTTATCTTTGCCAGTTCGGCGAGATCCTCCTCAATCTGCTCCTCACTGACGATGAGGTTCGGATTTAGCGGGGTCTGGTCGCCGCGAAATGGTGCATAGGACACGCAATCCAGCTTCGCCGCCGGATCGATCGGGGCGCGGGCCAGCGTGACCGGTGTGGCCAGCCACCACCAGACCCCGGCAACAAAACTCAGCGATACGAGAAGAAGCGCCAGTGGCGTGCGAAAGGCGATTGGTTCTGTCCTCCGGAAGGATTGTCGAATATGGTCTGGCGGTCCGCAGTTCGGCCAAAACGTGGGATGCGCAGGCGCCGAACCGCGGAGCACAAAAGCGAGACCCAACGTCCGGTTTGATAGCAAATTTGTCACGGCCTCAACAAGTAAAGCAATGATGTTCAACGGTCTCTCTCGACGCCATTTCGGCGGGCTCGCGGGCTGGTCGGCCCTTGCAATTTCGGCAAAATCCGCCGAGGCCGTTGCGGCCGACCCGAGGGCGGAAAACAGGCAGCAGAACGGCAGCCGCTCCGCCGTTTTCCCGAGCGGATTTGTTTGGGGGACGGCCACATCGGCCTACCAGATCGAAGGGGCCGTCAACGAGGACGGGCGCGGTCCGTCGATTTGGGATCGTTTTACCCACGCGCGCGGGACAATCGTGGACGAGACCAACGCCGACATCGCCAACGATCACTATCATTTGTTCAAGCAAGACGTTCAACTCATCAAGGCGCTCGGAGTGAAGGCCTATCGCTTTTCGATTGCCTGGCCTCGCGTCTTCCCGGAAGGCTCGGGTGCGCCAAACCCCAAGGGACTGGATTTTTACCATCGGCTCATCGACGAACTGCTGGCGAACGGTATTGAGCCATTTGCGACCATGTATCATTTTGACTTGCCTCAGGCGCTTCAGGATCGCACCGGCGGATGGATGTCGCGTGAGACCTCGAAGGCGTTTGCGGATTACGCCGGCTACGTCGCAGAACACTTAAGCGATCGCGTCAAGCACTTCTTCACGATCAATGAGTCGCACCGGTTCGTTTTTTTGGGATATGGCGCGGGACCCGACGCGCCCGGTCTCAGATTGTCCGCGCCCGAATTGAACCAGGTTCTTCACAACGTCGCGCTGGGCCATGGTCTTTCGGTGCAAGCCATACGGGCGAATGGGCGCGCCGGAACCAGGGTCGGCCCGGCAGAAAACATTGTTGTTTGCATCCCCGCGATCGAGACGCCGGCAAACATTCGTGCGGCGGAAATCGCCACCCGCGAATTGAATGCGGGCTATTTGACCGTGATGCTCGAGGGAAAATATACCGACGGTTTTCTGGCGTATGCCGGCAGCAATGCGCCGAAATACACCGCCGATGATTTGCGCATCATTTCGTCTCCGGTCGATTTCGTCGGGCTGAATGTCTACACGCCGGACCACTATGTGGTCGCCGCGGACAACCCGGCAGGTTTTGCGCTGGTGCCGTTTCCGGCCGCGTTCCCGAAGATGGATTCGACCTGGCTGAAGATCGGCCCCGAGGCGATGTACTGGGCGCCGCGCCATGTGGCGAAGCTTTGGGGCGTGAAGTCGATCTACATCACCGAGAATGGCACTTCGGCGAAAGACGATCCTGCCGCGGACGGCAAGGTCTATGACCTCGATCGGATCATGTATCTGCGCAACTATCTGACACATCTGCAACGCGCGACTTCCGAGGGCATTGCGGTGCACGGCTATTTCCTGTGGAGTCTGATGGACAATTTCGAGTGGTCGGACGGATTCGAGAAACGTTTCGGCCTCTACCGGGTGGACTTCAATACACAAGCGCGCACGCCAAAACTCTCCGCATCTTTTTATCGCGAAATCATCAAACGCAATGCGGTGGTTTGAGCACACTCGTCGCATCGCGCTGCTACCGAACGCCGTCAGCTCGCAAACGGCCTGGAAAGGAATTTCGAGCCTTTCAGCCCATATCGCCAGGGCAAGTCGGCCGCCTTGGTGATGCCGATCCGCACGCCGAAAACGATCTGCGGCCTGGCGGTGCGCGCCAGTAGCGCAAACGGGGGTGCATCGAGCGCCAGGTCATTGTGAGCCCCCGTGATCCCCAGAGCTTCTGTCAGCTTGCCGGGGCCGGAGCACAGCGTTCGCTCGTCGGTCAGATGTCGCCGGCGCCGCATCGCCGCCAGCCCGTGGGTCGGCTCCAGCGCCCGGATCAGGACCGCGCTGGCGGAGCCCTGTTTTTCGCAAACGAAATTGACGCACCAGTGAATGCCGTAGGAACGGTAGACATAGACGAAGCCGGGCGGACCGAACATGACGGCGTTTCGTGCCGTCGGCCCGCGGAAGGAATGAGCCGCCGGATCGGTGTGGTGATAGGCCTCGACCTCGACGATGATGCCGCCGACGCCGTTCACGAGCAGCGTGGCGCCGATCAGGTCGGGCGCGACCTCGTGCACGCTGCGGGCGAAGAAGGCGCGTTTGAGCAATTTGCCGGGTTTTGGGAGATTTGCGGCGGGATTTTGGACCATTCAGACGGTATGCTAAGACCGAATGCACACTGTTGCGAGCGGTTGCGGTTCGTCCTCCACCGGATTAGCTAGTGGAGTGGATTTGACATTCGCTATCCATCTAGCCGCAAGCTCGTAAAGCGAATGTCAAATCCAAAACTCCACTAGAATCTTATATTTGCTAGTGGTCCTTTGATTCTAACATTCGCAACGGTGTCTGCTGAGGTGGGATGCGAATGTTAGAATCGGACCACTAGAACATATCAGATACGGATTCTTCATGGTCGTTGTCGTCGATACCGTTTCAGCCACGCCGCTGCGCCCGCGTCACCCCGAAAAGGTGAATCGCCCGGACGCGCTGTCGCCACCGAAGCCGGACTGGATTCGCGTGCGCGCGCCGACCACCCGCGGCTATGCCGAGACCCGCAACATCGTGAAGGAAAACGGCCTGGTGACGGTGTGCGAGGAGGCGGGCTGTCCGAATATCGGCGAATGCTGGGACAGGAAGCACGCGACCTTCATGATCATGGGGGACACCTGCACCCGCGCCTGCGCCTTCTGCAACGTCAAGACCGGCATGCCCGGCGTGCTCGATCCGGAAGAGCCGGAACACGTCGCGGAAGCGACATTCAAGCTTGGGCTCGCCCATATCGTCGTCACCTCGGTCGATCGCGACGATCTGGCCGACGGCGGTGCCGCGCATTTCGCGCAAACCGTCCGCGCCATCCGGGCACGCTGCCCCGCCACGACGATCGAGATCCTCACCCCGGATTTTCTGCGCAAGGACGGCGCGCTCGAAATCGTGGTGGCGGCCAGGCCCGATGTGTTCAACCACAATCTGGAGACGGTGCCGTCGCGCTATCTCAGCGTTCGCCCCGGCGCGCGCTATTTCCATTCGGTGCGGCTGTTGCAGCGGGTGAAGGAAATCGACCCCTCGATCTTCACCAAATCGGGCATCATGGTTGGGCTTGGCGAGGAGCGTCACGAGGTTTTGCAGGTCATGGACGATCTGCGCTCGGCGGACGTCGATTTTCTGACCATCGGACAATATTTGCAGCCGACGCGAAAACATCACGCGGTGATGCGCTACGTGACGCCGCAGGAGTTTTCGAACTTCGAGAAGGTTGCCTATACCAAGGGATTTTTGATGGTTTCGGCGAGCCCGCTGACCCGTTCGTCGCATCATGCCGGCGAGGATTTCGCCAGGTTGCGGGCCGCGCGAGCCGCCAGATCCCGCTGAGCGGAGTGCGGCGAATTTGAAGTCCCTATCGGTATCGCGGCAAGTTCGTGATAGGAACTTCAAATTCATGGCCGCTACTCAAATCAACAAGTTGCTAGAGCTCCTTTGATTCCGAAGTTCGTATCAGAGGTCGCCGCGATAGCTTGCGAACTTCGGAATCGGAGCTCTAGTTTCAATGCCGAGATTCAACAGCAGGCGCCGGGTGAACCACAGCGCGCCGCAGATGTTCGATCTGGTCGCCGACGTCGAGCGTTACCCCGAATTCGTGCCGTTGTGCCAGTCGCTGAAAGTACGCCAGCGCAACGCTGGGCCGAATGGGACCGAGGTGGTGATCGCCGACATGACGGTGTCGTTCAAGCTGGTCCGCGAAACCTTCACAAGCCGCGTGACGCTGGATCGTCCCAATCTGAACATTCTGGTCGAATATCTGCGCGGTCCGTTCAGCAAGCTCGAGAACCGCTGGACCTTCGAGCCGAAGTCCGACAATTCCTGCGAGGTAGGGTTCTACATCGCTTACGAATTCAAGAGCCGGATGCTGGCCATGCTCATGGGCACGATGTTCGATACTGCCTTCCAGCGTTTTGCGTCCGCGTTCGAAAAGCGCGCCGACAAAATTTACGGGAAGAAGCAGGCTTAGCCGGTCATTGCTGTGAAGGCGAGGATTGTCATTGCGAGCCCCACTCGGCATTGCGAGGAGCGAAGCGACGAAACAATCCACACTCCCGTGAACGATTCAATATTCAACTTTTCAAACAGCCATTCGCTCGCGAGAACGCCTTCCCGCGACGCGAAACGTGCCCGGGTTGTTGCCTCAGTCACGCCCTCCAAGTGAGAGGGCGCAGGGAATGCCGGGTGCTACGGCCGCACCCATAGCCTCGTGCGCAACGAAAGAAAGCACACGAGTGTAGTCACTACAGGTACACCGAGATCAGCCGGCATTCCCTGCACGATGGTTTTACGGTTTCCTTCGCGCTCTCCCCGGGGACCGGGCTTTCTTGCCCCCGTCATTAGCGGAAATTGCCGCCAATTTGACACCAGCGTCGGGGTGTCAGGACCACACGACTTCGCCGTTCGCAGGCCACCTCGCCCGTCAAGCGACATAACCGACGTCCACCGCATCCCTGCCCAACGCTCGTGACGGTCGCGAAACGCCCCTCTTGCGGGCAGGAACGGGGCGAGGTCGTAAAGGTGTTTTGCCCGACGGCACAAGTGAGAAAATTTTTCGCGGCGGGACTGGACAACCCAAATCAGCCTGAACCGGCTCGGGAAATTGCCGTTTGCGCGCAGACGGAAATCATTACCTTGGCGGCCGTCGCCGCTTGACCGCGCCACGGCGCGATGTCCGCGCCAGCCGTGGATGGAGGCGGACGATCGGCTCACGTTTCGGCTTCACCGCAGCCCTCGGCCCGCGGGCGAGCTCGATCAGCATTCGCAAGGCCTCGATGACCGAGCGCTGGCGCACCGCGCTTCGGCCGATCGCGCCGAACCGGCATTCGCGATTGAGGATTCGGCCGTCGCGGGCGGCGACCGCGAAATGCACGAGACCAACCGGTTTGCCGGGTGTGGCGCCGCCGGGACCGGCGATGCCGGTAGTGGCAACGGCAAGATCGACGCCAGCCCGCTCCAGCGCGCCGACCGCCATCGCGGTTGCAGTTTCCCTGCTGACGGCGCCGAAGGCTGCAAGCGTCGTGGCCTTGACCCCGAGCATCACGCGCTTGGCTTCGTTGGAATAGGTGACGAAGCCGCGGTCAATGACGTCGGACGAGCCGGGAATGTCGGTCAGCGCGCCGGCTACCAATCCGCCAGTGCAGGATTCGGCGGTCGCAATGGTCAGCTTGCGCATGCGGCAGAGATCAAGCAGCGAGCGGGAAAGAGAATTAGTGGAGCCGATTTGACGTTCGCTACCCATCGACCGCGAATTCCCTCAAATCGAGACAGGTCCCTTGTCGCCCCATGGCAGGCGAATGGTGGCGCATGCGGTGGCGGCGATGCCTTCCTCGCGACCGGTAAAGCCGAGGCGTTCGCTGGTGGTCGCCTTGACGGCGACGCGCCAGACATTGAGCCCCGTGATCTCGGCGATGCGAGCGCGCATCGCATCGCGCAACGGGCCAATCTTCGGCCGCTCGCAGATCAGGGTCACTTCGAGATTGGCGATGCGGCCGCCGCGTGCCGCGACCCGTTCAACCGCATATTTCAGGAATTTGTCGGACGATGCGCCCTTCCATTTGATGTCGCTCGGCGGGAAATGCGAGCCGATATCGCCGTCGGCGAGCGCCCCGAGAATGGCATCGACCAACGCATGCAAGCCGACGTCGCCGTCGGAATGGGCAAGGAAACCGCGATGATGGGGCACGCGAACACCGCAAATCATGAGGTGGTCGCCGTCGCCGAAGGCATGAACGTCGTAACCGGTCCCGGTCCGGACGTCCCCAAGCTGGCTAGCAAGGCGCGCATCCTCGCGGACGAAATCTTCCGGCGTGGTCAGTTTCATGTTCGCAGCATCGCCTTCAAAAGTTGACACCGTCAATCCCGCCCATTCCGCCAGCGCGGCATCATCGGTGAAATCGGTCCGGCCTTCGCGAGCCGCGCGCCGATGCGCATCAATGATAACATCAAAGCGGAAGGCCTGCGGCGTCTGCGCAATTCTCAGGCGCGCGCGCTCCGGCGTTCCCTCGACATGCCCGCCTGCGTCGACGAGCTTGATCGTATCAGCGACTGGTATGGTGGGAATTGCGGCGCCGGTCGCGGAAGTCGCTCTGATGGCCCGGGAAATCAGTGCTGCAGAGACGAAAGGGCGCGCGGCGTCGTGGATGAGAACTACGTCAGGTTTCTGCGAACCAAGCGCCTCAAGGCCGGCACGAACGGATTCCTGGCGCGTCGCGCCGCCCCTCGCGGGGCTTGAATGCGCGAGCCCGCGCACTGCCTCGTTGAAGATGGCGAGGTCGTCGGGATTCAAGACCGGCTGCACCGCAGAAATTTCCGGATGGCGGCAAAACGGCTCCATGGCGCGGAAAATCACGCTCTGCCCGCCAACGGAGCGATACTGTTTGGGGCCGCCGGCGCCGGCACGAAGACCGCGTCCGGCTGCGACGAGGATGGCGGCGGTCCGCTGAGGATTCGACATAGGTCTCGACCAGGAGCAATCCGTCAGTTCTTAAGCTGGGTGGACGGCGCTCTGCCCTTATCACGCTCGCTTGCGAAAACAGAACGTTTCTTCGGGATTCCCAGCGCCGTGGGGAAAAGCACCTATGCTGCAGTGCACTTGCAAGGTTTTTCAGAACTGTCTAAAGTGTAGGCATGGAACTTGACTGCACAACATTTGTGCTCAAAATGGGTCCGGGCAGACGCAGGCTCTGTCGAAGCGATGAGAAATCCGTGACCAGTGCGCCTATGTTCCATCTTAAGCCGTTGAAAATAGGCGATATTCAGGTCGCTAACCGGGTTCTCCTGGCGCCGATGTCTGGCATCACCGATGCCCCGTTTCGGCGGATGGCCGCTGGTTTTGGGGCCGGGCTTGTGGTGTCGGAAATGACCGCAAGTGATGATCTCGTAGACGGCCGGCCCATGTCGCGTCTGCGGTGCGAGGCTGCAGGCATAGGCCCGCATGTCGTTCAACTCGCCGGCTGCGAGACAAGGTGGATGACGGAAGGCGCACGGATCGCCGAAGCTGCCGGCGCCGAGATCATCGACATCAACATGGGTTGCCCCGCGCGCCATGTGACAGGCGGCCAGTCGGGCTCGGCGCTGATGCGCGATCTCGATCACGCCCAGCGTCTGATCGAAGCGACCATATCGGCGGTGAAGGTGCCGGTAACGCTGAAGATGCGGCTCGGCTGGGACGACCGCTCCATCAACGCGCCCGAACTGGCGCGCCGCGCCGAGGGCGCGGGCGTGCGGTTGATTACGGTGCATGGAAGGACGCGCTGCCAATTCTACAGCGGCAAGGCGGATTGGGCTGCGGTGCGCGCCATCAGGCAGGCAATCGGCATTCCGCTCGTGGTCAATGGCGACATCACGTCGTTCGAAACGGCGCTCTCGGCGCTCGAAATGTCCGGCGCTGACGCGGTGATGATTGGCCGCGGTGCGCAGGGGCAGCCCTGGTTGCCCGGCCAGATCGGACGCCGCATCGAGACCGGAGTGGCTGAGCCGGCGCCGGCGCTTTCCGAGCAGCTCAATCATATCCGCGTCCTCTATGACGAGGTTTGCCGGCATTACGGGTTGCGCGTGGGGCTGCGTCACGCGCGCAAGCATCTCGGCTGGGCGCTGCAGGTTGCGGCGAACCGCAGCAGGGCACCGGCGACGACGCTCAAGAGCTGGCGCGAGAAGATCCTGACATCGGATAATCCGCAGCACGTGCATCGAACGCTTGGGCATGCCTTCGACGATTTTGCCTGGAGCGCCGCCGCATGAGTTCGGTTGCCGAACATCGCCGTGCCGTGCCGTCCGACGCCGAGGCCATTCTCAATGCGCTGCCCAATCCCGTTCTGCTCGTTGCGCCGGATGGCAGGATCGTCGACGCCAACATTGCGGCCGAGTCGTTTTTCGACATTTCCGCCCAGTTTCTCCGCCGTCAGTCGTTGAAGGAGCTGGTTCCGTTCGGAAGCCCGCTGCTCGCCCTGATCGACCAGGTGCGTTCGAACAACTCGGCGGTCAATGAATACAAGGTCGACCTCGGCACGCCGCGGATGGGCGGCGATCGGCTGGTCGACCTTCACGTCGCGCCGCTGACCGAACGGCCCGGCCATATCGTGGTGTTGCTGCAGGAGCGGACCATCGCCGACAAGATGGACCGGCAGTTGACGCACCGCAGCGCCGCAAGATCGGTGATCGCGCTTGCGGCGATGCTGGCGCATGAGATCAAGAACCCGCTGTCCGGCATTCGCGGCGCGGCGCAATTGCTTGAACAGGCGGCCTCGCCGGAAGATCGCACGCTCACTCGGTTGATCTGCGATGAAGCCGATCGCATCGTGACGCTGGTCGATCGTATGGAGGTGTTCGGTGACGACCGGCCGGTGGCGCGCGGTCCCGTCAACATCCATTCGGTGCTCGATCACGTCAAGCGGCTGGCGCAATCCGGCTTTGCCCGCAGCATCCGCTTTATCGAAGATTACGACCCCTCGCTGCCGCCGGTGCTTGCCAATCAGGACCAGCTGATCCAGGTCTTCCTCAACCTGGTGAAGAACGCTGCCGAAGCGGTGGCTGATCTGGGCAGCGATGCCGAGATTCAATTGACCACCGCATTCCGGCCGGGCGTCCGCCTGTCGGTGCCGGGCAAGAAATCCCGGGTCTCGTTGCCGCTTGAATTTTGCGTCAAGGACAACGGTCCGGGTGTGCCTGACGACCTGTTGCCGAACCTGTTCGACCCCTTTGTCACGACCAAGCCGACGGGTAGCGGGCTTGGCCTGGCGCTGGTCGCCAAGATCGTCGGCGATCATGGCGGCATCATCGAATGCGAATCCCAGCCGCGAAAGACGACCTTCCGCGTGCTGCTGCCCATGTTCAACGCCGCAAGCCATTTTGATCAAAGTAACCGCGATGACGTTTCGGGGATGCCAGTGCCGTCGATCTGAAGTCCCTGCACTGCAAGGGGCGAATTCGATCAGGAACTCCAGATCGATACGGCGGCACTGGATTCAATAAGTTTGCTGGTGCCCATGACTTTCCGAAGTCGCGAAAGGTGGGTGCTGAAAGTGAGCACGAACTTCGGAAAGTGGGGCACTGGTTGCACGCCTCACAGAACGCAGGATGAGGATGACGATGCCCGCAGGTAGCATACTTGTAGCCGATGATGACACCGCGATCCGGACCGTTCTCAATCAGGCGCTTTCGCGTGCCGGGTACGAGGTAAGGCTGACCGGAAACGCCGCGACGCTTTGGCGCTGGGTCAGCCAGGGCGAGGGCGATCTGGTGATCACCGACGTGGTGATGCCTGACGAGAACGCCTTCGATCTGTTGCCGCGGATCAAGAAGATGCGGCCGAACCTTCCCGTGATCGTGATGAGCGCGCAGAACACGTTCATGACGGCGATCCGCGCCTCCGAACGCGGCGCCTATGAGTATCTGCCGAAACCGTTCGACCTGAAGGAATTGATCTCGATCGTCGGCCGCGCTTTGGCAGAGCCGAAGGAGCGGGTCTCGAGCAATGCCGATGATTCGGAGTTCGATTCCATTCCGCTGGTCGGTCGATCGCCGGCGATGCAGGAAATCTACCGGGTGCTGGCAAGGCTGATGCAGACCGATCTCACGGTGATGATTTCCGGCGAGTCCGGGACGGGTAAGGAGCTGGTGGCGCGCGCGCTGCACGATTACGGCAAGCGGCGTAACGGGCCGTTCGTCGCGGTCAACATGGCCGCGATCCCGCGCGATCTGATCGAATCCGAACTGTTCGGACATGAGCGTGGCGCCTTCACCGGCGCCAATACCCGCGCCTCGGGGCGGTTCGAGCAGGCCGAGGGAGGCACGCTGTTTCTCGACGAAATCGGCGATATGCCGATGGAAGCGCAGACCAGGCTGCTGCGCGTGCTCCAGCAGGGCGAATATACCACGGTAGGCGGCCGCACCCCGATCAAGACGGACGTTCGCATCGTTGCCGCGAGCAACAAGGATCTGCGCGTCCTGATCCAGCAAGGGCTGTTCCGCGAGGATCTGTTCTTTCGCCTCAACGTCGTGCCGCTGCGGCTTCCTCCCTTGCGCGAGCGGATCGAGGACTTGCCCGATCTGATCCGGCACTTCTTCGCGCTTGCCGAGAAAGACGGACTGCCGCCGAAGAAGCTCGATGCGCTGGCGTTGGAACGCATGAAGCAACATCGCTGGCCGGGCAATGTGCGCGAGCTTGAAAACCTCGCGCGCAGGCTTGCGGCGCTGTACCCGCAGGACGTGATCACCGCTTCCGTGATCGACGGCGAATTGGCGCCGCCGGCGGTGACGTCACATGGCAATTCTCATCACGGAGTAGACAATCTCGGTGGCGCCGTGGAGGCCTATCTGTCCTCGCATTTCTCAGGCTTTCCCAACGGCGTCCCACCGCCGGGCCTTTATCATCGGATTCTCAAGGAAATCGAGGTTCCGTTGCTGACGGCGGCGCTAGCGGCCACCCGCGGCAATCAAATCCGGGCGGCTGATCTCTTGGGGCTCAACCGGAATACGCTCCGCAAGAAAATCCGCGATCTGGACATTCAGGTCTACCGGAGCGGCGGCTAGGGGGCACCAGGGGTTTTGCGGGCAGGGGATGGGCTCCTGGGACGCCGCGGATTTGTCGCAATTCGGCAACAATGTGGTATGAATGCATCAGTCCGCTACCGTCGGACCGCATGCTTCCAATTCACCGATTGCCGGAATGACCAGCGCAGAGAGTTCGGCTGCACAATTCGACCCGTCGCTAGTTGAGCCCAAGGGCCGCCCCCTTCGGAAGCTCCTGGCGCCGTTTGCGATCGGCCTGGCGCTGCTCAGTTCGTTCCTGACCTTCGTGGTGCTCACGGGTTTGACCCAGATCGAGCCGACGCGCGAAGTCGCCCTCTCGTTCATGCTTTTGAACGGCGCCACCATCCTGGTGCTGCTCGGCATCATTTTCCGCGAAGTCTGGCAGGTCATGCAGGCCAGGCGGCGCGGACGGGCGGCGGCGCGCCTGCACGTCCAGATCGTCAGCCTGTTCTCGGTTATCGCGGTGCTGCCGGCCGTGCTGGTGGCGGTGGTCGCCAACGTGACGATCGATCGCGGCCTCGACCGCCTGTTTTCGGGTCCGACGCGTGAAGTGATTCAGAACTCGCTGATCATTGCCCGGGCCTATACCGAGGAACACGCGCAGCTTATTCGCGGCGACATTCTTGGGATGGCCAACGATCTTTCTCACGCCCGGCCATTATACGATCAGGATCGGCAATCCTTTCGTGAGCTTTTGGCCGCAAGCGCAGCCTCGCGCAACCTGCCCGGTGCCATGCTGATCGACAAGGATCGCCACGTCCTGGAAACCGCGCAAAACACCATCCAGCTCGCCTTCGCAGCACCCCCGCCGGAGGTTCTCAGCAACGTCAACGAGGTTGAGCCGGAAATCGCAGTGTTGCCCGAAGAGAATTACGTCGCGGCCGTGATACGGTTGCGAGCCTTCCAGGATACTTTTCTTTACGTGGCGCGCCAGCTCGATCCCCACGTCGTCGCCCAACTCAAGCAGACCGAGGCGAGCGTGGCGGAGTATGCGCTGATCGAATCGCGCCGGCTCGGCATTCAGGTGAACTTCGCGCTCATTTTTGCGGTCATCGCGCTGACCATCCTGATGGCCGCCATCCTGTTCGGGCTGAACTTCGCCAACTGGCTGGTCACCCCGATCCGCCGCCTGATGAGTGCAGCCAACATCGTCTCGACCGGCGACCTTCACGTGCAGGTGCCGGTGTTCCGCTCGGAGGGCGATCTGGCCCAGCTCGGCGAAACCTTCAACAAGATGACGCAGGAACTGCGCACCCAGCGCGA
This sequence comes from Bradyrhizobium sp., assembly GCF_035570375.1. Classification (GTDB taxonomy): domain Bacteria; phylum Pseudomonadota; class Alphaproteobacteria; order Rhizobiales; family Xanthobacteraceae; genus Bradyrhizobium. The sequence goes on along the minus strand of NZ_DATMLW010000200.1, from coordinate 12,885 downwards.
CGAGCTGGTGAATGCCAGCGATCTCATCGACAACCGGCGGCGCTTCATCGAGGCGGTATTGTCATCGGCAAGCGCCGGCATCATCGGCGTCGATGCCTCAGGCAGCGTCGGCATTCTCAATCGATCGGCCGAAAAGCTCATCGGTCACGCGGAATCGGAAACGCTGGATCATCCGCTGTCGGACGTGCTGCCCGAACTCGACGAGATGATGAAAACCGCACGCGAGAGCACCCAGCGGCTGGTCCAGGGCCAGATCACGATCAATCGCGAGGGCCATGAGCGCATTCTTTCGGTTCGCGTCACCGCCGAGCAGACCAGCCAGACGCGCGACAGTTACATCATCACGCTGGACGACATCACCGAGCTCGTTTCCGCACAGCGCACCTCGGCATGGGCCGACGTCGCGCGCCGGATCGCGCATGAAATCAAGAATCCGCTGACCCCGATTCAGCTTTCGGCCGAACGCATCCGCCGCAAGTTCGGCAAAGTGATCACCGAAGACAAGGTGGTGTTCGAACAATGCACCGAGACCATCGTGCGGCAGGTCGACGACATCAGGCGGATGGTCGATGAGTTCTCGCGCTTTGCGCGAATGCCCAAGCCCGTCATCGAAGGCGAGGACGTGGCCGACACCGTGCGCCAGGCCGTGTTCCTGATGCGGGTCGGTCATCCCGACACCGAAATCGAGGCCGAGATCAAGCAGGAGCCGTTGCGGGCGCAGTTCGACCGCCGGCTGATCTCGCAGGCGCTGACCAATATCATCAAGAACGCCACCGAGGCGATCGAGGCTGTTCCTGCGGAGGAACTCGGCAAGGGTCGCATCGATGTCATTGCCGGACGCGAAAACGACGACATCGTGATTGACGTGATCGACAACGGGATTGGTCTGCCCAAGGTGAGCCGCGCGCGGCTGCTCGAGCCCTATGTGACGACCCGCGAGAAGGGCACCGGCCTTGGGCTCGCCATCGTGGGTCGTGTTCTGGAAGATCACGGTGGCCGCATTGAAATGCACGACGCCAGCGAGATTCGTCCGGGCGCGCGTGGCGCCTGGATGCGCTTGCGTTTTGCAGTATCGGGGCATGCTCCCGCGGTCGAAATCAAGGAGCCGACCCCCGAAACAAATTCCACCGCCTCCGAAACCGACGGGCGGGAAGAAACGACTAATGAACAGACCAAAATCGAAGCTGCTGCGGGCAATTGAGAAGACAGGCGCGACTCCATGGCAAGTGATATTTTGATTGTCGATGATGAAGCCGACATTCGTGACCTTGTCGCCGGGATTCTTAACGACGAGGGTTTTACGACGCGAACCGCACGTGACAGCGATTCGGCGCTGGCCGAAATCGCCAATCGCCGGCCGCACCTTGTGTTTCTGGACATCTGGCTGCAGGGCAGCAAGCTCGACGGGCTGCAATTGCTGGAGCAGATCAAGCGCGACCATTCCGACCTGCCGATCGTGATGATCTCGGGCCACGGCAATATCGAAACGGCGGTCGCCGCCATCAAGCGTGGCGCTTATGATTTCATCGAGAAGCCGTTCAAGTCGGACCGGCTCATCCTGGTGGCGACGCGGGCGCTGGAGACGTCGCGCCTCAAACGCGAGGTCAAGGAGCTCAAGCAGCTCGCTCCCACCGCCAGCGTCATGACCGGGCGCTCGGCATGCATGAATCAGCTGCGGCAGACCATCGAACGAGCCGCCAAGGCCAACAGCCGTATTCTCATCGTGGGTCCCTCGGGGGCAGGCAAGGAACTCGCGGCGCGGATGCTGCACCTCGCTTCGGGCCGCGCCGACGGGCCTTTCGTGGTGATCAACGCCGCGGCGATCACGCCGGAACGCATGGAAATCGAACTGTTCGGCGTCGAACCCAACGGCGAACATCCGCGCAAGACGGGCGCGCTCGAGGAAGCCCACGGCGGAACCCTGTTCATCGACGAAATCGGGGACATGCCGCGCGAGACCCAAAACAAGATCTTGCGTGTCCTCGTCGACCAGACGTTCCAGCGGCAGGGAGGCACGACGAAGGTCAATGTCGACGTCCGCATCATTTCCTCCACCGCCCGCAACCTGGAAGAGGAGATCGCCAGCGGCCGGTTTCGGGAAGACCTCTACCACCGGTTGTCGGTGGTGCCGATCCGCGTTCCGCCACTCTCGGAACGTCGCGAGGACATTCCGGAACTGATCGACTATTTCATGGACCAGATATCGGCCGCGACCGGTTTGCCGAAACGTCAGATCGGCCAGGACGCAATGGCCGTGTTGCAGTCGCACGTATGGCCCGGCAACGTCCGGCAGCTTCGCAACAATGTGGAGCGGGTGATGATCCTTGCGAGCGGCGGTCCGGAAGTCATTATCACCGCCGACATGCTGCCGCAGGACGTGGGCTCGATGGTGCCGGCGATGCCGACCAGCAACAACGGCGAGCACATCATGGGCTTGCCGCTCCGCGAGGCGAGGGAAGTGTTCGAACGCGACTACCTGATGGCGCAGATCAGCCGCTTTTCGGGCAACATCTCCCGCACAGCGGAATTCGTCGGCATGGAGCGGTCAGCGCTCCACCGCAAGCTGAAGGCGCTGGGTGTCGGCTGAACGCCTGCCGCTTTGTTCATCAGGGGCGATAGATTTCGTCTCTTTTGCGCGTTTTCGCGGAGAATCAGGGCTCGATTCGTGGGACTGCCCAGCGAACTCACTTGCCTAAAAACCAAGCCTGCCTTCTAATTGCACGATCGCGCTCCCCGGAGGGGGAACTCAGGGGAGCCGGTAACCGGGGACGCTCCGACAGAGAGCCATCGGTTCAACAAAAAGAAGCCAACAAAAATGCGGGATAACAACAATGGCGGCAGACCGCGCACAAAATTTACAAGACACCTTCCTTAATCACGTTCGAAAAACCAAAACGCCACTGACGATTTTTCTGGTCAACGGAGTCAAGCTGCAGGGGATTGTCACCTGGTTCGACAATTTCTGCCTGCTCTTGCGGCGCGACGGTCACTCGCAGCTTGTCTACAAGCATGCGATTTCGACCATCATGCCGGGTGCTCCGATTCAGCTGTTCGAAGGCGGCGAGGACGCCCCGGCTTGAGAGTGAACTGATTGGAACCCCGAACTTCCGACGGGGGTGCCGACCGTCCGCGGTCGGCAGCGGGCAAGCAAACCGGGCGGGTGATCGTCATCGGCCCATATTTGCGCATGCGCCGGGGTGATCCCGATGCGCAAGCGGATTTGCATGCCATTCGCGGTTCCGAGGCGCGGCTGGAGGAGGCGGTCGGTCTGGCGCGCGCGATCGATCTGATGGTTGCCGACGCTCTGGTTGCACCGGTGAGCCAGATCCGGCCTGCAACGTACATCGGCAAGGGGAAGGTCGAGGAAATCATAGGCCTCGTAGGCGCACACCAGATCGAACTTGTGGTGATGGATTGCGCGTTGTCGCCGATCCAGCAGCGCAATCTCGAGAGGGCCTGGAACACCAAGGTCCTCGACCGTACCGGGCTGATCCTTGAAATCTTCGGCCGCCGCGCCAAGACCAGAGAGGGCGCGCTTCAGGTCGAGCTTGCGCATCTGAATTATCAGCGCAGCCGCCTGGTCAGGTCGTGGACTCACCTGGAGCGCCAGCGCGGCGGCTTCGGCTTCATGGGCGGTCCGGGTGAAACCCAGATCGAGGCCGACCGCCGTCTGATCGGCGAACGCATCACGCGTCTTGAGAATGAGCTGAAAAAGGTGCAGGCGACGCGGCGGCTGCATCGCGCCGGGCGACAGCGGGTGCCTTACCGCGTGGTGGCACTGGTCGGCTATACCAATGCCGGAAAGTCGACGCTGTTCAACCGCCTGACGCGGGCCGAGGTTCAGGCGGCCGACATGCTGTTCGCAACGCTTGACCCCACCTTGCGGGCGCTGAACCTGCCGCATGGCGGCAAGGCCATGCTTTCCGACACGGTCGGCTTCATTTCCAACCTGCCGATGCAGCTGGTGGCGGCTTTTCGCGCAACGCTTGAAGAGGTGCTGGAGGCGGATCTCATTCTCCACGTCCGCGATATCTCACACGAGGACACTGACGCACAGCAGCGCGATGTCGATAACGTGCTGCGTCAGCTCGGCATCGACCCCGACGCGGGCGCGCGCATTCTCGAAGTCTGGAACAAGATCGATCGCTTCAGCGCGGAGGTGCGTGAAAATCTGCGCAATATCGCTGCCCGTCGACCACCGGAGCGGCCGTGCTTTCTACTTTCCGCCGAGACCGGGGAGGGGGTCGACGCACTGCGCGTGGCGATCGAGGAATGGCTCGCCACGACACGAACGACGCTCGATCTTTCAATTGACGCGGCTGACGGGGCCGGCATCAGCTGGCTGCATCGCAACTCGGAAATCCTGAACAAGGAGTTTCACGACGGCCGATTTGACATGACGGTGCGCGTCGATCAAACCAAGCGCGACATCGTGGTCAACCGCTTCGATGCGGTGCCGCGTACAATGTGATAGCGGCCCAGGGCCTGTACCCATTAAATCCGCCCTACCGACGATGTCCGCATTACCCTCGGAAGCGGACATGCGAGGCGCGCCTGGTCATGTCGGCTTAAGGACAAGAGCGGGCATTCAGCTCGCTCACGAGGATGGATTAGCCTCGCTCGCGGGGGCGCTGCGGCGACTGAGGATTGTTGGCGGGATTGGTATCGTACTTGGATATTCGCGTGATGAGCCCGCTAGTGGCGAGCGGTTGCAAGTCTGCCTCCAGCGCGTCAGCAATCTCCTTGGCGTAGACCTCCCGGTCGTCCACGTAGAGCGCAAAGGATTTCAAATATTTTTCCTGCTTCGCCGGATTCTCGATCGTCGCCTTCGTCCACTCGTAGAGCGGATAGTTTTCGACGCCGTGCTTTTCTGCCGCGGCGACATACTCGGCAAAGGCGTCGAACTGGCATTTCAGCGCAGCGCGATGCTCGGCGAGGATATTGAACAGCGGCGCCAGCGCCGGATCACGGAGTTTTCGGCGCACCGATTCCGCCGTAGCAGAATCGTTCACATCGAATCTAACCTGATACTGCCACTGAGAAGTCACGCTATTCTCGCCTTCTGGTCGCACCCGATTTGCCCCTTTCCGATCGCAAGACCTTCCCTCACGAGCAGGTCCGGCACACGTAGGGCCGTGCCCTGCGTCAACCCGGACGACAGCCGAAGCCATCTCCATCATTCTTGCTTCCCATACACTCTTGTATCATGCTTTCGAGCAGAACCCGCGAGGGTAAGCAGGTGGCCACAATTGCGGAGTGGCTGGCCTCGCTCGGTATGTCCGAGTACGCCCAGCGCTTTACCGAGAACGATATCGACACCTCTGTCCTCCGTCATCTGACAGATCAGGACCTGAAGGAACTTGGCATCTCGGTCGGGCATCGGCGCAAGATGCTGGCAGCAATCGCCGAGCTCGCGGCCACGCCGGCAACCGCGTTCCAGCCCGAGCCGCGGGACGACGCTGAGCGCCGCCAAATTACGATCATGTTCTGCGACCTCGTCGGCTCGACGGCGCTCTCGACCCGGCTCGACCCAGAGGATCTGCAGGAGATCATCGGTACCTACCACCGATGTTGCGCCAAGGTTATCACCCAATCCGATGGTTTCGTCGCCAGATACCTGGGCGACGGTGTGCTCGCCTATTTCGGCTATCCGCAGGCCCATGAAGATGATGCCGAGCAGGCAGTGCGCGCGGGGCTGGCGCTGGTCGAAGCGGTGGCGAAGCTCGATGCCGGCCAAGCGACGTCGTTGCGCGTGCGGGTCGGTATTGCGACCGGCCTAGTCGTAGTTGGTGATTTCATGAGTGAGGGGCCGGGGCACGAAAACGAAGTAGTCGGCGAGACCCCTAATCTTGCTGCGCGTCTTCAGGCACTGGCCGAGCCAGGTGCCGTGGTCATCAGCAGCGAGACTCGCCGCCTGCTTGGCGACCTGTTTGAGTGTCGCGAGCTGGCACCGGTTCGCCCCAAGGGCTTCCAGGCCGCCGTGCGCGCCCATCAGGTCCTGGGTGAAAAGGCGAGCGAGAGCCGGTTCAAGGCACTGCGCGGAACGCAGCTCACGACCCTGGTCGGACGGACAAAGGAACTCGAGCTGCTGCTCGACCGCTGGGACCTGGCGAAGGGCGGCGAAGGTCAGATCGTATGGCTTTCCGGCGAGCCGGGAATCGGAAAGTCCCGGCTGGCGCAGGCGCTGCAGCAACAGCTCGCAGCCGATGGCGGGCATCGGCTGATGATCTATCAAGGTTCGCCGGAACACACCGCCAGCGCCCTTCATCCGGTAATCGCTCAGCTGGAGTATGCCGCAGGCTTTATCCCCTGCGACGATTCGCTCCAGAAGCTTGTGAAGCTCGAAGCCCTGCTCCAGCGCGATGTCCAAACCGCCTCCGAGTTCGTCCCTCTCTTCGCCTCGCTCCTGGGGCTACCGGCTGCCGAGCGTCGCCCGACGCCGGACCTCACACCGGCGCAGCGGAACGCGAAGACGCTCGAGGCCCTGGTGCGTCATCTCGAAGCGTGCGCGGCACGACTGCCGGTTTTGCTGATCTTCGAGGACCTCCATTGGGCCGATCCCACGTCGATCGAACTCTTTGGAACGCTTGTCGAACGGGTACGCCACCTGGCCATACTGGCCGTTCTCACTTTCCGGCCCGATTTCGTTCCGCCCTGGACGCGCCCCGGCCACGTCACCTTGCTCAGTCTCAATCGCCTGGGCCGGCGCGACGCGGCGGATTTGGCAGAGCGGGTCGCTGGCGGCAAACCTCTGCCGGCCGAACTGGTGGACCGCATCCTCTTCAGGGCCGACGGCGTGCCGCTCTTCATCGAGGAGTTGACCAGGCTCGTGCTTGAGTCAGAGCTGATCACGGAGACAGTCGATCGCTATGTCCTGCGTGGCAGTATGCCGGATACGGCGATCCCAACTACACTGCGTGATTCGCTGATGGCGCGGCTTGATCGCGCCGCATCCGCCAAAGAAGTCGCTCAGCTTGCCGCCTGCATTGGCCGAGTGTTCTCGCACGAGATGCTTGCAGCCGCTTCGACCCTTGAACCAGATGTACTTCGCGCAGCTCTGGACCAGCTCTCGAACAACCAATTGATCGATCGTTCCGGCCTGCCGTCGGCGCAGGTCCATGTGTTTCGTCATGCGCTCGTTCAGGAAGCCGCCTATCAGTCGCTCCCGAAGACCAGGCGCCGTGAGCTGCACGCTCGTATCGCTGACGTCGTTGAGGCGCGCTTTCCCGAAATCATTGCCCATCAGCCAGAATGGCTGGCACATCACCATGCCGAGGCCGGGCACGCCGGACGTGCATCGGAGTGCCTGCTCGATGCGGCGCGCCGTGCGAGATCCGGCTATGCACTGCGCGAGGCGACCGCTCATCTCGAAAAATGCATCGCCCTGCTGCAGGCGCAGCGATCTGAAAATGTGCACCAAGGAGCCCACATCGCGGAGCGGCGCGAACTCGAGGCGCTTGAGATGCTTGGCGACTTGGCGGGCCTGATGGACGATCTTGCGGGGACAAATAGCCGTTATGACCAAGCCCTGATACTCGCGTCCGCGGACGAAGACAGGACCAGGATCGAGCGAAAGCGCCATCGCTCGCGCGCTGCATTCAGCGGCGGGGCGAGGATCGTGTTCTACGAGCATGGGGGCGGCGAGATCACGCTGCTGTTGGTCAGCCCGCTCGCCTATGGGCTGGCCACGATCCAGCCTATCCTCGAACAGCTCTGCCGGGAGTTCCGGATCGTCACGATCGATCCGCGCGGATCGGGCGCGTCCGATCCTTTGACGCGACCCTATCATGTCGAAGACCACGCCAAAGATGTCCGAGCCGTGATCGCCGAGCTTGGTGGCGGTCCGGTGGTCGGGGTCGGGATCTCCGCCGGTGCAAACATGCTCTTCAGGCTCGCCCACGCCGAGCCGAGCCTGTTTACGGCCCTGGTCGCACTGGGCACTCCACCGGGCGACTTCTCACGAACGTTCAATGCTGTCTACCTGGAGCGGTGCATCCATGACAAAGGGGTGAAGGACGTCGCCGAAATCATTCGAGTGCATACTGAGCTCGTCTACTCCGAGCCCGAGATGGAGGAGCTGCGGGAGCGCACGATTCGAAGCCGGCTTTCGTTACCGCGCGAAACCCTTCTGAGTTTCTTCGACCCCGATCCAACGAAGGATGTCATGCCGCTTCTCTCCGCCATCACGGCGCCGGTGCTGGTTGCCCATGGGCGCGAGGATCGCCTCGTCGCATTTGCGGCGGCCGAGGAAATCGTGGCGCGTCTCCCGAATGCGCAGCTATGCGCATTCGGCCGGAAGGGGCACCTTCCCATCTTCACGGCGACGACCGAGTTCTGCAATGTTGTGAGGCATTTCGTTCGGCAATCGCTCGGCTGAGGCTCCGCCCAAGGGTCGACTCCGGTCATCTCATTTGCTCTGGCGGAGGGCCGCACCCTGACACATCGTTTGCTGGGAGCTGTATTGGGCGCCACGGCGCCGATGTCGCATTTGGGTCATTCGCGACCAAACCAGCCGGCTCTGCCTGCCGGTTGATGTCCGCTTCTCTCCAAAAGCGACCTGACTGCTGCGCCCACGCGAAATGACGCGAAGGGGCATTTCCGGACTCATGCATCGCAGCAATTTCGCGGTGGAGGAACGCATCTTCCAGCGCTCAGGGCCGCGCACGGGCCCTTCTCCGGCAATGGCCGACCCGCCGCCTGGGTCGCCGCCGACATCGTTCGCATCGAAGACGGCAAGCTCGCCGAGCAGGGTCGTGCCTCGGGACGAGGCGACCAAGGCCTAATCCGTCAGAGGGCTGCCGATGTTCGGCGACCGGTTCCCCGACTGACCCTCCCGCACCACGTCGTGGGTTCTTGGCCGTTCGCCGCAGCCCTGGCCCAGGCGCAGCAACGTAAGCATGATGCTGAACTCATTGCTGCATCGACGTTACTTCACGATATCGGCGTGACCGCAGCCTTCACGGGTGAAGTACGGTTTGAGATCACCATCGGGAGCGGATTGCAGCTAGATCGAGTTCCGGCTTGAAATATCATCCGGTCGAGGGTCTCATAGATGAGCGCCAGGGAACATCCTTTCAAATCTAATATGTGATGGCAGGAGTCGCTCGACGAATGGACCTTTCCGATGGTTTCCGGCTTCTGACGTGGCACGCGGCACGGACTGCTCGCGTTCAGCTCAATAACTGTCGGCGCGACGAAGTGGACACGATGTGATCAGGGACATTGGGATTCGGCCGATCATATTCTCCGTCAACTGCTATATCGCGACCATCCTCACGATGTTCGTCGCCTTCAGCCTAGACTTGAAAAGTCCGGGCTGGGCCATGACCACGGTCTATCTAACCAGCCAGCCGCTGTCCGGCGCGATGCGGGCCAAGGCCGTTTATCGCGCCATCGGCACGTTCGTCGGCGGCGCCGCCATGGTCGCCATCGTTCCCAATCTAGTGGACGCGCCGGAGCTGACGACGCTTGCGATCATACTTTGGGTGGCGCTCTGCGTTTTCGTTTCGGTGCTCGACCGCACGCCGCGGTCGTATATGTTCGTGCTGTCGGGCTATACCGCGGCCTTGATCGGCTTTCCAAGCGTGTTTGCCCCAGACACCGTGTTCGACACCGCGGTGTCGCGCGTCGAGGAGATCACGCTCGGCGTGGTCTGCGCCGCCATCGTTCACAGTCTCGTCCTTCCCAAAAGCGTATTTTCCGCCTTTGAACAAAAGTTGAGAGGTGCGATTGCGGATACGCGCCGCTGGCTTGCCGATGGCTTGACCCAGCAAGCGACTCCGGAATCCGAGATGGAGCGGCGCCGGATCGCCGCGGATATCAGCGAGCTTTATCTGCTCGGCACGAGCTTGCGCTTCGACACCTCGCCGCATCGACCGGGTATCAACACCGTTCGCGCCTTCGACCGCAAGATCGTGGCGCTGTTGCCGCTGGTGAGCGCCATCGAGGATCGTCTGACGCTGCTTCGGCGCATTGGGCCGCTTGATGCAAGGCTGACGCGGGCAGTGGAGGGCGTTTACGATTGGGTGAACGCGAAGGCGCCGGGCGACGAACTGCGCCCGGCAGAGCTCAAGGAAGCCTGCGTCGCGGCCGCGCCGGCTGTCGGTCCGCAATCAAGCTGGGCGGATCTGGTTACGGTCAACATCTCCGTACGATTGATCGAGCTGATCGACTCCTGGCAAGCTGGTCTCGGCTTCGCTGACTATCTCGCCCATCCAGACCGCGCGCCGAGCGCCGACATTCGCGCCGCCGCCGCAGAGATCGGACCCAAACCGATGCATACGGATCCGGGCATCGCGCTGTTGTCGGCATTGGCGGCCGGCGTCGCTATGGGCATATGTGCGTTCTTCTGGATCACGACCGCATGGCCGGAGGGCGCTGGCGCCATTGCCTTTGCGGCCGTGGCCAGCACGTTATTTGCTTCTCTGGACGATCCGACGCCGACCATTCGCAACATTACCCACCTTCTGGCGCTGTGCATTCCGATTGTCTTCGTCTACCAATTCTTTGTGTTGCCGGCGATCGGCGGGTTCGTCCTGCTTTGCGCCGTGCTCGCTTTTGTGCTGATTCCGGCCGGCCTTTTGATGGCGATCCCGGCCTATGCCCCAGTCGGTCTGGCGCTGGCCTTAGGTTTCTGTGTCGAATTGAGCCTCCAGACGAGCTACACGGCCGATCTGGCGGCCATCGTGAATTCAAATAGCGCCTTTGTGCTCGGCGGCGTCGCGGCGCTGGTCGTGACCCGGCTGATGCGCGTTATCGGCACGCAGGCCAGCGCACGGCGCCTGCTGCGGGCGATTTATCGCGACCTTGCCGACCTTGCCGCAGGGCGCTCGCATCCGACCCGCGACCAATGGGTGAGCCGCATGATGGATCGCGTCGCGCTGTTGCTGTACCGGCAACCGCGCTTCGAGCCGCGGCCTCGGCATGAATTCGCCGATGCGCTGGAAGATCTGCGGCTCGGTGTCAATATGATCGAGACGCGATTGATGGCGTCCACCATGTCGACGCCGGCACAAGACGCCTTGGCGGCGATGTTCGCAGGTCTCGCCGCGCATTTCCGTGCCCTGGCGCGCGGCCGTATGGCGCAGCTTGGCGACGATTTGTTGCAAAAGGTCGACATTGTGATCAGCGAAGTGACGGCCTGCACCGCATCGACCCATGCTTGCATCGCCGCGATTGTCGGCCTGCGGCAGACCCTCTACCCTGATGCGCTGGCCTATCGACCGACGCAAGCAGGGCAGCCTGATGCAGCACAAGCGGGGCCCGGCGAAGCCACCAGCGTAGCGAGCGTATCGTGATTGGCGAGTTCGATATCTATGGCGTGTACTTTCCGGCGTTCGCGGTCTTTGCCGCGATCGCTCTTTTGCTTCAGGTCGTCGTGATCAACCGGTTATTGGATGCCCTTGGTTTCTATCGTTTGGTCTGGCATCGCGCGCTGTTCGATCTCGCGATCTACGTCATTCTGCTTGGCATTGTCACAGCGGCCGGCGCAAGTATCCTGCCGCTGGCGTAAGATCGTAGACGTAAAATCTCGGGGTCACGGAGCAATGAAGAACTTGTTCGCTTCTGCCGGCCGGGTGCTACTCACGCTTGTTGTGGTGCTGGTCGCGATTGGCGTCGGCTGGCAGCTCTGGAGCTATTACATGCTCGAGCCGTGGACGCGCGACGGGCGTGTGCGTGCCGACGTGGTCACGGTCGCCGCCGACGTTTCCGGCCTGATCAGCGACGTCTTTGTTCACGACAACGAGAAGGTGGCCAAAGGCCAGCAGTTGTTTCGTATCGATCAGCGGCGCTTTCAATATGCGCTCGATCAAGCCAAAGCTGATGTCGCGAGCCGACAGGCTACGCTCGACCAGGCCAAGCGTGATCTCGAGCGTACCAAGAGTCTAAGCAACCTCGCGATTACCGTCCAGCAGGTCGAGCAGAGGCAGCAAGCGGTCGACGTCGATCAAGCTGAACTCGACGCGGCGAACGCGGCGCTTGAAGTCGCGAGGCTTAATCTCGAGCGCTCGACCGTCGTGGCGCCAGTCAACGGCATCGTCGCCAATTTCGGTCTGCTGCCCGGGCGTTACGTCAATGCCGGCGCAGCCGTCTTTGCGCTGATCGATTCCGACACGTACCGCGTCGAGGGTTATTTCGAGGAAACCAAGCTGCGGCGCATTCGTATCGGCGAGGATGCGACTGTAAAACTGATCGGCGATCCCCGCGTGCTATCAGGGCACGTCGAGAGCATCGCTTACGGCATCGAGGACCAAAACCGCAGCACCAGCAGCGAGCTATTGGCTTTCGTCAATCCGACCTTCAGCTGGGTGCGCCTAGCGCAGCGCATCCCTGTGCGCATCAAGCTCGACAAAGTGCCGCCGGACCTTCTTCTCGTTGCCGGGCGCACCGCCACTGTATCGATCGGTAAGATCAGTTGGTGGTGAGAGGGTTAGCTCAGTGTTGTGTTCGCCCAGTCTGCTATTGGGCACGTCACCGACGTGACCAAGCATCCAGCCGACCTCCATTGTTGAGGATAAAGCAATGCGTTGCTGCGCAGCAGCTAAATGACGCGATGGGTCAATCGCGACTGAGCCAGCCGGGCCTACCCGCCAATTGATGTCCGCTTCTCGTCGAGAGCGACCGAAGTGCTGCGTGGCCGCAAAATGACGCGAAGGGCCAGAAGCGGTGATGGATGCCTATTCGATCACCTCAGTGGCGAAGCCCAAAACTGATGTCGGGATTTCAATGCCGAGCATCTTTGCTGTCTTTAAATTCACGACAAATTCATACCTGCTGGACTGATCAATTGGCAAATCGGCGGGCTTCTCCCCCTTCAGTATTTTGTCCACATACGGGGCCGCCGCTTTGTAGCTATCAAAGAAACTTGCGCCGTAGGACATCAGC
>NZ_DATMLW010000199.1:0-42469 GCF_035570375.1 Bradyrhizobium sp. | reverse complement strand
GCAGCGCGTCTCGCCGTACTTGGGCTTCGGCTCCGTGATGAACTCGGCTCCTCGACTTCGCCAAAGTTTATAACACGCTTGAATATCTGCAACGCGGATATTCATAAAGCTGCTGACTAAATCGGGATTGGCGGGGACGCTGAGCGTTACCGTTGGTTTGTCGGGTGTCGGACCGCCCCCGGGGTTGACAAGGAGCCACGTGTTCGCGATCTGGATGTACCCCGGTGCGCCGCTGCTGTCGCCTCTGCTCAGAATGCGACCTCCGAAGACCGTTTCGTAAAATCGAAGCGATCGCTCGACGTCGGCGACGGTGAGAAAGTGCGCGACGCTAAACCCATCCTGCGGCGGCATCTGATAGGTTTTCTGCTCGACTTGTGCTTGGTTCATACGCGGCTCCTTTGTTCGGCTCGCCCAATGCCATTATAGTCGCTTCCTCAGGGGGCCGGTAAGAGTTCATGACCGACAAAAACCGAAGTGAGCATAACGAGTCCGCCTTCGGGCGCATCGCGACCAAATCGCCGTCGGTCAGAGCCTCGTTGAGCCTGACTGCCAGGCCGTGATTCAAGCCCCTGACCGACGAACTCTCCGACGACGAATGGACTGCCATCAAGCCGAGGCTGCCCAATAAAGCCGCGGGGCGTGCCACTGGCGAATGACCGCCGCGTCCTCAATGGCATCTTCTGGGTCTTGCGATCCGGGGCGCCACCCCTGGCATTCGGGTTGCGCGTAAAACTGAAATTGTCGAACGATTCCAGGCTGATTTCATCTGTCCAGTCCCGCTCGCAAAAATATTTCGCTTCTCGGTTTCCCCAAATCAGTCGCTTATCTCGCCCATCCCGCACCCGAAAAGAGGGACGCTTCGCGATCGTCACGAACGTTGGGCGCGGGATGCGATGGACGCTTTTCCGCTCGAAGACGAACGGCGCGAGAAGCGGACGGTGAAGTCGTGTGGTCCTGGCATCTCGACGCCGATGCCAAGTTGAGCGGAGCGATCCGCGCGATGACGGTGACAAGAAAGCCCGATCGCCGGGGAGAGCGCGCAATAAGCCGTTAAAACCATTGCGCAGGGAATTGCCGGATCATGGCTGTACCTGTGGCGACTATGCTCGTGTGCTTTTTCAATGTTGCACGCGAGGCTGTGGGTACGGGCAAATGTACCCGGCATTCCCTGCGCCCTCTTCTTGCGAGGGTCGGCGATCATCCACTCGGGCGAATGACACGCTGCGGGAATGCACAGGTGTGCCATTAAGAGCGCAAGCGCTTCTCTAGATGACCCGGCGATCGACGTCTTGTGTCCCGGAAAAGAAGCGCAAGACGTGAATCACCGGACGAGCCCGGTGATGACGGTGGAAGGTCTGGATGAAAGTGGTTCGACTGGCTGTTTGAAATTCGAATAGGAATTTGGAGTGCGGCCTCGCCGCTCACTCGATCCTGGCGACGACGGCGAGTTTTCGGATGCCCTGGTTGTGATAGGCGCTGAGGAAGGCATTGTAGTCCTTGAAGGAGACGCAGCCGTTGGAATCGCCGTTCGCCCCGAGCATGTACGAATGCGCGAGCAGCCCGGCGCGGCCGTAGATCGCTTCCTCGCCACCGATCGGCGTCAGCCGCAACGCCGCAACGCCGTGAAACAGCGCCTCGCGCGGCTTCAATTCGTAGATGTGTGGCGGCGTCACGCCGCGCATCCTGATATTGGCCGAGCCTGGATCGTCAAGCTTCGGGCCGAGCCCCGAATGCGCTTCGAGCTTGCTGCCGTCCGGCAGATAGACCGTGTGCGCCGAGATGTCGTAGACCGCGGTCGATTGGTCATAAGGCGGCGATCCGCCGAGCGCGGGATTCTGGCTTGACGCGATGCTGCCGGTCGCGCTGGCGTCGGCGGAAGCGTAGGCCATTAGCGGGCCGTGCGACGGCTGCTTGCCCCAGAGCTTCTCGACGATGGTGCGCCTTTCGTTGGAAGCGATCGACATCACCGCCGCCTTGGCGCGTTGCGCCATGTCACGGATCGAGTCCCCCGCCGTCCTTGGCGGCGCAGGCTCGCTGGACGGGGCTGACGCAGGCGCTACCGCGGCGAGGCGAACGCGCGATGATCCCCTCGCCTTCTGTGCTTCGGCCTGTCTTGTGGCTTCAACTTGCGGTGCGGGCGCTTCCGCAAGCTTTGGAGTTTCGGGCATCGGCGCCGGCGCGACACCTTGGGCGGACGCTGCCGCGAAGCGGTCGCTGAAGGAAAGCGTGGGTTCCGGCGAAACGGTCGCGGGCGTCGGGATCGGGGATTCGACGCGCGCGACTTGCGAAGCAACGGGCGCGATGCGGGCTGCGAAGCTTGCCGGCGGCGCCGTCACGTGCGCATCGACACTGGCGCCGTCGAGTTGCGGATAAGGGCTCGCTGCGAAAACGTTGGCATAGACCGTCCAGGCGCAACCGAGCGCAAGCGCGGCTGCCGCCGTGCCTGCGATGACGATCTGAGAGCTTGCTGTTCGGGCTGGTGTTCTACGCTTGGGTGCCGCGAAACTGACAGACGCAACTCTACTGGTACTCATCCCCACCGAATCCAGACTGGTCCCACCCCGATCCCCTCATGGCCGCCGTTCGATCTCGTGCACTCCCCAAACACAGCGAACGGCGGCCATGCGCGGCCATCCGCCGAATTCCAACGGACCATCTCGCAGAGGCACAAGCCCGCATTAAGGCGACTTTTAGTTAAATGCGGATTAAGTGCGGGCAGTTGTGAGGCAGTCCCATTTTGGTACGGAAACTCACGCCTCGAGCACTGAGATCGCAGCAAAAATCGAGGTCGTTCCTTCGGTACTAATGCTTAAGGATACCGGTGCCGCAGAATTGCCCGATTATGCCGAGCGGCTCTCCGCAGCGACTTATTTCAATTCCGGCGGCGCCGAATTGTCGAGCACGGGCTTTTTGGCGCGCTGAAGCAGATCGATGCCGTAGGTTTCGATCACAAGCGGCCCGCGTATGCGCCTGAACTCCGCGACGCGCTCGATCCTCTCGAAGGTGTCCTTCACATAAGGCTGCGTGGTGCTGCGCAGTTCGTCGACAAACAAAAGCTTGCCGGGAAGCGTTGCGGGATCCGGGTCGCCCATGTTGATCCAGCGGATACGTTCCGTTGGCTGCATGACACAAACGTTTTTTGGCAGATAAAACGCTAGCCAGCTTGTGGTGCCGTAGTCGGGTGCGAGCACGCAAGTCGCGCCGAAGCTGGCGCGAACCGCCTCGATCTGGCGGGCAAGTTGTACCCAGCCGACGCCGACGCTGCGAACGGTGGCATCGCGGCGAAAGCCGGTGAGCACACCGGTATTGGCCTGCACGAGCAGAAGCAGGAACATCAGAACGCCCGTCGGGCTCGCCCATCGCCGGCAAAAATCGACGACACGTTGCGTGCGCGTTTGCCACGTCAGATGCGCAGCGACCGCAGCCGCAATCGCAAAGGCAGGGTAAACCGGCGCAAACCAGTTCGCTTCGACGCGGGCATGCAGCGAATGCCAGAAGAAATACACGACGATGGTCCAGAACACCGCGCTGACCAGGGCGCGCGCGGCGAGCGCGCCGCTGTCGCCTCTGCTCAGCGCGTAAAGCCCCATTACCCCGAGGATAAAGACAAGGGGCGTCGCGAACGCGACCTGGGTTGGGATCAATTCGCCGATGAAGGCGAAGTTTAATTCGGCGACGCGCGACCGGCCGAGCTGCTTGATGAACGAAACCCAGTGGTGATCGGCATTCCAGGCAATGACCGGGGAGAATATCGCAAGAGCGACGACGCCGCCGAGATAGGGCCAGGGCGAGATCAGCCAGCGGCGTAATTTCGCAACGCTCAAAAGCCAGATCAGGATCGCGGGACCGAAAAACAGCGCGGTGTATTTTGACAGCAGCGCCGCGCCGACCGCGGCTCCGACCGCAAGCCACCAGGCGCCACGGTCGGTCTGGAGCACCTTGGCAAGAAAGAACAGCACAAAGCTGGAGGCAACCAGCAACGGTGAATCCGGGGTGACGATCAGGGTGCCAACCGCGGCCATCAGCGTGACGTTGAGCAGGATGGCCGCATCCGCCGCCACGCGCTGGCCGCCAAACAGTATCGCGGCCGTGCGGTACACCGCAAAGCTCATCGGCAACGCCAGCACGATCGAGATTAGCCGTACTCCGAATTCGGTGTTGCCCGCAATCAGTGTGCCGAGACGGATGACGAGCGCGACACCAGGCGGATGGTCGTAATAGCCGGGCGCAAGATGCTGCGACCAGGTCCAGTAATAGGCTTCGTCAAAAGTCAGTGGCGTCCAGGCGGCGCCGACCAGCCGCAGCGCCACCAGCGCCATGATCGCAAGCGAGGTATCGCGGACAAGCCGAGCCTCGTCCGAACTCATGGCGTTCAGGCTCGCGGCGATTTTCATCGCTTGCGCCAGACGAACAGCCCGGACATCGCGTAGTTCCAGACCACGCCCATCAGCGCGCCGGCGGCGCCCGCCAGCCACCAGATCGGCTCCTGATCGTAAACCGAGAACGCCACGCCGACATTGGCGAGAAGGCCCACGCTGCAAACGAGGTAGAACAGGATCAGGCCGCGCAGGATGCCAAACCCCCTCAGCCGCTGATCGCGATAGGTGAAAAAATTGTTGAGGACGAAGTTGCTGGTCATGGCGCAGAGCGCGGCGGTGGCCTGCGCTTCCGGAAATTCCAGATCAAAGACTTCGAGCGAGATATAAAGCGCCACAAAATGCACGATCAGGCCGAGCGAACCGACCAGGGCAAACAACAGGAAGCGCAGCGAGACGATGTCGTTCGTCAGTTTCGCCAGCACCAGGCCCAGGAAATCCAGCGCCACCATGGAATCGAGCTTGCTCTCGCCGTGCAGGCGCGAGCCGAAAGTGTAGGGAATTTCCTTGACCCGCAAACGGCCGCCGGCGGTGACGATGACATCGAGCAGGATCTTGAAGCCCTGGGTGGAAAGCTGCGGCGCCACTTGCTCAAAGCTCTCCCTGCTGATCATGAAGAAGCCGCTCATGGGATCGGCGATCTTCACGCGCAGCACGCGCCGGGCGACTTCGGTGGCGAGCGCGCTCGCCCCTGCCCGCTGCTTGTTGAAGCTTTCGGCGCTGCCGCCCTCGACGTAGCGGCTGCCGACCACGAGATCGAGATCGCCGCCTTGCAGGAGCTTGAGCATTTTCGAAAGCTGGGTCTCGTCGTGCTGCAGGTCGGCATCGATCACGGCGGCGTATGGCGCGCTCGAGGCCAGAATACCCTCGATGCAGGCTCCCGACAGGCCGCGCCGCCCGACCCGCCGGATACAGCGCACCCGCCTGTCTTGACGTGCGAGCGCGCGCACGACCTGCCAGGTTCGGTCGGGCGAATTGTCGTCGACAAAAACCACTTCGAACGCAACGCCCGCAAGCGCAGTCTCCAGCCGCCGAAACAGCGTCGCGACGTTGCCGCGCTCGTTAAAGGTCGGAACGATGACCGAAAGCTGAGGCAACTCCGCGGTCTGCGTCGGCCTTACGTCCCCCGTTTGTATGGCGTCATTCATGGCGCCAGCGTATATCCGAACCCGCAAGGGGATGCCAAGGCGCCGGCCGAAGACAGCCGTGAGGAATGGGGGTAAAACCGGCCCGCCGGGTAAAAAACAGCCGGTAAAATGCCAACGACCACGAACAGTGGGCGCGCGTACATCCGGCGCAGCCGTACTATTCCGTGGTCGTCCCGGCGCCGGAGCTATCAAGCGTCGACGTCGCCGTTGGGTGAAAGATAGGAGAGCGCCGGCCGTTTCGCAAGGGGCAAACAGCCGATCCCACGTCGCGCAACTTGCATCCGGATGCGCAGCTTTCGGGCTAACTGGCCAATACCTGGCGATTTGTCTAGTCTTGGGGGCTGGAACTTCTTTGCGAAGACGAGTGTCCGAACGTGAGCAAGTCGCCCAAGCAACCCGGTGCGCCGAAAAAGTCGGGCAACATCTATATCGGTGTCGGCGGCTGGACCTTCGAGCCGTGGCGCGGCGTTTTTTATCCCGAGAAGCTGGCGCAGGCCAAGGAACTCCAATACGCGGCCTCGAAGCTGACGTCGATCGAAATCAACGGCACCTATTACGGATCGCAGAAGCCGGAAAGTTTTCGCAAATGGGCGCGCGAAGTGCCCGACGGTTTTGTGTTCTCGGTGAAGGGTCCGCGCTTTGCCACCAATCGCCGTGTACTGGCGGAGGCCGGCGATTCCATCAAACGGTTTTACGATTCCGGCGTTCTCGAACTCGGCGACCGCCTCGGCCCCGTACTCTGGCAGTTCGCTCCAACCAAGAAATTCGACGAAGCCGATTTCGGCAAATTTCTCGAACTCCTGCCCCGGAAGCTCGATGGGCACGGCTTGCGCCATGTGGTCGAAGTCCGCCATGACAGTTTTCGCGCCCCCGATTTCGTCGCTCTCTTGCGCAAATTCGAAACGCCGGTCGTATTTGCCGAGCACGGCAAGTACCCGGCGATTGCGGACGTTGTCGGCGATTTCGTCTACGCCCGCCTGCAGAAAGGCAACGACGAAATCAAGACCTGCTATCCGCCGAAAGAGCTCGATGCCTGGGCGGGACGGCTACAGCTGTGGGCCAAGGGCGGCGAACCGGGCGACCTGCCGCGCGTTGATTCCGCGTCAGCAAAGAAAACCCCGCGCGACGTCTTTGCCTATGTGATTCACGAGGGTAAAATTCGCGCACCCGCCGGCGCGATGGAATTAATCGCGCGGGTAGAATAATCAAAGCGGTTTCAGGTGGCCCGATCCGCTAACACGTCCAAAAAGCTCTTCACCATCGGCTACGAACAGACGCCGGTGAGAGCGGTGCTTGACGAACTCGAACAGGCACGGGTGAAGCTCGTAGTGGACGTGCGCGCGGTCTCCGCCTCGCGCCGTCCCGGCTTTTCCAAAAACCAGCTTGCGGCGGAGCTTGACGAGCGTGGCATTGCTTACATTCATCTGCGCGGGCTCGGCACGCCGAAGGAAGGCCGCGAGGCCGCGCGCGCCGGCAAATACGACATGCTTCACAGGATCTATGCCAAGCATCTGAAAACGCTACAGGCGAAAGAACAACTCGACGAACTCTGCGCGCTAGTCGTGAAATCCGGCCCGGTCTGCCTGCTCTGCTACGAGCGCGACCACCGGCATTGCCATCGGCAATGGATTGCCGAGATCATCGAAGACCGCGAAGGAGCCGTGGTCGAGAACCTGGTCGCCAAACAGGTGTGAGAATCCTCTCGCTCAGTCGAGCGTGCGACGGAAACGCATCACCGCGATCGCCATTGCGAGCAACATCAACGAAACCAGCGCAGCCGCGTCATATTCGAGATTCTGCAGCGTCGCGCCTTTCAGCATGATGGCGCGGACGATCCGCAAATAATGCGTCAACGGCAGTGCCTCACCGACATACTGCGCCCATACCGGCATGCCGAGGAACGGGAACATGAAGCCCGACAAAAGAATGCTCGGCAGGAAGAACATGATCGACATCTGCATCGCCTGAAGCTGGTTCTGCGCGATAGTCGAAAAGGTGTAGCCGATCGAAAGATTGGTCGTGATGAAGAGCGTCGAGAGCAGCGCCAGCATGACCAGGCTGCCTCGAACCGGCACCCCGAACAGGAACACGCCGATGCCGATGATCAATATGGCCTGGATGAAACCCACCAGCACATAAGGAACAATCTTGCCGAGCATCACCTCGACCGGCGTGATCGGCATCGACAGCAGGCTCTCCATGGTCCCGCGCTCAACCTCGCGCGTCACCGATAGCGCGGTGAAGATCAGCATGGTCATGGTAAGAATGGTGCCGACCAGCCCTGGCACGATGTTCAGCCGCGATGAGGCGGCCGGGTTGTAGCGCGCGTGGGCGCGGATCTCGAACGGCAGCGTCGGCGGATCGCCCGTGTAGAGATCATGCGCGAGCGCCGTCTGAACCACGATGCCGAGCGACGACAGCGCGGAGCTTGCCGCCACGGGATCGGTGGCGTCGGCCGCGACCAGCAGCGCAGGATAGTCGCCGCGCCTTACCGCGCGCTCGAAGCCACGCGGGATTTCCACCCCGAACAGCACCTTGCCGGAAGTCAAAAGGTCATCGAACTCGTTGACATCGTGCACTTCGCGGACGAAGTGGAAATAGGAGGTGTTTTCCAGCGCTTTCAGGATCGAGCGGGCGAGATCGCTATCTTCCTGCAGCAACACGGCGGTCGGCAAGTTGCGCGGCGTGGTGTTGATGGCATAGCCAAACAGCAAAAGCTGCACCACCGGAATCATGATGATCATCGCGAACGATACGCGGTCGCGCCGGAGTTGAATGAACTCCTTGACCATCATCGCAAATGTGCGCCGCCAGAAGCCGAAACGCGGCTCGGCGACTTCGCTTCGCTCGACTGGCAGGGTCGTCACGCTCACTGAAAATTATCCTTCGAGCGGGTCATCAATTCGATGAACACATCCTCCAGCGACGGCTCGCTCTGTTGCCATTTGAATCGCCTGTCTTCGCGCCAGGGTGCGATGGTGGCCTCGAGCACCGCGCGGTCGCGGCCTGATACATGCAGGCTGTTGCCGAACGGGGCTACCATGTCGATACCGGGCCTGCCGGCGAGCTCGTCTTGCAGCAGGTGGAGATCGTCGCCGGTGACGGCGTAGGTCGAAAGCGCCGATTTGGCGATCACGTTCTCCACGGTGCCGTGCGTCAAAAGATTGCCGTAGGCGATGTAGGCGATCTCGTGGCAGCGTTCGGCTTCATCCATGTAATGAGTAGAGACCAGCACGGTGAGCCCGCTCGCCGCGAGCGCATGGATCTCGTTCCAGAAATCGCGCCGCGCCTTGGGATCGACGCCGGCGGTCGGCTCGTCCAGCAGCAGGAGTTGCGGGTTGGGCAAGGTGCAGGCGCCGAGCGCTAATCGTTGCTTCCATCCGCCGGAGAGTTCGCCGGCGAGCTGCCGTTCGCGACCGCTCAGGCCGAGCCGCGTGATCATGTCGCGCGCAGTACCGGACGCATCGGGCATACCGTAAAGACGCGCGACGAATTCAAGGTTCTCCCGCACCGACAGATCCTGATAAAGCGAAAAGCGCTGCGTCATGTAACCGACCTTGCGCTTGATCTTGTCGGCGTCGCGGCGAATGTCGTAGCCGAGGCACCTGCCCTCGCCGCTATCGGGCGTCAACAGGCCGCACAGCATGCGGATGGTCGTGGTCTTCCCGCTGCCATTGGGACCGAGAAAGCCGTAGATCGTGCCGCGCTTGACCTGCATGCTGAGGTCATGCACGACCTCGCGGCCTTCGAAGGATTTCGAAAGCCCGTGAACGTCGATCGCGATATCGGACCAGGATTCCGGCATTGCGCTCACCGCTTGTCCGCCACCGGCGTCTTGGGGTTGAGGAAAACGCTGACGGGCTGGCCGACCCGCAAGGCATCGGGCCGCGCCGGCCGCGCCTGGACGAGGTAAACGAGCTTGTTTCGTTCATCGAGGCTGTAAATCACGGGCGGAGTGTATTCCGCCGATGTCGCAATAAAATAGATTTTCGCCGTCAGGTCGGCCGAGCAATTGTCGCAGGTCACGCGCACCTCGTCACCGATTGCCAGTTTCGGCAAATCGGCTTCGGGCACATAAAACCGCACTTTCATGTTGCCGGGCGGCATGATCGAGATCACCGGCCGCTGTGCCGGCACGGTTTCGCCCTCGCGAAAATAAATCTGCTGAACGGTGCCGCTCAGCGGCGAATAGCCGATCCGCCGTGCAAGGCGCGTTTGCGAGGTCACGACTTGCGCCTCGGCGACGCGCAATGCCGAAACCGCGGCGTCGAGCGCGGCCTGGGTCCCCGAGCCGGTCTTGCTCAGCGACGCTGCGCGGTCATAGCTTTGTTGCGCGTTAGCCAGCGTCGCCTTGTTCTGATTGAGATTGGCCTGCTGCATATCGTCATCGACCGAGAAAAGCTGATCGCCGGTTTTCACCTCATCGCCTTCGCGCACATTCAGTTTGGTCACGCGCCCGGCTTCGTCGGGACTGACGAAAATCATGTCGGCTTCGACCCAGCCCTGGTAACCGGGATTACGCGGCTCGTTGCAGCCGAGGAGCGCAGCCGCGAGCGCGAGCCCGACCAGAATTCGCCTCATTGCGCTGGACGAGGTCATGTCGCCCTCCGTTCACCAAAGATCAAATCGAGATGGACGCGAAACATCGCCGTGGCATCGAGCGGCGCGTGCCGGCCAAACAGCCCTTGCCAGATCACGGCGACCATTGCCGGCGCCACGACGATCTGCGGAAAATCCCTCAAACCCTGCTGTTTGATTTCGCCGCGCTGGATGGCGAGTTCGATCAGCGCGCGCATGCCGGAAAGACCCCGCGAGACCACCTCGCGATAATAGAAATCGGCGATGTCGGGAAAACGCGGCCCTTCGGCCACAATCAGGCGGACGATGGCGCCGCGCCGCGTTGTGACAACTTCGTTGACGAAATTCTCGGCAAAATTTTCCAGCGCGGCACGAATGGAGCCGCCCGATGCGGGCGGTGCGGCCAGGCGTCCGATCAAGGGCACGAGCGCGGTCCGCACCAGTTCTTCGAACAGCGCCTGCTTGTCCCTGAAATGAAGATAGATGGTGCCCTTGGCGACACCGGCACGCCCTGCGACGTCGTCGAGCCTTGTGGCGGCATAGCCGCGGTCGATGAACTCATCGAACGCTGCATCGATGATGGCCTGGCGCCGATCGGCCGCGCGCTCGGCGCGGTTGGCGGGTCGCGCCGCCGCCGATATCTTCCGCACGGCCTGCGCGCCGTCCGCGGCAGCCCTCGTCGCACGTTCGCGTCGACGCGACTTCGCGCCAGCTTGCGGGTGTCCGGCCAATTTATCGGATCGGGACTTTGTCATTATAAAATAATGACTGACCGGTCAGTCACAGTCAATCGACGTCATAAGTAATTGATTTTACATAACTAAAATTTGACTGAATCAGCGAGCTGCTCCGCCTCGGGCCTTGCCGGCGCTAGCTGTGAAACTCCAAGCCGTCGACGCAACAATCGAGGCGGCTCACCCGCTACGCGCGGCTTCAAGCCCCTGCGGCGTATCGATATCGAGAAACGCGCCGTCGCCTTCCACCGGGACCTCCGCCACCGCTTCGTTGTGCTTGGCGATCAAATGACGGGCGCCGATATCGCCGTCGAGCGTCATCAACTCGTTGAAGAAGCGGCGCGACCACAATACCGGATTGCCGCGCCGCCCGCCGCTGACGGGGACCGCAATCAAATTGCCCCGATCCGGTGCAAAGGCATCGATCAGGTGGTCAATGAGTTGCGAGGAGATCATCGGCATGTCGCCAAGGCAGATCACTGCGCCATCGGCCTCCTCCGGTACTGCGGCGATGCCTGCCTTCACCGAAGTCGCAAGGCCCTGCGCGAAATCCGGGTTGCGCACGAACTTAACCTTCAGGCCCTTCAGGGCTCCCTCGACCAGTTCGGCCTGGTGCCCGGTGACGACGACGACGCCTTTTGCTTTGGATGCCACCGCCTGTTCGGCCACGATACGGACCAGCGGCTTGCCGGAAAGTTCGGCCAACAGCTTGTTGGGAC
Source organism: Bradyrhizobium sp. (assembly GCF_035570375.1). Taxonomy (GTDB): domain Bacteria; phylum Pseudomonadota; class Alphaproteobacteria; order Rhizobiales; family Xanthobacteraceae; genus Bradyrhizobium. The sequence continues at coordinate 30,914 of NZ_DATMLW010000199.1, read as the reverse complement.
CTCCCATCCGGGTCGAACGGCCGGCGGCGAGAATGATCGCAGCGACGTGGCGATTGCTGTCGGGCGCGCGACTTTCGCGGGGCTGCGGCCGCGTCACGATTTCCATCAACAGTCCGCCGACCCCCATCCCGGTGAGTTCGGCGCTCGTGACCTTCAGGCCGGCCAACAGGCGCATCAACACCCAGTCGAAACCGTTTTCCACCGGCGATCGTGCGCAACCGGGCGCGCCCAGCACCGGCACGCCACCGGCGTTGCCGATCAGGAGCAGGTTGCCGGGATCGACCGGCATGCCGAAATGCTCGACCGTGCCGCCGATACCTGAGAGCGAAGCCGGGATCACGTCCCGCCGGTCGGCAATCGCAGACGCACCGAAGACGATGACGAGCTCCGAACCGCGATCGAGTAATTCCTTCAGCGCCGCCTTGAGCGCCGCCTCATCATGTTGAACGCGGCGCTCGGCGATGATGGTTGCACCGGCGGGCGCCAGCCGCTCGGCGGTGACCTTCAACGTCTTGTCCACGACCTTCGGCGCGAGCCCGGGCAGAAGCGTCGAGATCACGCCGACGCGCTTGATCTTGTAAGGCGCGATCCGCAACGCGCCGTCCTTTGCCGCCGCAACCGCCGCGTCGCGCAATCTCGCCTCCACCCCGAACGGAATGAGCTTGACGGTCGCGACCATTTCGCCTTCGACCACGGGCTTGAAGGCGGGGAGCGTTGCAAAGGTGATAGCTTCATCGACGGCGTTGATGCGGTCGACCGCGGCGCGGTCCACCACGAGAACGCCGGCTCTTGCCGCAAACAGATTGGCGCGGCCGGTAAAGGCACGCTCGACATTGATGCCGTCTCCGGCGACGGCCTGCGCAACGGCGGCAGCGGCGACATCCTCGGAGACGTCACCCTCATCGAGCCTTACGACGACGATTTCCTTCACCCCGGCACGGGTCAGCGCTGCCACCTCCGCCTGCCCGATGGTCGTGCCCTTCTTGAGTACCAGCGAACCCTGGCGCAGGGTGTGAACGGTGACGCCACCGATCGCATCCACCGGACTGGCAGGACCGAATTTCATGCCGCGGCTTCTTTTTCTTTGGGTAAACGCAACTGCGCCGTGACCTCGGCCATGATCGCCACCGCAATTTCCGAAGGCGAGACCGCGCCGATGGAAAGACCGATCGGGGCGTGGATGCGGGCGATATCACCGTCCTTGGCGCCTTGCGCCTTCAGGCGCTCGGCGCGCTTGGCATGGGTTTTCCGCGAACCGAGCGCCCCGATATAGAAACAATCGCGCTCGAAAGCGTGCAGGAGCGCAGGATCGTCGATCTTCGGGTCATGTGTGAGCGCCACGAAAGCGGTGTAATGATCGATGTTGAGCGGTGGCAGCGCCACGTCGGGCCATTCGGCGATCAGCGGCACGTCGGGAAAGCGTTCGGGACTCGCAAAGGCGGTGCGCGGGTCCACCACCGTCACGTCATAGTCCAGCGAGCGCGCCAGCGGCGCCAGTGCCTGGCTGATATGGACGGCGCCGACGATCACCATGCGTGCGGTCGGCGCGTATACGTTGAGAAACAACTTTCTGTCATTCGCTTCGATCGTGCCGCTCTTGCCCATGCGCAACTGTTTGGACAATTCGGCGCGCAGGGGATCGGCGGCGAAATCCTTCGCCTTCACCAGCCGCTGTTCGCCGGTTGCGGTATCGGTCACGACGACCACGGGGCGCCGCGCGGCGCGCTCGGCATTGAGTTCTCTGAGCGTTTCAAGCTTCACGGCAATTGCCCTGTTTTTCGAAGTTCGCAAGGCGACGATATTCAGCCGACCTTTTCGACGAAGACGCGGATGGTGCCGCCGCAGGACAGGCCGACATTCCAGGCGGTCTCGTCGGCAACACCGAATTCAAGCATCTTCGGCTCGCCGCTGGCGATCACGTCGAGCGCCTCGGTGACAACAGCGCCTTCCACGCAACCGCCGGAGACCGAGCCCAGAAAAGTGCCTTCATCGTTGATGACGAGACTTGATCCGGCCGGCCGGGGCGCCGAGCCCCAGGTCTCGACTACGGTGGCAAGCGCGACGCCATGGCCCGCCTTCTGCCAGTCCTCGGCCGCCTTGAGAATGTCTTCATCGCGATTGAGCATGTTCGCCTCTTTCCAATCGTGTTTTCTGGCCTCACCTTCAAGCCACGGACCGGATCATGCTGCGGTGGTGCGGCGCAGGCGGCGAGGAAAGTGCCTCGATCAGACCCTTGATGGAACTCAAATTATGCACCGGGCGGAATTCGTCAACGTGGGGCAGCATCATTTTGATGCCCTGCGCCTTGGCTTCGAAGCCGCCATAGCGCAACAGCGGGTTGAGCCAGATCAGGCGACGGCAGGAGCGGTGTAGCCTGTCCATCTCGAACGCCAGACGCGCATCTGCCTCGCGCTCCAGCCCGTCCGAGATCAGAAGGACGATCGCGCCCTGCCCGAGCACCCGCCGCCCCCAGAGCTTGTTGAAGGTGTGGAGCGAAGTCGCAATGCGGGTGCCGCCGGCCCAATCCTCCACGGCCGACGAGCAGGCGGCGAGCGCCTCGTCGGGATCGCGGGCACGCAGGCTCCGCGTCACATTGGTCAGGCGCGTGCCGAACAGAAAAACCGAGACGCGCTTGCGCGCGTCCGTGATCGCATGCAGGAAATGCAGGAAAAGGCGGGTATATTCGCTCATCGAGCCGGAGATATCGAGGAGTGCCACGATCGGCGCCGGCCGCTCGATCCGGCCGAGCCGATGGATATCGATGATATCGCCGCCGGTACGCAGAGAGCCGCGCAGCGTGCGCCGCATGTCGAGCCGCTGCCCACGCGCATCGGGCTTGAAGCGGCGGGTGCGCAATTCGGCCTGCGGCAGCTTCATCTGGTCGATGGCGCGGGTGACTTCGGCGATTTCGGCCGCCGTCATCTGCGCGAAATCCTTCTTCTGCAGCACCTCCTTGTCGGAGACCGAAAGTCGAAGCTCCTGCTCCTGTACCTGCGGCGCTTCGGTCATTTGCGCCTGCGATAGCGCCTCCTGGACGCGACGGGAGGCCGGCGGCGGCTTCTTTTTGGCGTGATCGGGCAACGGCACCGAATCCAGGAGGTGCTTCCACTCCTCGGCGGCGCGGAAGAACAGGGCGAAGGCTTGCGCGAAGATCAGCGCATGCTCGCGGCGCTTGACGAAAATCGATTCCAGCGTCGTGAACACGTCGGCGCGGTTGCCGATTTCGATCACCTGCAGCGCGTTCATGGCGTCGATGACGGCACCGGGCCCGACCGGAATCCCGGCCGCGCGCAAGGCACGCGCAAAACCGATGATGTTGTCGGCCATCTGACCGGTCGGAGGCGCGAGATGATCGATGGGCATCGGAAAACCCAATTACGTTTCACGTCAAAGCGGCGGTGCGCCCCCTCTCCCTTTGGGAGAAGATCTATCCTTCGTCGGTGCCCCCCTCACCCGGCGCTTCGCGCCGACCTCTCCCGACGGGAGAGGTTGAACAGCCTGCGCGGGCACCTAACTCTCGTTCGTTGCCTCTTTCAAAACCTTCGCCAAGGCATCGCCCTGCATGCGCGCGATGTCATCCTGGTATTTCAGGAGCGCTCCAAGCGTGTCGCCGACCACCTGCGGCGTGAGCGTGCGGGCGTCGAGTTCGGTGAGCGCGGTGGCCCAGTCGATGGTCTCGGCGACGCCGGGCGCCTTGTAAAAATCCTGATCGCGCAGCGCCTGCACGAAGCGCACCACCTGCTCCGACAGTTTTGCGGAGATTCCGGGCACGCGCGATTTGACGATCGCAAGCTCGCGCTCGGCGGAGGGATAATCCACCCAGTGATAAAGGCAGCGCCGCTTCAGCGCGTCGTGGATTTCGCGGGTGCGATTGGAGGTGATGATGACGATCGGCGGCTGCGGGGCCTTCACGGTGCCGAATTCGGGGATCGATACCTGGAAGTCCGAGAGAATTTCCAGAAGATAGGCCTCGAACGCCTCGTCGGCGCGGTCGAGTTCATCGATCAGAAGGACCGGCGCGCCGGCGACATCCGGCTCGAGCGCCTGCAGAAGCGGCCGCTTGATCAGGTAGCGTTCGGCAAAGATGTCGCTCTCGAGCTGCCCGCGGTCGGTATCGCCGGCCGCTTCCGCAAGCCGGATCGCGATCATCTGAGCCGCGGTGTTCCACTCATAGACGGCGGAAGCGACATCGAGGCCTTCGTAGCACTGCAGCCGGATCAGGTTGCGCGAGAGCGCCGCCGACAGCACCTTGGCGATTTCGGTCTTGCCGACGCCGGCCTCGCCTTCCAGGAACAACGGACGGCCCATGCACAGCGACAGGTAGGTCACGGTCGCCAGCGACCGCTCGGCGAAATAGCCGCGTGAGGACAACAGCCCAAGCATCGCATCGACGGATTTCGGTAACGCCGATGCAGCCATGGGAGAGCCAACCTTGATCAAACAGAATTTTCAGACGCTTCAGGATTTCGCGGTCGCGGCTTCGACGGCACGCCGCGCCATGACCGCGATCAGGTGCGCGCGATATTCGGCGCTGCCGTGCAGGTCGCTGTTGAGACCGGTTGACGGCACCGTCAGGCCATCGAGCGCCTTCGCCGAAAACCGCTTCTTCAACGCCTCTTCAAACGCGGTGAGGCGGAACACGCCCTCGGAGCCTGCGCCGGTGACGGCGACGCGCACGTCCGACGGACGCCTGGCGACGAATACCCCTACCAACGCATAACGCGAAGCCTGGTTGCGAAATTTCACATAAGCCGCCTTTTTCGGCAGCGGGAACATCGCCTTTGTGATGATCTCGTCGCTTTCGAGCGCGGTCGTGAACAGGCCCTTGAAGAATTCGTCCGCCTTGAGGCGGCGCTTGTTGGTGACGATGGTCGCGCCCAGCGCCAGACAGGCCGCGGGATAGTCGGCGGTCGGGTCGTTGTTGGCGAGCGAGCCACCGATGGTGCCCCTGTGGCGCACCGCGGGATCGCCGATCAGCCCGGCGAGATAAGCGAGCGAAGGGATCGCCTCGCCGACAACGGCCGAGGTAGCGACCGCGTGATGGGTCGCCGTAGCACCAACGACAAGCGAACGGCCCTTCATCTCGATACTGTCGAGCCCCTCGATGTGAGAGAGATCGACCAGATGCGGGGGACTGGCGAGGCGCTGCTTCATGACCGGCAGCAAGGTATGGCCGCCAGCGATCACCTTGGCATCCTCGTTCTTGACAAGGAGATTGGCGGCCTGACGCACGGTCGCCGGACGATGATATTTGAATTCGTACATCGGTATTCCCTGGGTATTCCTGTCGCCTTGCGCTGACGCGCGTTATGCAAGGTCGGATTTGGCCATCGCCCTGGCGCCGGCGGCGATCGACAAAACGATGTTCTGGTAGCCCGTGCAGCGGCAGAGATTGCCTTCCAGCTCTTCGCGGATGGTCTGTTCGGAAAGGTCGTGGCCCTTGCGATGGACCATATCGACCGCGGTCATGATCATGCCCGGCGTGCAGAAGCCGCACTGCAGGCCGTGATGCTCGCGGAAGGCCTCCTGCATCGGATGCAGCCGGGCGCCGTCGGCGGCAAGTCCCTCGATGGTGCGGACCTCATGCCCGTCGGCCATCACCGCAAGTGTCGTGCAGGATTTGACTGCCTTGCCGTCGAGATGCACGACACAGGCCCCGCATTGGGAGGTATCGCAGCCGACATGGGTGCCGGTGAGCCGCAGATTCTCGCGCAAAAACTGCACCAGCAGGGTGCGGGGATCGACATTGGCGTTCACCGGATTACCGTTCACGATCAAAGAGATTTTGGCCATTCAGCACTCTCTAAAGCCGCCGCGTTGCACGGCAGCACAACCATCAAAGACGTTTCAAAGCCATAATATGGGCCATCCCCGCAATGGGCAACCTCATCACAGCATGGCTTCAGGTTATGAACGGCGCTCCGCGGGGCCAGCATTTTCAGGGAATTAGCTCAGACGATTAGCGTGGAAGATTAGCCTTGTACGGCGTTTGCGAAATTGGAGAAAAACTCGTCCGCGAGCTTCTTGGCCGTGCCGTTGATCAGCCGCTGGCCGAGTTGGGCAAGCTTGCCACCGATCTGGGCCTCGACGTCGTAGCTGAGCAGCGTGCCGCCCTCCTTTTCGGTCAACTTCACGTTTGCGCCGCCTTTCGCAAAGCCGGCCACCCCGCCCTCGCCTTCGCCGTTGATCTTGTAGCCGTTCGGCGGGTCGAGATCGCTCAGCATCACCTTCCCCTTGAAGCGGGCCGAAACGGGCCCGACCTTCACCTTGACGGTGGCGCGAAAACCGTTGTCCTCGGTCCGCTCCAGCTCCTCGCATCCGGGAATAGACGCCTTCAGCACCCCGGGATCGTTCAGCTTGGCCCAGATTACCTCGCGCGGCGCCGCAAGCTGGACCTCCCCGTTCATCGTCATGGCCATCTTACGCCTCCCATTCGCTTTTTAAGTCTTGTTCCAAGTAAAGCACGATTGGCCCAAAAGAAAGATGCATATTTCGCGGTCTCGGCAGGCTTGCGTTCGCGCTTTGGGATTGGCACAGCCCGATCAGGATGGTTAGGCGCTGGCGGTCCGATTCCAACATTCGCGCGCCCTCTCGGCAGGCACCTTTGCGAATGTTGGAATCGAAAGACCGCTAGTGTGGCGGTTCAGAAGTCCGCATCATTGCCGCGGCAACTTCGTCATGCGGACTTCTGAGCCAAAGCCACACTAGAAACAATGACTTGCTAGTGTCCTCTTGATTCCGAAGTTCGCAAACGAGGTCGCCGCAAAACGATGCGAACTTCGGAATCAGGACACCAGCCAAATATTGGTATCTGGTGGAGTTTTGGATTTGACATTCGCTTGCGAACTCGCGGCTAGTAGGGTAGCGAATGTCAAATCCACTCCATTAGCCCATCATGAGTACACAGCTCTCGCCCCTGCTCGCACCGATGCTGTCGAGCGGTGCCATGCGCGCCATCTGCGACGATGCGACATGCCTGCAGCACATGCTCGATTTCGAAGCAGCTCTGGCGCGCGCCGAAGCGGAGGTGGGCGTGATTCCGGCCAAAGCGGCGGGTCCGATTGCGAAGGCCTGCAAGGCCGTCGCGTTCGACATGGCTGCGCTGGCCGATGCCGCCACGCGCTCGGGCAATCTTGCCATTCCGCTGGTCAAGCGGCTGACCGCCGACGTCGCCAGGGCTGACGCCGAGGCTGCGCGTTACGTGCATTGGGGCGCTACCAGCCAGGACGTGATCGATACCGGTGCCATGCTCACGTTGCGCGCGGGCATCGAGGCGCTGCTTGCCGATCTCGGCCGTGCTATCAAGGGTTTTGCGAGGCTTGCGCGAGAACATCGTCATACGGCAGTCGTGGCGCGCACCTGGCTTCAGCATGCGCTGCCGATGCCGTTTGGGCTAAAACTTGCCGAATATGCCGCAGCGCTTCACCGGTCGCGGTTGCGCCTGCTGCGGCTCAAGGGCGACACGATCGCGCTTCAGTTCGGCGGCGCCGCCGGCACCCTCGCCGCGCTCGGTGACAAGGGATGGCTGGTCGCAGAAAAGCTCGCGCAAGAGCTTCAACTGCCCTTGCCCGATGCGCCATGGCACAGCCATCGCGACCGTCTCGCCGAAGCAGCGTCGGTGCTGGCTATTCTTGCGGGAAGTTGCGGCAAAATCGCGCGTGACGTCCAGTTGATGATGCAGACCGACGTGGCTGAAGCGTTCGAACCCTCGGGCGAAGGCCGCGGCGGCTCTTCCACCATGCCGCACAAGCGCAACCCGGTCGCGGCCGCGGCCGCACTTGCCGCGGCCACCATGGCGCCGAACCTTGCGGCGACGATCTTTTCGGCGCAAGTCGGGGATCATGAACGCAGCGCCGGCCCCTGGCACGCGGAATGGCCGACGCTGCCAGGCCTTTTGCTCGTCACGTCCGGCGCGCTTGGTTCCATCGTCGATATAGCCGAGGGCATGGAAGTCGACGTCACGCGCATGCGCGCCAACCTGGATGCGACCGGAGGCCTGATCATGGCCGAAGCGGTGGCGATGGCGCTGGCCGAAAAGCTCGGCAAGGCGGAAGCCCACCACCTGGTCGAGGCCGCGAGCAAGAAGGCTGTGGCGGAAAAGAAAGCCTTGCGCGACGTGCTGGCGAAGGAGCCGAAAGTCATGGCGCATCTCAGTCCTGAAAAAGTCAAAAAGCTATTCGAGCCGATGGCCTATCAGGGCGTCTCGCAAGCCCTGATCGATCGTCTGCTTGCTTCGATCGATACGGAATAAGTTGATGGAAAACTGACGGCTCTTCCGAGAAACGTCATCACCGGGCTTGACCCGGCAATCCATCATCTTTGATAGAGCTTCTTTCTTGAGATGGATGCGCGGATCTTCCCCGCGCATGACACCGGGGGTTTGAGCCAATGCCGATGATCGATGCCGACGGTTGCCTGCTCAACGTATCTGTCGAGGGACGCGACGGCGGACCGACGCTGATGCTGTCGAATTCGCTGGGTTGTACCTTGAAAATGTGGGAGCCGCAGATGAAGGCGCTCACCCAGCTGTTCCGAGTCATCCGCTACGACCGCCGCGGTCACGGCAAATCCGGCGCGCCGGCGCCGCCCTATTCGATGGAGCGCTTTGGCCGCGACGTGCTAGCGATCCTCGACGATCTCAATATCGACAAGGTGCATTGGTGCGGGCTTTCGATGGGCGGCATGGTCGGGCAATGGCTTGGAGCCAATGCGCCGGAGCGCCTGGGCAAGATCATTCTCTCCAACACCGCCTGTCACTATCCCGATCCAACCAACTGGCTGAACCGTATCAAGGCGGTGAAGGAAGGCGGCATCGCCGCGATTGCAGACACCGTCATCGCAACCTGGCTCACCGCCGATTTCAGGGAACGCGAACCGCAAGTAACGGCGAACATGAAGTCGATGCTAATCGCAACGCCTGTGCAAGGTTACCTCGGCTGTTGCGAGGCGCTGAGCGCGCTCGATAACCGCGACTACCTACCCAAGATCAAAAGCCCGACGCTGGTGATCGCCGGCCGTCACGATATGGCAACCCCTGTTGCCGCCGCGGAGTTCATCCGCAGGCAGATCCCGGGCGCTTCGCTGACTATTCTCGATGCTGCGCATATTTCAAATGTCGAGCAGCCGCACGCCTTCACCGAGGCCGTGATCGGCTTCTTGATGCAGAAGTAATAGCCTCATTGCGAGGAGCGTGAGCGACGAAACAATCCAGTATCTTTATTGATGCCACCATGGATTGCTTCGCAGCGCTCGCAATGACGGGGAGGATCTTCGATGGACGATCAGAAACGGCGCGAGGACGGCATGGCCCAGCGCCGAAAGGTACTCGGCGACGCCTGGGTCGACAAATCGATCGCAAACAGGAATTCTTTCAACGCCGATTTCATCGATTTGATCACGCGCCACGCCTGGGGCGAGATCTGGACCCGGCCGCATTTCGATCATCGCACGAGGCGAGTGCTTGTGATCGGCACCATGGTCGCGCTCGGACAATGGGACGAATTTCGCCTGCACGTCCGCGCAGCGTTGAGCGAGGGCGGCTTCACGCCCGATGACATCAAGGAGATATTGCTTCAACAGGCGATCTATTGCGGCGTGCCCGCCGCCAATCACGCGGTCAAGGAAGCCTCAGCCATTATTGCGGAGCTGGGCCTGCTCAAGAGTTAGCTCGCTCGGTGCCGCAATTGTCGCAGCCTCGACCTGCGCCGGGCGCTCGAACACCATCACCACCACGGCGCCGAGCATCATCAGGAGCTCGGTGGCATGCATGCGCAGCGCTTCGATCTCGCCGACTTTCGAGGCGAGGATCATGCTTGCAAAACTGATCACGCTTCCGATCGCGAGCGCAATCGCCAGCGGCTCCTTTTGATCCTCGGTCCTGCGGATCATGGCGCGAACAGCGAACCACACGAAGATCGCGAAGAATGCGACCACCAGCACCCTGCTCAGCGCAAGCAGCCAGGCGATGCGCACCATCGACATCGACCCCAGTTGCAGATGATCGCTGATGAAGAACGCTACCGATACATTCGGCCGCTCAAAAAGTCCCTGCACCGGCGAAATCATGATCCGCCAGGCGACGATCGCCCACGTCGGAATGAAATAGGCCGCCAGCAATATGCCGCTGAAAGAACTGATCCGCCAATGTCTCGGCATCTACGCTTCCCTTTTTTCCGTAAGCTCTTCGAAAGGCTCTCGGCTTGTCGGGACAGGTAACGCCCTTAAACTGCGAGGAGCAATTTAAACCCTTTGTTTACCTTAATGTTGGAGGCGGTATTTTGGCGTCATTGCGAGCGCGAGCGAAGCAATCCAGCCTTGTCTCCGGCTCCGGATTGCCTCGTCGCCTGCACTCCTCGCGACGACAATGACGCAGAACGACTCAGACCGCGCCCCTTGCCTCCACGTACAGCGCGTAAAGCGAATGCGAGCTGGCCATGAACAGGCGGTTCTTCTTCACGCCACCGAAGGTCAGGTTGGCGCAGCGTTCGGGAAGGCGGATGAAGCCAATGGCCTTGCCTTCCGGATTGAACACCTTGACGCCATCCAGTTCCTCGCCCTTGGCGTTTGGTGCGCCGTTGCTGCCGAAACCGCACCAGAGGTTGCCGTCGGTATCGACCCTGAGTCCGTCGAAAGCCCCAGGCCCGTTGGCGTCGACCAGCTTGATCTTGTTGGACAGCGTCATTCCGTCCGCGCCGACGTCGTAAGACCAGATCAGCCGGTTCGGCTGTGCGCGTGATTCAACGATGTAGAGCTTCTTTTCGTCGGGCGAGAAGGCAAGCCCGTTAGGGCCGGCAAGATCCGCGGTGACCAGTCCGAGCTTGCCGTCGGGAGCGATGCGGTAAACCGAGTGCGGCAATTCCGGCGTTGCCTTGTCGCCTTCCCACTCGCCGGCGATCCCGAACGGCGGATCGGTAAACCAGATCGAGCCGTCGGACTTGCATACGATGTCGTTGGGAGAGTTCAGACGCTTGCCGTTGAAATTGTCGGCCAGCACCGTGATCTTGCCGTCGTATTCGGTGCGCGTCACGCGGCGCGTCAGGTGTTCGCAGGAGATCAGGCGGCCCTGCCGATCGCGCGCATGGCCGTTGGCGAAGTTTGACGGCTGGCGAAACACGCCCCAGTTTCCGTTGGCTTCGTCGTAGCGCATGATGCGATTGTTGGGAATGTCGCTGACGAGGAGATAGCGACCGTCGCCGAACCAGACCGGTCCCTCCGCCCATCGCATTCCCGTCGCAAGTTGCTCCAGCGTGCTGGAGAACACGCGATATTTGGTAAAGCTTGGATCGAGGATCTCGACCGACGCCTCGGGGTAGCGCTGGTTCGGCTTGAATTCGAAAGACTGGGCTTGCGCCCGCTCTCCAAAGGCTAGAGCGCTCGCTGCGGCCCCTGCGGTCGCAAATACACCCCGGCGGGTCATGTTCATCGGCATTTCCTCCTGGTATCGCGGTCGTTCCATCCGGCAGATGATCGAAACCATTCACCCGGACGTTGCCGCTTGCCAGGGGAACCGTAGTTGAGGTTCCCTGAGAGGTCCAGATGACCGCTCGCGCGAATACAGCCGTGGCGTGATGAGGACGCAGGCAGTTGACAAAGAAAAATCCCGCCTTTCGGCGGGATTTCAATGCATTCACTTCGTTGACTGGAGATTAGCGGCCGCCCTTGTCCTGCTGGGTCGGGTTCTGTCCCTGGCGGTTCGGATCCTGCTGCTGCTGTCCGGGTTTTTGCCCACCACCCTGCTGCTGGCCGGGCTTCTGGTTAGGATTCTGATTCTGCTGGCCAGGCTTCTGCCCTGGATTCTGATTCTGCTGCTTGCCCGGATTCTGGTTCTGGCTGGACATCGGGATCTCCCTTGTTGAATGCCGCAAGAGGGACAACTGGGGAACCCGTTGTTGGTTGCGCAGGAACTTTTGTTCCTGAAAACCTTGCTCAAACGATTGTCGCCGCCGCCGGGCCGATGGCTTGGCTTCGCGAAAACTATCTCTGTACAAGACCTTAGACTTACCGCTCGCGCTGTTGCCGCAGCGGGTTCCCACTGTTAAGAAATGAGCGACGCGCCGTCCGCCTGCCAGGGCGCTCGCCGCGTCAAGAGTTCAGTTGCGCATGTTCTGATACGGCAAACCGGATAATCTCGCCGGAAGATGCGCCAGGCAGCGGCAGCGCATGGATTATTTCGCCCAGCAACTGATCAACGGCATCGTGCTCGGCTCGATCTACGGCCTGATCGCCATCGGCTACACCATGGTCTATGGCATCGTCGGCATGATCAATTTTGCCCATGGCGATATCTTCATGATCGGCGGCTTCATTGCGCTGATCTCCTTTTTGATCCTGGTCTCGATCGGACTGACCGCGGTGCCGGTCATTCTGTTGATCGTGCTTCTGGTATCGATGGCGATCACCGCGCTCTATGGTTGGACGGTGGAGCGCATCGCCTACCGGCCGCTGCGGCACTCGTTCCGCCTTGCGCCGATGCTGTCGGCAATCGGCATGTCGTTCGTGCTGATCAATTACTCCCAGATCGCGCAAGGCGCGCGCGTCAAGCCGGTGCCGCCGATCATCACCGGTGGCTACAGCCTGTTCGAGAGCGACGGCTTCGTGGTGCGGCTGTCCAATGTGCAGATCCTCGTCGTCATCGCCACCGTCGTGCTGCTTGCCCTCTTCACCTGGCTGGTGTCGCGGACGCGGCTGGGGCGCGACATGCGCGCCTGCGAGCAGGATCAGACGATGGCGGCGCTGCTCGGCGTCGATGTCGACCGCACCATCTCCATGACCTTCGTGATCGGTGCCGCTCTCGCCGCCGTCGCCGGCATGATGTACCTGCTCTACTATGGCCTGGTCGATTTCTTCATGGGCTTTGTCGCCGGCATCAAGGCTTTCACCGCAGCCGTTCTCGGCGGCATCGGATCGTTGCCCGGTGCGATGCTCGGCGGTCTCCTGATCGGTCTGATCGAAACCTTCTGGTCGGCCTATTTCTCCGTCGAATACAAGGACGTCGCCGCGTTCTCGATCCTGATCGTGGTTCTGATCTTCCTTCCGACCGGCCTGCTCGGCCGCCCCGAAGTCGAAAAAGTCTAACGTGACATCATCCACATCCGAATTGACGCACGTCTCCCGCCTGCCCGGCGTCGCATTCATCTTGAAGAAGGCGCTGATCAGCGCGCTCGTGGCGCTCGTGCTTTTTTCGCTGATGGTCGGGATCCGCACCGAGGCGGGCCCCACCGGACAATTGATCTATTGGACGCGGTTCGACGATCTCGCCATCCTGGTCCTCATCGTCTTTGTCGGCAGCATCGTCATCGAACTGTTCCGGCAATGGTGGGGGCCGGCGGGGACCACGAGGTCCGTTCCGCAACCGCTGCAGACCGCGCTCGATTTCGCAGGCCGCGCCATCCCGCCACTGCTTCTGATCTTCACCTTCCTCGTGCCGGTGATCTTCTACAACCAGCGCTACATTCTCGATCTCGGCATTCTCGTTTTGACCTATGTGATGCTTGGCTGGGGATTGAACGTGGTGGTCGGGCTCGCCGGTCTGCTCGATCTCGGCTATGTCGCGTTCTATGCGGTCGGCGCCTATTCCTACGCGCTGTTGTCGACCAATTTGGGGCTGTCGTTCTGGACCTGCCTGCCGCTCGCCGGCATTCTCGCCGCATTGTGGGGCGTGATGCTCGGATTTCCGGTGCTGCGGCTGCGCGGCGACTATCTCGCCATCGTGACGTTGGCTTTCGGCGAGATCATCCGTCTCGTCATCATCAACTGGCAAAGCCTGACCGGCGGGCCGAACGGCATCAGCGCCATTCCGCGGCCGTCCTTCTTCGGCATCCCGCTGACGGCGGGCGAGGACGGCCTTGCCGCCAGGCTCGGGATCGAATTTTCGCCGACGCATCGCATCGTGTTCCTGTTTTACGTGATCCTCGCGCTGGCGCTCCTGACCAACTGGGTGACGATCCGGCTGCGCCGCCTGCCGATCGGCCGCGCCTGGGAAGCGTTGCGCGAGGACGAAGTCGCCTGCCGTGCGCTAGGCATCAACACCACCACCACCAAGCTGACCGCGTTTGCCACCGGCGCCATGTTCGGCGGCTTTGCCGGGGCGTTCTTTGCGACCAGGCAGGGCTTCATCAGTCCTGAGTCCTTCACCTTCCAGGAATCGGCGCTGGTGCTCGCAATCGTGGTGCTCGGCGGCATGGGATCGCAGCTTGGCGTTGCGCTTGCCGCGCTCACCTTGATCGGCGGCTTCGAACTGTTTCGCGGATTCGATCAGTACCGGATGCTGGTGTTCGGCATGGCGATGGTGCTTTTGATGATCTGGCGGCCCCGCGGACTGGTCGGCTACCGGGCGCCGACGGTGTTTCTGAAACGCAGCGAGGCGATTTCCTCCGAGCTCGCCAGGGAAGGCCGGGGATGAACGCCGACAACATCCTCAACGTCGATCATCTGACCATGCGCTTTGGCGGCGTCGTCGCCGTCAACGACCTGTCGTTCGATGCGGAGCGCCGCAAGATCACGGCCCTCATCGGGCCGAACGGCGCCGGCAAGACCACCGTGTTCAACTGCATCACCGGTTTCTACAGGCCGACCTCGGGCGCGATCCGCCTTACCCATGAGGGTGGCCGCAGCATCCAGCTTGAGCGCCTGAACGATTTCAGGATCGCCAGGCAGGCGAAGGTGGCGCGCACGTTCCAGAACATCCGGCTGTTTCCCGGGATGACCGCACTCGAGAATCTGATGGTTGCCCAACACAACGCGCTGATGCTGGCTTCGGGCCTCACCATTCTCGGTCTGATCGGCGTTCCCTCCTGGCGCGCGGCGGAGAAACACGCGATCGACCAGGCTAAGCGATGGCTCGACCGCATTGGGCTTCTCGAGCGCGCCGATGATGCCGCCGGCAACCTGCCCTATGGCGATCAGCGGCGTCTGGAAATCGCCCGCGCGATGTGCACCGAGCCGGCATTGCTGTGCCTCGACGAGCCGGCCGCTGGCCTTAACGCGCGCGAAAGCGCGGCGTTGAGTGAACTTTTGCTTTCGATCCGCGACGATCTGGGCACCTCGATCCTCTTGATCGAGCATGACATGTCGGTCGTGATGGAAATTTCTGACCACATCGCTGTGATGGACTATGGCGTCAAGATCGCCGAAGGGCCGCCCCAAGCCGTCCGCGACGATCCCAAGGTGATCGCGGCCTATCTCGGCGCCGACGAGCAGGAAGCAATTGCCGTCATGGAGAGCAGCCCGTGACCGCCCCGCGCACCCTGCCAACCTCCCCCGGCAAGGGGAAGTTCGATCGCGAAGCGAGCGGGAGGGGGTTGCGTTTCTCGCGCACACCGGCGATGACCGCGCGTGCAAGGAAGCCATGCGGTAATATGACGGAAGCAGAGACCAGGCTGTGGCGTGCGCTTCGTCGTGGCCAGCTAAATGGCTTTCACTTTAGACGGCAGCATCCGATCGGCGCTTTCACCCTCGACTCCTACTGTCCAAAACTTCGCGTTGCCGTTGAACTCGATGGCGGCCAGCATGCTGCTCAACGGAAGCGAGCGGACGCGCGCCGCACGCGCTTTCTCTCCGAAAAGAAAATCGCGGTCGTCCGGTATTGGAACAACCACGTCTTCGAGAATTTGCAAGGCGTGCTTGCCAACCTCGTTGCAAACATGGAGAGACGAGCGCGCGAATTGACCCCCTCCCCACCCCTCCCCCTTTCAGGAGGAGGGAGCGATACAGCTCCGGTCCGCGAGGAACGGAGCGCTCCATGAACGCTTCATCCGCCCAGCCGATGCTGGCGATCCGCGGCCTTCGTGCCGCCTATGGCAAGATCGAGGCGCTGAAAGGCGTCGATCTCGCGATAAGCCCGGGCGAGATCGTCGCGCTGATCGGCGCCAATGGCGCCGGCAAGTCGACCTTGATGATGACGATCTTCGGCAAGCCGCGCGCCCGCTCCGGGCAGATCCTGTTCGACGGCCGCGACATCACCGCGATGCCCACACACGAGATCGCGCGGCTGCGCATCGCGCAATCGCCCGAAGGCCGACGGATTTTTCCGCGGATGAGCGTAGCCGAAAACCTGCAGATGGGCGCAGACGCCACCGATTGTAGCGAAGCAGACCGCTCGGCGGGGCTCGAGCGGGTGCTGGCCCTGTTTCCGCGGCTCAGCGAGCGCATGACGCAACGCGGCGGAACCCTGTCGGGCGGAGAACAGCAGATGCTAGCGATCGGCCGCGCGCTGATGAGCCGCCCTCGCCTGCTCTTGCTCGACGAGCCGTCTCTGGGCCTCGCCCCCCTGATCGCGCGGCAGATTTTCGACGCAATCCGGACACTCAACCGGCAGGATGGTCTAACGGTGCTGATCGTGGAGCAGAACGCCAACCACGCGCTGAGGCTCGCCCATCGCGGCTATGTCATGGTCAACGGGCTGATAACGCTGCAGGGAACAGGCGCGGAACTGTTGCAACGTCCCGAAATCCGCGCCGCCTATCTGGAAGGCGGCAGGCGGGGTTAATGGTCTCGCGCCCCGGAATGACCACAAAGGCGCCCCCGGAAGACGCCTCTGCCTGAAATTTACCGATGACTTCGCCGTGAAATCAGCCGAGAATGCCAATTCCCCATGGCGAACTATCCGCGAGGACCTCTCATGAAATCACTAAAGCTCATTGGCCTGGCAATCGGCGCGTCGCTTGCGCTTTCGACGGCAGCATTTGCGCAAGACATCACCATCGCAGTGGCGGGTCCAATGACCGGCGGCGAATCCGCATTCGGGCGCCAGATGAAGAACGGGGCCGAACAGGCGGTCAAGGATCTCAATGCCGGTGGAGGTCTGCTTGGCAAGAAGCTGGCGCTCGAAGTCGGCGATGACGCCTGCGATCCCAAGCAGGCACGTTCGGTGGCGGAAAAATTCGCCAGTGCCAGAATCCCGTTCGTCGCCGGCCACTACTGCTCCTCGTCGTCGATCCCGGCGTCGGAAGCCTATGCCGACGGCAACGTGTTGCAGATCACGCCGGCCTCGACCAATCCGCTGTTCACCGAGCGCAAGCTCTGGAACGTCGCGCGCGTGTGCGGACGCGACGATCAGCAGGGCCTGGTCGCCGCCGACTACATCATCAAGTATTACAAGGGCAAGAACGTCGCCATTCTCAACGACAAGACCACCTACGGCAAAGGCCTTGCCGATGAGACCAAGAAGGCGCTCAACAAGGCCGGGTTCACCGAGAAGATGTTCGAGTCCTACAACAAGGGCGACAAGGACTTCACCGCCATCGTTTCGCGCATGAAGCGCGAGAACATCGATCTGGTTTTCGTGGGCGGCTACCACCAGGAAAGCGGGTTGATCGTGCGCCAGATGCGCGACCAGGGAATGCAGACCGTCCTGATGGCCGGCGATGCGCTCGCCGACAAGGAGTTCGCTTCCATCACGGGTCCCGCCGGCGAAGGCACGCTGTTCACCTTCGGTCCCGACCCGCGCAACAAGCCGACCGCGAAGGCCATCGTCGAGAAGTTCAAGGCGAACAACATCGATCCCGAGGGCTATACGCTCTACACCTATGCCGCGATCCAGGTATGGTCGCAGGCAGCAGCAAAGGCCGGCACCACCGATCCGAAGAAGGTCATGGAAACGATCAAGGCCAACGCGTGGGATACGGTGATCGGCAAGATGGAGTTCGATGCCAAGGGCGACATCAAGCAGATCGACTACGTCGTCTACAAGTGGGATTCCAAGGGCAATTACACCGAGGTCAATCCGAAGGGCTCTTGAAGACTGAACCCCCACGACTCTGTGACCTGTCGACGCCCCGGTTCGCCGGGGCGTTTTTCAATCAGGCGGCGTGGAAAGCATCAGCAAGGACCGACCATGAAGAACCTCCTCACCGATATCGATGGTGTTCGCGTCGGCCATGCTGACGATGCAGCGCTTGCCTCCGGTGTGACGGCGGTGGTTTTCGACAAGCCGGCGGTGGCGGCGATGGATGTGCGTGGCGGCGGGCCCGGCACGCGCGAAGGGGCACTACTCGACCTCGCCAACACGGTCGAAAGGATCGATGCGATCGCGCTTGCCGGCGGTTCGGCGTTCGGACTCGACGCCGGCAGCGGGGTGCAGGCGTGGCTTGCCGAACAAGGCCGCGGCTTTGAGGTGCGCGGGGCGCTTATTCCCATCGTGCCCGGCGCGATCTGTTTCGATCTTCTGAACGGCGGCAACAAGAAATGGGGACGTTTCGCGCCCTATCGCGATCTCGGCTATGCCGCGGCCGCAGCAGCCGGCACGCACTTCACGCTCGGCAGCGTCGGTGCGGGGCTTGGCGCCAATACGGCTATTCTGAAGGGAGGATTGGGCTCCGCTTCGGCGCAGACGGAGAGTGGCGTAAAGGTCGCCGCGCTCGCGGTGGTCAATGCGGTCGGGACTGTCACGGTGGGCGAAGGCCCATGGTTCTGGGCAGCCCCATTCGAGATCGGCGGCGAATATGGCGGGCGCGGATTGCCGGCCGCAATCACGCCGGACATGCTGAAAATGCGCATCAAGGGGGGTCCGTCCGCAACGGCCGTGGAGAATACGACGCTCGCGGTGGTGGTGACGGACGCGATTTTGACAAAACCGCAGGCCCGGCGTCTGGCGATGATCGCCCAGACCGGCTTTGCCCGCGCAATCTATCCGGTGCACGCGCCGATGGACGGCGACGTGGTATTCGCGGCCGCAACGGGTGAAAGGCCGATCGGTCCACTGGTCGGCCTCACCGAGCTTGGCATGATCGCGGCCAATGTGGTGGCGCGAGCGATCGCGCGGGGCGTTTATGCCGCGACCGCCCTGCCGTTCCCCGACGCATTGCCGGCGTGGCGCGATCGTTTCGGATAGAACGGGCGATCAGGCGCTGACGGGCGTCAGGAAGACTTCACACGTTGAGTGACAGCGAGGCGGGTGGGTGCGGAATCGGCGCGGCCTTTGCCTGGACCAACTGATCGATGGCGTTATAGGCCGAGGTTGCGGCGTTCGAAAACGTCGGCGGCGCTGTGAGCAACGGGGTTGCGTCTGATCGGTTAAAACCGGTGGACTGGCTCTGGGCTGCGAGCAGCGCGCTGATATTGTCAGGCGATATTTGCGGTCCGTTCGTAAAGCCCGTGACCGGCACCGTCCCTGCTGGCGGCGTTGAGGGACTGCCGGTTGGCGGGGGCGAAGCCGGACCAAAGCCTGTTCCGTGCGAAGACGACGGTTTGGGCGTCGTCAGCGATTGGATGGCGTCCAGTGCGGCCGACACCGCGCCCAGGGCAAGCAGCATGAGAAAACTCCGACAGGTCGCTCATCGCGACCCCCTGCAAGCCATGCAGCAAGCCGCGTGCCATGGTGGAAAATCCAGCGAAATGAGGGATTTCCATGTCTGGAACGGCTTGCGCCGACCGGCAATTGGTGCCGCGACCGGCAAAAATTTCCGCAACCTGTGGCTTGCATTGCCCGTTGGCCTTGCGCGTGTTAGGCGGAAATCGCCCTCAATGATCGAAGGTTCGGAGCCCGCGCATGTCCCAGCCATTTGCGTCTCGTCCTCTCGTCATCGCGCCCTCGATCCTGTCCTCCGATTTCGCCAGGCTCGGCGAGGAGGTTCGCGCCGTCGACGCGGCGGGTGCCGACTGGATCCATCTCGACGTGATGGATGGGCATTTCGTCCCCAACATTTCCTACGGGCCCGACGTCATCAAGGCGATCCGCCCTTATACGAAGAAAATCTTCGACGCCCATCTGATGATCTCGCCGTGCGATCCCTATCTCGAGGCGTTTGCCAAGGCCGGCTGCGACCACATCACGGTGCATGCGGAAGCTGGTCCCCATCTGCATCGCTCGCTGCAGGCGATCCGCGCTCTCGGCAAGAAGGCCGGCGTGTCGCTCAACCCGGCAACCCCGATCACGGCGATCGAATATGTGATCGACATGATCGATCTGGTGCTCGTGATGTCGGTCAATCCCGGTTTCGGCGGACAGGCTTTCATCCCTTCCGCGCTTGGCAAGATACAGGACCTGCGCGCCATGACGGCGGGGCGGCCGATCGACATCGAAGTCGATGGCGGCGTCGCGCCGGATGTTTCAGCTCAGCTTGCCGCGGCCGGCGCGAACGCCTTCGTCGCGGGTTCGGCCGTGTTCAAGGGCGGCACCGTGGAAGCCTACAAGGCCAATATTTCCGCGATCCGCAATGCGGCCGCTTCGGCGCGCGGCGAAGCGATCTAAAGCGCGATGGCTTTGGGTCGAAATCGCCATCGCGCTTTAGCTTATTATTTGCGCATGATCTTTTCGGAAAACCGCTGCACACTTTTCCGGATCATGCGCTGATCATCGGTTCCGACGAGAGTTTGGTCGCAGCTTGTCGATCCTCGATCTCGGAATCGAACTTGAGGTTCTGCGATGAAAATTTCCGAGCAAGACGTCCTGATCGTGGTCGACGTGCAAAACGACTTTTGCACCGGCGGCGCGCTCGCCGTTCCCGACGGCGAGAAGGTCGTACCTGTGATCAATCGCATTGCGCAAAGATTCCGCAACGTCGTGTTGACGCAGGATTGGCATCCAGGCGACCACGTCTCCTTTGCCTCCAATCACGCGCACAAGAAGCCTTACGACACGATCAAGCTGCCTTACGGCGCGCAGGTGCTCTGGCCCGATCATTGCGTTCAGGATACGGAAGGGGCTGAATTCCACAAATCGCTGCATACCGCGCAGGCAAGCCTCGTACTGCGCAAGGGGTTCCATCGCGACATCGATTCCTATTCGGCGCTCTACGAAAACGACCACAAGACCCCAACCGGCCTGCTCGGCTATTTGCGCGAACGTCATTTGAAGAACGTCTTTGTCGCGGGACTCGCATTCGACTTCTGCGTCCGCTACTCGGCGGAGGACGCGCGCAAGGCTGGCTTCGAAGTCGCCGTGATCGAGGATGCCTGCCGCGGCATTGACATCGACGGTTCGATGGCTGCAACCCATCAAAGCCTGAAATCGCTCGGCATATCCATCGTCAATATCGAGGCATTTCTCTAAAAAGCCGCGTCGGCTCATCCAGGCCGGAGCGATTGAAGCAGGTCCAGCGTCCTGCGGTCCTGCTTTCCCCCGTAAAATTTCGCGATTGCAGAGGCGAATTCCGTTTCGCCCGACACTGCGCCGAACAGCGTCATCGACGAGCAGAATTTGAGATCGTCCGGACTGCCAAGGATTTCCGTGATCGTGCGGCCCTCGACCGCGTTGACGAGAGCGGTGCACTCCCGAAGCCTTGGCCCCAAAATGCCATGCGCAAGGTAGGCTTTGGCCTCCTCGATAGAAGCGATGGCAAAGCGTTGCGCCATTGCGCTATGTCCGAGACCGGCCAGCTGGGGAAAGATGAACCACATCCAGTGGCTTTGCTTGCGGCCCCCGCCCAGTTCGGCGACGACACGCTTGTATACCGGCGATTGCGCATCGACAAATCGCTCCAGATCAAACGGATCGGTCATGGTGAGCTGCCCTGGGTGTTGTGTTTGAGCATGATCCGGACCCGAAGGGCCGCGTTAACGAAAAGTGGAAACCGGTTTCCCTCGCGACAAACGCGGAACGCGTTTGCGCCGAGATCATGCTCAAATAGAGAGATGAGATCATGATGCAATTCCACTTGAGCGCATCATGATCTAGAGGCCGGCGCCGAGGTTTTGGTCGGATCTGGTCTGGCTTGTGCTGTCCTGCTCACCATGCGAGGCGAGCCGGGGCGGACGCACGACTGTGACCGTACAGGGCGCTTCCGCCGCGACCTTGGCCGAGACGCCGCCGAGCAGCGCGCGCACAAGCGAATTCTGGCGTGCGCCGATGATGATGTGGTCGACGTGGTTGGCAGCCGCGAATTCCAGGATCGCCGCGCCCGGATCGATGGCTTCGAGAACATGCGCGGTCAACCGGCTCTCGTCGAGCTTCAATGGCGAGGCCCAGTGCTTCAGGGTCACGAGCCGGTCGACATGCTTGTTGTGGCCCTCTTCGTCCAACGTCCGGTCGATCGTGACGCGGCCGAGCTTGAGCACGTTCAGGCAGGCCAATCGCGCCGAGGGCAGCGTCTTGAGGATTCGTTCGGCGGTGAGACGCAACGCCGCATTGAGTTCGGCCGATCCTTGCGTGACGTCGATCGCGACCGCCACGATCGGCCCTGAAGCCAATTGGGTGGCGACGGCGGATTGACCCTGCGGCCGGATCAGGTTGCCGTTGAAGCGTCGGCGCCAGACGGTTCGCAGCGGATCGCGGTTGAGCCGCTCGGAGCGCGCGGTCAACTTGACCTGGTCGGGATGAGCGAGCTCGAACGCAGTTGCGAAGCCGTGGGGTAACGCCAGACCGGCTCGACCTCCAGACAGCGCAGCACGACTTCCTGCAGCCAGGGCGGGTAGTCCGCCCTCAATTTGCGCGGCGGATACGGATCGCGCCAAAGCCGTCGCCGCATGCCGCGCATTGTTTCGCTTTCGCCGAAGGGCCGCACGCCGGTCGTAAAGAAATGGAGCAGCACGCCCAATGAAAACAGGTCGCTGCGCGGATCATCGCGCACCCCGAGCAATCGCTCCGGCGCCATGTAGGGCGCGGTGCCATAGGGCACGCGGAATTCTTCCTGCAGCAGGTCGGGCAATTGATTGTGGTGCGAAAGGCCGAAATCGATCAGCACCGCCTCGCCCGAGGGACGAAACATGATGCTGCTTGGCTTGATGTCGTGATGGATCACGTTCTGCCGATGCAGATCGGCCAGGGCGAGGGCGATTTTCCACGCGACGAGGCGCATTTCCTCGTAAGGAAGCGGCAGATCGTCGATCCGGCCGTAAAGCGTCTTGCCCGGGATGAGTTCGATCGCGACATAGGCCTGGCGTTCGAAGTCGCCCGCCGCATGGCAAAACGGCACGTGCGGTCCCGACAATCTCGGCATGATCATCTGCTCCATCTCGAAGCTGACGATGGCGGCGGGATCCTCGCCTTCCGAAACTCGCGGGATTTTCATCAGAAGCGGCGAAGCGATATCGGGGCGACTGGCGCTCCACAGCGTCGCCATGCCGCCGCGATGAACGCATTCTCCGATGGTGAAACCGTCGATCACTGCGCCTGGCTGAATCGAAAATTTCGACATCGCTATCTCCCGACCAAAAGGCGGTCGGCGAGCCACGTCGGCAGGCCGTTGTCGCGAATTCGTCTGGCGGCCGTCTCCACGTCATAGGGCACGCGGCACCAGGTGATTTCGCGGGAATCTGTGTCGTAAATGGCAAAGGATGCTGCAGGATCACCGTCGCGGGGCTGGCCGACCGAGCCCAGGATGGTCAGCCAGCGCCGGCCGGACAATAGTTGGACCGTCACGCCCGATATCGGGACGAAACTCGTCATCTTGCCGGTCGCCGAGATCGAATAAAGCGCAGGCTTGTGGACGTGGCCAGCGAAGGTAATGTGCGCGTCGGTGGCCAAAAGACTTCGTCCGGCATCGGCGGTCGATAGGACGTAACGCCATTTTGCCGGACTGCTCGCCTCGGAGTGCACATAGAGACGGTCGTCCTCTTCAAGCACGAGCGGCAATTCCGCAAGGAAACGCCGTTGAGCGGCACTCAATTGGCCGCGGGTCCATTCAATCGCGGCCTGCGCCTCGGCGTTCATGGTTTCCGAAAAGACGGCGACCGCATGGTCGTGGTTGCCGCGCACCGCAAGCGCGCCTTTGCCGACAAGCTCCATCACGGTCTCAACCGCCCATTCCGGATCGCCGCCATAGCCGACGTAGTCGCCGACGCAGATGATGCGGTCCGCGCCATGCGCCTTCGCAAAATCAAGGCAGGCGCTGAAGGCCTGCCGATTGGCGTGAATGTCCGAAAAAAGTGCCAGCAGCACGCTTTCCTCCGCGAACCCACCCTATCGTCCGGTCTTTTTGCCGGAGTTGATGGATATCAAAAAGAAGCGCGGAAGGCGCGCAAAACGCCGGAGCGATGTCAGCGCTTGCGCGGCGTTTCAAGGCCCTTGATCAAAAGCGCCAGGAGCGCGTCGATCCGCGCCGCAAGCTGCGGGTCTCTCCACTCGTCGGAATGCGCGGGATGATGGAAGCGGCTGGTGGCGTCGAAAACCGCCTGCGCCGTGACCTTGACGTCTGACACCTCGAACACGCCCTGCCTGACGCCATCGGACAGGATCTGCGCCACCTGGTCGATCAGGCTCTCCTTGTGCGCCTTCACCACCTTGCACGCTTCCCGCGCCAGCGACTGGTAGGTCGCAAACATCTCGGGATCTTCGGCAACCCTTTTTTGCTTGGCGTCAAACAGCGCCCGGAGCCACTTGTCGAGCCGCGCCGACGCGGGCGTGGGGCTCTCCGCGATCTCGGCAAGCGGGGCGCTGACGCGTTCCAACCAGCGTTTTGCCACCGCCTCACGCAGCGAAGCCTTGCTCGGAAAATGACGGTAGACGCTGCCGTGGCTGACATCGAGCGCGCGCGCCACGTCCACCACGGTCGCTTTTGCAAGCCCAAAACGGCGCAGCACGTCCTCGGTGACCTCCAGGATGCGCTCCGGGGTCAAAACCACGGTCTCGTTCATGCGACTATCCCCTCCCTTAGCGGACCGATCTTGTTGTTTGTCATGGTCAGCGGGAAAGCCGCTCGGCCTGTTCTGCCAGATGGCGGGCGACCCGCTGATTGAGCCACTGCTGGATTTGAGCGGCCAGATGAAGAATTTCGATAGTCATGGCGAAGTCCTCGTACACTGCCTGGGGCCGCCAGCGCGGCTCCCCGGTTGACGCCCCAGTCTCTGCGTCAATGGTAATATAGGTAATCTTGCTAACAGATTTCAATATCTGTTATTCAATAATCCGTGATGGGGACGTGCGAACGGCGCTACGGCGCGCCCGGACGACCATAGGACCTGCCGAGCGGAGGACTCCGTCTTCCTCGCGGGCAACAATCCGGCTCAGGTGCCTGTTCTTTGGGATTCCCCCGCCCGCCGCCGATGGTTTACCGCCCTCCAGGCCAGTGCTTATTGTCCCTGTTCGTCCTTGGGCGGCATCCGAGGCGGCAGCAGCGGTGTGAATGATACGCCGTCGCCTGCCTGCGGCCCGGCATCGAAGAAGCCCGTCGAGGGATCGCCGCCCGCCGTCTCGATGATCGCCTTCGGCAGGATGTATTCCCGCGCCGCGTCGATAAGGCCGCCACGGCCGGTGCCGAAATCGGCGGTCCGGCCGCCCTGCTGCGGGTGTCCGGCACGGATCTGATCGACGGCATGGTCGATCCTTTCGGCGAGCTTTTCGCTGTATGGCAGTCGATAGGCCCTGGGGACGCCGCTTGGCCTGTTGTCCTCGTCCAGCGCCTCGACCCAGAGATAGATCGAGCCTGGATCCCCTTGAAGCGAATGCGGGTCCACAACGCGGGCATACACGAGCTTGAAAGAGGGCGGCAGGTTCTCGGCGCTCGCCCAGCCGAGCATTCCCCGGGTGGCGTTGAATCCTACGATGTAAAAGCCGCTGACCACGACCACGGCCAGAGCCTTCGCCTTCCACGGCAAGCGCCCGTAGGCGAGAGCGACGAGCAACAGCGCACCGATCAGCGCGTAGCTGACCGAGAGCGCGACCACGACCGATTGCAGCCTGTCCGTCATCGCGTCATCCTGACACCGGTTTTCGGATCGAGATCGGCGCCGTTGGCGCGAACGTTACGGAAGGTCTCCAGCAGCGACTTTGGCCGCCGCTGAACGTCAGTCACCTCTCCTTCCGCGTCGAGCCAGAACCGCAGCGCGGTCTTCTCGTCGCCGGTGTGATCGACCGTCACCTTGTCGTCGAAGATCACCTGCGCTGTCGGATTGAGCTTCTGTACCTTCACGGTCGCGTCCACCGGCCGCCCGGTCGTCGCCTGAAAGTGCGAGACATTGACGGTATATTCGCCGGCGACGATACCGCGCACGGTGACGATTTCCTCGCGAATGGGCGAGGCAATCTTCCGGCCGTTGACGAGGATGAAGTCGTTGGCGCCGCCCCGGTCGTCGCGGTCAAGCGTCAGGAAGCCGGCCTCGCGATGACGGTACCAGGCGATATTGCCGATCGGATCCTGCACGAACAGATCGAGGTCATCGGGATGGTTGTCCGGCCAGTCCATGGTGATGATGAATTCGGCCTTGGAATCGACCTTGCCCTCCTTGGAGTCCGGCGCAATCGCAAGCAGCGCAAGGAAAAACAGGAAGGCGATCACCTGCAGCGCCTTGAACAGCATGACGCTGAAGGGATCGAACGGTTCCTCGCGCGGATAGAGGCCGAAATCATCCATCATGGCGGCGCTCCAGCACCGGGGTCACCCGCGTCTCGGTGAGTGCGACCGCGTCCGAAAACACCCGCTGGGTCGCAGCATCCAGCATGTAGTACTGAATCCTGATCAGGATGGAGCCAACGAGGCCCGCAAGCGTCGTGTACAACGCCACCGCCATGCCGTCGCTCATCAACCCCATCGACGATTTCATCGCTACCTTGTCGGCCGCATCCAGGCCCGTGATCGGCGCCAGCATGATGATGAAGCCGATGATGGTGCCGAGCAGGCCGAGCTTCATCAGCGTGTCGGAAGCGAATGCACCAAAGGCATTCGAGCCGCGCAACCGGTCCGCCAGGGCCCGCAACAGCAACGTCTGGTCGAGGCGGCCGGAAGTTTGGATTTTGGACTTGGTGACGAGGCTGCGGATGTGATCCGTTACAAGACCGGCAGGCAGCGCCCGGGCATCGGCGCCAAGCGCCGCGGCGCCATCCGGCGCCGACAGGATTGCGATGCAGCGCCGTGCCGCTTCGCCCTCGCGCTCGATCGCGCGCGTTCGCCAGAAGCAATGGCAGCAGGTGATGACATAAAGCACGGCGATCAGGCTCGAAATATAAGTGCGGTCGGACGCGAGCATCAGGCTGATGAAACCGTATCGCCACAACACGACGGCGGCGAAAATGGAAAGACCGGTGAAGATCATCCAGAGCAACAGGGGGCCTCGTTCGCTTCTGCCCGTATCGAATGATGCCATTCCGGCGCTGATCGTGCTCATCTGCCTTCGCTCCTAGTGGTCTGATTCTAACATTCGCTTCCCATTTGCTGCGCGCACCTTTGCGAATGTTAGAATTAAAAGACCACAGCAAATATAGGATTCTAGCGGAGTTTGGCATTTGGCATTCGCTCTCGGGTCCGCGGCCAGGTGAGTAGCGAATGTCAAATCCACTCCACGAGCGCTCCGGTTTGATTTGGCGAATGAGCGCGCTGGCTCACGTTAAACCGCTCCGGTCCCTGCCGTCCAAAGAGATGTGCCCCGGGGAGGATCGGTAATTTTCACGTTTGGGGGAACACGGGATGGAAATCCGGCGGGAGGCGGCCGCCAGCCTGACGGCGAGCAGGTTGGCGCAAACCTCGATCCTGGTTCACGACGGCCGTTCACCCTGCCGTTCCATACGGGTGGTTTCGCAGCGCTCGATCTGCTAAAGCGCGGCGTAAAAACATTAGGGGCAGGATTTGCCCTCGTTTACACCCTGCCCAGTCCGGAGACACTGATGATACCCCGCTATACCCGCCCGGAAATGGCTGTGATCTGGGAGCCCCAGACGCGCTTGAAGATCTGGTTCGAGATCGAGGCGCACGCCGCGGACGCACAGGCGGAATTGGGGGTCATTCCCAAGGAGGCGGCGAAGGCAGTCTGGACCAAGGCCGGCGACGTCGTTTTCGACGTGGCCCGGATCGACGAGATCGAGCGCGAAATCAAGCACGACGTCATCGCCTTCACCACCCATCTGGCGGAAATCGTCGGACCCGAAGCGCGCTTTGTGCACCAGGGCATGACCTCCTCCGATGTGCTCGATACCTGCCTCAACGTGCAGCTCACCCGCGCCGCCGACCTGCTTACCGAGGACATCGACAAGGTGCTTGGGGCCCTGAAGAGGCGCGCCTTCGAACACAAGATGACGCCGACCATCGGCCGTTCGCACGGCATCCACGCCGAGCCCGTGACCTTCGGACTGAAACTTGCCTATGCCTACGCGGAATTCACCCGCGCCCGCGAACGGCTGGTCGCTGCGCGCCATGAAGTGGCGACCTGCGCGATCTCAGGCGCGGTCGGCACGTTCGCGCAGATCGATCCGCGCGTCGAGGAGCATGTCGCAAAAGCGATGGGATTAAGAGTGGAACCGATCTCGACCCAGGTCATCCCGCGCGACCGCCACGCAATGTTTTTTGCAACGCTTGGCGTAATCGCCGCCTCCGTCGAGCGCCTCGCGACCGAAATCCGCCATTTGCAGCGCACCGAAGTGCTGGAGGCCGAGGAATTCTTCTCCGAAGGCCAGAAGGGCTCTTCCGCGATGCCGCACAAGCGCAACCCGGTGCTGTCGGAAAATCTCACCGGCCTGTCGCGCATGGTGCGGGCCTATGTGACACCGGCGATGGAGAATGTCGTGCTCTGGCACGAGCGCGATATCTCGCATTCCTCGGCCGAACGCATGATTGCGCCCGATGCCACCGTGACGCTCGATTTCGCGCTGATTCGCCTGGCGGACCTGATCGAGAAGCTCCTGGTCTATCCGGCCAACATGCAGAAGAATCTGGACCGTCTCGGCGGCCTTATCCACTCGCAGCGGCTTTTGATCGCGCTGACGCAAAAGGGTTGCAGCCGCGAGGACGCCTACAAGCTCGTGCAGCGCAACGCGATGCCGGTGTGGCGCGGCGAAGGCGACTTCCGCTCGCTGTTAAAGAGAGACGCCGAGGTAAAGAAGTTTTTGACCGATGCCGAAATCGATCAGCAGTTCGATCTCGGCTATCACCTCAAGCACGTCGATACCATCTTCCAACGCGTGTTCGGGACGAGCTGACCTGGGTGCGCCTGTTTGCGCCGGAGCAACGGTCCAGTCAGCCCGGCGCGCCGTCGATCATCCGCGCCGTCACGCGGTCGCGTTTGATGAAGTGATGCCATGCCGCGCCGGCAAGGTGGATCACGATCAATGCCAGGAGCACATAGGCAAAGAAGATGTGCCGTTCCTCGTAAGCGTCGGCGGCGGCCTTGTCGGGCGAGGTGATCTGCGGCACGTGGAACAGGCCGAACCAGCTGCTGTAGTCCGGCGTACGCGCGCCGGAATGCGCCCAGCCCAGCATGGTGACAAGAATGATGGCGACATAGATCGCGCCGTGGCTGATATGCGCCGCGATCCGCTGCCAGCGCGGCATATCGGACGGTAGCGCCGGCGTGGGATTGAATCCTCGCCAGATCACGCGAAGGACGGTAAGCAACAGCACCACGTAGCCGATATCGGCATGGATCGAGCGGTAGAAAAAGCGATCCGGGCGCGCCGGGACATGGTTCATCCACCAGCCGAAGGCCAGCATGCCGAGAATCGCAAAACCGAGAACCCAGTGTAACAACCGCGCGACACTGCCCCAGCTTGAGATCGTATTCCGCATCATTTTTGCATTCCCATCAAATCTCGCCCGCGTCCCAACGGAGTTGGCTTCGGACAAGCCGGTGACGCACCGTTAAAACCCGGGCCAGTCGAAATATTCCGGATTGAATAGTCGACTATCTCTTGGCGTTTACATGAGCGCATTGATGCCGCGCAATCACCAACCCCGCTTTCCGCAAAGTCGCGAAATGTCTTCAAATCCGCCATCAAGATCGGCAAAACATCTGCGAAAGCAGAGTGTGAAAGGGTAGAATCAGACCGCCTGGCGACAAAAGCAACTGAAAGGTAACCCCCGTTCAGATAGGATTATTTTGTGCCTGCACCCGCAACGATCCTTGTTTTCGATTCAGGCCTCGGTGGCCTCACCGTCTTGCGCGAGATTGTCGCGGCGCGGCCGGACGCACATTACGTGTATGTCGCCGACGATGCATTCTTTCCCTATGGCCATCACGGCGAGGACGAAATCATCGCTCGCGTCGTACCCTTGATCGGCGAATTGATCGCAACACATCACCCGGACCTGATTGTGATCGCCTGCAATACGGCGTCCACGTTGGTGTTGTCGCATCTTCGCGAGCGATATCAGCTGCCGTTCGTCGGCACCGTGCCGGCGATCAAGCCGGCCTGCGCCGGTTCGAAGACAAAGCGCGTATCGGTGCTCGGCACCAAAGGCACCGTCCAGCGTGAATACACAAGGGCGTTGATCCGCGACTTCGCGGAAGGCTGTGAAGTCACCCTCGTCGGCTCCGCGGATCTCGCCACACTCGCTGAAGCGGCCTTGAGCGGCGGTCAAGTGAGCGATGCGCAGATATCAGCTGAACTTGCGCCATGCTTTATCGGCGCGAGCGAGATTGCGGCATCGCGCACCGACACGATCGTGCTGGCATGCACCCATTATCCGTTGCTGATGGAGCGGTTTTTGAAGCTCGCACCCTGGCCCGTGGCCTGGATCGACCCGGCGCCCGCCATCGCAAGGCGGGTGGCGAATTTGCTGAATACGCCGATGGCCGGCACCGATGAGGCGGGAGCAGAGATGATTTTCACCTCCGGGCGGCCACACCGGCTGAGCCGGACCTTGATGCCGTTTTTCGGCGGCCGCGTTCCTGCCAGAACCTGCCTCATGTCCGGCTCTTGTGGACCAAAATAATCCTCATTGTTCAGAAATTTAGCGCCTCTCAAACCGGGCAACGGCGGCGACCCGGGGCTTGAGCGAAACCCTCAAAATCCGGCCCGTTCTGATTGACAGGACAGCGGTTTCTGCCTAGAAACCGGCTGCTCGCGGGCCGACTTCGGCCCGCGATGCGTTTCGCGACCCGTGGTCCATCCCCTCAAGGCTTTGGGGCTGGACCTGTCGGCACCGGTAAGGCCGGTGCACAGGAGGGCGCGTTTCCTCAAAATTCAACTTTTGGAAGAGGACGCGATGACAAAGCGCAGTGAGGCGAAATACAAGATCGATCGCCGTATGGGCCAGAATATCTGGGGCCGCCCGAAGAGCCCCGTGAACCGCAGGGAATACGGCCCCGGCCAGCACGGCCAGCGCCGCAAGGGC
>NZ_DATMLW010000198.1:0-73619 GCF_035570375.1 Bradyrhizobium sp. | reverse complement strand
CCGTTTTGCGGCCAGCTCCTCAGCGCGCGCAGGCTCGCATTCTGAAAGGCTTCCTCGGCGGTGTCGAGATTGCGGAAATAACGCAGCAGCGCGCCGACCGCCTGGGGACGCGCCGACGTCAGCGCGGCATCGATCCAGGCGCTATCGGTCACTTAGTGGGGCCTCCGGGCTGAAACAGGCCGACGGGACGGATCTCGTAGGCGCCACCCGGATTGGCAGCTCCGAGATCGCGCGCCACGCCAATCGCATCGTCGAGATTCTCGCAGTCGACAACATAGAAGCCGAGCAGTTGCTCCTTGGTCTCGGCATAGGGGCCGTCGAGCACGACCGGCGGACCGTCCTTGCGCAGCGTCGTCGCCGCGGTCGTCGGCAACAGCCGGGCGACCGGGCCGAGCCGGCCCGCTTTTTTCAATTTGTCGTGCACGACCGCAAGCTTCGACATGACGGCCGCGTCCTGTTCGCGCGTCCAGGAGCCGACTAGATCCTCGTCGTGGTAGCAAAGGATGGCATAAAGCATCGGCAAGGGTTCCCTTCTTGGCCTAGGACGGTTGAGTATGACCCCTCCCGACGGGAATTAAGGAAATATTTTGTACTGGGAACCCACCCCGGTAAGGTCGTTCGCGGATTCGAAAGAGCGGGAAGGCAAGATTGCGATGAACAAGGCAACGCTCGCCCTGCTCATTCACGGCGGGACCGAAAACTGGTCGCCCGAGCGGTGGAAGCGCCGGTTCGACGAGGTCTGCGGGGATCGACCCGTCTGGCTGCTGCCCGGGGGCCAAGGCGACCCCGCCGCGGTTCACTATGCCGCGGTCTGGAAGCCGGCGCCCGGCGAACTCGCCGCCTTCCCCAACCTGCGCGTCATCTTCAACCTCGGCGCCGGGGTCGACGCGTTGATGGCCGACAAATCGTTGCCAAAAGTACCGCTGGTTCGCGTCGCGGTCGGCGATCTCACGCGTCGAATGACGGAATATGTCGTGCTGCATGTATTGATGCATCACCGGCAGGAACTTTACTTGCGCGCCAGCCAACGCGAAAAACGGTGGGCGCCGAAATATCAATGGCCGGCCGGCGCGATTTCGGTCGGCATCATGGGTCTTGGCACGCTCGGTACCGACGCGGCGGACGCGTTGAGGCGGATCGGCTTTCGCGTTGCGGGCTGGAGCAACAGCCCGAAGACGATTGCCGGCGTCGAATGCTTTCACGGCAAAGCGCAGATCGATGCGTTTCTGCGCCAGACCGACATTCTCGTCTGCCTGTTACCGTTGACACCGGACACGCGGGGGATCCTCAACCGCGAGCTGTTTGCGAAGTTGAGCCGCTCAAGTCCGATGGGAGCGCCGGTCGTGATCAATGCCGGTCGGGGCGGCTTGCAGAACGAAGCCGACATTCTTGCTTGCCTCGATGACGGCACGCTCGGCGCCGTCTCGCTCGATGTCTACGCCGCCGAGCCGCTTCAGCCCGAGAGCCCGTTCTGGACCCATCCGAAGGTCGTGCTGACGCCCCACAACGCCGCCGACACCGACCCCGACGAAATCTCGCGCTATGTCGCGCGCCAGATCGCGCGCTTTGAAGCAGGCCAGACACTTGAGAACGTCGTCGATCCCGCACGTGGCTACTAGCCTCTCCAGACCGGGGAGAGGTTAGTCGAGCCTGCTGACAAAGCGATTCAAACAAAGCTCCTCGCTTAGCCTTTCTCACCACACATCACATCGATCGCGCCCTTTGCCATCGCCTCCAGTTCCTTGCGCGGCACGCGTGCCCGCGCCCGGATGGCCATGGAATGCATGGTCGCTGATGCGATCTGGGCGAGCACCGCCGGATCGGTCGACGCAGGCAACTCGCCTTTTTCGCTGGCAAGGCGGAAGCAGCGCGCGAACGCCTTGTCGAGTTCGAAAAATCCCTCCAGCACCATGGCGCGGATTTGCGGATCACCGACTGCTTCTGACGCCGCGGTCATCACCGTGAAGCAACCGCGCGGCCCGGCTTCACCGGAGAGATAGATGTCGAGCGCTATCGAATAGATTCGCTCAAGCCGTTTGCGGATCGGCATTTCAATCCGAAACACATCGATCATCGCGGCTCGCGCATCGTCACGATAACGCTGGTAGCTCTTGATATAGAGTTCGCGCTTGTCGCCGAAAGCGCCATAGAGGCTCGGACGATTCATCCCGGTGGCTGCGCTGAGATCGTCGAGCGAAGTCGCGGCGAAGCCATCCCGCCGGAACAGGTCAAGCGCCTTGCCAAGCGCGACCTCCGGCTGATAGGCGCGCGGCCGACCGCGGCGCCCGCGCGAAGGCGATGGCGCATCAGGCTTGGACAGCAGTTCTCGTCTTTTTTGTACCATCTTGCAAAAAATTCCTTGACGCGAGTTATTTTGTGCGAAACAGTATAAAAATAACTTCACCGTCAATCAAGCCCAAACGCCAGGGAGATGCGCATGGACCTGTATTTCTCACCGCTTGCCTGTTCGATGGCCACGAGGATCGCGCTCAACGAGGCCGGTGCCAGAGCCAACTATCTCGAGGTCGATCCCAGAACCAAACTGGTACAGAACGACGGCTCGGATTTTCGGCAGGTGAATCCGCTTGGGTTGGTGCCGACCTTGCGCACCGACGATGGTCAGGTGCTGACCGAGAACGCGGCCATCCTGCAATATGTCGCCGATAGCTTTCCGGGAGCGCGGATTTCCAGTGGACCCGGCATGGAACGCAGCCGGTTGCAGCAATGGCTCTGTTTCATCGGTACCGAGCTGCACAAGGGACTGTTCTCCACCATGCTCGACAGGAAGGCGCCAGCCGAGGTGAAGGCCTACATTCTCTGCAAAGGCCTTTCCCGGCTCGACCATCTCGACAACTATCTCAAGGGTCGCGAATTCCTGCTCGACCATTTCACCGTCGCGGACGCCTATCTCGTCACCGCCATCAACTGGAGCTTTGCGACGCCGCAAATCGAACTGACGAAATGGCCCGCCGTGAAGGCCTATTACGAGCGGCTTCGCGCGCGCCCGAGCGTCGCGAGAGCGATCGCCGAAGAGCTCGAGCTGTACAAGGCCGAAGTCGCGCGCCACAGGACGGCCGCCTGATGATTGTCGTTCCGGCGGGCGCCCTTGCGGATCAGAACGGGCTGTCGCTCAGGCCAGGCACATCCGCCGGGCGCGGCCCCGGCGCGCTCCAGTGAAAGCGACGATCCTTTTCGGCGATGTCGATGTCGTTGATGCTGGCTTCACGCCGGCGCATGAGGCCATGCTCGTCGAACTCCCATTGCTCGTTGCCGTAAGAGCGGTGCCACTGCCCGGCATTGTCGTGCCATTCGTATTGAAAGCGAACCGCGATGCGGTTGCCGTCGAACGCCCAGAGATCCTTGATCAGGCGATAATCGAGTTCCTTCGCCCATTTGCGCTTGAGAAACGCCACGATCGCAGCGCGGCCCTGAAAAAATTCGGAGCGATTGCGCCAGCGGCTGTCCTCGGTGTAGGCGAGCGCGACCCGCTCCGGGTCGCGTGAATTCCAGGCGTCCTCCGCCATGCGGGCCTTCTGCGCGGCAGTCTCTTTGGTGAAAGGCGGAAGCGGTGGGCGCGACATGGTGACCTCGAGGTATCGGTAAGGCGGCCAAGTTTATCCGCAGCGTTCGTAAAGTCGATAGCGCTCTGCCCATCGGCCGATAGCGTCCGCCCATATCACGACCGCTAATCCAGATCGGCCTTCATCAAGTGGCGCAGCCATTTCGGGATCGGCTGTGCCCGCCCCTCGCTGATGAAAGCGACGCGCACCTCGGCCTTGACCAGCACATGATCATTGCGCCGCACTTCCTGCGCCAGCGTGATGGAAGCGCCTTTCACCGCGAGCGGCCAGGTCACCACATCGAGGACGTCGTCCATTCGCGCGGGTTTCAGGAAGTCGATCCTCATCGAACGCACGACGAAAGCGAAGCTCGGCGTTTCCGCCTCCGCTTCCGCAAACAGCGCGTGCTGCTCCGCGCCCATCAGCCGCAGATGGTTGGTGCGGCCGCGCTCCATGAAGCGCAGGTAGTTGGCGTGATACACAATCCCGGAAAAATCGGTGTCCTCGTAGTAAACCCGGACCTGCATGTGATGGCGGCCGTCGCGGATGACGCCGTCGAGATTGATAGGTGTCAATTCCGGCCCCTTGATCACAGGTAAAGGGCACGGTTTTGCGCAAAATCTTATCGCACGCAAGCGCGGCTTGCGCCCGTGACAATTACGATAAGGCTGGAATTTGCTGGGCGAGCCTCACCAGCACGATCTCGGGCGGGACGCCGAGGCGGAACGGCACGATGCTGCAGCCGAGCCCGCCGGAGACGATCACATCGCAGTTGACGTGCGCATGACCATAGGCGAGCCGATTGCCGTAACGCGATGGCACCACCGGCGACCGGCCGAACAGCCGCACCTGGCCGCCATGCGTATGGCCGGAAAGCTGCAACGCGATCCGCGAAGGCACGCGGACCGCGACGTCGGGCTCGTGCGCGAGCAGGACGACCGGCGCATCGTCCGTTACCTTCGCAAGCGTCGCGCCGAGGTCGTCGACGCCGATGCGCCGCACGGGACGGAACCGCTGCGCCGGCAGATAGGCCAGCTGGTCGCCCAGCCCGGCAAGCCAGAACGCGCGGCCTCCTTTCGCAAGCCGCGCCACCTCGTTCTCGTAAACAGGAATGCCCGCGGCCTCGATGGCGCGGCGAGCGATGGTCGTGCCCTGCCCTTCCCGCTGCACGGTGCGGTCATCCCAATAGTCGTGGTTGCCGAGAATGGCGTGCACGCCGAGCGGCGCCTTCAACCCTGCCAGCACACCCGCCCACTCCTCGGCCGGAATTCGGCGCGTGATGTGGTGATGGCCCGCGACATAGTCGCCGAGCAACACGATGATGTCGGGCCTCAGCGCATTGGTGCGACGGACGATCGCTTCAACGTGATCGAGCGACATCCAGGGATCGCAAGCGTGCAAATCGGCGATCGCGGCAATCCTGAGTTCGAGATCGGCCGGCCAGCGCGGCGGCCGGATATCGTAGGAAGTCACGTCGAGCCGCAGCACCGGTTCACCAAAACCATAAGCCGTGGTCGACGTGGTGAGCGCGCCGAGACCACCGACGGACTGGAAGAATTGACGGCGTGAGATCATGAGACGGCCGACTACGGTTTCGCCGCGTTCATGACGGCAGATTGAAGCGGAATTGCGGTATCAGCGGCCGGATGCTTAACGGGTTGGCAGCTTTGAGGCTCGCGCCATCGAGAAGCGAGATGTCAGTCGACATTTGCCGCCGACGTTGTTGCGACGGCAAGCGGCAGGACATGATCGCGCGTCAGCGGCGCGAGATCAACGTCGGGAGGCGCAGCCGGGTCGATCCAGATCGCTTCGTCGATCTCCTGGTTAGGGGTGATCTCGCCGGTCACATCGATCCGGTACAGGCTGGCCTGCACAAAAAACCCCGGCTCATTTGCCGCAACCGCGTTGAACTCGCCGAGCGGCCGGATCGAGGCGGGCACAATTCCGCAGCCGAGTTCCTCCGCGATCTCGCGCGAGAGCGCGGCGATGTCATCTTCGCCGGAATCGCGCTTGCCGCCCGGCTGCATGAAGGTGCGGGTCCCTCGCTTGCGCACGAGCAACACGCGGCCCGTCTCATCAGAGATCAATGCGGCGACGATCTTGATCGTTGCGGTGTCCATCACTCGTCCTCGCCGCCGGTGCCGAACAGGCCGAATTGCGCGGCATCGCGCGTGGGCTCGGCGAGGCCGAGATGGCGGAATGCATGCGAGGTCAACAGCCGCCCGCGCGGAGTGCGCTGAAGATAGCCGCACTGGATCAGGTAGGGCTCGATGATGTCCTCGATGGCGTCGCGTGGCTCGGACAGCGCCGCGGCAAGCGTTTCCACGCCGACCGGACCGCCGCCGTAGTTCAAGGCGATGGTCGAAAGATAACGGCGGTCCATGGCATCCAGGCCGGCAGCGTCGACCTCGAGCGAACTCAGCGCGTGATCGGCAATGGCGCGATCGATCGAGGCCGCATCCGAGGCGGAAGCAAAATCCCGCACCCGCCGCAACAGGCGTCCTGCGATCCGCGGCGTGCCGCGCGCGCGGCGGGCGATCTCGTTGGCGCCGTCGCCCGTCATCCCGATCTGAAGCACGCGAGCACCGCGCCTGACGATCATTTCCAGTTCGTCTTCGCTGTAGAAATTCAGCCGTACCGGAATGCCGAAGCGGTCGCGCAATGGATTGGTCAGGAGGCCCGCGCGCGTGGTGGCGCCGACGAGCGTGAATTTTGCCAATTCGATCTTCACCGAGCGCGCCGCCGGTCCGTCGCCGATGATAAGGTCGAGCTGGAAATCCTCCATCGCTGGATAAAGCACTTCTTCCACCGCAGGGCTCAGGCGATGGATCTCGTCGATGAAGAGCACGTCACGCTCTTCCAGATTGGTGAGAAGGGCGGCGAGATCGCCGGCCTTGGCAATCACAGGTCCCGAAGTGGCACGGAAGCCGACGCCGAGTTCGCGCGCGACGATCTGAGCCAGCGTGGTCTTGCCGAGCCCCGGAGGGCCTACGAACAACACATGATCGAGCGCTTCGCCGCGCTTGCGCGCCGCCTCGATGAAGATGGAGAGGTTCTTGCGCGCCTGCGCCTGGCCCACGAAATCCGACAGAAATTGCGGCCGCAGCGCGGTGTCGCCGGTATCCTCGGTACGGCGTTCGGGCGTGACGATGCGGGAGGGCGGGTTCACTTTGCCAGCTCCTTCAGCCCAAGCCGGATCAGTTGCGAGACTTCCGCGTTTTCACCGGCGCTGCGCGAGGCGGCCGCGATCGCGGCGGCAGCTTGAGGTTGGCCGTAACCGAGATTGACCAGCGCCGAGATCGCATCCGTGACGGGGCGCGGCGCGCGCTCGTTGTCGATCGCGCCGGAAAGACGCACCACAGCCGGATCGACATTGGCAAAGGCCGGCCCCTTGTCCTTCAATTCGGTGACGATACGCTCGGCGACCTTCGGGCCGACGCCCGGCGTGCGCGTCACCGCGGCCTTGTCACGCAGAGCGATCGCGTTCGCGAGATCCGACGGCGGCAACGTTCCGAGCACGGCGAGCGCCACCTTGGCGCCCACGCCCTGCACCGTCTGCAGCAGGCGAAACCATTCGCGCTCGACGTCGCTCTTGAAGCCGAACAGCTTGATCTGATCTTCGCGAACATAAGTTTCGATCGAGAGCACTGCGGCTTCGCCTTGCGCCGGCAGCGCCTGCAGCGTGCGGGCGGAGCAATGCACCTGGTAGCCGACGCCGCCTACGTCGAGGATGACGAAGTCCTCGCCGTAGGAATCGATCAGGCCTTTGAGCTTGCCGATCATAGTGACGACCCGGACAAGGCGAAATTTTCCCGCTCGTCATGCCCGGCCTCGTGCCGGGCATCCACGTCTTTCTTTGCCCATCTCGCAGACGTGGATGGCCGGGCATGGGCGCGCGGCAGCGACGCCGTTCTTCGAACGGCTATGCCCGGCCATGACGGCTGAAACAGACGTCCGCCGATCATACTTCCAGCATCCTCAGGCGCAGTGTGGTGCTGTGGCGATGATGCGCATGCGTCACGGCAATCGCGAGCGCGTCCGCGGCATCGGGGGATTTCGGCTCGGCCTTGGGCAACAGAATCTTCAACATCACCAACACCTGGTTCTTGTCGGCATGGCCAGCGCCGACCACGGTCTTCTTGACCTGGTTCGGCGCATATTCGGCAACCGAAATTCCGAACATCGCCGGCGCCAGCATCGCAACGCCGCGCGCCTGGCCGAGCTTGAGGGTGGCGACGCCGTCCTTGTTCACAAAGGTCTGTTCGACCGCGGCCTCAGCCGGGCGGAAATTGCCGAGCACGGCGGCCAACCCTTCATGGATGGTCAAAAGACGGCTTGCCAGCGGCAGATTTTCCGGTGGCTCGACCGATCCACAGCCGACGTAGGCGAGCCGGTTACCGTCCACCTCGATCACGCCCCAACCCGTGCGGCGAAGCCCGGGATCAATGCCGAGGATGCGGACGGGCGAGCGAATCGGCTGGGAGTTCATGGGGAATCTATACCCCATGGCGGTGTTTCGCGCCTAGCGAGGGCAATTCGCCATCAACGACCGAAGCGCGGAGAAATCGACTTTTTAGGCACCCATCCTGGCAACTAGCGCGTCCGAGACTTCGAAATTGGCGTAGACGTTCTGCACGTCGTCGTGTTCGTTGAGAAGATCGAGCAGCTTCAGGAGCTTTTCGCCGGACTCGTCGTCCACCGACACCGTGTTTTGCGGCTTCCAGATCAGTGCCGCCTTGCGGGGCTCGCCGAACTTCGCCTCCAGCGCCTTGGCGACGTCGCGAAAGGTTTCCTGCGAAGCATAGATTTCATGGCCGCTTTCGCTTGACACGACGTCATCCGCGCCAGCCTCGATCGCCGCCTCCAGCATCGCATCGTCGGAGGCGACCTTGGCGTCGTATTCGATGACGCCGGTGCGGTCGAACATGAAGGCGACCGAGCCGGTTTCGCCGAGATTGCCGCCGGACTTGGTGAAGTAGGAACGGATGTCGGAGGCGGCGCGGTTGCGGTTATCGGTCAGGACTTCGACGATCACGGCGACGCCACCCGGCCCGTAGCCTTCGTAGCGAATCTCGTCGTAGTTCTCGCTATCGCCACCAATCGCCTTCTTGATGGCGCGCTCGATATTGTCCTTGGGCATGTTCTCCTGGCGAGCGGCAATGACGGCAGCGCGCAAGCGCGGGTTCATCGCCGGATCCGGAGTGCCAAGCTTCGCAGCCACCGTGATTTCCCGCGCCAGCTTGCCGAACAGTTTCGACTTCTGGGCATCCTGGCGGCCCTTGCGGTGCATGATGTTCTTGAACTGGGAATGGCCGGCCATGCGTTAACTTTCGGGATTCGTCCGCGACGGTTTTGTTGGAAAGGGCGGCGTTATAGGCCGGTAACTTGGCAAAATCAAAAATTTGGCCCGGTTTTCGGTATGTGGATAGGCCGAACTGCCCACGAATGAGGCAATCGTTAACCCTGATTTCATGACGCGATGGGAGGATGATCGATAACACCCATTTCTGAGAGAACCCATGGCGTTTGGACTACTCCGAAGACGCCCGGCTGAATCGCCCGCGCCAGCGGCCAGGCCGGAGTCGGTGAAGACCGAACCGGCGGTCGAGTTCCCGGTTGCGTCCGACGTCGATTCGGCCCGGCAAATCCTCGAACTGCTCGAACTCGAACTCGGTGGAATGATCCGCCAGCTCGAGCGCGCGGCGAGTTCCGTCGCCGGCGGGGCCGAGGCTACGGCTGCGACCCTTTCCATGATCCGCCAACGCACCGATGCGCTCAGCGGACGAAGCAGCGCCGCGCAAAGCACCGCCAAGATCTTCTCGCAGGCCGCCGACAAGTTCACCCATTCGGCCGAAGACATCGGCTCGCAGGTGCGCGATGCCGGCAAGCTCGCCGATCAGGCCAGCGCCGCGGTGGAGGAAGCGAGCGCCAATGTCGACCGACTGAAGGAGTCCTCGGCGGCGATCGGCAATGTCGTCAATTTGATCGCGCAGATCGCACGACAAACGACACTGCTGGCACTCAACTCGACGATCGAGGCGGCGCGCGCCGGCGCTGCCGGTCGCGGCTTCGCCGTAGTTGCCTCCGAGGTCAAGGCGCTGGCGGTGCAGACCCAGGACGCCACCGAGGAGATCAAGAAGAAAATCGACGCGCTGCAAAGGGACGCGGCGGGCTCGGTCGATGCCGTGCACCGGATCTCGCAGGCCATACAGGCGATCCGGCCGGTATTCGACAAGGTCAACGGTTCGGTGACCGAGCAGAACCAGACCACCGGCCAGATGACCGAGAACGTCGCCACCGCCTCGCACTTCATCGCTTCCGTTGGCGAAAGCGCCATCGAGATCGACAACGCCGCGCGAGAGGCTGAGACCCATGGCGAGCATGTCGCCGGTGCCGGCAAGTCCGTCACCATGCTTGCACAAAAACTCAAATCGCGCTGCGCGGTGCTGCTGGGCAAGGACCTGCACGCGAACCAGCGCAATTACGA
Source organism: Bradyrhizobium sp. (assembly GCF_035570375.1). Lineage (GTDB taxonomy): Bacteria > Pseudomonadota > Alphaproteobacteria > Rhizobiales > Xanthobacteraceae > Bradyrhizobium. The sequence continues at coordinate 63,572 of NZ_DATMLW010000198.1, read as the reverse complement.
GCGGCTGCCGTGCAATCTCAAGATCGAAATAAGGACCGCGCATCGGCCGATTTCCGCATCCGTCTACCAGATTTCCTTGAGCAGCCTCCTGATCGGCGGAGCGGACGCCGACGCGCTGCCGGTTCATCGAACCCTCGATGCCACGATCGAGAGCATCGGCGCCTGCCGCATTCGCACCGGCGAGCGATCAAAGGCAGGGGTTAACGCCGACTTCGAGACAAGGGACGCGGAGTTCGTCGAGAAAATCGAAGACAAGCTGTGGTCGATCCGCGACGAGAACACCGAATTCGTCACCCGCGCCATGGAAGCCGGCGCCGCGCTGACCGGGATTTTCGAAGACGCGGTCGCAAGCGGGGAGATTTCGATCGAAGACATGTTCGACACCGACTATGTCGAGATCGCCGGCACCAACCCGCTGCAGCACCGCACAAAGATCCTCCACTGGGCGGATCGCGCGCTGCCGCCGTTCCAGGAAGCCTTCCTCGCCCGCGACCCGCGGATGGTGTTCTGCGTGATGATCGACCGCAACGGCTATTTGCCCGTGCACAACAAGATCTATTCACATCCGCAACGCGCCGGCGATGTCGCATGGAACACGGCCCACAGTCGCAACCGGCGCATCTTCAACGACCCGGCGGGGCTCGCCGCAGGGCGCAACCAGCGCTCTTATCTGATCCAGAGTTATGCGCGCGACATGGGCAACGGCAAAACCGTGATGATGCGCGAGATCGACGTTCCGGTCCGCGTCACGGGGCGGCACTGGGGTGGATTTCGCACCGCCTACAAGCTTTGACAATGCGTGAATTCGCGAATTGGAATTATTGATCCGGAGGAATGCGGCAATGTCGGTTGCACAGGCCATCAGACAATCAGGCGCTGCGGCCACACCTTCAGACAGCGAACGGCTGGTCGACCAGCTTGCGAACGGGATCGGTGGGCTCGGCGTTGAACTTGCCGATGTTGCCGGAAACCTGCGCGAAGTCGCGGGGCGCGTTTCCACCCAGGCCGACCGTTTCGGGCATCTGCAAAGAACGGCCGAGACGATGGTTTCCGCCAATCACGATATCGCGTCCGCTTCGCAAGCGGTGCAAACCGCGACATCGGCCGCGGTCGGCGAAATCACGCAATCCCGCGATGTGGTGGAGACGGCGGTCCAGCATATCTCCGAATTGATCGAAGCGGTGGGGCGCATCGAAATCCGCCTCGGCGCGGTCGGCAGCGCGCTCGCGCAGGTGGCCAAGGTGTCAGGCTCGATCGAGGCCATCGCCAAGCAAACCAACTTGTTGGCGCTCAACGCCACCATCGAAGCGGCGCGAGCCGGCAGCGCGGGACGGGGCTTTGCGGTCGTCGCCAGCGAAGTGAAGAGCCTTGCGGAGGCGACGCGTCAGGCGACGCAATTGATCGGCGATACCGTCCGCGACCTCGACGGCCAGGTGGGCAATCTGATCGGCGAAAGCGGCGATGCCTCGCTGCGGGCGATGAACGCCGGTCAAGGCGCCGAGCAGATCAAGGGGATCATCGCTCGCGTTCGGGACGGCTTCACCGCCGTCAGGAAAGAGATTGACGGCGTCACCAGGGCGGCCACTTCGAACCTTGCTCATTGCGACATGGTGATCTCCGAACTCGGCAATCTCGCTGACGGCGTCGATCTCTCCTCGAGCGACCTCAAACGTGCCGACGACCGGGTCGCAAAGCTCCTCGACCTCTCCGAAAATCTGATCGAGCTCATCGCCGACAGCGGCATCGAGACGGCGGATGCGCCGCTGATCCGCACCGTGATCGAAACCGCGAAGACGATTTCCGCCTCGTTCGAAGCCGCAATCGCGCGCGGCGAAATCAGCCTCGATCAATTGATGGACGAGAACTACCGCGAAATTCCCGGCACCGACCCCAAGCAATACCTCACCGATTACGTCGAGTTCACCGACCGCATCCTGCCGCCGATCCAGGACCCGCTGCAGAAGTCCGATTCCCGCATCGTCTTCTGCGTGGCGTGGGCGAGAGGCGGATATCTTCCGACCCACAATCCGAACTACCGCAAGCCGCAAGGCGCCGACCCGGTCTGGAACAATGCCAACTGCCGCAACCGGCGGCTGTTCAACGATCGCGCGGTGAAGAAGGTCGCGGCAAACACCAGGCCGTTTCTGCTGCAGACCTACCGGCGCGACATGGGTGGCGGCAACTTCGTCCTGATGAAGGATCTGTCATCGCCGATCCTTGTTCGCGGCCGCCACTGGGGTGCGTTCCGCATGGGTTTTCGGCACTCCTGAGCACGTCATAGCGCCTCAGCTATAGCGGGATGATTCGTCGTGTCCGCAGGACGCTGATCACCTCTCCCCGGCGGGGATGCGCTAACTCGCCCAAAATCCCGGCAACGTCGGCTCGAGCCTGCCGCCTGTGCGAACCGGTGCGACGCGGAGCGCAAGCCCGCTTCTGTCGTCGGTCTCCACCGCAAGCCCGCTGAACGTCGCCGCGCCCAGCGCCGGCTCGAAGCGCGCCTGCGGAATGCCGGTGGTGAAGCGCCGCATCGGCTCTTCCTTCTGCATGCCGATGATCGAATCATAATCGCCGGTCATCCCGGCGTCGGTCATGTACGCGGTGCCGCCGGGCAGAATCTGGTGGTCGGAGGTCGGCACATGGGTGTGGGTGCCGACCACGAGACTGGCGCGGCCGTCGCAGAAAAATCCGATCGCCTGTTTCTCGCTCGTCGCCTCGCAATGGAAATCGACCACGATGGCGTCCGCCGCCTCGCCGAGGCGGCAGGAATCGAGTTCGCGGTTGATGCAGGCGAACGGATCGTCGAACGGCGTCATGAACACGCGGCCAATGGCGTTGACGATGAGCGCGCGCTTGCCGTTCCTGGCTTCGACCAGCGCCGCACCGCGGCCCGGCGTTCCCTTCGGAAAATTCAGCGGGCGAACAAGCCGGTCCGCGCGTTCGATGAAGACCAGTGCCTCGCGCTGGTCCCAGGCGTGATTGCCGAGCGTGATCGCGTCGGCACCGGCATCGATCAGTTCACGATAGATCGCCTCGGTGATGCCGAATCCGCCGGCGGAATTCTCGCCATTGACGACCACGAGATCGAGCGACCAGTCGCGGACCATGCCCGGGAGAAGCTCTGAAACGGCGGTGCGCCCGGCTCTGCCGACGACGTCGCCCACGAACAAAATGCGCAAGTTACATGCTCCGGAAATCGAACACTTTCTTTTCGGTTAGCACATAATCGAGCGCCACGTCGTGCGACAATGCCGGAACCGCCGCGATTTCCTGGGCGGCGAAGGCAAGCCCGATGGCGGTGACGGGCTTGATCTTCACCTTGCGCAGATGCGCCATCGTGGGGTTGCGCAAATGCGCCAGCGTATGATCGTAATGCCCGGCGCCATATCCGATGCGGTGACCGAGGCGGTCGAACGCCGCGAGCGGCACCAGCAAGATGTCGGGAATGAGTTCGGCCGCGGCGGGCGAAGGCTCGAGGATGCCGAGCGGCCCGAGCACCAGGCGGTCGTGCGGTGACCATGCGCGAAAGGCCAGCGACTTGCCGCGCGCCAGCACCGCCGGCAGCGCAAGCCGCGCGCCTTTTTCGGCCAACGACCGCATCAGGGGAAGAGGGTCGATCTCGCTGCGGATCGGCGAATAGCCGGAGACGATCAGGCCCGGCGTGATTTCGACCGGCAGCCCGCGCTTGGCAAGCGCAAGCGCTGCGGTTTCGCGCTGCTTGCCGCTCAAGCCATCGCGCGCGGCGAGCGCTTTGGCGCGGAGATCGGCTTTCGATCGCTCTGTCGGCAAGGCAGCCATCCAGGATCGTTTTTCGCTATCACCTTCGAGGGCAGTGATTCCCACTTGCAGAGGCTGGCGATTCACTCTTCCAGAGACTTCGGTGCTTACGTCGAAATGCCGCGGGTACTGGATACAAGCCTTCCGCGGGTCTGACGAACCGGAAAGAAAGTGCGAAGCCGCCGACGCCGTTGAAGCACTCGATCCCGGAGTTCCCTACGAAAGTAGGTGGGCACCATATGTCCGGGTCCACGGACCCGGCCAGGGACAGTTCCCTTAAGGATCGATAAGGCCCCGGGGATATATGGCTCCTGACGCGCGACGCAGCCTCGCCAAGACAATGTAGCCGCGATGCTCTCGAAGCGCCAGCGGATGACGGCATCAGCTGGAAGCGGAAAACACCTTCCTTACCGTCCCCTGGAGGGTGGAAGACGAACACCCCGCTGAATTATTCAATTTTCAAACAGCCAAGCGTCCGCGCTCTCGCAGCACGGTTCGCCCGAGTTATGCCAGGATCACGCCCGAGAACAGAGGGCGCAGGGAATGCCGGGTGTTTTGCGCACCCGCAGCCTCGTGTGTAAAAACAAAAAACACACGAGCTAAAGTCACCACAGGTAGGCCGAAACATTCCGGCATTCCCCGCGCGATGGTTTTACGGTTTCCTTCGCGCTCTCTCCGGTGATCGGGCTTGTTTGTCACCGTCGCCTCACGGAACATTCCGCAAGACTTGATGCCAGCATCGAGACATCAAGACCACACGACTTCGCCGTCCGCAAAACACGTCGCCCGTCTTGCAACGCATCCAGCGTCCATCGCATCCCGCGCTCCACGTTCGTGACGACGCGTACGCCCCTCCTGACGAGTGCAGGACGGGCGAAAAGCTAGATGTGATTTGCCCGACGGCGAAAGCGAAAATTTTTTCGCGCAAGGACTGGACAGCCCAAATCAGCCTGAAATGATTCGCGAAAATCGTTTTTTGGCGCACGCGGCGCTTGCCTCTGCGGTGTGATGGCGAGGCTCGTCCCCGGCCATCCACGATTGAAGAAGCTGTAGGGTGGGCAAAGCGAAGCGTGCCCACCGTTGACATGCCGCTCCAGATCGACGTCGTCGCGAACGGCGCGCTCCCAATATCGACGTTGCCAAACGCTTTTTTACGCTTGAAGACCTTGCTCTGCGATCGTGGCCGCGCCTTGATGCCACGTGAAAAGAAAAAGGGTGGGCACGCTTCGCTTTGCCCACCCTACAGCGCCAACGCACGCAGGATTGCATGACGCGGCAGGCGATCCTTCCTGTCACGAAACTGATAAAATTCATCGCCCAGGCCGCGAAGGAACCCTCGGCGAGGGCTGTATTTGCTGGCGATTGGAGAGCTTATCCGTTAGCATCGCTCAGCAACTTAGCATTGTAGATTGCGGCAGTCTGATCAATGACGCCCGAGCAGGCAGACCAGATCAGGAATTCGTTCGACGCGATGTGGTCGATGAGTCGCGACATCGGGGAGCTGTGTTACAGCCGATTCTTCGAGCTTTCGCCTGAGGCAAGAGACCTGTTCCCGGGCGACATAGAGCGGCAGCGTATCAAGCTGATGAACATGATCGCCGAACTGGTCGGCTCGCTCGACCAGCCCGCGATGTTCCAGTCTCTGGTCACGCATTCCGGCCGCCAGCATGCCAGGTTTGGGGTTCAGCCGTCGCACTATGACGCATTGGGCGAGGCGTTGATGTGGAGTCTTGAGCGCAAGTTCGGCGCCTCGTTTACCCCGGAGCTGCGGGAATCCTGGAGGGCGCTCTACGCCGCGGTCCAGGCCGAGATGCTGCGTGCGGCCTTGCAGGCCTAGACTATCACGCGGGTTTCGCGGCGCGCGGATTGGTTGAAACCAAGCCAGAGAAGATCAGAACAAATTGTAGGGTGGGCAAAGCGAAGCGTGCCCACCCTTCACTCTCAGAACGACCTCCGCCCCGATCGGCGGGACGCAACCCACTTTCGACGAAGCGATGAAAGCTGCTGTGAGGCAAGTCCGCCACACGGGTAACACGCCGTATCATGTGACCGAAAAGGGTGGGCACGCTTCGCTTTGCGCAATCCTACACTCCGTCACCCGGGTTTTGCGGGACGCGGATTGATCCAGATTCACCCGATCGCGACACCGCCGCCGACGGTGCGGTTCAGCACTTGCGTGGTCTTTTCGATTCGCTCGGCGGCGGCGTTCAAGGCATTGGCCACCGCCACTTGCGTCGCCTTGACGCGATCGGATGCCGCGACACGAACGTCGCGCAGCGAAATGACTTCCTGTTCGAGCGCACGGATGCGATTGCTGGCATCGACCAATTCGTCGCACACGGTCAGCGCCGCCATCACGGTCAGGCGGGCGTCGCCGATCTCGCCGAACTTGCCGCGCAGGCTTCCGATCCGAGATTCCAGACTCTCGGCGAGCTTGAGCAGCCGCACCTCCTGGCCCTCCTCGCAGGCCATCCGGTATTGCCGGCCGTTGATGGTGACGTTGATGTGGTTCATGAGCCCTCCCCCGTATCGAGCACGGTGCGGATGGTGCCGATCGCGGCATCCAATCGCTCTGCGATCTCGCGGTTGACACGCTCCAGCTTGCGCGTCTTCACCAGCGATCCATCGAGTTCGTCGGCAAGCCGCGATCGATCCGCACCCAACGCCTGGATCCGCGCCGCCAACTCATCCTCGTCGCGGTCGGCGTCGCGCCGCCGCTCGACGGCGCGTTCCAACCCGTCAAGCGCGGCCATCAAGCGCCGCGTGGCGGCATCGATCTCAGACACCGGTTCGGGGCCTGATGCGGTCGTAGCGGGTTTTTCGCTCGTGACAGACAGCGCGCAACCTCCCGTGAACACCCGACGCGCGAGCAAGATCGGCAGTCTAGTGTCCCGGTTCCGACATTCGTATCCTGCCGCGGCGGGTTCGTTTACGAGTGTCAGAACAAAAGGACACTAAGCATTGGATTTTAGTGTGGTTTTGGATTTGACATCGGCTATGAGGACTCGCAGCGATACTGAAGCGAATATCAAATCCACCACACTAATGCGGTGAATTTGAAGTTCCTATCATGCTTTGCTGCAACTTCGTCATAGGTACTTCAAATTCAAAAACCGCACTAGAAAACATCAGCTTACTGGTGCTCCTTATGATTCCGAAGTTCGCATCGGTGGTCGCCGCGAATTTTTGCGAACTTCGGAATCGGAGCACTAGCAAGCGTTTAGAGCGGGAAATTTACGTGGCAAGGGAGGCGAGCGCAACGCCGGTTCGAAGCTATGCACTGCCTTAAGTCAAGGAAACCGGCTCTTCGAAAAGATCACGCTTAAACAACAAATTAAACCGCGATCGCAATTCAGCCCAAAATGATCGTACCCGCCACATTCACAGCCCCCTGCCCGACCGGCCGGAATCGCATCATCATCTCTTTGTCGGAGCACGATCTTTTCGAAAGACCGGTTTCCACTTTGCGCTAACGCGGCCCTTCGGGTCCGGATCATGCGCGAGCAACTTTTCCGCCTCAGAAGGCGTTTGACTGGCTTGGACTGGGCGGAACTGGCTTGGACTTGACGGAAATGAGGTGCTATCCAGCCCCGACTTTCCCGTTGCCCGTCAGGCTTTCGCCCGCACGGCAATTTGCATCTCCATCCAGGCGCCAAGCACCTCATTTTCAGGCGGATTTTCATCATGACGAATGTCGATCACTCCCGCATGGCCAACGCGATCCGGGGGCTCGCGATGGACGCCGTCGAGAAGGCGAAGTCCGGCCATCCCGGCCTGCCGATGGGCGCGGCCGACGTCGCCACGGTGCTGTTCACCCAATTTCTGAAATTCGATGCCGCCGATCCGAACTGGCCGGACCGCGACCGCTTCGTGCTTTCGGCCGGCCACGGCTCGATGCTGCTCTATGCGCTGTTGTACCTCACCGGCAATTCACAGATGACGCTGGAGGAGATCAAGCGCTTCCGCCAGGTCGATTCGCTCACCCCCGGACATCCGGAAAATTTTCGCACCAAGGGCGTCGAGACCACGACCGGGCCGCTCGGCCAGGGCCTTGCGACGTCGGTCGGGATGGCGCTTGCGGAACGGATGCTGTCAGCCGAATTCGGCAAGAAGATCGTCGATCACCGTACCTATGTTCTTTGTTCCGACGGCGACCTCATGGAAGGCGTGTCGCAGGAAGCGATTGCGCTCGCCGGCGTGTGGCGGCTCAACAAGCTGATCGTGCTCTACGACGACAACGGCATCTCGATCGACGGTCCGACCTCGATCGCCGACAAGGTCGATCAGGTGAAGCGGTTCAAGTCGGCCGGCTGGGCGGCCGAGCTGATCGACGGCCAGGATCAAAAGGCAATCGCCGCGGCGATTGCGCGCGCGCAGAAATCCAACAAGCCGTCGCTGATCGCCTGCAAGACCACGATCGGCTACGGCGCGCCGCACAAGGCCGGCACAGCCAAGGCCCATGGCGAAGCGCTCGGCGCCGATGAGCTGAAAGCCGCCAAGGAAAACCTTGGCATTTCGCTCGAGCCGTTCTCCGTGCCCGACGACGTTCTCAAGGCCTGGCGCGAGGTCGGGCGCCGTGGCGTTGTGGCGCACCAGGAATGGCAAGCGCGTTTTGCCGAACTGGGAAGTCGCAAGCGCGCCGAGTTCGAGCGCCGCCTGCGGCACGAGCGCCCCGCTTCGCTGGCAAAGGCGCTGCGGGCGCACAAGAAGGCGCTGCTCGAAAATCCGCTGAACGTCGGCACCCGCAAATCCTCCGAGGCCGCGATCGAGGCGATCGCCGCCGCGATGCCGATGGAATTCGTGGCAGGCTCTGCCGATCTCACCGGCTCCAACAACAACAAGGCGAAATCGGCGGTGGATTTTTCGGCCAAGACCCCGAAGGGCCGTTTCATCCATTACGGCGTCCGCGAGCACGGCATGGCGGCGGCCTTGAACGGCATCTTCCTGCACGGCGGCTTCGCCCCGAACGGCGCCACCTTCCTGATCTTCACCGACTATGCCCGGCCTGCGATGCGGCTCGCCGCACTGATGGGTACCGGCGTGGTCTATGTGATGACCCACGATTCGATCGGGCTCGGCGAAGACGGCCCGACGCATCAGCCGGTCGAACATCTCGCCGCGTTGCGGGCCATTCCCAATATGCGGGTGTTCCGACCGGCCGATGCCGTGGAGGTCGCCGAATGCTGGGAACTTGCGCTCAACCGGACCAGCGGACCCACCGTGCTGGCGCTGACCCGCCAGAACCTGCCGCAACTGCGGACCTCCGCGCCTGCGGACAATCCGTGCAGCCATGGCGGCTATGAGCTGGTTGCGGCACAAGGCGAGGCCAGGGTGTCGCTGTTTGCCACCGGTTCCGAGGTCGAGATCGCGGTCGCCGCGCAGAAACAGCTGGCCGAACGCGGCATTCCGGCGCGGGTCGTCTCCGTGCCTTCGCTCGAGCTGTTGCTCGAACAGCCCGCCGAGCGTCGTGAAGCTGTCATCGGCAAGGCGCCGGTCAAGGTTGCGATCGAGGCGGCGGTGCGCTGGGGATGGGACGCCGTGATCGGCCAGGATGGCATTTTCATCGGCATGCACGGTTTTGGCGAAAGTGGACCGGCCAAGGACCTTTTCAAGCATTTCGGCATTACCGCGGAGGCGGTGATCAACGCAGTTCAAAAGCGCTTGGGTTAAGCATGATGAGGTGAGGCTTTCGCCAGGTTTGAGATCCACCTCTCCCGTGGGAGAGGTCGATTTGCGCAGCAAATCGGGTGAGGGGACAAGGTTCCTCGATAGAGCGTACGCCCTCACCCGGCGCTGCGCGCCGACCTCTCCCCCGGGAGAGGTGAAGTGGAGCCGAAACACCGCCCGAACGGTTGAGCTTGCCGGCAAAAAGGACTAGCTAACTTTTATCTAGTCCAGCCTCGTCCGGCCGAACCGGGCGATCCGCCGTCCAAATCTCCGAGGGAAAGCGTATCCCCCCGGGGACGACACCACTTTAGAGGAGAAACGAGCCATGGCAGTCCGGGTCGCGATCAACGGATTTGGCCGCATCGGCCGCAACATTCTGCGGGCAATCGCCGAGGCCGGCCGCAAGGATATCGAGGTCGTCGGGATCAACGATCTCGGTCCGGTCGAGACCAACGCGCACCTGTTGCGCTACGACTCGGTGCATGGCCGCTTCCCCGGCACGGTGACGGTCGAGGGCGATTCGATCAGCCTGAGCAACGGCGCGACCCACAGCGGCAAGATCAAGGTTTCCGCCGAGCGCGATCCCTCAAAACTTCCGTGGAAGCAACTCGGCGTCGACATCGCGCTGGAATGCACCGGCATCTTCACGGCGAAGGAAAAGGCTTCCGCTCATCTGGCCGCGGGCGCCAGGCGCGTGCTGATTTCGGCGCCGGCCGAAAACGCCGATGCGACCATCGTCTATGGCGTCAATCATGACCGGCTTACCAAGGATCATCTCGTCGTCTCTAACGGCTCCTGCACCACGAATTGCCTCGCCCCCGTTGCCAAGGTGCTCCACGACACTGTCGGCATCGAGAGCGGGTTCATGACCACGATCCACGCCTATACCGGCGACCAGCCGACGCTCGACACCCTGCACAAGGATCTCTATCGCGGCCGCGCCGCCGCGATGTCGATGATCCCAACCTCGACGGGAGCTGCCAAGGCGATCGGCCTGGTGCTGCCGGAACTCAACGGCAAGCTCGACGGCGTTGCGATCCGGGTGCCGGTCCCCAACGTCTCGGTGGTCGATTTGAAGATCGTGGCCTCGCGCAAGACCAACAAGGAAGAGATCAACGAGGCGATGAAGCGCGCCAGCGAGCAGCAGCTCAAGGGCATCCTCGGCTACACAACCGCGCCCAACGTCTCGATCGACTTCAACCACGACCCGCATTCCTCGACGTTCCACATGGACCAGACCAAGGTGCAGAACGGCACGCTGGTGCGGGTGATGTCCTGGTATGACAACGAGTGGGGTTTCTCCAACCGCATGGCCGACACCGCCGTGGCGATGGGAAAGAAGCTGTAGGGAAGAATCACCTCTCCCATAGGGAGAGGTCGATTTGCGCAGCAAATCGGGTGAGGGGTTGAGGTCTTCCGCGAGAATAGCTCCCCTCACCCGGATTGCTTCGAAATCCGACCTCTCCCCGCTGGGGAGAGGTGGACCGAATTCCGCAGATCGACTGTCGGGCCGCCTCGGTCCTCCGTAATCGTGGTATCCAATGAAGCAATTCCGCACTCTCGATGACGTCGACGTCAAGGGCAAACGCGTGCTGCTGCGCGTCGACCTCAATGTCCCGATGGAGAACGGGCGCGTGACCGATACCACGCGTCTGGAGCGCATCGCGCCGACCATCCTCGAACTCTCCGCCAAGGGCGGAAAGGTGATCCTGCTTGCGCATTTCGGCCGGCCGAAGGGGCGCGATCCCAAGGAGTCGCTCAAGCCGGTTGCAGCGGCGTTGTCGCAAGTGATCAAGAAAGAGATCGCGTTTGCCGGCGATTGCATCGGCGAAGCCGCCGAAAAGGCGATCGCTGCGATGAAGGACGGCGATGTCCTTTGCCTGGAAAACACCCGCTTCCACAAGGAAGAAGAGAAAAACGATCCGGCCTTTGTCGCCAGTTTGGCAAAACTCGGCGACATCTGGGTGAATGATGCCTTCTCGGCGGCGCACCGCGCCCACGCCTCGACCGAAGGTCTCGGCCACAAGCTGCCCGCCTATGCCGGCCGCACCATGCAGGCCGAACTCGACGCACTGAACAAGGCGCTCGAGGCGCCGACCAAGCCCGTCATCGCGATCATCGGCGGCGCGAAGGTTTCCACCAAGATCGATCTGCTTGAAAATCTGGTCAGCAAGGTCGATGCGCTGGTGATCGGCGGCGGCATGGCCAACACCTTCCTGCATGCGCAAGGCGCAGGCGTCGGCAAGTCGCTGGCCGAAAAAGACCTCGCCACCACGGCGCTGCGCATCGTCGAGAAAGCGGCCGCCGCCAATTGCGCCATCATCCTCCCCGTGGATGCGGTGGTGGCGTTTCAATTTGCCGCCAATTCGCCATCTCACGCCTATGGTCTCGATGCCATACCGCCCGACGGCATGATTCTCGACGTCGGGCCGCAATCGGTGGCGCGAATTCGCGCAGCGATCGATGATGCGGCAACCCTGGTCTGGAACGGCCCGCTCGGCGCGTTCGAGATGACGCCGTTCGACCGCGGCACCGTACTCGCGGCAAGACATGCAGCCGAGCGGACCAGGGCGAAAAAGCTGATTTCGGTGGCCGGTGGCGGCGACACGGTGGCGGCGCTGAATCAGGCCGGGGTGGCCGCCGATTTCACCTATGTTTCGACCGCTGGCGGGGCCTTCCTGGAATGGATGGAAGGCAAACCCCTGCCCGGCGTTGAGATTCTAAAAGTACGCTACCTCGGGATGAAATGAGGTCAGACCCACAACGTCGGAGGTGCATACCCTCTCCCCTTGCGGGAGAGGGTGCCGCGCGAAGCGAGGCTGGTGAGGGGTCTCTATCACGGTGACAAACCCCTCACCCGGCTCGAATTTCGCTGCCGCTCATTCTCGCCACCCTCTCCCACAAGGGGAGAGGGTGGCATGTCCACCGCCCTTTTTTCATGCCCGTCTCGTCACGCGCTGATCCAACGAATATTGCACGTCAGCGCCAACACGGAGAACAGTACCTATGGCTAGGATCACGTTGCGCCAATTGCTCGATCACGCGGCGGAGCACGAATACGGCGTGCCGGCCTTCAACATCAACAACATGGAACAGGCGCTCGCGATCATGGAGGCCGCCTCCAGCCTCGACGCTCCCGTCATCATCCAGGCCTCGCGCGGCGCGCGCTCCTATGCCAACGACGTCATGCTCCGGCACATGATGGACGCCGTCACCGAAATCTATCCGCAGATTCCGGTTTGCGTGCATCTCGACCACGGCAACGAACCGGCTACCTGCATGACCGCGATCCAGGCCGGCTTCACGTCGGTGATGATGGACGGCTCGCTGAAGGCCGACGGCAAGACGCCGGGTGACTGGGATTATAATGTCGGCGTCACCAGGAAGGTCACCGACATGGCCCATCTCGGCGGCATCTCGGTGGAAGGCGAGCTTGGCGTGCTCGGTTCGCTCGAGACCGGCATGGGCGACAAGGAAGACGGCCATGGCGCCGAAGGCAAGCTCTCGCACGATCAGCTTCTGACCAATCCGGACGAGGCCGTGAAATTCGTCAAGCAGACCCGGGTCGACGCGCTGGCGATCGCGATGGGCACCTCGCACGGCGCCTACAAATTCACCCGCAAGCCGGACGGCGATATTCTCGCCATGAACGTGATCGAGGAAATTCACCGCAAGCTGCCGAACATGCATCTGGTGATGCACGGCTCATCATCGGTGCCGCAGGATCTGCAGGACATCATCAACGCCAATGGCGGCAAGATGAAGCCGACCTGGGGCGTGCCGGTCGCCGAAATTCAGCGCGGCATCAAGAACGGCGTGCGCAAGATCAATATCGACACCGACAACCGGATGGCGATGACCGGGCAAATCCGAAAGGTGCTCAAAGAGCACCCGGAGGAATTCGATCCGCGCAAATATCTCAAGCCCGCGATGGAAGCGATGACCAGGCTGTGCAAGCAGCGGCTTGAAGAATTCAATACCGCAGGCCAGGCCAGCAAGATTCGGAAGGTGCTCACCCCTGCCGAGATGGCCAAACGCTACGCCAAGGGCGAACTCGATCCGAAAGTTGCCTGAGTCGGCGGCTCTCTCCTGTCCCTCCCCCTTGCGGGGAGGGTCGGCGAGCGAATGCGAGCCGGGGTGGGGGTTTTCAATCACCCCTCTCAGCATTAAACCTTCTCGATGACGTTGGCACCCCCACCCGACCGTCGCTTCGCGCATAGCCGATGCGAAGCAGCGGCGTTCTTGCTATTTAAGGACGGCGACCGAAGGTCGCCTATGCACCCTCCCCGCGCCGCGGGGGAGGGATGAACTTGCGTCTATTTTATCGGGCAAATGCACCCAACCCACCGGAGGATGTTCCAGATGAATATCACCGATCTCAACAAAATCGCTGTCGCCATGGTAACCCCGGGCAAGGGCATCCTTGCCGCCGACGAATCCACCGGCACCATCAAGAAGCGCTTCGACGCCATCAAGGTGGAATCGACTGAGGACAATCGCCGCGACTATCGCGAGATGCTGTTCCGCTCGCAGGAGGCGATGAGCAAATATATCTCCGGCGTCATCCTCTACGATGAGACCATCTGGCAGAACGCCAAGGACGGCACGCCGCTGATCAGGCTGATCGAGCAGGCCGGCACCATCCCCGGGATCAAGGTCGACGAAGGAACGCAGGCACTGCCGAACTGTCCGGGCGAACTCGTCACCGTCGGCCTCGACAGGCTCGCCGAACGGTTGAAGAAATATTACGAGCGCGGCGCGCGCTTTGCGAAGTGGCGTGCGGTGATCGATATCGGCAATGGAATTCCCAGCAAGACCGCGATCCGCGTCAACGCCCATGCACTGGCGCGCTATGCCGCGCTGTGCCAGGCCGCGCAGATCGTGCCGATCGTCGAGCCGGAGGTGCTGATGGACGGCGATCACGATATCGACCGCTGCTATGAGGTGACGAGCTACGTTCTCAACAGGACGTTCCAGGAGTTGCGCGTGCAGCGCGTCGCGCTCGAGGGCATGGTCCTGAAACCCAACATGGCGATCGCCGGCAAGAAATCCGCCAGGCAGGCTTCTGTGCAGGAAGTCGCCGAGAAAACCGTCCGCCTGCTCAAGACTTGCGTGCCGGCGGCCGTGCCCGGCATCGCCTTTCTTTCCGGCGGACAGTCGGACGAGGAGGCGACCACGCATCTCAACGCCATCAACGCGATTCCCAATCTGCCGTGGCCCGTCACCTTCTCCTATGGCCGCGCGCTGCAAGCCGCGCCACAAAAGGCATGGTCGGGCAAATCCGAAAACGTCGCCGCCGGACAGCGGGCCTTTGCCCATCGCGCGCACATGAATGGGCTGGCGAGTACCGGTAAATGGGCGAGCGATCTCGAAAGGAAGGCGGCCTAGTGGAGTGGATTTGGCATTCGTTAGGTACCTGGCCGCAGACTCGCAATGCGAATGTCAAATCCGAAACTCCACTGGAAACTTATATTGCTAATGGTCCTATGATTCTAACATTGGCAAAAGTGGCCGCCAAAACGGGAGGCGAATGTTAGAATCGGGGCCACCAATGCGGCTAATTTGAAGTTCCTGCCGGTTTCTCCGCAAGTTCGTCACAGGAACTTCAAATTCAAAGCCACACTGGAAACAATTAGTTGCTGGAGCTCCTGTGATTCCGAAGTTCGCATCAGAGGTGCCCCAATAGTGTGCGAACTTCGGAAATCGGAGCCCTGGATTTGGCTGTAAAGCCTGTTTCGTCCCGTCCCCAGCCGCGCCTTTATCTCGCAACGCCGCTTGTGGAGGATCCGCAAGCCTTGCTGGAAAGCCTGCCGCAACTGCTTGCGCAAGCCGATATCGCCGCCGTGTTGCTGCGGCTGAAACTTGTGGACCAGCGCAGCATGATCTCCACCGTCAAGGCGCTTGCGCCCGCGATCCAGGATGCGGGCGCGGCGCTGTTGCTCGATGGAAATGTCGAACTGGTGGCGCGTGGTGGCGCCGATGGCTCACACGCACGCGGCATCGAAGCGTTGAAGGATGCCTTGCCGACGCTGAAGCCAAACCGCATTGCAGGCTGCGGCGGACTGAAGACACGGCACGATTCGATGACGGCGGGCGAACTCGGTGCCGATTACGTGCTGTTCGGCGAGCCCGATGAACGCGGGCAGCGGCCGTCGGTCGATGCGATCGCCGAGCGGCTGCAATGGTGGGACGAACTGTTCGAGCCGCCCTGCGTCGGTTTTGCGGAAACTCACGAAGAGGCCGGCGAATTCGCCCGCGCAGGCGCGGATTTCGTGCTGGTCGGCGACTTCATCTGGGCCGATCCGCATGGCGCTGCGGCCACGCTGAAACAGACCGAGCAGACGATCCGGCAAGCGCATGCGGCGGTTTTCGCAAATGCCAGAGCAGAGCGGGGATGACGCCGGAATGAACATGCTGCGCCCGATCCTCGCGCTCGCATTCGTCCTGGCATTGACGGCAGGCGCGGCGGCGCAAACGCCGCCAGCCAACCAGGCGCCACCGGACTCGAGCAAGCCCGCGGCAAGGCCGAAGGCAAGTCCGGCACCGGCTGCAAGGAAGCCCGCCACGCCGCCACCTGCCTCGCCCGCCGCAACGGCGACGCCTGCCCCCGATGATCCCAATGCCGATCTCGTCTATGGCGCCTATCAACGCGGTTTCTACAAGACCACGTTTGATCTTGCGACCAAACGCGCGCAGGAGAATGCCGACCCCAAGGCCATGACCATGCTCGGCGAGCTCTACGCCAACGCGATGGGCGTCAGGCGCGACGATGCGAAGGCTGCCGAATGGTTCAAGCGCGCCGCCGACCTCGGCGATCGCGAGGCCATGTTTGAACTCGCCATGCTTCGGCTCGCCGGCCGCGGCGGCGCGGTCGATCGCGAGGAAGCGGCGAAATTGCTGGCCTCCTCCGCCAAGCTCGGCAATCCAAAGGCGGCCTATAATCTCGCCTTGCTCTATCTCGACGGGCAGACGCTGCCGCAGGACCTGCGCCGCTCGGCGGAACTGCTTCGCATCGCTGCGGATGCGGGCAATCCCGAAGCCCAATACGCGCTCGCAACGTTTTACAAGGAAGGCACCGGCGTGCCCAAGGACGCCGAAAGGGCGGCGAGCCTGTTACAGGCGGCTTCGCTCGCCGGCAATGCCGATGCCGAAGTCGAATATGCGATCGCGCTGTTCAACGGCACCGGCACGCCGAAGAACGAGGTGGCCGCGGTCGCGCTGTTACGAAAGGCGGCCAAACAGAACAATCCGGTCGCCCAGAACCGCCTCGCCCGCGTACTTGCCAGCGGACAGGGCACGCCGGTCGACAGGGCCGAGGCGCTCAAATGGCACACCATTGCGAAAACCGCCGGCAAGGGCGATCCCGAACTCGACAACGCGCTTTCCAATCTCAGCCCGGAGGAACGCGCCCGGGCGGAAGTAGCGGTGCGCAGATGGTTCGGCAGCAAATGATCTACCTTGACGCCGCCGCAGCCACAGGGCACGCACATCTCTCATTAGCTCTCCCCGCCTGGGAGACGTCGGTGAGGGGTCTCGAACCTCACTGAAACCGCGACCCTCACCCGAGCCCTCTCCCGAAGGGAGGGCGCACCAATTTCGCTGAAACAAGTTGCCGAGATCATGCTGCACTCAGCCCTTATCAACGTCATGGTGAAAGCCGCGCGCCACGCCGGCCGCAGCCTCAAGCACGACCTGGGGGAAGTGGAAAATCTCCAGGTGTCGCTCAAGGGGCCGGCCAATTTCGTCTGCCGCGCCGATCGCCGCGCCGAAGAGATCCTTTACGAGGACCTCGCCAGGGCGCGGCCGGGTTACGGCTTCATCGGCGAGGAAGGCGGCACGCGCGAGGGCGCCGACAAGACCCACACCTGGATCGTCGACCCGCTCGACGGCACCACCAATTTCCTGCACGGCATCCCGCAATTCGCGATCTCGATTGCGCTACGGCGCGAGGACACGGTGATCGCGGGCGTGATCTACAATCCCGCCAATGACGAGCTTTACATCGCCGAGCGCGGCAAGGGCGCCTTCCTCAACGATCAGCGGCTGCGCGTCGCCGGCCGGCGCAAGCTCTCCGATTGCGTGATCGCATGTGGATTGCCGCATATCGGGCGCGGCGACCACGAACTGTCGCGCGCCGAGATGGCCGAGCTCCAGAACCGGGTGGCCGGTCTGCGCCGGTTTGGCGCAGCCTCGCTCGACATGGCCTTCGTCGCCGCCGGCCGCCTCGACGGCTACTGGGAACGCAACCTTCAGCCTTGGGACATGGCCGCGGGGCAGATCATGGTCCGCGAGGCCGGCGGCATCGTCTCCGGCATTGCCGGCGATGACGACCCGCTCGTCACCCGCAACGTGATCTGCGGCAACGAATTCGTCCACGCGGAGCTGGTGAAGATTTTAAAGCCGCTGGGAGGCTGACAAACCGCCGACCGATGAATGTCCGCTGATAGCGCGGAAAAGCGGACGTCCTGATTCAGGCGAGCACGGTCCACATTCCGGGCTCCTTCAGGAAAAATACGCGTCCCACATCATGTTGCGGAACACGAGCGAGGGATCAAACCGGCGCTTTGCGGCAACGAATTCCTCCGTGCGCGGATAGATCGAGCGCACCTGATCACGCCGCGCATGAAGACGGTAAGGAAGATAGAAGCTGCCGCCCAGACCTTTCACGCCTTCGATGAGCGCCTCCGTCATCGTTATCATGTCGGCTTCCCCCTCTGGACTGATCTCCTGCGAGAACGACATGACGGCTGCGATGCGCTTCTGCGGCGCGTAGGCCAGCACCGCAACCGGATCGGCATCGACGTATCGCAGCGTGGCGTTGAGGAATTCGGCCTTCGCCTTCGGAACGATGGCCCGGCACAGATCGACAAAGCCGGTGAAGCGATCCGGCGGAATGAAGTATTCGTGCAGGATATCGGTCCGGCTGGAATCCCCCGAAGCAAGGTTGACCACCGGCTCGATCATCAACGCGTTGCGGGTAGCCGGGCTCGAGATCGACGGATTCACGGAGGCCTCGATGAACCAGCGAAAATTCTTGGCCCATTCGCGCCCAGTCTGGAACCGGTAGAGATTGCGCGAGACCCCGGTCAGCGCACCGTGATCAACCACGGCCGGAAGGGGTGAAGGCTGTTTGGCGGCCGGGCGAAACACGATCATCAAGGCCTCGTCGAACAGGCTTTCGCGCGCCACCGACAGCCGCCCATAGGCCATCCGCACGGTGGGGTCGTTCTCCACCGCATTGATGAAGGCTTCAGCGAACCGCGACGGGTTCATCCGAACATAAGAGGGCTCCAGAAGCGCGTTCGGTACCATGTCGAGCTCGAGATCGACGATCGCGCCGAATAGCCCATAGCCTCCGAGCGCGAGCGCAAACAGTTCAGGTTCCTTGGTGCGCGAGCATTCGGCCAACTGTCCGTCGGCGAGGACAATCTGCGCCGATCGCACTGTCGAGCCGAACGGACCAAACCGCGTAGGCCAACCGTGTGAGTTGACGCAGAACGTGCTGCCGACCCCGAAGTCGCTATTGGACTGCATCACGGCCGGAGAGAAGCCATGCGCATCGAGCGAACGGATCACCTCGAACCAGCGCATCCCCGCGCCGACGCGATACGTCATCCGCGCACTATCGATGTCGATGTGCCCGCCGGTGAGCGTAATGGCGATGCCATCCTTCGGGATCGACTGGCCACCCATCGAATGGCGAGCCGTTCCGATCGCGAAGGAACGCTTCTGGGCCACGGCGGCAGCAATCTCCTGACGGATTCGGCCGACCAGATCGTCAGAGGGGGCCGCCTTCAAGGCGATATGCCTCGCCACCGGCGTCGGGTTCAGCCGGCTGGCGTCGTTGATGATAGACCTTGGAGAATACTCGGCACGGGCCGGCAGCCTGCCACAAACCAGTGCCGTCGCAAGTCCTCCCTTGAGGACGGATCGTCTCGACAGCGTCAATCGAAATCTCTCAAAAAGTCCCGGCTAAGTCACGGCTAGCCTAGCTCAGCAATCCATGACGGCAATAAAGCGGGCCTGCGATCCTGCGTCGATGAGAAAGACAACGTCGGCTAGTTTACTATTTCCAGAAAACCCGTCTAGGTTGAGTGAAAGGGAACGTCGGGTTGCCTTTCGAAAACGGTTTGGCCGCTTCCGATTCGATGCCTGCCGTCGGTATCGCGATATGCAGCCCGAGCCGGAGCGACCGGATCATCGCTAAGGCCGCGCGCATCTATTGCCTCGCGTTTGGTCCCAATCCCATCGGCCACAGCGCGCTCGCCGCGCCGACGAGTCCGATTGCGAAAGTCCAGATCGTATCGACCCGACCGGCGTTGCCGGTGCGATGCTGGACCAGCCATCCGCCCGCAATGGTAATCGAAAGCAAAAGCGCAATCCCCGCGAGCGCCGCGGGGCCGGAAATCATCCAAAATCCCTGTTAACCGCCTGAGGCTTCAAAGCTTTGCACCAATACGCGCGAGACGCCGGCCTGGCTTCACGCGGAAGTTCCAGGCGTTTCTTTCGATCTACCTTAAGCGGCCTTTTTTCTCGGGCGCGCTGTGCCATATTGTTGCCACCCCAAAAGCGGCTTCTCGCAAGGAAGATACCAGCAATGGCTCAAGGCCCCTCCACCCGCGCCTCGATGGAAATCGAATTGACGAAGCTTTCCTTCCCCCGGATTTTCCTGGTGCGGATGCTGGTGTTCCTCGTGCTGTGCGCGTTGATCACGATCGTACTCTACAAGCAGATCGTCGCGGCCTTTTTCGCCAACCCCGGCCTCAACGCGCTGATCTGCGCGGTGCTTTTGATCGGCATCATCCTGTCGTTCCGCCAGATTATCCGCCTCTATCCGGAAGTCGCCTGGGTCAATAATTTCCGAATCGCCGATCCCGGGCTTGCCATCGACCGCCATCCGACACTGCTGGCGCCGATGGCCGCGATCCTGGGTGGCGAGCGCAGCGGGCGGATGACCATCTCGCAGCAGACCATGCGGCACCTGCTCGATTCCATCGCCACGCGTCTCGACGAAGCGCGCGACATCTCCCGCTACATGACCGGCCTTCTGGTATTCCTCGGACTGCTCGGCACCTTTTGGGGCCTGATCGAGACCGTGGGCTCGGTCGGCAAGGTGATCGATGGTCTGAAGGTCGGCGGCGACGCCGGCGCGCTGTTCGACACGCTGAAGGAAGGCCTTGCCGCGCCGCTCGGCGGCATGGGCATTTCGTTTTCATCCTCGCTGTTTGGTCTTGCAGGTTCGTTGATCCTCGGCTTTCTCGACCTGCAGTCGAGCCAGGCGCAAAACCGCTTCTACACCGAGCTCGAAGACTGGCTGGCTTCCACGGTACGCAACTATGCCGGCGAGAAGGGATCGAGCGGTGAATTGCAAGCCGCGGTCGACCGGTTGCGGCAGTCGCTGGAAGAAGGCGGTGCAAGCCGCGGCACCACGGCTGCGATGGCCAATCTGGCCGAAGCCATTCAGGGCCTCGTCACGCACATGCGCACCGAGCAGCAGATGATCCGGGAATGGGCCGACGGACAGGGCGAGCAGAATCGCGAGATCAAGCGGCTCCTGGAGCGACTCGCAAGGCAGCCCGAGAAAAGTTAGAGCATGATCCGAAAAAGTGGGAAGCGGTTTTTCCTCGCGACAAACACAGAACGCGTTTGCGCGGAGATCATGCTCAAACAAAAATAGTAACGGAACCCGAGCATGCTGGACCATGTCACGATCGGTGTCAGGGATGTCGGTCGGTCGAAGGAGTTCTATGACCGGGCGTTGCGTCCGCTCGGGATCACGCGCCTTTATGCAGAAGGCGATCGGTTCGCCGGCTATGGCGTGCAGCCCAAAGCTTTCTTCTGGATCGGAAGGCGTGGAACTTCCCAGACCGGCGCACACATAGCCTTTGCGGCGGATGACCGCGCAACCGTGGACCGGTTTTACGAGGAAGCGATCGCGGCAGGTGGCAAGGACAATGGACCGCCGGGAATGCGCCCGAATTATCACCCGAACTACTACGGCGCGTTCATACTCGATCCCGACGGTCACAATATAGAGGCCGTTTGCCACGCTCCGAATAAGAGGTAGATATGATTTCTTGCCGCATCGCAAGAGTGGCGCCCCCTCGCCCGGATCGCTATCGCGATCCGACCTCTCCCCGCTGGGGAAAGGTGGTGCGAACCTGGGATAGATTCCACGCCGGAGAAAACTAAATGGCCCTGGCACGTGTGCGACGCGAATCCGGTTTCAACTACTGGCCGGGCTTTGTCGATGCCTTATCGACGCTCGTGCTCTCGATCGTGTTCCTGCTGTCGGTATTCCTGGTGGTGCAGTTCTTCTTGTCGCAGGAGGTCAGCGGCAAGGACAAGGCGCTCATGCAACTCAATGCCAAAATCGCGGAGTTGAACGATCTGCTTTCGCTGGAGAAGCTCGGCAAGATCAACCTGGAGGACGCGCTCACGCAGGTGCGGGCAGGTTTGGCTTCGGCCGAATCCGAGCGCGATCGCGTCAAGGGCCTTTACGAAGGCCTTGCGGGAGCCGGCAACGACGCCGCGGGTCGCGCCGGCGAACTCAACAAGGCGCTGGACTCCGAAAAGCAGGTAACGGCGCGCGCGCTGGCACAGATCGAGGTCTTGAATCAGCAGATCAGCGCGTTGCGCCGTCAGCTCGCCGCGCTCGAAGAGGCGCTCGACGCGTCCGAGAAACGCGACAAGGAATCGCAAACGCGGATCGCCGATCTCGGTCAGCGGCTCAACGTCGCGCTGGCGCAGCGCGTCCAGGAATTGTCGCGCTACCGCTCCGAATTCTTCGGCCGGCTGCGCGCCATTCTCGGCAACCGCCCCGATATCCGGATTGTCGGCGACCGCTTCGTGTTCCAGTCCGAAGTGTTCTTCGACACCGGACAGGCGCAGCTTTTGCCCGAAGGCCGCGCCGAGCTCGACAAGCTCGCGGCCGCGCTGATCGACCTCGACAAGCAGATCCCGAGCGAAATCGCCTGGGTGCTGCGGGTTGACGGCCATACCGACGTGCGGCCGATCAACAGTCCGCTGTTCAAGTCGAACTGGGAGCTGTCTTCGGCGCGCGCGATCTCGGTGGTGCAATATCTGATTTCGCTGGGTGTGCCCGCGCAACGGCTGGTCGCGGCCGGCTTCGCCGAATTCCAGCCGCTCGATATCGGGGTGACCGAAGAGGCCTACAAGCGCAACCGCCGCATCGAGCTGAAGCTGACGGAACGGTAATGGTGGCTTTTAGCGCGTTCAATCAACCTGGTCGTCATGCCCGGCCACAGCAGTCTGCTTTGCGCAGACTGCGTAAACTTGTCTGCGCTGCCGGGCATCCACGTCTTTCGCTCGCGCAACAAAACAAGTCGTGGATGGCCGGGACAAGCCCGGCCATGACGGTCGGCGTTTGACCTCAGACTTCACCCTGCGGCCCTATCGCGCCTCCGACGAGGAGGCCGCAATCACGTTGTGGCTGACAAGCTGGCAAGAGGCCTATCCGGCAATCGATTTCGCCGCGCGCTTGCCATGGTGGCGCGAGCGCTGGCGCAGCGAACTGGTGCCGAATGCGGCGATCATCGTCGCACAGCAGGAACACAGGCTGCTCGGATTTGTCACCATCGACCAACAGGGCTATCTCGACCAGCTCGTGGTTGCGCCGGATCGTTGGGGCTCGGAGCTTGCGACGATGCTCCTTGACGAGGCGAAGCGGCTTTCGCCCGTATCCATCACGCTGCTCGTCAATACCGACAATGCGCGCGCGATCCGCTTTTACGAGCGCAACGGCTTTGTGCACAGGGGCGAGGACGTCAACCCGGTTTCGGGCCGTCCGGTAAAGAAGATGGAATGGAAGGCGGCGTGAGAGGCTGGATCATGATCTTTTCGGAAAACCGGTTTCCGCTTTGCGCTGACGCGGCCCTTCGGGTCCGGATCATGCTCTGGGAGGTCCGATGACGCGAACCGCATTTGCGATGGGCTCGGCGACGTTTCTGGCTGTCATCGTCGCGGGATTTTTGTCGGCCGTGTGGGTCGATCGGCATTATGCCGCCGCTGGCTCGGCGATGACGTCCGCATCGGCCTGCGTCAGCGATGACGGCTCATGGAACAACTGGATCTGGGCGAACGTGCCGATGCTTTCGCCGAAATGCCCGAAGCGCTAGCGCGTCATCCTTGTCATCCCTCCCCCGCGGAACGCGTGGGGATGGCGGGTTGCCCTGGCTTTGGCAACTAGCCTGACTGGCGCTGGCCGCTCACTGTGCCCTTTACGCGTGTGGGACTTTTGCTGTTACTTGCGCGCCTGCTGGACATTGGGGAGTAGAATCAAAGAGGCAAATGCGGTTGGCGGTAAATAACAAATCTCTGGCGTGAATTCGCAAGAAGCAACCCTCAATCTCCTCTTTAAGAATGCCGGGCTTGTTTTCAGCAGGACATTTTGAGTGCCAGATATTTTGATCCGCTGTCCGGTGACAGGCGAATTCGTGCCCACCGGACTGGACACCGAAACGGTCGTCTTTGAATCATTACCCTCTATCGCAGTCCCGCTTGAATGCCCGTCTTGTGGACAGACACATTGTTGGAAACCAGCAGAGGGATGGGTGGACGACGGGTCCAAACCACCGCACTGAACAGTCAACCTCCCGCAGCTTTCACGCGCCCTCGAACTGCAGCCGCGCCAGCCGCGCATAGAGCCCGCCGGCCGCAACCAGCGACGCATGGGTGCCCTGCTCGACGATGCGGCCCTGATCCATCACCATGATGCGATCGCAGGACAGCACCGTGGCAAGGCGATGCGCGATCACGAGCGTGGTGCGGTGACGCATCAATTCCTCGAGCGCGGTCTGCACCAGCGTCTCGGACTCCGCATCGAGCGCGCTTGTCGCCTCATCAAGCAGCAACAGCGGCGCATCGCGCAGGATGGCGCGTGCGATCGCGATGCGCTGGCGCTGGCCTCCCGAGAGCGTGACGCCGCGCTCGCCGAGCGGCGCATCGAAGCCGCCGGGCAGGCGGCGGATGAATTCGCTGGCGTGGGCGAGATCAGCGGCGCGCTCGACTTCGGCGTCGCTCGCCTCGGGCCGGCCGAAGCGGATGTTTTCGCGCGCGCTCGCGGCAAAAACCACCGGTTCCTGCGGCACCAGCGCGATGTGCTTGCGCACCTCTCCTGGATCGGCGGCGCGGATCGGCACGCCATCGAACGAGATCGTGCCGGAAGCCGGGTCGTAGAAGCGCAGCAACAGGTGAAACAGGGTGCTCTTGCCGGCCCCTGAAGGGCCGACGATCGCGACTTTCTCGCCCGCGCGCACCGAGAACGAGACGCCGTCCACGGCAAGCGTGCCGGGGCGCGTCGGATAGGCGAAGCTGACCCCCTCGAGGCCGACATCGCCGCGCGCAGGTTCCGCCAAGGCGCGAGGCGACGACGGTGCCGCTATCGCCGACTTGACGCGAAGGATTTCGAACAAACGCTCGGCTGCGCCCGAAGCGGCCGAGACTTCGCCCCAGACTTCGCTGAGCTGGCCGAGCGCGGCGGCGGCGAACGCCGTATAGAGCACGAACTGTCCGAGCCTGCCCGCGCTGATCGCCCCGGTCATCACGTCGTTGGATCCGATCCAGAGAATCACCACGACGCTGGTGAAGACGATGAAGATGATGATGGCGGTGAGCACGGCGCGCGCACGCGTCGAATTGCGGGCCGCCTCATAGGCCTGTTCGACTTCGCCACCAAAGCGCGCATTGGCGAGCCGCTCGCCGGTATAGGCCTGCACGGTGCGGATCGCGCCGACCAGTTCGGCGGCATAGGCACTGGCTTCCGCCAGCGTGTCCTGCGCATTGCGCGACAGCCGCCGCACCCATCGCCCGAACGCGACCAGCGGCAGCACGATCAGGGGTATGGCCAGCAGCACAAGGCCGGAAAGCCTCGGGCTCGTGATCACCATCATCGCCGTGGCGCCGACAAACAGCATGAAATTACGCAACGCGATCGAGACCGAAGCGCCGGCGGCGGATTTGATCTGGGTGGTGTCGGCGGTCAGACGGGAGATCAGTTCACCGCTGCGCGAGGAATCGAAGAAGGCCGGCGACAGCGACATCAGATGCGAAAACACGTCGCGCCGCACGTCGGCGACGATGCGTTCTCCGATCGTCATCACCAGGTAATATCGCGAGGCGCTGGCGGTCGCGAGCACCGCCACGACCGCGATCATGACGCTGAAATAGCTGTTGATCTTGGCGATGCCTTCCGGCGTGAAGCCGAAGTCGATCATCCGCCGCACCGCGACCGGCACGATCAGGGTGGTCACCGCGGCAATCGTCAGCGCGACGAAAGCAAGCGTGACGCGACCGCGGTAACGCGCCACATAGGGCGCAAGCGCAAGCAAGGGGCGAAGCCGCGCGCTGCGCCCGGCCGGCGATGTCGCCAGCGCCTCTTCAAGGGCCGAAGCCGTCGTGGCAGATGTGTCTGAAGCCAATTCCTTAGCCGACGCCGGTTTGTCACCCTGCTCTTCAAGCCGTTCTACTGCGCTCATGAGATCTTTGAACCACTCGCTCTGCCATCCCCAGATAGGTCCGATTCCAACATTCGCATCCCGTTGCTGCGGACACTTTTCTCGAATGCTGGAACCGAACGACCACTAGCACTCAACGGGGCGGTGCAGGCAAATCGAAAAATCGACCCGATCGAGGCTGACACTCGGCTTGTTTTGACGGGTGCCTTGCGCTATAGAGCCGCCCAAATCCGCCACCAACAGTCGAAACACGGGCGCCGGCGCGCCGAAGGACCTGTCATGAAAGCCGAAATTCATCCGAATTATCATATGATTACGGTCGTGATGACCGACGGCACCGAGTACCAGACGCGCTCCACCTGGGGCAAGCAGGGCGACAAGCTCAACCTCGACATCGATCCGAAGTCGCATCCGGCCTGGATCGGCGGCGCCCAACAGATCATCGACCGCGGCGGCCGCGTTTCCCGGTTCCAGAAGAAGTTCTCGGGCTTCCTCAAGAAAGAGTAAGCCTGCCCGCCCTAATCCAGCAGACCAAGCGCGCCCCTGGCCTATCGCCGGGGGCTTTTTGTTTTGGGTTACTCGCGGTCATCGCGAGGAGCGCAGGCGACGAAGCAATCCAGTCTTTTGTCATTCCGGGATGCGCCGTAAGGCGCAGGCCCGGAATCCATACTCCCGATCGTGGCTATGGATTCCGGGCTCGCTCGTTTCACTCGCGCCCCGGAATGACTGAGCGTTGGAATTGCGGCTTACTGCTCGAAGGCCGCCTTCAACCGGTTGAGCTGCGGCACCAGCGGGTTTCCGATCGGAGGGCGCTCGGTGGGCGGGGCGTGGATGGTGGCGTCGAGACGGCGCACCCTCGCCTGCAGCGACATCGATCGCGCAATCAGGTCCTGCAGCTGCGGCGGCAGCTTTTCGATGGTTTCGCCCGGCCCGGGATCGGCGGCAGAGAGTTTGACCTTGGTCTTTTCGCGATTGGCCTGGGTCAAGGTCATTTCGCCTTCCTTCACCGCGCGGTGAAGCAGGAGCCAGGAGGCGAGCTGCATCAAGCGGGTCGTCAGGCGCATGCTTTCGGTGGCGTAAGTGAGGCTGACGGCGCGGTCGAGCGCCTTGGCCTCGGCGCGACCTGCCCCGTCGAGATAGGCGGCGGTCTGCTCGACCAGATCCATCCCTTCCCGGAACAGGTTTCCGAACGCTGCCGAATTGGTCAGCTTTTCGCTGAATTGAACGAGCGGGGTTTCGCCCTGCGAACGGTCCGACATCGTTAACGCCTCACGCCACTGGTTACGCCGGCCGGCCGGTTACGGCAGATTTGACATCGGCTTCAGTATCGCCTGCGAATCCTGACGAGCGAATGTCAAATCCAAAACCGCTGCTCAAATCCTCAATTGCCGGTGTCCCTTTTTGTTCTGACCTTCGAAAAGAGCTCACTGCAGCAACACGAACGTCAGAACCCGGACACCAGAACGCGGCCGTTTATGATGAACAAATCATTGCGCGCTCGTGCACGAGAGTCCAGCCGCAACCATTTTTATGGTTTCCAGCGTCCTTTCTTTCGAAGATCGCCGCACCGCGCTCGCAGCCGCTTGCGGACTTTCCGAACAACAAGGCGTCCCGGCAATTTGATGACTTGAGTGCCGTTTATCGGCGGCACATTGCGGCGCGAATTGGGACCGAAGTGGCGAATCGCGAAAAAAAGAGCCGCCGTTTCCGGCGGCTTTTGAAGTTGATAACAGGGAGGCGTCAAACAGAGTGACAGGAGCCACTCGGTGTCCAAAGAGGACGGCCCAAGTCATACCTGAGAAAGCTTAATCGATCGTAAACGAACAATTTTTTTCAGGGATTGTTTGCCATGTCGGCCATTGGCCGAGTCGGGGGAGCACTCCAGCCGGTCGTCCCCGCGCACGCGGGGACCCATAACCACCTATATCGGTCATAAAAACCTATATCGGTCATAAAAGGAGTGTCGACTAACTCGCTACCCAAGGTGAGCACAGGGCGTACCGGTCCCGGCTGGCGCTCGTTGCACTCGCTTGGCCGGACGACAAGACTTACGACTTGAAGAAGCTGTTGGCGGCGTCCTTCGAGGCGCGCTTCCTGGCGGCGGCCGCCTGCAGGCGCTCGATCTCGGACGAGAGCAGCACGATCCGCTCGTTGAGTTCCTCGACCGAAAGCAGCGAGAGGTCCTGCCCGATCTCATGGGTGACCTTCTTTCTCGGCCTGTCGTCGTCCTCGCTCGCCATGTACCCTGCTCCGCGCCGCAAAGCGAGACCTTGCGGTTGCCAGCCCGAACGGCACTCTGTAATCAGATGCTTCCCTGAAACTCCCGCTTCCGGAAAACTCTAGCGTCCCGGTTCCGACGTTCGTTGACTTTGCCACACACACTTTTACGAACGTCGGAACCAGAGGGACACTGGCAACTCTGTGATTCTAGTGTGGCTTTGGATTTGACGTTCCTATAACGCATTCGCGGCGAGACTGATAGGAACGTCAAATCCGCCGCACTGGCGTCTGGCCGAGAACAAATCATGGAAAAAGTCCCTTCGCAAATGACCGTGATCGCGATCAGCAAGCCCGGCGGTCCGGAAGTGCTTCTGCCCGAAAAGCGCACCGTGCCTGCGCCAGGGCCGAACGAGATCCTGATCAGGGTCGAAGCCGCGGGCGTCAATCGGCCCGACGTCGCCCAGCGTTCCGGTTCCTACCCCCCGCCGCCCGGCGCGAGCGACCTGCCCGGCCTTGAAGTCGCCGGCGAAGTGGTCGCGCTCGGCGAGGGAGCCGGAAAGCACAAGCTCGGCGACAAGGTGATGTCGCTGGTGGCCGGCGGCGGTTATGCGCAATATTGCATCGCGCAGGACGCGCAGGCGATCGCGGTGCCCTCGTCGCTTTCCATGCTCGAGGCCGGCGCCACGCCGGAAACACTGATGACGGTCTGGCACAATGTATTCGAGCGCGGCCGGCTTCAGGGCGGCGAGACCATTCTGATCCATGGCGGCTCGTCGGGCATCGGCACCATGGCGATCCAGCTTGCGAAGGCGTTCGGCTCGAAAGTGATCGTCACCGTCGGATCGAAGGACAAGGCCGACGCCTGCCTCAGGCTCGGGGCCGATCACGCCATCAATTACAAGGCCGAGGATTTCGTTGCAGCCGCGAAGAAGATCACGTCGGGGACTGGTCCCAACGTCATTCTCGACATGGTCGGCGGCGACTACGTCGAACGCAATTACGATGCCGCCGCGACCGATGGACGCATCGTCCAGATCGCACTGCTCGGCGGACCCACGGCAACCGCCAATTTTGCCAGGCTGATGGTGAAAAGGCTGCACCATACCGGCTCGACGCTTAGACCCCGAAGCAATGCGGACAAGGCGGCCATGGTGGGTGCGATCGAAGCCAAGGTGATGCCGCTGGTGCGCCAGGGGCGCATAAGGCCCGTGATGGACAGCACTTTTCCGCTGGAAAAGGCTGCAGACGCGCATCGGCGGATGGAGAGCGGTGAACATATTGGCAAAATTGTGTTGACCGTTTAACGCTCGCGACGGATCGCGGGCCGGAAAGTCTTTGAATTCCTTCGCATTCGTGTCATCTATCCGGCACCGCGGGGCGAAAGGACCTTGGGCGGCAAAATAATGCTGATTGCGGAGAATGGACCTTGCGTCTGATCAGGTGCCTGACAGCGGCCCGTGCCCGCTTTCCGAAGTTCGCCCGACGTCGCCGCATTCACGTTTCGCGAACTTCGGAAGGTCATGGGCACTAAAAACATGACCAGAGTTCCGCTTTTCGATGTGAAGTTCCGGGTTCGAATGCGCCCCCGGTGGTGCTGGGACATCAGATCGGCGGCACTTGTGCTCGGCCTCTTGATGTTTGCGGCGACGCCGGCGCGTGCCATCGACGCCGTCAGCGTCCGCGGCGACGTGTCGGCGATCGACCTGACCGCGGTGCTCGATCATCAGCGCAGCGACACCGACCGCATTCAGGTCTCCACCGCACCCGGCACCGACGGCATCGTCCGCCGCATTGAAGTCCGTGCCCGCGAAGGCGGTCAGAACTGGGTGGTATTTGCGCTCGCCAACAATACCGACGACCAGCTCGATCGTCTGATCGTTGCGCCTCACTACCGCATCGTGTCGTCTGGCCTGTTGTGGCCCGATCTCGGCCTGTCGCGCATCGCAACCATCACGCCTTCGATCGGCGACCGCCCGGAACGGCAGGAGAGCGCGACCGCCGACATTTTCCGCATCACGCTCGATCCCGGCTCCGTCGTGACCTATGTCGCGGAGCTGCGCACCGATAAATTGCCGCAGCTCTATCTCTGGGAGCCCGACGCCTACAAGGACAAGGTCAATTCCTTCACGCTCTACCAGGGCATCGTGATCGGCATCTCCGGACTTCTGGCGCTGGTGTTGACCATCCTGTTCGTGGTCAAGGGCAGCATCATGTTCCCCGCCGCCGCCGCGCTCGCCTGGGCGGTGCTGATCTATATCGGCGTCGATTTCGGCTTCTGGGGCAAGGTGCTCGACATGTCGAACAATGCCGAGCGGGTCTGGCGCGCGGGCGGCGAGGCGATTCTGGCGGCTACCCTCCTGGTGTTCCTGTTCGCCTATCTCAATCTCAGCCGCTGGCACGTGCGCTATTCGCACATCACGATCGGATGGCTGGTTTTTCTCGGCTCGCTGGTTGCGCTGGCGCTGTTCGATCCGGCCGTCGCCTCGGGCATTGCACGGATATCGCTGGTCCTGATCGCCTTCGCGGGCTTTGCGCTGATCGTCTATCTGTCCACCCACGGCTTCGACCGCGCGGTGCTGTTGATCCCGACCTGGTTCCTGCTTGTGGTCTGGGTGATCGCGGCCAGCATGACGGTGGCCGGCAGCGTCACCAACGACATCGTCGGCCCGGCGCTGCTCGGCGGCCTGGTGCTGATCGTAATGCTGATCGGCTTCACGGTGATGCAGCATGCCTTTGCCGGCGGCGGCGCCACCACCGGTATTGTCTCCGACGTCGAACGCCGCGCACTGGCCTTGACCGGGTCGGGAGACCTGATCTGGGACTGGGACGTCTCCGCCGACAAGGTCTTCACCAGCCCCGAGACGGAAAGCCTTCTCGGCCTCAAACGCGGCGCGCTGGAAGGCCCGGCCGCGAAATGGCTCGAAGTGCTGCATCCGCTCGACCAGGATCGTTTCCGCGCGGCGCTCGACAGCGTGCTCGATCAGCGCCGCGGGCGGCTGGTGCAGGATTTCCGCCTGCGCACGCCGGACGGACATTTCATGTGGTTTGCGCTCAAGGCGCGCCCGGTGGTCGGTTCCGACGGCGAGGTCTCGCGCGTGGTCGGCACGCTCACCGACGTCACCGAGACCAGGAACGCCGAAGAGCGCATGCTTCATGACTCGGTGCATGACAACCTCACCGGCCTGCCGAACCGAAAACTGTTCATCGACCGGCTGAATGCGGTCGCCAATTTCACCAGGACGGTGCCGAACCTGCGGCCGACGCTGATGGTGATCGACCTCGACCGCTTCAAGCAGGTCAATGATTCCGTCGGCATCGCGGTGGGGGATTCGATCCTCCTGACACTGGCGCGGCGGCTGACCCGCATCCTCAAACCGCAGGATACGCTGGCGCGGCTCGCCGGCGACCAGTTCGGCCTGATCCTGATGTCGGAACAGGACCCGGGACGCATCACCGCCTTCGCCGAAACCATTCGCAAGACTGTCCGCGCGCCGATCGCCTTCAACGACCGCGAGATTTTCCTGACCGCATCGATCGGGCTCGCGCTCTCCGATCCGCAGGTCGCGCTCTCCGACGAGATC
This sequence comes from Bradyrhizobium sp., assembly GCF_035570375.1. Lineage (GTDB taxonomy): Bacteria > Pseudomonadota > Alphaproteobacteria > Rhizobiales > Xanthobacteraceae > Bradyrhizobium. Next base: position 31,855 of record NZ_DATMLW010000198.1, on the reverse strand, counting down.
ATCAAGGACGCCGAGCTTGCGATGTACCACTCCAAGCGGATCGGCGGCGACCGCATCGACGTCTACAAGCCGGCGATGCGGGCGCGGAAAACCGACCGCCTGACGCTGGAGTCCGAATTGCGCCGCGCCATCGAGCGCGAGGAAATCACGATCCTGTACCAGCCGATCGTGCGGCTGGAGGATCGCTCGATCGCTGGCTTCGAGGCCCTGGCGCGCTGGGATCATCCGAAACTCGGGCGCATGTCGCCGGTGGAATTCATCTCCATCGCCGAGGAGATCGGCCTGATCGTCGATCTCGGCATGTTCGTCCTCGATCAGACCGCCAAGCAGCTTTCGATCTGGCAGCGCGCGATGCGTTCGCGCGAACCGATCTTTGCCAGCGTCAACGTGTCCTCGCGCCAGTTGCTTAGGCACGATTTGATCCACGATGTCCGCACCGTGCTGTCGCGCTCCTCGGTGGTGCGCGGCACGCTAAAGCTCGAATTGACGGAATCACTGGTCATGGAGAATCCGGAACACGCCGCGCAGATGCTGACGCGGATCCGCGAACTCGGCACCGGACTTTCGCTCGACGATTTCGGCACCGGCCATTCGTCGCTGGCCTATCTGCAGCGCTTTCCGTTCGACACCATCAAGATCGACCAGTCCTTCGTCCGCACCACCAGCCGCGGCACGCGCCCGGTGATCCTGAAATCGATCGTCGCGCTCGCCCATGATCTCGGCATGGAGGTGGTCGCCGAGGGCGCCGAGACCGATTCGGACGCGGTCGAGCTTTACCAGCTGGGCTGCGAATACGCGCAAGGCTTTGCCTTCGGCGAGCCGATGGATGCGGACGCCGCGATGCGGCTTTTGACCGAAGTCCGCCTCGAGGCCGCAAGCTAGAACGGCACCCGCGCTACGCGCGCGGCCGCAATCCGCCCGAAGACATCCCCGTGAAATCCGGTTGCCGTTTCGCGCTGGCCCGCCCGACGCGCAACTCCTCGACGAACGAACGATTCGGCCTCCCCCACCTCACAGGCCGCGGGAATCCGGTATCCGTAAAGTGATATTTCAAATGTAAATTTGAATTTTACTTTCGTGCGCGACGGCTGTATAGTGGAAATCGGGGAATGCAGGCGGCCCACGTGCGGCATGCAATTCACAGATCGTTGCGCATCGGGGACGGAGGTCGAACATTCAACGCGTCATCAGATATCATCCGTTGTTGGTGGCCACGCATTGGCTGCTCGCCGTGCTGTTCACCATCGCGCTGGCGGGGGCGCCCTGGTGCTGGTCAAGATCCCGAACACCGACCCGATGAAAGTCGACGGGCTACGCCAGCATCTTGCCGGCGGCACTCTGCTCGTCGTCCTGATGTTGCTCCGACTGGTCGTGCGTGTGCGGACGGCGCACCCGGCGCGAGCGTCAACCGGAAGTCCGGTACTCGACCGGGTGGCCTGGCTCTCACATCGCATGCTTTATGTGCTGGTGTTCTGCCAGGCGGCCAGCGGCCTCACCCTGGCGCTGCAAGCCGGCTTGCCGGATGTCCTGTTCGGCGGTCACGGTGCGCTGCCGGCTGACTTCTGGGTATTTCCCATGCGCCCGGTCCACTACGTGATTTCCCGCCTGTTGATGGCGCTGATCGCGCTGCATGTGGTTGCTGCTCTCTATCACACCTTCATTCTTCGGGACGGGTTGCTCGGCCGGATGTGGTTCGGAAGGCGCTACCCCAGGATCGAAGTCGAACGAAGGAGACCCGACCTTGATTGAGCAGTTGAACGGCAGGGTGGCGCTGGTGACCGGCGGCACCGACGGAGTCGGAAAAGAAATCGCCCGCGCGATGGCTCGACGAGGCGCCCGATTGATCATCGTCGGTCGCGATGCCGAGAAGGGCGCCCGGGCACAACAGGAGATTCGCGCCTTCTCCGGCAATAAAGACGTTGATTTTGTCCAGGCGGACCTGAGCCTGATGCGGCAGACGCGCCGCCTCGGCGATGAGGTCGCAAAGGGATGGCCCGCAATGCACTACCTGGTGCACAGCGCGGGCGTCGTACGGGGTCGCCATTTGGTAACGGCCGAAGGCATCGAGTCGAACTTTGCGACGAATTACCTGAGCCGGTTCATGTTGACCGTTCGCCTCCTTCCGGCTCTCCAGGCCGCAGGTCAGCCAGGCAAACCGGCGCGGATCGTCATGGTCGCCCATCCCGGGTTTGAGGGGACGATTCACTACGACGACGTCAATCTGACGACGAACTTCGCGATGATCAGGGCGTTCAAGCAGTTTCACTATGCTAACGACGTCTTTGCCGTCGAACTGGCGCGCCGACTGACCGTCTCCGCTCAGCGTCCGTCGGTCACGATTTCATGCCTTCACCCCGGTCCGACCAAACGAATATCGACAGCGAAATGCCGCTATGGATGAAGCTGATGGTGCGTCATGTGATCCATCGATTGATTTCTCGTACGCCGGATGTGCCCGCTGCAGCGGCGTTGAAGTTGTTGTTGGCCGAGGAGTTCGAAGGTGAATCCGGGGCGTTGTTCTCGATGGTCGGTAAGTTCAAGCGTCTGCCTTTATCCCGGAATCTGCAGAATCGGGAGGAGGGCGAGCGGCTCTGGGCCTTGAGCGAAGCGCTGGCCCAATCGGCCTTGGGCCAGACGGCGCTCGCGTCTGCGGGTTCGTAGGGTTGGCACATGAAGACGGTTGTTATCACGGGAGCTAATGCGGGCATTGGCTTTGCTACCGCAAAGTATATCGCCGGCCATTCCGACTGGCAGGTTGTCCTGGCTTGCAGGAGCTCCGCAAAGGCTGAAGCTGCCTTGGAGGAAATTCGAAAAATTCATCCACAAGCGTCCGTCAGCACCTTGCCCCTCGACTTGCTTTCATTGCAGTCCATAAGAGATTTTGCTGCCTCTCTCGAAAAGCAGGAGCTGCCGCCGTTGCATGGCCTCGTGCTGAATGCTGGCGGCATCAACATGAAGGCCAAGTCCCTGGAATTTTCCAAAGATAGCTTCGAACATATTTTTCAACTGAATTTCCTCGGCCATTTCGCGCTCACCAGCCTTCTGGTCGGGAAAATGCTGGCACCGGCGCGCATTGTTTTTGTATCGAGCGACCTGCACGACCCGGCGGCTACGAAAATGGGAAAAATTGCCTCGCCGAAGTTCGGCGCGGCCGAAGATGCGGCTTACGGCCGAGGAATATTCGCTAAAATGAGTCCGATGGCGCGTTACGGCACGGCCAAAATGTTTGCAATGATGTGCGCTCTCGAACTGGATCGCAGACTGACGGGACAGGGAATAAAAGGCAACACCGTGAATTCCTGGTCCCCCGGCGTAGTGCCAACGACGGAGTTTAGCAACGAAGCGCCGCCGCTTCGAAGGAAAATCATGAAATTCGCGCTGACGTCCACGCCATTCGTGAGGTTCATGGGATCACATCTTTCAACGGAAGATGAAGCCGCGCGAGGGCTTGGTGGACTCGTTACGGATGCAAAATTCGAAGGCATCAGCGGCCGTTATTTTGACGGCTTCAAGGAAATCCTTTCCTCGGCAGAGTCGCGGGACGCAACCAAAGCAAGGACGGTCTGGCAACAAGCAAAGGGATTGGCGAAAATAACGGACGAGGCGCTGGCCTTGCCATAACGCTGGAACTCCCAACCAGAGCGCAACCGACCTCGTTTCCAGTATGGCCAGTGAGAAAGACCGCTTTCATCGTCCCTTCCCGGTTATCGACGGTTGCGCGAGCTTATCTCACCTTCATCCGGTCGAACCGGACGTGCCTGCCGTCCGGCAGCCGCGTGGCGATGTAGCCGGCGGCAAGGCAGGCTTCGCGCTGCGGCATCTTTTCCTGCGGGCTGCGCAAGGTCTCCCACCACGACGCCCGCTGCGCCGCGCGCGGCAGCGCAGCGCCGATGATCTCCTCGATCTGTTCGAAACTCAGAACCAGTTCGGGGAGCTTCTGTTTCGCCAGATAGTCGCGCAGCGCGTTGTAGTCGTTCACTTGCTTTCCCGGCTCGAATGATCCCGCCAGGCCATCCCGGCGTCGACGTCGGAGAGGTTGGGCGATGCTCCCCAATTCATGGTTCAGAGCACGGCGCAAAACCGTGGTCAACTTTCGGCGGCAGCGATCGTGGCTCGCCGTCTCCGGCATCCTGCCTCCGGCAACGAAGCATTAACCCAAGCACTGGGCTCGCGATTGTCATTTAAGCCAACCGCAACCATTCCGGGTGCAACGCTGACTGCCCCGGGAGCAGGAAAATGCCATTCGCAAAGCGCAGAGATGGAGCCAGTCGACCGTGGCGGCTGTCAGCCAAGCTGCTGATCGTGTTCGCGCTCGTCACTGTGATCGGCTTTTCCGCCATCTGCGTCAGCGTGATGCTGGAGATGCGGCGGGGCGAGGAAGAGCTGGCGCGTCAGGCGCTCGAGAATCTCGCATCGAGCATTGATGCGGATATCGGCCGCAACGTCGAGCTATACGATCTGTCGCTGCGTGATGTCGCCACCGACATGCAGTTGCCGGAGATCAATCAGGTCAGCAGGCCGCTCCGGCAACTGATCCTGTTCGATCACGCGGCGACCGCGAAACATTTCGGCGTGATCCAGGTGTTCGATGCCGCGGGACGACTGACCGTCGACGCATCGACCTTGGACCCGATCCCTGAAGATCGCAGCGACGAGGAATATTTCAAAATTCACCTCCAAAATCCCGACCTTGGGCTTTTCATCAGCCGGCCGATACTGCACCACGGCGCTTATGCCATCGTGCTCAGCCGGCGCATCACCGGCGAAGATGGACGTTTTCTCGGCGTGGTCGCTGGCTCGATCCGCTTCAGCTATTTTCATGAGCTGTTCGGCCGCCTGAAACTCGGCCCCAACGACATCATCTCGGTTTTTCGCAAGGACGGCACCGTGATCATGCGCACGCCGTTCGATCTGGATATGATCGGCAAGAACCTCGGCGATCTACCCACCGTGAAACGTGTGATGTCGGAGCCGAGCGGATCGTATACGGGAATTTCCTATTCGACCCATCGGCCGCGGCTTTATGTCTGGCGTGACAGCACAAGGCCGCTCGTCGTTCTCGTGGGCAAGCAGTGGAGCGATATCTACGAACTCTGGCGCATGGAGATGACCCGGATCGGCGCGCTGATGTCGGCGCTGATTCTTTTCGTGCTCGGGGTGACCTTGTTTCTGGCCCGCGAAATCGGGCGCCGCGCCGCCGCCGAGGACAAGCTCGAGGAACTTGCCACGACCGATGCGCTGACGGGCCTGCGAAACCGGCGCAAGTTCGATGCCGTGATCGACGCCGAGTGGCGGCGCGCGGCACGGCAGAGGAAGCCGGTCGCATTGCTCATGATCGACGCCGACTATTTCAAGACCTACAACGACACCTTCGGACACCAGGCCGGCGACGAGCTGCTGGTCGGGATTGCGATCTGCATTTCGGATTCGGTGCAGCGCGCCGGCGATTGTGTGGCGCGCTATGGCGGCGAGGAATTTGCGATATTGTTGCCCGGACTCTCGCCTGCCGAGGCTCTCGGGGTGGCCGAAACCATCCGCCTGAAGGTCGAGCAATGGTGTGGCGAGAGCGCGATCACCACCGTCAGTGTCGGGGTTGCGAGCCTCGTACCCGGCGGCTCCGCCGACTGGAACCGGCTGGTGAAGGCCGCCGATCAGGCGCTGTACGCGGCCAAGGCCAGTGGCCGCAATCGATGCGTGCTTGCGGGCGCCTCGAATTTGTCGCTGGTGGCCTGAGGGGCTGTTCCGTCGTTCCGGGGCGGCTCGTAAAGCCGAACCCGGAACCTCGAGATTCCGGGTTCGATGCTTCGCATCGCCCCGGAATGACGACGTGAGCTTGGGCGCTCCCGTCGTCACTTGCCCAGATATTTCTTCAGATCGGCGCGAAGTCCGTCACGCAGCTCGGGCCGTGCCATGGCGTAAGCGATATTGGCGCGCAGGAATCCGGCCTTCGAGCCGCAATCGTGCCGCTCGCCCTTGAACTCGACGCCATAGAATTTCTGCTTTTTCGCCAGGCCAATCATTGCATCGGTGAGCTGGATTTCGCCGCCGGCGCCATGTTCCAGGGTTTCCAGGACATTGAAGATTTCCGGCTGCAGGATGTAGCGCCCGGTGATCGAAAGGTTCGATGGCGCAGTTCCCTTGCGCGGCTTTTCCACCATCCCGTCGACCTCGAAAATATTGCCGTCGCGCTTGCCGACGCCGCAGATGCCGTATTGGTGGGTGAGATGATCGGGCACGGCCTCCACCGCGATCAGGTTGGAGTTCTTGTCGAGCCGTGCCGCCGCTTCGATCATTTGCGCCAGACATCCCGGCGTGTTGAGCACTAGCTCATCGGGCAGCACCACCGCAAACGGCTCGTGACCGACGATGTCGCGCGCGCACCACACCGCGTGGCCGAGCCCGAGCGGCGCCTGCTGCCGTGTGAAGCTCATCGCGCCGGCTTCCGGCTGATCGCGTGCCAGGATCTCCATCTCCGCCTTCTTGCCGCGCGCGGCAAGCGTGGCATCGAGCTCGAACATCCGGTCGAAATGATCCTCGATCACGCCCTTGTTGCGGCCGGTGACGAAGATGAAATGCTCGATGCCGGCTTCCCTGGCTTCGTCGACGACATACTGAATCAGCGGCTTGTCGACGATGGTGAGCATTTCCTTTGGCATAGCCTTGGTGGCTGGCAGGACGCGGGTGCCGAGACCGGCGACTGGGAAGACGGCTTTGCGGATTTTCATCGGGATCGGGACTGGGTTGCGAGGGCGGAAAGAAAGCAGATTTTGATCGCACTAGTAGCCGCTTTGCGGCCGAGAACAAAGGCGGATGTGAGATAAAGGTTTCCGCGCCAGGCGCTCTTTTTTCACCCCAAAGCCGCCTGACGCAAAAATTCCGCCTTTGTTAAGTTGTTGGAAACCGTTACCAGTGCGGCGAATTTGAAGTTCCTATCGGTATCGCCGCGAGTTCGTGATAGGAACTTCAAATTCGAAGCCGCTACTCAAATCAACAAGTTGCTGGAGCTCCTTTGATTCCGAAGTTCGCATCAGAGGTCGCCGCGATAGCTTGCGAACTTCGCAATCGGAGCTCCAGGCCTGCTGCCTGAATGCCTTTCGGGTGCGACATGACAGGACCAGCAACAAGGCCGGCGAGGAAACGAGCGGGCACAGTACTGCTTGCGGCGATGCTGCTGTGGGTGGGACAAGCGCGCGCGCAATCGAGCGGGCCGCTCGACTTTCTCGGTAACATCTTCGGCGGCTCGTCGTCGAAAGCAAGCCAAACCCCGCAAGCGGTGCCCACGCCACCGGCCTCCGCGAGCGCCGGGCCGCGGCCGTGGAGCGGCGAGGACGGCGCCTCCGGCCATCCCCTGATGACGGCGAGCGCGATCCGCGAGGCGGCGGCGAATTTCGACAATTGCATCGCCTCGATGTGGCCGGACGCGGCGCGACGCAACATCTCGCAGGACAGTTTTGCGCGGTTTAGCGCCGGCCTTGCGCCCGATTTGCGCATCATGGATCTGATGGATTCGCAGCCCGAATTCACCAAGTCGATCTGGGACTATCTGGATATCCTCGTCAACGACAACCGCCTCGCCAAGGGCCGGGAGATCCTTGCCAAATACAAGGTACAGTTCGACGCGACGGAGAAGGCCTATGGCGTAGACCGCCACGTGATCGCTGCGATCTGGGGCATCGAGTCGAACTACTCCACCCAGATCGGCGATCGCAGCGTTCTGCAGTCCACCGCAACGCTGGCCTGCATCGGCCGCCGCCAGAAATATTTCCGCGATGAGTTCCTCTCCGCGCTCGAAATCCTTCACCACGGCGATTTGCGCCCCGAGCAGATGCGCGGCTCCTGGGCGGGCGCGTTCGGGCCGACCCAGTTCATGCCGACGGCGTTCAAGCGTTATGCGGTCGATGCCGACGGCGACGGCCGGCGCGACGTAGTCGACAATCCCGCCGATCTGATCGCCTCCACGGCCAACAACCTGAAGAAGGACGGCTGGCAGACCGGCAAAGGCTGGGGCTACGAAGTCGTGGTGCCGAAGGGTTTCAATTACATGCTGGCGGATCGGGCCAGGAGCATGACATTCGCGCAGTGGGAACACCTGGGCATCACGCGCGCCAATGGTCAGCCATTCCCGGCTTCCACCGACAAGGCCTATCTGCTGGCGCCCGCGGGTGCCGAGGGACCGGGCTTTTTGATGCTGCAGAATTTCCGCGTGATCATGAAATACAATCCGGCGGAGGCCTATGCGCTCGCGATCGGCCATTTCGCCGACCGGCTGCGCGGCGGCCCGCCCTTCGTGCAACCCTGGCCGCGGCAGGAGCGGGAATTGTCGCGTGCCGAGCGGCTGGAATTGCAGCAGCTTCTGGCGCAGCGCGGGTTCTATCGCGGCACCCCGGACGGCCAGTTCGGCGGCGAAACCAGGGAGGCGCTGCGCGGCTTCCAGGCCTCGGTCGGCGCCCCGGCCGACGGGTTTGCCTCCTCGGAAGTGCTCGAGCGGCTGCGAGGACGGTGATTCCGGGGCATCCGGCCTCGAAAGTAATCCTGTTTGTTTACCGCACGAAATCCGGTTCCCGGCACAACCTGGCCGTATTAAGCGTTCTAAGGTAGCTGGTGACGGCCGCCTCCGGGCGCAGGAAATGTGTCCGCTTACGGTCGAATTCAGTTATCCTAGCTACCGTTCGAACCACACGATGCGATTGGGCCGCATGCCGAGGAAAAAGTCCTTTTTGCACTTGTTTACTGAAGGCGGCCCGATGGTCGCGTTGGCCGCTGCGATCGCTCTTTTGGTCGCTGTGGTGGCGCCTGCGTCCGCGCAGTGGAACTGGTTCGGCGGCCCGCCGGGCCAATCGCAGCAGCAAAACCAACGGAGCTGGTTCGGCCGCGACTTCTTTGCGCCATTTCAGCAACAGCAGCAGCCGAGGCGAGTCGAGGATTTTTCCAAAGCGCCGCCGCCGGCCAAGCGCGACACCATCCCCGAACGCAATGTTCTGGTGCTCGGCGATTCCATGGCGGATTGGCTCGCTTATGGTCTTGAGGATGCCTATGCCGAGCAGCCGGACATGGGCGTGATCCGGCGGCACAAGACCGTCTCCGGCCTCATCCAATATCAGCCCAAGGGCGAACCGGCGGACTGGGCGGCCGCGGCCAAGACCATCCTTGCGGCAGAAAAGCCCGACATCATCGTGGTCATGCTCGGTCTCAACGACCGCATCGCCATGCGCGAGGTGGCGGCAGAGAAATCCGACGCCAAGCCGGGCGACAAAAAGGGCGACAAGAAGGATGCCCGCGCCAAACCGGATTCCAGGTCCGGCGATAAGCCCGGCGAAACCAGGCCCGCGGGCAAGAGCGACGACGCGGCCGATGCCGCTGCCAAGCCCGACGACAAGGCAGCCGATGCCGAATTGGCCGACGATGAGGAGAAGGGCGAGAGCCAGCCGAACGTCACGCCGGAAAGAAGCTCGCGTTCGCCCACTGGCCTGGTCCAGTTCCGCGACGAACGATGGGTCGAACCCTACAACAAGAAGATCGACGAGATGCTCGCGATCCTGAAAACCAAGGGCGTGCCGGTGCTGTGGGTCGGCTTGCCGGCGGTGCGCGGCGCCAAGGCGACGTCGGACGCGCTGTTTCTGGATTCGCTCTACCGCGAGGGTTCGGCCAAGGCCGGCATCACCTATGTCGATGTCTGGGACGGGTTCGTCGACGAGGCCGGTCGCTTCCTGCAACAGGGCCCCGACTTCGAGGGCCAGATCCGCCGCCTGCGCTCCTATGACGGCGTGTATTTCACCAAGCCCGGCGCGCGCAAGCTCGCCCATTATGTCGAGCGCGAGATCACGCGCCTGCTGGCGGGGCGCTCGGCGCCGTTCATGCTGCCGACCGAGCCGCTGACGCCAGATGCCAACGCGCAGCCCGGACAGCCAGCACCGCGTCCGCTCGCGGGCCCGATCCTGCCGCTGGTCGCTTCCTCCGTCGGCACCGATCAACTGCTCGGTGGTCCGGGATCGCGCCCGGCCGCGGTCGATACACTGGTGGCGAAAACCCTCGTCAAAGGCGAGCCGCTGGCAGCACCGGCGGGCCGCGCCGATGACTTTGCCTGGCCGCGGCGCGAGGTCGGACGCGAGCAGGTCAAGGGCGAAACGCCGGTAGCTGCCATCACTCCCGACGGCACGCCTGCGGCAACAGCGCCCGCCCCGGCCCAGAAGCCAAAGAAGCCGAATTCGGTCCAGCCGGCCGCCCCCACGCCGGCTCAACCGGCCCCGCCGGTTCAATCGGCTGCCCCGACGTTCGGGAATTTCTTCGGCTTCGGAAGCCCGCCGCCGGCGCGTCAACCGCAACCTTCGCCGCGCACCCAAGGCGTGCCGCGACCGCCGGCCAATGTCGGGCGCTCGGCAGCCGCGCCGCCGGCGCAGCAGGCGCCGCCAGCTAATGGCAACCTGACGCGATAGGCCCGTTCTTTCGGCAAAAAGCCCACGAGCGCTGATGTCAGCGCTCGCGGCAAGCATCGTCCTTCAGCAATCAAGTTGGGCACATGGCGTGAAGTCTGGAGCAGCTTGCGCCTCAGCCGTAGTAGCGCCAGCGCGGCGGCGGCCGGCGCGGGCGCGTCATCAGGAGGCCGAGCGCAAAGCCGATGCCACCTGCAAGCAGGAGCGAGCCGAGCGGATTGTCCTGCACTGTCTTTGCCACGGCCTGCGTGCCGCCGCGCAAGGTTTCGCCACTCTGATCGTAGGCGCCCCTGGCGTAGTCGACGGCAGCTTCGCCTGCGTCGCGCGCGGCATCCTTGGCCTGGCCAAAAAGATTCTGCACCGAACCGGCCGCCTCTCGCACCCGACCGGCAGCCTGGGTTTGAGCATCACCGGTCGCCTCACCGAAGGCACCCTCGACCTTTCCAGCGGCATCCTTTGCCGAACCGACGATTCGATCCTTGTCCATCGCGGTCACTCCCTGTTTCCGTGTGTTGATACCGCTGGGCCGGCGCCCCGCGTTCATTTCAGCGAAGTAACCCGGCGAAGCCCGTTCAGGTTCCTTGCTTCTCCTACGTTGGCAGAGCCGACGACCATGTCGAGCCGTTGACTTGAAGAGGTCGGCGAGTAGCCTCTGTTTCATGCGGCGGAACAAGCTGCAGGCCGATCAGGGAGAGGACCCCATGTCCGTGACGATCCGAAAGCTTCACCCGCATTTCTTTGGAGAAGTCTCCGGCGTCGATCTGCGAAAGCCGCTGACGCCGCAGGAGGCACGCGACATCGAAGCAGGCATGGACGAATACGCGGTACTCTTGTTCCCAAACCAGGACATCACGGACGAGCAGCAACTGGCGTTTGCGCTCAATTTCGGCGAGCGCGAGACCTCGCGCGGCGGAACGGTGACCAGGAAGGAAGATTACCGGCTCTCCTCGGGACTGAACGATGTTTCCAATCTCGGCAAGGACGGCAAGCCGCTGCCGCGCGATCACCGCACCCATTTGTTCAATCTCGGCAACTGTCTGTGGCATTCCGACAGTTCGTTTCGGGCTATACCGGCAAAATTCTCGCTTCTGTCGGCGCGAGTGGTGAACCCGAACGGCGGCAACACCGAATTCGCCGACATGCGCGCGGCCTATGACGCGCTCGACGGGGAGACCAAGGCGGAGATCGAGGATCTGATCTGCGAGCATTCGCTGATGTATTCGCGGGGATCGCTCGGCTTTGTCGATTACTCCGAAGAGGAAAGGCAGATGTTCAAGCCGGTGCGGCAACGGCTGGTGCGGACCCATCCTGTGCATCGCCGCAAGTCGCTCTATCTGTCGTCGCATGCGGGCGCGATCCTCGGCATGAGCGTGCCGGAGGCGCGGCTGTTGCTGCGCGACCTCACCGAGCATGCCACGCAGAGGGAGTTCGTCCATGTCCACAAATGGACGGTGCACGACCTCGTGATGTGGGATAACCGCCAGACCATGCACCGCGTTCGCCGTTACGATCAGTCGCAGCCGCGCGACATGCGGCGTGCTACGGTCGCCGGCACCGAGCCCACGGTGGCGCAGCAGGCGGCGGAGTAGGTTGGCGCGATGATTCATGGTTGAATCAGCGGAGGCTGCAACCGCCCTTCCTTCTCCCCTTGCGCGAGAAGGTGGCCATAGGCGGCCTGCGGCCGCCGTTCTTTTAGGACGCCGATGCTTTGCATCGGCCATGCGAAGTCCGCGCCGGATCAGGGGTCACTGTCCGAGCACTCAAAATGGAAATTTTCGGCGGGTAAACCCCTCACCCGGATCGCATCTAAAGCTGCGACGTAGCCGAAGCTTTGCTTCGGCGTCCTCTAAATGACGGCCGCCCTAGGCGGCCTATGCCTCTCCCGCAAGGGGAGAGGTAACACCTTCGATGCCGCTCCAGCTCGACAAAACTTCATCCTGTCCGCCATGACGGCCCAAACCTACGCGTGGCCGGCCTCGTTCGACAGCATGCCGGGATCGATCCCGATCTTGCGCAGCGCGCGGTTATATTTTTCCTCGATATCGTCGCCGAAGATCAGATCGGGATCGGCGTCGCAATGCAGCCATCCATTGTCCTGGATTTCACTTTCCAGCTGCCCGGCCGCCCACCCGGCATAGCCGAGCGCGAGCACGGCATGTTTGGGGCCAGCGCCCCGCGCGATCGCCTTCAGGATGTCGACGGTCGCGGTGAGGCAGATCTCGTCGTCGATCCTCAGCGTCGCATCCTCGATGAAGAAATCGCTCGAGTGCAACACGAAACCGCGCCCCGTCTCCACCGGGCCGCCCTTCAAGACACGCATGGTCTCGGCATTCTCGGGAAGCTTGATCTGATCGGCTTTCTTGATGATCTCGAGCTGCACCAGCAATCCCGGAAAGTCGATGCTGCCCGCGGGCCGGTTGACGATGATGCCCATCGCGCCTTCGGCCGAATGGGCGCAGAGATAAATCACCGAACGCTCAAAGCGGGGATCGCCCATCACGGGCATCGCGATCAGCAACTGACCGTCGAGGTAACGGCCCTCCCCTTCACCGCCAGTGCCGGCGGATTCGCGGCGAACCAAACCCGGTCTTTTGCCTTCAGGGTCCATCCGCTGGGAACCTCGTGCCTTTGTCCATCCTGATATTGGGTCTCGGTTCTGTCAATCAAGCTCGGAAAGCACTGATACAGATCACAGGCAATTCAATGGCCTACAATCTCGCTCTTCTGTAAGGACGGGTCATGATCGTTGAAGTTCCGTTGCGAGCCGCGCTCGGTCTGGCCCTGACCGCATTGATGTCATTGCCTGCCGTCGGGGCGCGCGCCGAGGATGCCTCACCCTGGCAAAAGGCTGCACACTCCGCCGTCCGGCTGCTGGCGGGATCGCGTAGCGGGCCGGTGCTGCTCGGCGGAATCGCCGTGCAGCTCGAACCCGGTTGGAAAACTTACTGGCGTACCTCTGGTGACTCCGGCGTTCCCCCCCGCTTCGACTTCTCCAAATCCGACAATGTCGAGGCGGTGACGGTTCTGTGGCCGGCGCCGATGAAATTCGACGACGGCGGCGGTGGCATATCGCTCGGCTATCAGAACCAGGTCGTGCTGCCGTTGCGGATTGTCCCGAAAAGTACCGACAAGCCGGTAACGCTTCGCGCCGATATCAACTACGCGGTCTGTGAGAAGCTTTGCATCCCGGTCGATGCGAGCGCCGAGCTCGGCTTTGCCAGTGTCGCGAGCACCGAAGACAGCGTGCTGTTCGCAGCGCTCGACACCGTCCCCAAACCGGCCAGTGTCGGCGATCCCAACCCGCTTACCATCCGCGACGTCAAGCGCGAGGGCAAATCCACGGTTCTGGTCGACGTGCTGTCGCCCGATGCGCGCACCGTCAATCTTTTTGTCGAAGGACCGACGCCGGACTGGTCGCTGCCGGTGCCAAAACTGCGCGAACCCGGCCCGCCCGGGGTCAAGCGCTTTGCCTTTCAGCTCGACGGCGTGCCGCCCGGCGTCAATCCGGAAGGCGCGGCGCTGAAATTGACACTGGTCGGCGGCGATCGTTCTTACGAATTCAACATCAATCTGGAATAGGGCTCGAATCTGCAGTAGTGCGCGCGGCCGCCGCGCACGAGCCCGCGGCTCTCATCGCGAGCGAAGCGAGGCGATCCAGTGAGCGGTCAAAGCGGACTGGATTGCTTCGGAGCTCACGCTCCTCGCAATGACATGGATCCAATCCCGGCAGTGACGCTTACGGCCGCGTGGTTCGATCACTCCGCGGTCCAGCCGCCGTCGATCGACAGATTTGTACCGGTGATCTGCGCCGCGTCGTCGCCGCACAGAAACAGCGCCAGCGCTGCAACCTGCTCGGAGGTGACGAACTCCTTGGTCGGCTGCGCCTCCAGGAGCACGTCGTGGATCACCTGCTCCTTGGTCATGTTGCGCGCCTTCATGGTGTCGGGGATCTGCTTCTCGACCAGCGGCGTCCAGACATAGCCGGGGCTGATGCAGTTGCAGGTGACCTTGTAGGTCGCAAGCTCCAGCGCCACCGTCTTGGTGAGGCCGGCGATGCCATGCTTGGCCGACACGTAGGCCGACTTGAACGGCGAGGCCACCAGCGAGTGCGCCGACGCCGTGTTGATGATGCGGCCCCAGCCGCGCTTCTTCATGCCTGGCACGACGGCGCGGATGGCGTGGAACGCCGCCGACAGGTTGATCGCAATGATCGCGTCCCATTTTTCGATCGGAAATTCCTCGATCGGCGAGACGAACTGGATGCCGGCATTGTTGACGAGCACATCCACCGAACCGAAGGTCTTTTCGCCGAGTGCGATCATGCCGGCGATCTCGGCAGGCTTGGTCATGTCGGCCGGCGAATGGACCGCCTTGACCTTGAAGTCGCGCTCGATTCCCGAGCGCTCCCGCTCGATATCCGCCGGCGTGCCGAAACCGTTGAGCACGATATTGGCGCCGGCGCTGGCGAAGGCTCGGGCAAAGGCGAGCCCGATGCCGCTGGTCGAACCGGTCACTACCGCGGTCTTGCCTGACAGGTTAGCCATTTTTTTCACTCCTTTTTGACGGGGCTTTCTTCATCCGAGAGATCGTAGGTCACCATGGTTTCGTCGGATTGCGGTCGTTGCAACCAGTCCTTGTGACGCATCGACAGATGGACGTCGCGCACACCGGCTTCCCAATGTTCGACCATGGCGACATGGGAGAAATCATAGTCCTTGGAGGACGTCTCGTAATTCTTGCTCTTGTAGATAAGGTGCACCACCGTGACGGTGTTCTCCTTGGCGGCTTCGCGCAGCAGGTTCACCGAAGAGTGGTTTTTCAGATCCTCCGGCAGCCTGCCGATCAGATCGCGAATCGCCTTGCGGGCGTTGTGGAGCTGCCGGTTCTTGTCGGTGGTCATGCGCGTGCGGCTTGAGAAGCGGATGTCCTTCTCGCGCTCGGCCGCCTCCAGCAAAGTCTCCGGCAGAGGTCCGCGGGCGCTGAAGAGATCGACCTGGAAGATCAGGAGGTCGTTTTCGGTTTCGGCGTCCAGCACATAGTCGAGCGGCGTGTTGGAGGCCACGCCGCCATCCCAATAATGCTCGCCGTCGATGACGATCGAGGGGAAGCCCGGCGGCAGCGCGCCGGACGCCATGATGTGCTCGGGACCGATGCGCTTGCCGAGCCGGTTGAACTCTAAATTGTCGAAAAACCGGAAATTGCCGGAGGTCACGCCCACCGCGCCGACGCTGAGCCGGCACTGCAGATCGTTGATGCGATCGAAATCGACCAGAAGCTCCAGCGTTTTCCGCAACGGCGTGGTGTCGTAATAACTCTGGGATTGCGGGCTTCCCTTTGGCCACAGCGGGGCCGGCGGCACCCGCGGCGAAAAAAAGCCCGGCACGCCGAAAGTGGCGATCATTGCGGCGCTGGTCTCGTTGAACACCGAGCGCTCACGGTCGCCGCGCGGAATCGGAACCCACGGCATCGGAGCGGAGACGGTCGACCAGAATTCCTTCAGCCTGTCGACGCGCTTTGCCGGCTCGTTGCCGGCGATGATCGCGGCGTTGATGGCGCCGATCGAGATGCCGGCGATCCAGTCCGGCTGGAAATCACAATGGCAAAGCGCCTGATAGGCGCCCGCCTGATAGGAACCGAGCGCGCCGCCACCTTGCAGGACAAGCACGCGCTGCGCCTTCGCGGGCGTGCTTGCTGACGGTTGATCGGCCGGATTCATCATGCCTCCACATCGAAATTATAGGAATGCAGCGTGACGCCTGTGAGCGATGACGTCAATTGGCGAGGAGAGCGGATGGGATCCTCACGCCGGGCGTATCGCGAGCCTCGGTCGAGGCAAGAATGAGGGTCCAGAAAACCTTGTATTTGGTGTTGGGAGCGTAGCTGGCCGCGATGCCCATTTTTGTGACATCACCCTGCAGCATGTTGGCGCGGTGCGGTGGCGAATCGCGCCATCCGGAAAAGGCTTCGGCCAAAGTGTGGTAGCCGGCGGATACGTTTTCCACCGCCGTCGTTGCAGGGTAACCGGCTGCCTGCAGCCGCTTCGGCAGTGGCGCCTTCACGTCGTGGTCGAGCTTGTTGCGCTTCGCCATCGCTTGCGACTGTCCTTCCGCAACCTTCATCAATTCGGGATCGATCACCACGGCGCCAAGGCCATTGTTCTTGCGATAGAGCGAAATCATCGTTGCCGCGGCCTCGGAATCGAGCCTGGCGCCCTCCGCCATGTTGAAATACATGCTGGGTTGCTCGATCGGGGCATCGGCCGCGCAGCCGCCAAGCGCCAGCAGTCCGAGTATCGCGACCAGGCCGCGCATCATTTCAATTGTCCCCCACAACTGATCCGCCAGGATGCCAGGCGGCTTGGCGAAAAGATCACACACTCATTCAATGGTTTAGAGAGCGATTCCGAATGGACAAGCCGTTATTGCCCAGAGGTGCACCCGCGAATGGTGCTTGTTGCATGCCAACCGTGGCTGAATGGTGAACGAACCGCCAAATTTCTGTCGTCATTTCGGGGCGCGCGGGTCCTTCGCAAGCGTCCTGTGAAGTGCGCTTGCACATCAGAGAATCGGAAGATTCCGGCTCTGGTGCCGACGCAATCTCCGAAACATGACGGGCGCAACCCGTCAGGCACACCTGGCTTACGCCATCTTCACCGTGTGAATCCCGCATTCCGTTTTGGCGCGGCCGCGCCAGCGGCCGGCGCGCGCGTTCTCATCCGGCGAGGTCCGCGTCGTGCACGGCATGCACCCGACCGAGAGGAAGCCGGACGCCGCAAGCGGGTGCGGCGGCAGCTTGGCCAGCGTGTAGATCGCCTGGATCTCTTCGCGCGCGACGTTGGCGAACGGATTGAATTTGAGCCGGATACCATCGTCCTCGACCACCGGAATGGCGGCGCGGAGGCCGCCCTGGAAGCGCTTGCGCCCGTTGATCCAGGCCTTGAAAGGCCCAAGCGCGCGTTGCAGCGGCTCGACTTTCCGGATACGACAGCACGCATCGGGATCGGAGAACCACAATTCGCGATTTTGATCCTCGCGCCGCAAAACCTCCTGGTCCGGCTTGATCGAGCGGACATCGCGCAGGCCGAGCGTTGCGACCAGCGTGTCGCGATAGGCCAGCGTTTCCTCAAACAGCCATCCGGTGTCGAGAAAGATCACGGGGATCGCCGGATCGACGTCGGCCATGACCTTGAGCAGCGCCGCCGATTCCGTGCCGAAGGAGGAGACCAGCGCGAGATGTTCGCGGCCGGCGACGCCCAGCGCTGCTTCGATCACCTCGGCCGGCGTGGCGTTTCGAAGAATCTGATCGAACTCGGCCGCCGGCGGCAAAAGCCCGCCTGCGCTTCGTTCCGCGAGAAGAGGCTGCACGACTTCACTCACTGGCGGCGCTCTCCGAGTGGCGCTGCTGCAGCCGCCGGTTAAGCGCGGTGAGGCGCCCGTCGCCGGTCGGCTGATAGAATACCGAATAACGCTTGGCGGTCACCGCAAAGGCCTCGACATCGCTCTGCTTCTTCGCTTCAAGCGTGTCGAATCCGGCGCGCAGCATGAACACGAACTGGTCGCGCAACACCTGGCCCGTGGCGCGCAATTCGCCCTCGTAGCCGTGACGCTCGCGCAACAGCCGTGCCTGGCTATAGGCGCGCCCGTCGCGGAATGTCGGGAACACCAGCGCGACTGCGGCGAGCCGGTCGAGCCATGGCACGAGATCGTCGACGTCGCGATTGTTCGGCCAGATCACGCCCAAGTTGCCCGGGCGCCGCAGCAGCGCTTCCCGATCCTCGAGAAACCGCGCCGCCGAAACCAGAATGGCGCCGTCGCCCGGCAGTTCGGCGCCGTCCGGAACGTGGACGAAGATGTCGGTCGCGATCTTTCCGTTCTTAACGAGTGGCATAGACCCGCTCCCTGAATGGTTCGACGCCGAGCCGCTTCACCGTATCGACGAAAAGCTCGTCGGGGCGTTCGCGCAGCGCCAGATAGGCTTCAACAATGTCCTCAATCACGTCGGCGACTTCGCCGAACGGCACGGCGGGCCCGATCAGAACGCCGAGCTCGGCATTTTCGTCCGCACGGCCGCCGATCGTGATCTGGTAAAATTCCTCGCCGTTCTTCTCGACGCCGAGAATGCCGATATGGCCGACATGGTGATGGCCGCAGGCATTGATGCAGCCGGAAATATTGATGTGCAGGCGGCCGATCAGCTCGGCGGTCTCCGGACTGGCAAATCGCCGGGTCAATTCCTGCGCGATCGGAATCGAGCGCGCGTTCGCAAGCGAGCAGTAATCCAGTCCGGGACAGGCAATGATGTCGGAGATCAGGTTGACGTTCGGTGTCGCCAGCCCGATTCTGTCGAGTGCCTTGAACAACGCCGGCAGGTCGCGCTTGGCGACGTGAGGCAGCGCGAGATTCTGCTCATGTCCGACGCGGATTTCACCGAAGGAATATTTGTCAGCGAGGTCCGCAACCGCGTCCATCTGGTCAGCCGTCGCATCGCCCGGCGGCCCTCCGACGGGCTTTAGCGACAGGGTGACGATGGCGTAGCCCTGGACCTTGTGCGTGAACACCGAATTCCGCCGCCACCGCTCGAAGACGCCATCGTGCGCCGCCTTCTTCAGCTCTTCGGGCATATGCGGCAGCTTTTCGTAGATCGGATAGGAAAAGCGCGACCGCACTTCCTCGATCACGGCATCATCCAGCGTCAGCGCGCTGTCGCCCATCGCCCGCCATTCCTCCTCCACCTCGGCCGCGAATTTCTCGATGCCGAGCTCATGCACCAGGATCTTGATCCGCGCCTTGTAGATGTTGTCGCGACGGCCGTACTGGTTGTAGACGCGCAGAATCGCCTCGACGTAGCTCAACAGATCGCGGCCGTGCACGAACGGCTTGATGGTCTTGGCGATGAAGGGCGTGCGGCCAAGGCCGCCGCCGACCAGCACTTCGAAACCGGTCTCGCCTTGCGCATTCTTGTGCAAGCGCAGGCCGATATCGTGAATCTTGATCGCGGCGCGGTCATGCGCGGAAGCGGTGATCGCAAATTTGAACTTGCGCGGCAGGAACGAGAATTCCGGGTGCAGCGTCGTGTATTGCCGCAGCAGCTCCGACCAGATGCGCGGGTCCTCGATCTCGCCGGGCGCAACGCCCGCCCACTGATCGGAGGTGACGTTGCGCGTGTTGTTGCCCGACGTCTGCATGGCGTGGATGCCGACCTCGGCGAGATCGGCCAGCGCATCCGGCAATTCGGCCAGCTTGATCCAGTTGAACTGGATATTCTGGCGGGTGGTGAAATGCCCGTAGCCGCGGTCGTAGCGCCGCGCCACATGCGCCAGCCGCCGCAATTGCTGCGAGGACAGCGTGCCGTAGGGGATCGCGACGCGGAACATGTAGGCGTGCAGCTGCAGATAGACGCCGTTCTGCAGCCGCAGCATCTTGAATTCGTCTTCGGTGAGCTCGCCGGAGAGGCGCCGCTTCACCTGATCGCGAAACTCCTCAACGCGTTCGTTGATGAGGGTGCGGTCGAGCTCGTCATATGCGTACATGATAAAGGCGGCCTTACGCGGGAACGGGAAGTTCAATGGTGACGCCGCGGAGCCGGATCAGTTCGCGGAGATTCCCGGGCTTGATCGCGCCGCCATCGTTGATATCGACCGGTGCGATGTAGGCGCCGACCGCGCCGATATCGTCGGCAACCGATTCGGCCAGAAGCGCGCGCGCCTCGGCGACGGTGCGCACGATCGCGGCCTCCGCCAACTCGGTCGACCAGCCCTGTGAAGCGTTGCGATAGATCACCGCGCCGTCGAAGGTGCGGTTCGCGGTGACGATGGATGGACCGGTGATCCTGATTTTTTGTTCGAGCGGAGATGTCATTCGGCGGCGACCTGAAAGTAGGAGGCGAGTTGGGTGAGTTCCAGATGGCGCGCGGGCGCCGAGTGCGCGACCACGTCGCCGATGATGAGGATGGCGGGACCGCCGTCGATGCCAGCGACGAGATCGGGCAACCGATCAAGCGTGCCGACGACGGCCTGCGCGTCAGTGCGGGTGACGCGGGCGAATACGCCGACGGGGGTTTGCGGCGAGCGTCCGGCAGCAACAAGACCGGCTCGCACCGAGGGCGCCGCGGTCATGCCCATGTAGACGACGATCGTCATCTTGGTGTCGGTCAGGGTCGACCAGTCGACGGCTTGCGCGTCCCTCGCCTTGTGCGCGGTGAGGAAGGTGATGCGCAGCGCCTCGTTGCGGAACGTCAGCGGCACCTCGAATTGCGCGGCAGCCCCGAGGCCCGCGGTTATGCCGGGAATGACGGAAAAGGCGACATTTGCCTGCCGAAGCGCTTCGATTTCCTCGCCGCCGCGGCCGAAGACAAAGGGATCGCCGCCCTTGAGCCGCACCGCGCGCTGCCCTGATTTTGCAGCTTCGATCAACAGCTGGTTGATCGCCTTCTGCCCGATGCCCGGCTTGCCGACACGACGGCCGACCGGCACGCGCGTCGCATCGCGCCGCGCGCGATCGAGAATTTCTCCCGCCACCAGTTCGTCGTGGAAAATCACATCGGCGTCCTGCAATGCCCGTAGCGCCTTGACCGTGAGCAGGTCCGGATCCCCCGGGCCGGCGCCGATCAGCGATACGCTGCCCTCGGCGCGACCCGATGGCAGCGCACCGGCAAAGCCGGAGGGATCGCGGATTTTCTTGAGCGTCGCTTCGGCTTCTTCACCGCGCCCGGCAAGAACCAGTTCGCCGATTCCGCCATCGATGACGCGCTCCCAGAAGCGGCGGCGCAGGGCGAATTCGGGAACGAGCGCATGGATGGCCTTGCGCCAGCGGCCGATGAAACGCGCAAGCTCGCCGATGCGCGCGGGCAGCACCGCCTCGATGCGCTCGCGTACACGGCGCGCCACGACCGGCGAAGCGCCACCGGTCCCAACGGCGACCACCACATCGCCGCGATCGACGATGGCGGGAAAAATGAAGGTCGAATGCGCAAGGTCGTCCATGACATTCACGGGAAGCCCGAGCGTTCTTGCGCGCGCCGACATCGCCGGACCGATTTCGCCGGCGCCCGCACAAACCACCGCGACGACTCCCGAGAGATCGGCGATCAACGGATCGCCCGTGGCAGGCTCGATGCGTGCCGCATCCGGCGCGGCGATGCCATTGACATCGTGATGGCCGTCAGTCGCGTACCAGCGAACCCGCGCTCCGGCCGAAATCAACAGTCGCAATTTCGCACGCGCCGGATCGCCGGAACCGACGAGCAGCACCAAGCCGCCTTGCAGATCAAGAAATACCGGCAGGAATCGCATGCGACACTCGCTTCCCCAATGTACGGGGTTGACGGAAATTATTTTCTATTTAAGTCTCGTTCAAGCCCTGCAAATAGAAAATTATTTCTTCTCTATTGCAGTGCAACTATAGAATTTTCAACTCCCAGGGCCAAGGGCCGGTAGATGCATCTTCTCGACCATAATCACGCAGCCGACCGGCTGGACCGCGCCTTTCCGCTCGAACCATCCCTGGTCACGCAAAGTTCAACGCAGGCGCGCGGACGCGCGCCCTCGATGGATCACCTCGACGCGCTTGAGGCGCAGAGCATCTACATTTTTCGCGAAGCCTTCGCGCGGCTGAAGAAGCTCGCGCTGTTGTGGTCGCTGGGCAAGGATTCCAACGTGATGATCTGGCTGGCGCGCAAGGCCTTCTTCGGCCGCGTACCGTTCCCGGCCTTGCACGTCGACACCGGCAAGAAATTTCCGGAGATGTATGCGTTTCGCGATCAATACGGCAAGGAATGGGAGCTCGATCTCAAGATCGAGCCCTGCCCGCCGATCGAGAGCGTCGATCCGACCTTGCCGCCGGCCGCGCGGTCGGCTGCGCGCAAGACCGAAGGATTGAAGCTTGCGCTCGCCAAACATGGCTTCGACGGCTTGATCGCCGGCATTCGCCGCGACGAAGAGGCCACCCGCGCCAAGGAGCGGGTGTTCTCGCCGCGTGGCACCGAAGGCGGATGGGACGTGCGCGACCAGCCTCCGGAATTCTGGGATCAGTTCAACGCCTCGCCGCCGCCGGGCGCCCATCTGCGCGTGCACCCGATCCTGCATTGGACCGAGGCCGACATCTGGGCCTACACCAGGCGCGAAAACATTCCGATCATTCCGCTTTATCTGGCCAATAACGGCAAGCGTTACCGCTCGCTTGGCGATGCCGACATCACCTTCCCCGTGGTCTCCGACGCATCGAGCATCGAGGAAATTCTTCTCGAGCTTGAACGCACCAGGGTGCCGGAGCGCGCCGGCCGTGCGCTCGACCACGAAACCGAAGATGCTTTCGAGCGGCTGCGCGTCGCCGGTTATCTCTGACGCAGAACGGGTGTGAGCGCTGCCATGAACATGATCGTCCCGGCGCCGCTAGCGGCGACCCCCAACGGCACCACGCGTCCACAGTTGCGCATCGTCATCGTCGGCCACGTCGATCACGGCAAATCGACTCTGGTCGGCCGGCTCCTGCACGAGACCGGCAGCCTGCCGGAAGGCAAGCTTGAAATGCTCAAGGCCGTCAGCGCGCGGCGCGGCATGCCGTTCGAATGGTCGTTCCTGCTCGATGCGCTTCAAACCGAGCGCGACCAGGGCATCACCATCGACACCACGCAGATCCGCTTCCGCACCGGCTCGCGCGACGTGGTGCTGATCGATGCGCCCGGACACGCCGAATTCCTGCGCAACATGATTACCGGCGCTTCGCAGGCCGACGGCGCCGTCCTGATCATCGACGCGCTGGAAGGCGTGCGCGACCAGACCCGCCGCCACGGTTATCTGCTGCATCTTCTCGGCGTCAAGCAGGTCGCGGTGGTGGTCAACAAGATGGACCGTGTCGACTTCAGCGCGGAGCGTTTCTCCGAGATCCGCGATGAGATCACCACGCATCTTGCCGGTCTTGGCGTCGCGCCCTCGGCGGTGATTCCGATTTCGGCCCGCGACGGCGACGGCGTGGCAGAGCGCACGCCACGAAGCAGCTGGTACCACGGCCCGACGGTCGTCGAGGCGATCGACGCGCTGGAGCCTGCGCGGCCGCTGGAACAGCTTGCACTGCGGCTGCCGGTGCAGGCGATCTACAAATTCGACGATCGGCGCATCATTGCCGGCCGCATCGAGTCGGGCAGCCTGTCCGCAGGCGACGAGATCGTCATCATGCCCGCCGGAAAAATCGCGCGTGTCAAAAGCGTGGAGGGCTGGCCGGCAACACCGGTCAGGGGCGCCCAGACGGCGGGGCGCTCCGTCGGCATCACGCTCGACCGCGAACTGTTCCTCGAACGCGGCGACGTCATTTCCCACGTCGGCTCGAGCCCGCGCGACACGCGGCGGCTGCGCGCGCGCATCTTCTGGCTGCACGACAAGGAGCTCACCAAGGGTGCGCAAATCCTGGCGAGGCTGGGCACGCGCGAAGGCCGGGCTACCGTGGTGGCGATCGAGAAGGCGGTTGATCCCGGCCAATTGTCGAGCGTCGAGAACACCTCGATCGCGCGCAACCATGTCGGCGAGATCGACATTTCGCTGGCGCAGCCGATCGCCGCCGATCCCTACACCGATAATCCGCGCACCGGACGGCTGGTGATTGAGGTCAACGGCCGCATTGCCGGCGGCGGGCTGGTGCTCTCGGTCGATGCCGGGCAACGGGCGGTCCCCGTCGACATCGTGCCGGTGGAATCGGCGCTCCGTCCCGACGAGCGCTCGGCGCGCTATCGCCACAACGGCGCGGTGGTCTGGTTGACGGGCCTGCCCGCTTCCGGAAAATCGACGCTCGCGCGGGCGCTGGAACGGCGCCTGTTCGGCAAGGGCGGTTCGCCGATCCTGCTCGACGGCGACACGCTGCGTGCCGGACTAAACGGCGATCTTGGATTCTCCGAAAAGGATCGCAGCGAGAACATCCGCCGGCTCGCCGAAGTCGCGACCCATCTGGCGCGCAACGGGCACATCGCGATCGTCGCCGCGGTGTCGCCCTCGCGCGAAGACCGCGCCGCCGCGCGCCGCATTTCGGAGGCCGCATTCCGCGAGATTTACGTCTCGACACCTGCCGAAATCTGCGAGAGCCGCGATCCCAAGGGCCACTACGCCAAGGCGCGCGCAGGCGCGCTCGCCTCGTTCACCGGAATCGGCAAGGATTACCAGCCGCCCGAGGCAAGCGAACTGACGCTCGATACCTCGAGGCGTTCGGTTGCGGAAGCTGCCGACGAGATCGAGCGCATGCTGAGCAGGACCGGCGTTCTGCTCGACGAAGTGGTTGATCTGGCTGCCAATATTTGAGCATTGGTTGAGCATTCCCGGGCCGATCGAATAGGCAAAGGAAGGGCTTTTCTTGCGGCCCGCTTTGGCGCTAAAAGGCGCCTGGTTTTCCGGTTCCGACATTCGTATCGTCTTGAGGCGGCCACTCTTGCGAATGACAGAACCTTAGGAACACCAGTAGATAGTAGTCTTCTAGTGCGTTTTGGATTTGACATTCGCTGTATGGGACGCGCTGCGATATTGAGGCGAATGTCAAATCCACCGTACCAGTGCCCTTTGGCGCTTTTTCCCTTGAAATCCCTGACAACCGCGCGTGAGCGCGGTTTCTTGTGAGAAAAATTCACCATGAATCGTATCGACGCCCACGGATTGAAGATCGCCCCCGTCCTGTTTGATTTCATTGCAAAGGAAGCATCGCCCAAAACCGGGATCACGCCGGACGCGTTCTGGGCGGGGCTTGCCGCCATTATCCGCGATCTGGCGCCGAAAAATCGCGAACTGCTCGCCTTGCGCGACGGCCTGCAGGCAAAAATCGACGCCTGGCATCGCGCCCACAAAGGCAAGCCGGTAGATCTCAATGCCTACACGGCCTTTCTGAAGGAGATCGGCTACCTTTTGCCTGAGCCTGCAACGCAAAAGGTCGAGACGGCCAATGTCGACGAAGAGATCGGCAAGATCTGCGGACCGCAACTGGTCGTGCCGCTCACCAACGCGCGCTACGCGCTGAACGCAGCGAACGCGCGCTGGGGCAGTCTTTACGACGCCTTCTACGGCACCGACGCGATCCCGCCTGGGCCGAGCGAAGCCGGCAAGGGCTTCAACAAGGCGCGCGGCGACAAGGTGGTTGCAAAGGCCAAGGCGTTTCTTGATTCGGCTGTGCCGCTTGCGACCGGCAGTCATGCCGATGCGGTTTCCTACGGCGTTGTCGGCGGGAAGCTTGCGGTCAGGCTGAAGGGCGGCAATGCCACCACGCTGAAATCGAACACGCAATTTTCGGGCTACCAGGGCGAGGCGGCGGCGCCTTCGGCTATTCTTCTCGTCAACAACGACCTGCACATCGAGATCAGGGTCGATCGCAATCACGTGATCGGCAAGGACGATCCGGCCGGCGTCGCCGACATCATCCTCGAGGCCGCGGTCAGCACGATCCTCGACATGGAAGACAGCGTCGCCACTGTCGATGCCGAAGACAAGGTGCTCGTCTATCGCAACACGCTCGGCCTGATGAATGGTGCGCTCTCGGCCGATTTCGAGAAGGGCGGCAAGACGCTCACGCGCGCGCTCAATGCCGATCGCGTCTATGCGGCGCCCGACGGCAAGCAAGTCAGACTGCACGGCCGCAGCCTGCTGCTGATCCGTAATGTCGGCCACCACATGTTCACCGATGCCGTGCTCGACGCTGCCGGCAACGAAATTCCGGAAGGCATGCTGGATGCCGCCGTCACCGGCCTGCTCGCGATCCACGACCTGAAGGGCAACTCGACCGTGCGCAACAGCCGCACCGGTTCGGTCTATATCGTCAAGCCGAAGATGCATGGCCCCGACGAGGTCGCGCTGACATGCGCCTTGTTCGATCGCGTCGAGAAGATGCTGTCGCTGCCAGAAAATACGCTGAAGGTCGGCATCATGGACGAGGAGCGCCGCACCACAGTCAATCTCAAGGCCTGCATCCAGCAAGCGTTGAGGCGCGTCGTGTTCATCAACACCGGCTTCCTCGACCGCACCGGCGACGAGATCCACACCTCGATGGAAGCTGGTCCCATGATCCGCAAGAACGACATGAAGGAGCAGCCCTGGATCAAGGCTTACGAGGATTCGAACGTCGATATCGGCCTGATCGACGGTTTGCCCGGGCATGCGCAGATCGGCAAGGGCATGTGGGCCGCGCCCGACAAGATGGCGGATATGCTGGCGCAGAAGATCGTGCATCCGCAAGCCGGTGCCACCACCGCGTGGGTGCCTTCGCCGACCGCGGCGACGCTGCACGCCCTGCATTATCACGAGGTCAACGTGCTGGCGCGGCAGCAGCAACTGGCCAAGGGGGGTGCGCGCGCAAAGCTTGCCGACATCCTCACCATTCCGGTCTCGCAGTCGAACTGGGCGCCCGACGATGTGCGGCAGGAGATCGACAACAATTGCCAGGGCATTCTCGGCTATGTCGTGCGCTGGATCGATCAGGGCGTCGGCTGTTCCAAGGTGCCCGACATTCACGACGTCGGATTGATGGAGGACCGCGCGACCTTGCGCATCTCGAGCCAGCATCTGGCGAACTGGCTGCATCAGGGCGTCATCACCCGCGAGCAGGTGATGGAATCGCTGAAGAGGATGGCGGTGGTGGTGGATGGCCAGAACAAGGGCGATCCGCTGTACCGGCCGATGGCGCCCACTTTCGATGGCGTAGCCTTCAAGGCGGCCAGCGACCTGATTTTCAAGGGACGCGAGCAGCCGAACGGCTACACCGAATACATTCTCACCGCGCGACGCCGCGAGGCCAAGGCAGCAGGCTGATCGTCGCCGGTTTCCGGAACGATCGCAGTTGGCAATCGTTAGGTCCGTCATCTCAATAAATTCAAGGAGAGACGGCGATGGATTGGAACCGCATCGAAGGTAACTGGAAGCAGTTCAAGGGCTCCGCCAAGGAAAAATGGGGCAAACTCACCGATGACGATCTCAACGTCATCGAGGGCCGCCGCGAGCAGCTCGAGGGCAAGCTGCAGCAGCGCTACGGCTTCGCCAAGGACCAGATTCAGAGAGACGTGGACGACTGGTTCAAGACGCTGAAATGATCGGCGCCTGACAACACCGGTATATGCAAGAAGCCCCGGCGTTTGCCGGGGCTTTTTTTTAAGACTTCATCGACCAGAAACGTGAAGGCAGCGCCGGGATGCTGCATCCTGCGGCATCCCGCGGCTCGAAAACCCTGTCGCTCAAAACACCGCGATATATTTGAGCAGCGAAATCACGCCGAGGATGATCACGATGACACGCACGATTTGCTTGGCGCGGCCGTCGAGCGGCAACAGATTGATCAGATAGAGAATGAGAATAACGACGAGAAAGGTGACCAGTACACTTACAAGCATTGGTTTTCCCCCAATACACGCCAAAAGAGATGGCAAGCCCGTTGTCAACGCGCCAGAGCGGCGCTGGTTCCATTCGTGGAACAAACTAAAACATCTGCGAAATCAATGCTTCGCACGACCACCGGTCCGACAACGGCAGGGCGCTGTCTAGTAACTTACGCTGTCCAGAAATTTACACCGAGTAGCCGGGTCACCGAGTTCCTGGGCAGGATCCCCGCGGCCTGACCGGCGCGGCGAAACGACGGCGCTATTGGGCCGCAACGACCGGCACGCGCCGATAATGCGACCGTATCGACTGCGGAGCGGGCGAGAGATTGAGCGCGGCGCCGCGCCGATCCGCGCCGCGACCGGCAACCATCAAACCATCGCCACTGGCGACGATGTCGCCTTTGCGAAGCGTGGGATCGTCTTCGATCCTGATCGAGGCAAGGCCGGTCAGGTCCTTGCCGTTGCAGGTGCATCCCTTCACCAGCTCATCACGATAGCGATAAGCGTTCGGCAGCTCGGAATATGGCTTTCCACCCTCAGTAACGGCGTCATCG
Source organism: Bradyrhizobium sp. (assembly GCF_035570375.1). Taxonomy (GTDB): domain Bacteria; phylum Pseudomonadota; class Alphaproteobacteria; order Rhizobiales; family Xanthobacteraceae; genus Bradyrhizobium. The sequence goes on along the minus strand of NZ_DATMLW010000198.1, from coordinate 3,540 downwards.
ATGCTGCTGCCATAGACCACTCTGGTCTCGGCGGTCGGGCATAAATTGCTGCAGGAGGCAGCCTTGCTCTGATTGCCGGATGAACTGATCGGGAAATGGCGGCCGTCGCAAGTGCGCACGCAATAGGCCTGCGAACCGCCCGAATAAGCGTAACCGGGGCGGGGCCGCACCAGAACCTCGCCTTCCGGACCGCCCATTTGACCTTCACTGCCGTAAGGCTGTGGCGTCATCGGCGGCTGCGGCCGGTACCCGAATGGAGTCATCGGCTGTGTCATGGGTTGTCGGGGCCGGTATCCGAAACCGCCGAATAGACCAAAAAAATCCTGTGCCTGCGCGATCGACGTCAGCGACAGCGCCGCCAATATCGCCGTCCCGCAGAATCCCAACCTGCCCGATTTCTTTCCGGAGAGTTGCCGTGCCATGACCTGCCTTGACTCGCGTCGCACCTCGCGCCTTCCGACTGTCGCAACAAACGCAACCGCGCTTGAACGGTTCCGACTTTTCCCCCGACCGACAGCCGCGCCTGTCGATACGGGCGAAGTGATGTTCAGGTTTCGGCGACGGAACCCTTCGCAAGCCTGAAGGGTTAGCTGTTGCTGAGCCTGTCGCGCCGCGTCGCGACTTAATCGTTCATGTTCGAACCACACCGGGGGAGAGCCCGTTGCGTGCCCTGCCCAACGAACGTGCGCATCCGACCGAGTTGGTCGGCGAGCCCCTGACCGACAGCGATGTCGAACGGCCGCCGGTCATTCGCCGCACTGAGCTCGTTGCCTTCGCGCTGGTGTCGCTGCTGGTAATCTGCGTCTTCGCCGTCCTCTCTGCCGCCAAGGCATTCTTCCTCCCGGTGGTCGCGGCCTTCGTGGTCGGCACCATGCTGTCTCCGGCGGCGGGCTTTCTCGAGCGTCGCCGGATTCCACGCGCGGTATCGGCGGTCTTGATCGTGACCGCAGTCGGCGCGGGCGTGACGTTTCTGGTCGGCCTGATCTCTTCGCCCGTCATGCAATGGAGCACGCATCTTCCGGAGCTCGCCGACCGGTTCCGGGAAAAGATGCATATCTTCGACCGGCCGCTGGCGCTGTGGCAGGAGCTTCAGAACATGCTCGGCGGATCCAGCGCATTTCCGACCGCGCCCTTCCAGCTGCCGAGGGTCGAATGGGTGCAGCCGGCGCTCGAATTCCTGTCGCCGACCTTTGCCGAATTCCTGCTGTTCATCGCAACGCTGATGCTGTTCATCGCAAGCTGGCGCGATCTGCGCCGCGCGCTGATCCTGACCTTCACCGGACACGAGTCGCGGCTGCGCACCTTGCGCATCCTCAATGCCATCGAGGAACATCTCGGCGGCTATTTGCTGATGGTCACGTCGATCAATCTCGGCGTGGGCGCGGTGACCGGCATTATCTGTGCACTTGTCGGCATGCCGAATCCGGCAGGCTTGGGCGCACTCGCGGCGATCCTGAATTTCCTTCCGATCATCGGCCCGGTGGCGATGTTCGTGATTCTGATTCTTGTCGGCCTGATCGCCTTTCCCACGCTCGGGGAGGGCCTGATCGCACCGGCAGCCTTTGCCGCGCTTACCTTCCTCGAGGGCCATTTCGTCACTCCTGCCATCATCGGCCGCAGGCTCGAACTCAACGCGCTCGCGGTATTCATCGGGCTTGCGTTCTGGACCTGGCTCTGGGGGCCGATGGGCGGCTTCCTTTCGTCTCCGCTCCTGATCGTGGCCCTGATCTTGCGCGATCACCTGTGGCCGCCGAGCGAGCCGAACCTGCCCTAGTGTCCTGATTCCGAAGTTCGCATCATTGCTTGGGTTCAGAAATCCGCATGATGAATTCGCGGCAGCAATAGTGCGGATTTCTGAGCCGCCACACCAGGTCTTGCTCGAGGAACTTCCCGCAGGCTCCGGCGTTTTTCCCTTCAACCTGACTTCGATGCAGGGAGTCCTTGATGCCCAGTACGGACAGCGAAATGGGAATGCGAAATCTCAGAGACAAAGCAGGCTATGAGCGTCTTGAAAAGGATGTCGCGGCCGTGAAAGACGACATCGCCGCCCTCACCGATCAGATCACCGATGCGTTGGGTTCGTTCGCCGGCTCCGCCCGAAAACAGGCGCGCCGCGGTTACACCCAGGCGCGCGCCAATGTGGATTCGGCGGTCGACGATATTTCGGAACGCGGCAGCGCGATCATGGATGCCGCGCAGGATGCGGCGCTTTCGATCGAGGAGACGCTTGAAGAGGTGATCACGGAGCGTCCGCTGGCGACTGTCGGCGTCGCGCTCGGCCTCGGCTTTTTGATCGGCATAATATGGCGCCGCTAGCAGCGGGGCGTCGAGGCATTGACGCATTTCTGATCGGGGCGTCCGAATGTTTGCGCGCTTAGTCGACGGTTTGAAGGAATCGACCAACAACGCGTTGCGGCTGACGTCGCTCGTGGCAGTCCTGGCGATTGCCCTGTTCATCGTGATCGCCTTCCTGTGCGCGGCAGCCTTCATTTGGGTGCTTCAAAACTACGGCCCGGTCGAAGCCTGCCTGACGGGTGCGGGGATTTTCCTGATTGTCGCCCTGATTACGGCGGCGCTTTACGCGTTCCTGAAGAATCGCGCCCGCGAACGCGAGAGAGAGGCCGTGAAATCGACGCTCCACACCGCGCTCGCCGATCCGATGGTGGTGGCTACCGGCATCCAGGTGATCCGCGCCATCGGGCTCAAGAAGCTGATCCCGCTTCTCGCGGTCGGCGGGTTGGCACTGGGGTTGTTCGCCAGCCGCAATCATTCGTCCGACGAAGCGCCGGTTGAGTAGGTTTTCCGAAACTAGAGGTCAAGTCACGCAGCGGCCGGGCTGAAGCAGCTTGGCGACTTCGGTCAACAGGCTGACCACCGGTTCGCAGGCGACCATCGGCTTGCGGGCGGGCTTGGCCTTTGGCGGCGCAGACGGGCTTTCGGGCCCCTTGGCGACGGGCACGCGGACCAGGAAAGAGGTATCAGAGAAGGCCTGCAGGCGAAGCGAGATCGTCCGTGTCTGCGCCGCGGACCCCGCAACGCCGGCGATCCGGTCGGCCTTGGCCGCGCGATTGATTCCGCCCGCGGGCGCAGGTGCCGTTTCCGGCAGGTCATGGCCGAGCGCAAACTGCGCCGCGCCGAGTGAAAGCGAGAGCGCCATCGCGCCCAATATGCCTGTAGTGAGCTTTGACATCTCTTATTTGTCCGCCGACCCCGTCGCCGGTTCATTCGGCGACCGGCGAATCAAACGCGGTGGGAACAACAAGGGTTCGGCCGGACGGTAATCACTTAACCGTGTGCGAAATTTTTTCTGCCGAGCAGGAACAACGCGGGGGGTCAGCGAGTCTTCTTGGCAGCCGGTTATCCCCCCCTGCCCCATTGACCGGCGACGTAGGGCGCGGCTGTGGTGATGCCAGCCGCGCCCTGCTTTTTTCTTATCCCGTCGATTCCAAAAACAAATAGCGGCGGCTCGCAACGGACCCACCGACCGCGGATAATGGCGCGATGGATCGCTGCCGGTTTCGGTCGAGGGCGATCTGCGCC
>NZ_DATMLW010000197.1:0-63811 GCF_035570375.1 Bradyrhizobium sp. | reverse complement strand
TTTGCCTGCGGCCCTCGGCACTCCCTCGCCCCCGAACGTATCGTTGATACTTGGCGAGGTCACGTACCAATATACGCCCAACCTTGGCTTTACGATCAGCGGGACCGTCCCGATCAGCGACAGCTATTACCTGTTTCCGCGAGTTTCCTCCTCCGTGCAGAATCCGTGCAGCTGAAACATCGCCGGCCGAGGCGGTAGAAGCGCAGGGCGATTGCGGCTAATGACGGCCGTATGACTGAAATCAAACTTACGCTCGTGGTCGCCTGCGCGCTGATTGATGCCGACAAGCGCGTGCTGATCGCACAGCGGCCGAAAGGCAAGGCGATGGCGGGCCTATGGGAATTTCCCGGCGGCAAGGTCGAGCGCGGCGAGCGGCCGGAGACCACGCTGATCCGCGAACTGCGTGAGGAAATCGGCATCACGGTCAGCGAGGCCTGCCTTGCGCCGCTCACTTTTGCGAGCCACGCTTATCACGACTTTCACCTCTTGATGCCGCTCTATATTTGCCGGCGCTGGGAGGGCGACGTGATCGCGCGCGAAGGCCAGAAGCTCGCTTGGGTTCGCGCCAACAAATTGCGCGACCACAAGATGCCGCCGGCGGATCTTCCGCTGATCCCGCATCTGATCGATTTGCTGCTGTGAGAGGCCAAATTGGTTCAGGTTTCACGCCGCTTCACCGCCTCCGCCAAACTGGCCTTCGCCGAGCCCGGCCTGAGCGGCTTCTGCTGGCTTTCATGCGGCGCCCAGGCCGACAGCCAGACCACATCGAAAGTGGCACGGATGCGCCCGTCGGCGTCGGCAAAGCGCTCGGCGTAGATTTGCGCCATCCGCAGCATCGTCGAACGGCGCGTGGGATTCCGCCGCCGCTCGATCAGGACGTTGGTTGCCCCCATGCGACGCAAGTCCGCCATCAACGCGAACGCACTGTCATAACGCACGACGATCCGATCGACGTCGGTGACCGGCAACGCAAGGCCAGCGCGCTGCAACAGCGCGCCGAGATCGCGCAGATCGGCAAAAGGCGAAACGCGCGGCGACACGCCGCCCTCGAGTTCGGTTTCCGCCGCGGCGAAGGCTTGCCGCAGCTCGGTCAGCGTATCGCCGCCGATCGTCGCCGCCAGCAACAGCCCGTCGGGCCTCAAGGCGCGCCGAACCTGCGCCAGCACGCCCGGAAGATCGTTGACGAATTGAAGGGCGAGTGCCGAGACGATCAGGTCGAGCGATTCGGGGGCGAAGGGAAGCCTTTCCGTCTGCGAGGCCTGCACGCCGATGCGGGTCACGGACCGGAATCTTTCGCGTAGCAGGTTCGAGACGGCCTCGCCGGGCGTCCAGAGGTCGGCAGCATCAGAAAACGCGCGCAGCACCGCATCGAGCCGCTCCGCCATGTCCTGCGCGACGCGATCGAGCAGGAAGCTTGCCGGTCCCAACCCTATGGCGCGGCATTGCCGCGCACCGAGCAGCGGGCGGTCGAAAAGAATCGGGGTGGCGGGAGGGTTCGGGGCCATGCCGGTTGGTACGCCGGTCGCCCAAGGCTGACAATCTGCCCCTTTTTCGACCTAAATAGAGTCTAAAAAGATACTTTTCAGTACACCCGTTAAGGGCTAGCTTTTTGCATGGCCACAGAAAAAGCCGAAACCGACCGCGTTCCCATCACGTTGGCGCTCTCGACCATCGCCTATCTCGAAAAGTTGGTCAGACAGGGCACCCACGGCACCAGCGTACCCGGTGTTGCCAGGACCTTGATCGAGGAAGGCATTCGGCTCGCCATCAAGGACGGGCTTTTGTCCATTCGCGACAATGGCAAGACGCCCTGAGGCGTCTTCGGGAGCGGGGCGGTTCGGCGATTGAAAGGCCCATCGGGAGCCGGAGTGATGGCTCATAGCTTTGGGGGACCTTCATATGCGCGAACCCACCTGGACGCCCGAACGCGTCGAACTCCTGAAAGGCCACTTTGCCGCCGGCCTGTCCTGCAGCGAAATCGCCAATGAAATCGGGGTGAGCCGCAATGCCGTGATCGGCAAACTCAGCCGTCTCAACCTGACGCGCGAAAAGAAGGTCAAGAGACGCCACCCCGGGCCAAGGGAAGACGCACACGGAAAGCGCGCGCGATCGGTGCCACGGATGCAATATCAAATGCTGCGGAATTTGTACGCCGATGCGCCGCCCGCAGCCGAGGAGATCATAGAAAGCGAACACCGCTGCTCATTGCTTGAATTGAGCAAGGAAAAATGCCGCTGGCCGATCAGCACGCCGGGGGCGGCGGATTTTTCGTTTTGCGGCAACATGCCGCTTGAGGGCATGCCCTATTGCGCGGGTCACACGCGGCTCGCCTATCGGCCGGCGTCTACCCAACGTTTCGCGCGAGGTTGAGGTACTCATACGCCGTCTCCGTTCGGGAAGTCCGGCCTCTCGATCATGGACGCAGGGGCCAGACCATCTGCAAGACGACCATCCTGGATCATGATGCGATCAAATGGAATCGCATCATGATTCCATCTCTTTGTTTGAGCATGATCTTTTCGGAAAACCGGTTTCCACTTTGCGCTGACGCGGCCCTTCGGGTCCGGATCATGCTCTAAATCGATAGCACGGACCAACGTACCAATACGTGGGTAGCCTGCCAGAACCAGGTCTCTCCGTCATGGGCCGCCTGCAGGCTGAAAAAACGCTTGTTCCAATAGGGATCGTGGATGAAGCGAATGTTTTCAATCTTGAAATTGCTTTGCTGCTTTTTCCATTCCTTCGCCCAGGCCAAATGTGCTTCGTCGAGTTGCTGACGCAGTTTGGAAACTTCAACTGAATACGGATAGGGAAACAGAATCCTGAGCATCGCGATCCAGCTTCCGGGTCAGCCAATACAGATTGCGACATCCGCGCATTGCAACCACAACACAACGATCATATGGTATTGTCGGACTCTGTCTGCAATGCAGCCGATTGCCCACGATTGGGCCGACATGCACGACGTTAGCCTTCGATCATGGACGCCGAGGCTTCTTCATCACGTTCGCTGTCCACTCCCTTCCGACGCGCGCTGACGGCGTGCCGCGGGGCGTGGTCGCACGCGGCAAAGCTGGCGCTCGACATTGCCCTGCCGACACTCTGCGTGTCTTGCCGCGAGCCGGTCGACGGTGAAGGCGTTTGCGCCGAATGCTGGGCCAGATTGTCGTTCATCGCCCCACCCTATTGCCCCCGGCTCGGCATTCCCTTTGTTTACGATCCCGGGCCTGACATGCTTTCGATGGAAGCGATCGCCAATCCGCCGGCCTATGCGCGGGCTCGCGCCGCGGTACGCTACGACGACGTGGCGCGGACGTTGGTACATGCGCTGAAATACCAGGACCGGACTGATCTTGCGCCGGCGATGGGCCGATGGATGGCGCGGGCCGGGAGCGAACTTCTCCATGATGCCGACGTACTGATCCCTGTGCCGCTGCACTGGCGACGCGCGTGGCGTCGCCGCTACAATCAATCCGGCGCGTTGGCGCGCGTCATCGAGCGGCAAACTGGAGTAAAGCTCGCAGGCGAAGCGCTCCAGCGAATCCGTCCGACCCAGCAGCAGATCGGCCTGTCGCGGCCACAGCGGGCGAGCAACGTGCAGGGTGCCTTCAAGGTCGCAGCCGCCGGCCAGGCCCTGATCGCCGGCCGCCGGGTTGTCCTGATCGACGACGTGCTGACCTCGGGCGCCACCGTGGACGCCTGTGCGCGAGCCCTTTTGCGCGCCAAGGCTGCTGCGGTGGATGTGCTGGTGTTTGCCCGGGTTGTGGACGGCCACAAAGCTCCCATATAATCGGCGACCCGATAAGAGACGCGCGAAATGACCACCGCAGCTGTTGAAATCTATACCCGCCCGGGCTGCGGCTATTGCAGCGCTGCCAAATCGCTCCTGACACGCAAGAAAGCCGCATTCACCGAGCTTGACCTAGCCAAGGACCCGACGCTCCGTCAGAAAATGTGGGACCGCGTCGGCGTGGGCGCGACCTTTCCGCAGATATTCATCGGCGAAACCCATGTCGGCGGTTGCGACGAACTCTATGCGCTGGACCGCGCGGGCCAACTTGACGCGCTGTTGGGCAGCGAAAAGGCCAATTCATGAGTGCCGACCGCAGTTTTACCGCCGCCATGGTGCAAATGCGCACCGGACTTCTGCCTGGGCCGAGTCTCGAACAGGGGATGGGCCTGATCCGGCAGGCGGCTGCGCAGGGCGCCGAATATGTGCTCACCCCCGAGGTGAGCAACATGATGCAGCTTAACCGAAAGGCATTGTTCGAGCATCTGGCGAGCGAACAGGACGATCTTTCCCTCAAGGCCTATCGCGCGCTCGCAGCCGAACTGAAAATCCATCTTCATATCGGCTCACTCGCGCTGCGCGCCTCGCCCGAACGCGCCGTCAATCGCTCGTTCCTGATCGGGCCGGACGGTCTGGTGATTGCGAGCTACGACAAGATTCACATGTTCGACATCGAACTCCCCGGCGGCGAGACCTATCGTGAATCCGCCAATTACCAGCCCGGCGAGACTGCCGTGCTCGCAGATCTGCCGTGGGGCCGTCTTGGGCTCACGATCTGCTACGACGTTCGCTTTCCGGCACTCTACCGCGCGCTCGCCGAAGCCGGCGCTTCGTTCCTCACGGTGCCTTCGGCTTTCACAAGAAAGACCGGGGAAGCGCATTGGCACACGCTACTGCGCGCCCGCGCCATCGAAAACGGCTGCTTCGTTTTCGCTGCGGCCCAGGGCGGGCTGCACGAGAACAAGCGCGAGACCTACGGTCATTCGCTCATTATCGCTCCCTGGGGCGAGATACTGGCCGACGGCGGCACCGAGCCCGGCGTGTTCATGGCCAGGATCGATCCATCGCTGGTGGACAGCGCGCGGAAAGCCGTGCCCTCGCTGCAGCATGGCCGACGCTTCAGCGTTGCCGACCCCAAATCCGGGCCCGAGTATTTGCACGTGGTGCGGTCGATTTGACATTCGCTTCAGTGGTGCCGCACATGATTATAGCGAATGTCAGATCTGAAACCGCACCAGAAAGTCATATTTTCTGGTGTTGCTTTGGCTCTGACATTCGTAAAAGGGCTCGCAGCAACGCGATACGAATGTCAGAAGCAGGAACACCAGTGCGGGGATCAGCATGATTCACTACCACCTGCGCTGCGAGCGGGGTCACGCGTTCGAAAGCTGGTTCCAGAGCTCTTCCGCCTACGAAGACCAGGAAAAACGCAAGCTGGTCAACTGTCCGGTTTGCGGCTCGACGGAAGTGGAACGCGCCATCATGGCCCCGCAGATTGTTAGCGGAAGCGGCCGCGAAACCGCGGTGCCAGCGCCCACGGCACCGGCGGAACCGTCACCATCCACACCATCCACGCAATTGATGATGGCCCAGGAGCACGAGCTGCGCGCCAAGCTCAAGGAGTTGCGCGATCATATCGTCAAGAACGCCGACAATGTCGGCGACAGGTTTCCCACTGAAGCCCGCAAGATGCATTACGGCGACATCGAGCATCGCCCGATCTACGGCGAGGCCTCGCCAGAGGAGGCCCGCAACCTTATCGACGAAGGCGTCGAAGTCACCCCGCTGCCGGTACTTCCGGACGACAGGAATTGACGCTCAGCGGAACGACGCCACTCGTCGAGAGCGACGTCGGGATTCTCTCATGTGCAAATGCACATCAGAGTTCGCTCGTTTCGCTCGCATTTCCGGAATGACGGCAGAGGATATCTGATGAGCCCGGACACATTCCAATCCTGGCAGTTCTGGGCGGTGCTCTCGGCGGTGTTCGCCGCGCTCACCGCGATATTCGCGAAAGTCGGCGTCGCCGATATCAATTCCGACCTCGCCACATTCATACGCACCGTGGTCGTGTTGATCAGCTTCGCGCTGATATTATTCGCAACTGGCCAATTCGCCAATCCCGGACCGATCTCCGCAAAAAGCTGGATTTTTCTGGTGCTGTCCGGGCTCGGCACCGGCGCTTCCTGGCTATGTTATTTCCGTGCGCTAAAACTCGGGCCCGCCACGCTGGTGGCGCCAATCGACAAATTGAGCGTCGTTTTGGTGGCGTTCTTTGGCGTGGTCTTTCTCGGGGAGCGGCCCTCGCTCAACGGCTGGATCGGAATCATCCTGATCGCCGCGGGCGCCGTGCTCATCGCGGTCAAACGTTAAACCGCGATCAACAGCGCCACTCCGATCACGATCAATACGATTCCGAGAAGTTCGCGCGCCGACAGCGGCTGTTTGAGCGAGTAATGAGCGACGCCCTGTGCGAACAGCACTTCCACCAGTGCCAGCGTGCGCACATTGGCGGCCGCGGTGAGTGCGAACGCCAGGAACCAGAATTGCGAGGCGAAGGCGCCCATGAAGCCTGCGAGCAGCGAAGGCTTCCACATTCCGAAGATTGCCTTCAGCACGCCGGGCGCACGCGCCAAGAGATAGACAGTCAGGACAAGCGTCTGCACCAACAATCCGAACACCAGCGTATAGGTCGCAGCCGTCACGAACGATACGCCGCCTATGGTGATGATCGCGCCGCGAAACCCGATCGCCGAAAGCGCAAACGTTGCCGCCGAAACTAAGCCCAGCAGTGTCGGCCTCAAGTCCGCGAAACCTTTGGCGCCACCGGGGCGCAATGCGGTGATGACGACGCCGGCGGTTGCGATCAGGATCGCAATCACTTTCAGCCCGGTGAGATGATCGCCGAGAAATACGAAGCCGAAGATCGCGGTCTGGAGCGCTTCGGTCTTGAGATAGGCGACCGTCACCACGAAGGAGCGCTCCTTCATCGCCAGCAGCATCAGTCCGGTCGCGACGATCTGACAGAGCGCCCCGAGCAAAAGCCATGGCCAGAACGCTGGCGTGGGCCACGGTAGTCTGTCCCCGGTTGCAATCAGCACGACCGCAAAGAACAGAACCGAGAACGGAAAGCCGAACAGGAAGCGGATGTTGGTGGCGCCCCAGGCCCCGAGGGGACCGGTCAATTGCTGCTGCATCGCGTTGCGCGCGACCTGCGCCAGTGCCGCAGTGATGGTGAAGGGTATCCAGAGTGAGGCGATGCTAAACATTTAGGGAATGAGTCGGCCGCCGGGAAAGTACGGCGACCGTGAAGGCTGCAACCGCGCGGGTCAACCCTCGCATCCTCATGGCCGCATTGCGATCCACCCCGCGCTTGGGTAGCGACAAACAGCGCTAGATCCCCTCCGCCACCACCATGTAATTGACATCCATATCGGAGGACAGGCTCCAGCGATCGGCAAGCGGACTGTAGACGACGCCGGTCTGCTCGGTGATCGCCAATCTGTTGTTATGCAGATGGTGCGCGAGTTCGTCGGGGGTGACGAACTTTTCCCATTGATGGGTGCCGCGCGGCAACCAGCGCAGAACGTACTCCGCGCCGACGATCGCGAGCGCGAAGCTCTTCCAGTTGCGGTTCAGCGTCGAAATCACCATCAGTCCGCCGGGCTTGAGCATTGCCGCGCAGCGCTGCAGGAACATGCCGACATCGGTGACATGCTCGACCACTTCCATCGCGAGCACGAGGTCGAAGCGCTCGCGCACGTCCATCTCCTCGACCGTGGTGCAACGATAATCAATCGACAAATGACCCTTGTCCGCGTGCAGCCTGGCCGCCGCAATATTGCTGGCGGAGGGGTCGATGCCGATCACCTGGGCGCCGAGCCGCGTGAACGGTTCGCACAACAATCCGGCGCCGCAGCCGATATCGAGGATGCGCAGGTCTGAGAGACAGTTCAGGCTTTTGACGTTGCGGTCGAACTTGCGGCAGGCGGCGTCGCGGATATAGGTCAGCCGCAGCGGATTGATCTTGTGCAGCGGCGCCATCTTGCCCTTGGGGTCCCACCACTGCTCCGACAGCTTTGAGAACTTCGCGACCTCGGCGGGATCGACCGTAGATGCGGTTGCTCTCGAAGAATCCACCGGGAAATTCCGTTGCATAGCCATGGATGCGCGCCGCTCCTATCGCGCCGTGATGAAGTTGCGAAACGCCAGTGGCGACGCAATGGTCGCGATCGTTTCCTTGCCCTCGCCGACGCCGAGGATGGTCACGTCGCCATAATTGAGAAGACGGCCCAGGATGCTCTGGTTGACGTCGACGCTTTCGACCTTATCAAGACTCATCTCGAAAGTGCGACGCTTGATGAAGCCGGCCTTGTGGACAACGCGCAGATTGGTGACGTCGGTTTCGGTAGTCCAGCGATGGAACCAGGCCGTCACCGTCCAATACAGGGCGGCCAGCGCCACCACGGCGGAGGTCGACAGGCACAAAAGGATGAGGCCTTCGGTGGTCGTGAACCGCGACAATACCAGGAGCACCAGGGCGAGGACCCAGGCCGCGATCGCGCGCCAGTAGAAAATCCAGTGCAGATTGGTCGAATACAGCACCTTCTCGCCGGGCTGCAGGATTTCGTCGATATAACGCCCCATGAATCGGCCTCAACTCCCAAAACGCGCGGCTTTTTACTTGGTTTCGGGGCCGGCGGGAACCCGGTTGCTTGCCCGAAACCGCGCCGCTATGTATACGCGCCTTTTGGATCGCCCGCTTCCCGTTTTGCGTGCGGGTCCCATCTCTAATCCTTGCAGGGGAATGCATTAGTGCGGCGAACTTGAAGTTCCTATCGGTATCGCGGCAAGTTCGTTATAGGAACTTCAAATTCCAAGCCGCTACTCAAATCAACAAATTGCTGGAGCTCCTTTGATTCCGAAGTTCGCATCAGAGGTTGCCGCGATAATTTGCGAACTTCGGAATCGGAGCTCTGGTTCGTCATGGGCCGCCTCGTGATGAAATTCGGCGGCACATCCGTCGCCAACATCGAACGCATCGGCAATGTTGCGCGCCACGTCAAGCGTGAGGTCGACGCCGGCCACGACGTCGCCGTAATCGTTTCCGCGATGGCGGGAAAGACCAACGAGCTCGTGGAATGGTGTCGCGAAGCCTCGGCCATGCATGACGCCCGCGAATATGACGCCGTGGTCGCCTCCGGCGAACAGGTCACTGCCGGGCTGCTCGCCATCGCGTTGCAGACGATGGGCATTCAGGCGCGCTCCTGGCAGGGCTGGCAGATCCCGATCAAGACCAGCGACGCGCACGCCTCGGCGCGGATTCTCGAGATCGACGGCACCGAATTGGTCCATCGCTTCAAGGATCGCAATGAAGTCGCCGTCATCACCGGTTTCCAGGGCATCAATCCACAGACCAACAGGATCACCACGCTCGGGCGCGGCGGCTCCGACACTTCGGCCGTGGCGATTGCGGCTGCGATTCACGCCGACCGCTGCGACATCTACACCGATGTCGATGGCGTCTACACGACCGACCCCCGGGTTGTTCCGAAGGCACGTCGGCTCGACAAGATCGCGTTCGAGGACATGCTGGAGCTCGCTTCCCAGGGCGCCAAGGTGTTGCAGGTCCGCTCGGTGGAACTCGGCATGGTGCACAACATGCCAATTTTCGTCCGTTCCAGCTTCGACAAGCCCGAAGATATCGACCCGCGCGGCACGCCCCCGGGCACGCTGATCTGCAGCGAGGAGGAAATCATGGAAAGCCACGTCGTCACCGGCATCGCCTTTTCCAAGGACGAGGCGCAGATCTCAGTACGCCAGATCGAGGACAAGCCCGGTGTTGCCGCGGCGATCTTCGGCCCGCTTGCGGACGCCAACATCAACGTCGACATGATCGTGCAGAACGTGTCCGAGGACGGCAAGACCACCGATCTGACCTTCACGGTGCCCGCTTCCGACTACACCCGCGCACGTGACACCATCACCTCGGCGAAGGCCAAGATCGGCTATGCCCGGCTCGACAGCGCCACCGACGTTGCCAAGGTCTCGGTGATCGGCAGCGGCATGCGCAGCCACGCCGGCGTCGCGGCCAAGGCGTTTGCCGCGCTTGCGGCTCGCAATATCAACATCCGCGCCATAACCACCTCTGAAATCAAATTTTCAGTGCTGATCGACACCGCTTATACTGAACTGGCGGTGCGCACGCTGCACACGCTGTATGGGCTCGATCAGGTCTAGTGCGCTGGATTTGACGTACGTCTCCCTGTCGGCGGCTTCGGTATCGCCGCGAGTCCTGCTGGCGAATTTCGAATCCAGAACCGCGTTGGACGGGTTTGCTGGTATCGCTTTGGTTCTGACAATCGTAAATGCCTCGCTGCAACGCCATACGAAGGTCAGGGCGTCCTTAGCTACTGCAACAAACTGACCTGACGCATCCGTGTGCGGTTGGCAGGCGTTTTGCTTGGCAAAGCAAGGCTCAATTCGCTATACGGCCTAAACGGTGGCTGCCGCGCCATGTGCCGCCGTTCTGGGTGATGCGGATTTGGCCGGTATCGCGGGCTTGCGGCGTCGCCGAACGAATAAAATTGTAGTTTTTTGAGTTTCATGCAGGGGCCGGCAAAAAGGTTTGCCGGCTTCGCAGAGGAGGACCTTAGGCTATGCGAAGCGCGTCGGGAGGCCCCCGCGTCCTGTTGAGACGGCTTCGCGAAACCATGGCGGAGCAGGTCAGCGCCCAGGAGCGACTAGACAAGATCGTGGTGCTGATTGCCGCCAACATGGTGGCGGAGGTCTGCTCCGTCTATGTGCTGCGCGTCGACAACACGCTGGAACTCTATGCCACTGAAGGTCTCAACCGCGCCGCGGTGCACAGAACCGTGCTGAGCGCGCATGAGGGCCTCGTTGGCCTGGTGGCGAGCGAGGGAACCCCGCTCAACCTCAACGATGCGCAGAGCCATCCGGCATTCTCGTTCCGCCCCGAGACCGGCGAAGAAATCTATCACTCGTTCCTCGGCGTTCCGATCCTTCGTGCCGGCAATACGCTCGGCGTGCTGGTGGTGCAGAACCGCGCCAAGCGCACCTATGTCGAGGAAGAAGTCGAGGCGCTGCAGACCACCGCGATGGTTCTGGCGGAAATGATCGCCTCGGGCGAGTTGTCCGCGCTCGCCCAGCCCGGCGCCGAGCCTGCCGCGCGGCATTCGCTGCACAAGACCGGCGCGATCCTGTCCGACGGCATTGCGCTCGGCCATGTCGTGCTGCATGAGCCGCGCGTGGTCATCACCAACTATATCGCCGAAGACCTGCCGAAGGAGATCCGGCGGCTCGATGCAGCATTGACCAAGTTGCGAGCCGACCTCGACCGGATGCTGGAGCGCGGCGACGTCGCCGAGGGCGGAGAGCACCGCGACGTTCTGGAAGCTTACCGGATGTTCGCCAATGACCACGGCTGGTCGCACCGGCTGCACGAGGCGGTCGCCACCGGCCTCACCGCGGAGGCCGCCGTCGAGCGTGTGCAGTCCGATACCCGCGCGCGCATGCTGCGCTCCACCGACCCCTATTTGCGCGATCGCCTGCACGACCTCGAAGACCTCGGCCATCGATTGATGCGGCAAGTGGTCGGCCAGGATCATGCGCCCTCGCGGGAGCAGTTGCCGGACAACGCCATCCTGATCGCCCGCGCGATGGGTCCTGCGGCCCTGCTCGACTACGATCGCAAGCGCCTGCGCGGGCTGGTGCTCGAGGAAGGCACGGCCAATTCCCACGTCTCGATCGTGGCGCGCGCGCTCGGCATCCCGGCGGTCGGCGAGGTGCCCAACGCGCCGGGCATTGCCGATCCCGGCGACGCCATCATCGTCGACGGCACCTCGGGCTCGATATATGTCAGGCCTTCGGCGGAGATCGAGCAGGCCTATGCCGAGCGGGTGCGGTTTCGCGCCCGGCGGCAGGCGCAATATTCGGCCCTGCGCGACAGGCCCTGCGTCACCAGGGATGGCCAGCCCGTCGAACTGATGATCAATGCGGGCCTGACCATCGATCTGCCGCATATCGACGACACCGGCAGCGCCGGCATCGGCCTGTTCCGCACCGAACTGCAATTCATGGTCGGCCAGAGTCTGCCGCGGACCAGCGACCAGCTCGCGCTCTATCGCACGGTGCTGGACGCGGCAGGCGCGAAGCCCGTGATATTCCGCACACTCGACATCGGCGGCGACAAGGCGCTGCCTTACATGGAAACTGTGATCGAGGAAAACCCGGCGCTCGGCTGGCGCGCGATCCGGCTCGGCCTCGACCGGCCCGGCCTGCTGCGCGGCCAGGTCCGCGCGCTGCTGAGGGCCGGCGGCGGACGCGCGCTGCGCATCATGTTTCCCATGGTTACCGAGGTCGCCGAATTCGATGCCGGCAAGGCGATCGTCGAGCGCGAACTGACTTATCTGCGTCAGCACGGCCATCCGTTGCCCGAACGCATCGACGTCGGCACCATGGTGGAAGTGCCAGCGCTGCTCTATCAGCTCGACGAACTGCTGAAGAGAGTCGATTTCATTTCGGTGGGATCGAACGACCTGTTCCAGTTCCTTTTCGCGGTCGATCGGGGCAATGCCAAGGTTTCCGATCGATTCGACACGCTTTCCGCGCCGATCCTGCGGGTCTTGCGCGAGATCGTGCAGAAGGCGAATGCGGCAAAGAAATCAGCCTCGCTGTGCGGCGAGATGGCGTCGAAGCCGATCGGCGCACTGGCGCTCATTGCGCTCGGTTACCGCTCGCTGTCGCTGTCTGCGACCGGGCACGGTCCGGTCAAGGCGATGGTGCTGGACCTCGATGCCAGAAAGGCCGCAGCCATGATGAAGCCGCTGCTCGAGGCGCCCACCGGGAGCGTCTCGATCCGGCAGAAACTGACCGAATTCGCCGAGGCCGAGGGGCTGTCGTTGTAGCGGACCGTCTGGCCACCGCTGAAAGCTTGTTCAGGCTTTAAGGCGTATTCTTTCTTGAAATCGTATCCACAGAAAAATGCGTAACCACATTTGCCGAGAGCGCGTGTATTCGAGACCAAGCCATGTCGATGCTCCCCGAAGCCAAACTAGACATTCTGCTCGCGCACCACGCTTCCCTTGAGGCCCAGTTGCTGGGCCAGGTGAACTCCGAGGAATATGTACGGATTACCCGGGAGCTCGCCGAGCTTAATCCGCTGATCGAGGCCGTAAAGGCCTACCGCAGCGCCAATGCGGAGATTGCCGGCATCGTTGCGTTGATCGCCGATCCTGCCATCGAGCCTGAAATGCGCGCCATGGCGCAAGCCGAGCGGGAGACGCTTGAAGCCCGCAGCATCGATCTGGCGCAAAAGATCCGCCTGGCGCTGTTGCCCAAGGATGCGATGGACGATCGCAACGTCGTGCTGGAGATCCGTGCCGGCACCGGCGGCGACGAGGCTGCGCTTTTTGCCGGCGACCTGTTCCGGATGTATGAGCGCTTCGCCGCCCTTCAGGGCTGGAAGGTCGAAGTCATTTCGGCAAGCGAAGGCACCGTCGGCGGGTTCAAGGAGATCATCGCCGAAGTGCGCGGGCGCGGGGCGTTCGCCAAGCTGAAATTCGAATCGGGCGTGCACCGGGTGCAGCGTGTGCCGGACACCGAAACACAGGGCCGCATCCACACTTCGGCAGCGACGGTAGCGGTGCTGCCCGAGGTCGAGGATGTCGATGTCGACATCAAGCAGGACGATTTGCGAATCGAGACCATGCGCGCACAGGGCGCCGGCGGCCAGCACGTCAACAAGACCGAATCCGCCATTCGCATCACGCACATTCCGACCGGCATAGTCGTGATGATGCAGGACAGCCGCTCGCAACACAAGAATCGGGCGTCGGCGATGAACATCCTGCGCTCGCGCATCTATGACGCCGAGCGGCGGCGCATCGAGGCGGCGCGCTCGGCCGACCGGCGGGAGAAGGTCGGTTCGGGCGACAGATCCGAGCGAATCCGCACTTATAATTTTCCGCAAGGGCGCGTCACCGATCACCGCATCAACCTGACGCTCTACAAGCTGCCACAGGTGATCTCCGGCGAGGCGCTCGGGGAGTTGATCGATGCGCTGACGACCGAGCACCAGGCGGCGCAACTCGCCGCCCAGGGCGCCGCGGCGTGAAAAGTCGGGAAACCTTCGCGAGCCAAACCGTCGAGGCGACGCGACGGAAGCTGGCCGTGACATTCAAGGCGCACCAGATCGATTCGGCCGAACTTGATGCCCGCATCCTGGTCGGCGCCGTGCTTGGTCTCGATCTCACCTCCCTGATCGCGCAGGCACGCCGGTCTCTCACGACGGATGAATCGAGGCGGCTTGAGGTGTTCGCGGAGCGGCGCGCTGCGGGCGAGCCGGTTGCGCGCATTCTCGGCTTCAAGGAATTCTGGGGCCTGCCATTGCAGCTCTCGGCCGAGACGCTGGTGCCGAGACCCGACACCGAAACCGTCGTTGAGTTGGCGCTGGAAATGCGGCGAGGCCAGCGCCCGCATGATCGGCGGATGCGCATCGCCGATCTTGGCACCGGCTCGGGCGCGATTTTACTGGCGCTGTTGTCCGAAATGCCCGAGGCGGAGGGCGTCGGCACCGACATCAGCCTCGCGGCGCTGCGAACCGCAAAAGCCAATGCCGCGCGCCTTGGCTTCGCGGAGCGTGCGGTCTTCATCGCCTGCAACTACACGGCGGCACTGTCGGGACCGTTCGACCTGATGGTGTCGAACCCTCCCTATATCCGCTCGGCCGACATCCCCGGTCTCGAAAGCGAAGTTCGCAACTTTGACCCGCTTGCCGCGTTGAACGGGGGTGCCGATGGACTTGATGCCTATCGCGCCATCATTCCAGCGGCCGCGGGACTGCTTGGGCCCGCGGGCGCACTGATCGTTGAAGCCGGACTTGGCCAAAGCGGCCAGATTCAAGGGTTGATGACGGCGTCAGGGTTAACGCTGGAGAGGAATCCAAAGGCCGATCTGGCTGGCGTTCCGCGGGCGGTGGCGGGGCGAAAAGCGCCCCGATAAAGCCCGATTAAAACGCAAAAAAACCACTTGGAATATTGCCCGGGAGCGACTACGTTCGCCTTACGACATCGGTCCAGGGTTGCTGGCCCCGTAAGCAATACGGTGGAGGCCAGAGTTCTCAAAGCGAGAGCCCGCTCCTGGTGAAAGGTTCCAAAACGCAGGTCTTTTTGAGCGCGATGGCTTTACAGAGCTGCGCCGCTTGCGACCGCAAAGCGAACGAAAGCCTGATATTGCGCTTGAAGATTCACGCTAGAACCTGTGCTTGTTTTGGCAGGCGGAATGACTTGATGCGGCCGGCGACGTATGCCGGGCTGTGGGGAACGCGTCTTTGTTGACTGCGACGTACGGCAAATCTTTGTGGAGTTGAACAGCGCCTCCGGTTCGGCGCGCCCACGCGCGCTGCGTCGAGCGAACCACGACAACGAATCATGACAACGGCGATTCAAGGCTAGCAACTCAGGGCTGGAATAAAGGGACGACATGAGAAACGGTCAGAATAACAAGCGGATGCGTAACCGGAATAACAATAACAACCGGCGCGGCCAGAACCCGATGACCCGGGTATTTGAATCCAACGGACCGGACATCAAGATCCGAGGCACTGCTTCCCACGTTGCGGAAAAATACGTGCAGCTGGCGCGCGACGCACGCTCTTCAGGCGACCCGGTAGCCGCCGAGAATTATTATCAGCACGCCGAGCATTACTTTCGCCTGATCGCCGCCGCGCAGGAGCAATTCCGTCAGAACCAGCCGCAGCCGCGGACCGATAATGAAATGGCTTCGGAAGAAGGCGAGGACGACGACAGCTTTTCCAGTTTCGGGCAGGAGCCCGGCTTCGTCCCGGTGCAGCCGCAGCCCTACCAGCAGCGCGACAACAATCCGCGCGACCATCAGCGCGATGGACAACCATATCAGCAACGCGAACAGCATCAGCCGCGTGATCGCGATCGCGATCACCATCGCGAGCATCGCGGTCAGCCGCAGTTTCAACCGCAGAACCAGCCGCAGCCCGTGATTTCGGACAATGGCGGCGTTGACCGCCTGCCGTCGTTCATTACCGGACCGCAGCCGCAAATTGGCGGCGGGCAAGGTAATTTCGAGGGCGGTGGTGGCGGCGAGCGATTCCCGTCGCGACGCCGGCGCCGGCCGCACGGCCCACGCCCGGAAGGGGTCGCCGCAGCGCCCCCCGGCGACGACTTCAACCCCGGAAACGAATAGGCTTTCCGATTTTTGTCAGGGGCCGTGTCCGCACCAGCGGGAACGGCCTCTTACTTTTGCTCGCGCTGGAACGACGACGGCACCAGCACCGGTGGCAGCGCCGGAATAAGCCGTGTGCGCTCGCGATGGGCGGGAATTGCGCGATAAACCTGCTTGCTGGCTTCCACGATATGGACGCCCGCGAACGGCAGAGACAGCGCGGCACCGACCCTTTCCCAGGCGATTGCCGAGCGCAAGAACCAGCCGCCGGCGACCGGCGGCATGAACAGAGCCTCACCCCAGCCCGTCGGCGTGAACCAGGTCTGGCGCAACAACTGCGTGATCTGCGATCGCGAATACGGCCGGCCGTGACCGAACGGCGTGTTGTCGGTGCGTGTCCACACGCCGCGCCGGTTCGGAATAACCGCCATCATGCGACCGGAAGGCGCCAGCACCCGCCACATCTCGCGCAACAACCCTTCCGGATCGTCGGACATTTCAAGCGCATGAACCAGAAGAATGCGGTCGACCGCCGCGTCCGGCAGCGGCAGCGAAAACTCATCAACCAGCGCGGCGAGCGTGGGCCGCGCGGTCGGCCATTTCAAAACGCCCTGCGCCGCTGGCATGAAAGCGATGCAGCGCTCGCAGTCCTCGCGGAACAGGCCGAGATAGGGCGTAGGATAGCCGATGCCGAGCACACGTTGGCCGGCGGCACTCGGCCAGCGCGCATGAATGCCGCGATTGATCAGGCGCCGCGCCACCACGCCGAGGCGCTGCGAATAGAAATCCCGCAGGTCAATCACGTCAATGCTCATGCGACCAATCTAGCACGATGTACGGCGCCCATGCGCGTCGAATAGCGCATTGCCCATTCGCCGTTAACGCCATATTTCATGGCAGTATGGCTTGGCGCGACGAACGGTCCACCAGCAAGCTTTATGGAGATTGTCATGGCTGCCGAAATTCGCCTGTTCCCCTGCCTGACCGATAATTTCGGCTATCTCATTCACGATCCCGAAACCAAGGCAACGGCCTCGATCGATGCGCCAGAAGCGGGCCCGATCATCAAGGCGCTCGAGCGCGAGGGCTGGCGGCTTACCGACATCCTGATCACCCATCACCACCACGACCATGTCGGGGGCGTGGCTGAGCTGAAACAGAAATATGGATGCCGCGTGGTCGCCCCTCACGACAAGTCCACGAAGATTGCCGATGTCGATTTGCGCACGGCGCAAGGCGCGGTCGTGAAAGTGGGTAGTCTGCTGGCGCGGGTACTCGAAACCCCCGGCCACACCCTCGATCACATCAGCTACGTCTTCGACAACGAAAAGGCACTGTTTGCCGCCGACACCCTGTTCTCGATCGGCTGCGGACGGGTATTCGAAGGCACCTATCCGATGATGTGGGAATCGTTGCTCAAGCTGCGGGCGCTGCCGGACGATTTCAAACTCTATTGCGGCCACGAATACACCGCCGCCAACGTCAAATTCGCGCTGACCATCGAGCCGGACAATCCCGCGCTGAAGGCCCGCGCCGAGGAAGTGAAGCGCCTGCGCGCCGAGAACAAACCAACCGTCCCGACGTTGCTCGGCGAGGAGAAGAAGGCCAATGTCTTCCTGCGTGCCGACGAGCCCTCGGTTGCGGCTGGCGTGCGGATGAAGGATCGAAGCGCGGCCGAAATATTCGGCGAACTGCGCGAGCGCAAGAACAAATCCTGATGGCGGGGCGTCCTTCCGCTGCTGACATCGTCGCGCGGCTTGATCTGAAGCCGCACCCGGAGGGCGGCCATTATCGCGAGACCTTTCGCGACGCCCGCCTCGACGAAGACGGACGCGCGCGTTCGACGGCGATCTATTTCCTGCTCTCGCGCGGCGAGCGCTCGCGCTGGCACCGCATCGACTCAGCCGAGATCTGGCACTATTACGCCGGCGACGCGCTGAGCTTGCAGATCGCGGACGATCGCGGCACACGCAGCCTGAGGCTCGGTCCCGATCTTGCTGGCGGCGAAGTGCCGCAGGCGGTCGTGCCGGCGCACCTATGGCAGGCAGCCGAAAGCACGGGCGACTGGACGCTGGTCGGCTGCACGGTCGCACCGGGATTCGATTTTGCGAAGTTCGAACTTGCGCCGAAGGGATGGGTGCCGTGACCCTTCATCCTTTTCCAGCAGGGTAAGGTCGCCGGCGCTGCAAAAACATATCCCGTGCCGCAATCAGGCCGCCACCGGCGATCAGCACGGCCGCGATGAAAATATTGGCGCTCGGTCTGACAAAGCCGGCCAGGATCAGAAACGATGTCGAGAGCAGTGGCGTGGCGTAGGATGCCGCTCCAAGCACGCGGATGTCGCCGCGCTTCATGCCGACATCCCAGGTGTAGAATGCAGCACCAACCGGCCCGACACCGAGCGCCGTGATGGCGAGCCATTGCGCTATCGTCTCGGGCCACACGGTATCTTCGATCAGGATGTGAACGAGAGCCGCAAACAGCGCGGTGGCGAGACAAAATCCGGCCACCGCATCGGTCGGCACCGATTTGAGCTTGCGCGACATCACCGAATAGCTCGCCCAGACAAAGGCCGCGACAAACGCCGCGAACAGGCCCGGGAGCTGGCCGGGTGCAAAGTCGCTCATGCTGCTGCCGGCAAACAGCAGGACCGTGCCGGCCAGCCCGAGCAGCGCGCCGATGACGTGATGCGGCGCCAGCCGTTCGCCTGGCAACAGCGACGAGAACAGCACGATCAACAAGGGCCAGAGATAGTTCAAAAGACCGGCTTCGGCGGGCGGTGCAAACCGCAAGGCGAGGAAATACAACGCATGATAGCCGAACAGCCCGCCGACCCCGACAATCCACGCCAACGGTCTCTGCCGCAAGGCGCGGGGCGCGTCTAGCCGTCCGATCCAGGTCAGTGATCCAACCAGCGCGCCGATCGCGAACGTCATCGCCGCGAGCTGAAACGCCGGGATTTTTCCGGTCGCAACCGTCAGCACGGCCAGAAGCGACCACATCAGGATCGCGGTCAGTCCGATCAGGGTTGCGGTACGGGAGGACATCGGGCCGTCATTGCGAGCGAAGCGAAGCAATCCAGCTATCTATCACATAAAACTGGATTGCTTCGTCGCGTACGCTCCTCGCAATGACGTGATGATTTGGTCACACCATATATTGCCCGCCGTTGACCGATAGCGTCGAGCCGGTGATGGCTCCCGCCTCGTCGGCGGCCAGAAACAGCACCGTGCGGGCGATCTCCTCGGGCTCGCCCAGCCGGTTGATCGGGATCAGCGGCAGGATGCTCTTTTCCAGCACGTCCTTGGGCACCGCCTGCACCATCTCGGTGTTGATATAGCCGGGACAGATCGCGTTCACCGTGATGCCGCCTTTGGCGTTTTCCAGCGCGAGCGCCTTGGTGAAGCCGATGTCGCCGGCCTTTGCGGCTGAATAGTTCACCTGGCCGAACTGCCCCTTCTGGCCGTTGATCGAGGAGATGTTGATGATGCGGCCAAATTTTCGCGCGCGCATCCCCTCGATCACCTGGCGCGTCACGTTGAACAGCGAGCCGAGATTGGTATTGACCACCGCGCTCCACTGCTCGAGCGTCATCTTGTGAAACGCTCCATCCCTGGTGATGCCGGCATTGTTGACCAGCACTTCGATCGGGCCGAGATTGGCTTCGACCTTCTTGAC
Source organism: Bradyrhizobium sp. (assembly GCF_035570375.1). Lineage (GTDB taxonomy): Bacteria > Pseudomonadota > Alphaproteobacteria > Rhizobiales > Xanthobacteraceae > Bradyrhizobium. The sequence goes on along the minus strand of NZ_DATMLW010000197.1, from coordinate 44,124 downwards.
GCCGGCCGCGCAGGCATCGAACGAACTGACGTCCCACTTGTAGACGGGAATGCCGGTCTCGGCCTTGAATTTCTCCGCCGCCGCATCGTTGCCGGCATAATTGGCGGCAACCTTGTAGCCCGCGCCCTTCAGCGCCTTGCTGATCGAGGCCCCAATGCCTCGCGTCCCCCCTGTCACCAGTGCAACACGTGCCATGACGAATCCTTCCCTTTGGTTTTTGAAATGCGCTTTTTATTAGCTTCGAATTAAAAGCGGCAGTTTGACGAACATCAAGAACAAAACGCCCGGCACAAGCCGGGCGTTCCTGGTAGGCTTTCGCTCTCGCAGTTGCGAGCCGATGTTTTTATCACGCGACGGATCGCTGCCGCCTGACTGGAGCTCCGATTCCGAAGTTCGCAAGCTATCGCGGCGACCTCTCAGGCAAACTTCGGAATCAAGGGAGCTCTAGCAATTATTGGTTTCTAGTGCGGCTTTGAATTTGAAGTTCCTATAACAGTGGTGCGGAGACATCGGTAGGAACTTCAAATTCGTCGCACTAGTCGCGCGCGACGCACATCGCAATACCCATGCCGCCGCCGATGCACAGCGTGGCAAGACCCTTCTTGGAGTCACGCTTTTGCATTTCGTGCAGCAAGGTCACCAGAACGCGCGCACCGGATGCGCCCACGGGATGGCCGAGCGCGATCGCGCCGCCGTTGACATTGACCTTGGACGTATCCCAGCCGAGGTCCTTGTTGACCGCACAGGCCTGCGCCGCGAACGCTTCATTGGCCTCGATCAGATCGAGGTCGCCGATGCTCCATCCGGCCTTCTTCAGGGCGGCGCGCGAGGCGGGGATCGGCCCGGTTCCCATGATCTTGGGATCGACGCCGGCATGCGCCCAGGAAACGATGCGCGCCAGCGGCTTCTTGCCTTCCTTGGCGGCCTGCCTGGCGGTCATCAGCACCACGGCGGCCGCGCCGTCGTTGATGCCTGAGGCGCTGCCCGCAGTCACGGTGCCGTCCTTCTCAAACGCCGGTCTGAGCTTGGACATCGCGTCCAGCGTGGCGCCATGACGCGGATATTCGTCGGCATCCACCACCACGTCACCCTTGCGGGTCTTGATGGTGACCGGGATGATCTCGTCCTTGAACCTGCCGGCCTTCTGCGCGGCCTCGGCCTTGTTCTGCGACTTGACCGCGAATTCGTCCTGCTGGGCGCGCGTGATCTGATACTGCCTGGCGACGTTCTCGGCGGTGTTGCCCATGTGATAGCCGTTGAAGGCATCCCACAAGCCGTCCTTGATCATGGTGTCGACGAGTTCGAGCCCGCCCATCTTGACCCCGCCGCGCAGGTGTTGCGCATGCGGCGCCATGCTCATGGATTCCTGCCCCCCGGCCACGACGATTTCGGAATCGCCGTTGAGCAACGCCTGATAACCCAAGGCAACCGTGCGCAGGCCGGAACCGCATAACTGATTGACGCCCCAGGCCGGGCTTTCCACCGGGATTCCGGCGGCGATCGAGGCCTGACGGGCCGGGTTCTGGCCCTGGGCGGCGGTCAGGATCTGGCCCATGATGACTTCCGAGACGCGGGCTGGCTCGATACCGGCGCGCTCAAGCGCGGCCTTGATGGCGACGGCGCCGAGATCGTGGGCCGGCATGGTGGCGAACGCGCCGTTGAAGCTTCCCACCGGGGTGCGGGCGGCGCTGACGATGACGACATCGTCTGACATGAACATCTCCTGAGTTTGAGTTCTTCGGCCTTGGGGCCTGGGATGGCGGGCGGCCAGATGGCGGCCACTCTCTCGCCTCATCCTGTTAACGTCGTTGAGGCATGTCAATTGGCTAGTGTGGTGGATCTGACATTTGCTGACGCACGCGATGGGCGCACTTGGCAGTTTCCTGAGCAGTGCCTATGCATCGGGATTAACCGTGCCGCACAAAACGGTAGCGGAACCGCGTTGAAAATGCTTACCTTTGCTGCGATGCATTGCTCGTCACCCGCGGCGCGCGGCCGTCGGGTTCCCTATTCTCGGTGCGCACATGAGAGCCATGGCAAAATCTGACCAACCCACCACCATCAAGAAATACGCAAACAGGCGGCTCTATAATACCGGTACCAGCACCTATGTGACGCTTGAGGATCTCGCAGCGATGGTCAAGGAGGGCGAGGACTTCCTCGTCTATGATGCAAAGACCGGCGAGGACATCACCCGCTCGGTACTGGCGCAGATCATCTTCGAACAGGAAAACAAGGCAGGGCAGAATTTGCTGCCCACCACTTTCCTGCGGCAACTGATCCGCTTTTACGGCGACAGCATGCAGATGGTGGTGCCGAAATATCTCGAGCAGTCGATCGACACGCTGACCCGCGAGCAGGAGAAGTTTCGCAAGCAGCTCACCGACACCTTCAGCGGAACGCCCTTCGCCCCGCTCGAAGAGCATGTCCGCCGCAACATGGAGCTGTTCCAGCAGACCTTCTCGATGTTCAAGCCGTTCGTGCCGCAGCGTAGTTCCGGCAGCGAGTCCGAAAAGGAGGGCGCGCCCGAAAACGACAACATCGACGAGCTGCGTCGTCAGATGAAGGACATGCAGGATCGCCTCGATCGCATGTCGAAAGAACCGAAGAAGGAAGGGTGATCCGCTCTTCACTCGCCCGTATCTTCTCACCAACACCATACTCGTCGTCACAGCCGGGCTTGACCCGGCCATCCATCCCTGAAAATGCGCCTCATGAAATTCGATCGATGCCCGGATCAAGTCCGGGCATGACAGCGTGTTCGTGTCGCTATCTCGATTAAGAACACACCTTCAAATTGCCGCGGCACGATTCGCACCCAAGCCTTTCTGAAAACATCCGCCCTCCGGAACGAGGAGGGCGCAGGGAATGCCGGGCGCCCCATGCACCCGCGAGACCCCGCGTGCAAGTGAAAGAACACAAGTCCTCGCCTTGAGGACGTAGAATTTGACCAAAGGTGCCCAAAATCCTGACTGCAAAAGCCTCAATCGAGATGTGCAGTAGCAGGATCAGGTCATGGGGTCCGCAAAACAGTCCTTGCCGCAGGCCATCGGGACCGCTCTCGCCAGCGACAGCGCCTCGGCAATTATGTTCTTTTTCATGGTCAGATGAGCCCCGCGCGGCACCCTTCTTGCAAGGCAAACGCTTCTTGCAGGCGAGCGAACAGCCAACATTTCGAATCAGGGAGAGAAATATGTGTGCTGGTGACGACAGGAATTGTCCGGATTTCGAATTGCACCACCGCAAGTTCAAGGAAACGCTCGACCGGGAGCGCCGCTCGTTCCTGAGATCGAGCTTTGCCGCGGCGGGCGGCGCGGCGGCGATGACCGCGGGCGGAATTTCGCTGGTGACGCCGCAAATGGCGGCTGCCGCCGAGAAGAATCAGCCCGCAAAACGCTCCTATCACCATCTGCCGGCGAACGCCGATACCGTGCATTGGGGTTATTTCAGCAAGAAGCTGAAACCCCAGGTCGAGATCGACTCCGGTGATTTCATCACCATCGAGGCCTTGACCCATCACGCCAATGACGACGCCGAGCGCATGGTGACGGGAGATCCCGGGGCCGAAAGCGTGTTCCTGTGGACCAAGGAGAAGAAGGGCGTGAACCGCCGCGGCGCCGGTCCGATGGATGCCTCGCTGTTCGGGCGCGGCGCCGGCGAAGGCCTCGGCGTGCACATCTGCACCGGCCCCGTTTTTGTGCGCGGGGCGCAGGAAGGCGACGTGATCGAGCTTCGCATCATCGACGTCACGCCGAGGCCTTGTGCCAATCCGAAATACCCCGGCAAAGCCTTCGGCAGCAACGCGGCCGCGTGGTGGGGCTTCCACTACAAGGACCTGATGACCGATCCCAAACCGCGCGAAGTGGTCACGATCTACGAGGTCGACGCTACTGGTGAGCGCAACTGGGCCAAGGCCGTATACAATTTCAGATGGACCCCGCAGACCGACCCGTTCGGCGTCGTGCACAAGACCATCGACTATCCCGGCGTCCCGGTCGATCACTCCACGGTGAAGGAGAACCACGGAATCCTGAAGAATGTGCGGATTCCGATTCGTCCTCATTTCGGCGTCATCGGCCTCGCCCCCAAGGAAGCCGATATCGTCGACTCGATCCCGCCGAACTATGTTGGCGGCAACATCGACAATTGGCGGATCGGCAAGGGCGCCACGATGTACTATCCGGTCGCGGTCGAAGGCGGCCTGCTATCGGTCGGCGACTCCCACGCTTCGCAGGGAGATTCGGAGCTTTGCGGCACAGCCATCGAGTGCTCGCTCAACGGCACCTTCCAGATCATCCTGCACAAGAAGGCCGATCTGGTCGGCACCGCCCTTGAAGCCCTCGACTATCCGATGCTGGAGACCAGGGACGAATGGCTGGTCCACGGCTTCAGCTACGCCAACTATCTCGCCGAGCTTGGCGACAAGGCGCAATCGGACATCTACTCGAAATCGTCGGTCGACCTCGCCTTGCGCGATGCGTTCCGCAAGATGCGCAAATTCCTGATGACGACCAAGAAGCTGACCGAAGACGAAGCGATTTCCCTGATCACGATCGGCGTCGACTTCGGGATCACCCAGGTCGTTGACGGAAACTGGGGCGTCCACGCCGTCATCAAGAAGGACATCTTCGCCGGCGGCGAGACCTGATGCTAGAACAAGAGCGGCCAGGGCTCCTCACGAGCCCTGGCCGCACCTGATTTGAACCTTAGCCCGCCGCCGGAACTGCCTCGGCCATCGCAGGACTCCACGGCCGTTCGGACGAGGCAAGGCCGATCAAGCGCCCCTGGATGTAGTCGCAGCCCCAGTCGCGCAAAATCGACGCCGATTGCTCGTCCTGAACCCATTCGGCGACGGTCTTGATTTCCAGCCGGCGCGCCAGATCGATCAGCGTCTGCACGAAAGCGCGATCGTCGGCAGAGTGAGCAAGATTCTGCACGAATGCGCCGTCGATCTTTACGATATCGACGCCGAGCTTGCGCAGGTTGCGAAACGAGGTGTAGCCGGCGCCGAAATCATCGATGGCAATCCGGCTGCCGAAATTCTTCAGCCGCGCGACAAAGCCGCGGACGTCGTCGACATCCTGGATCGCCACGGTTTCGGTGATCTCGACGATCAGCCGCTCGGCGACGCCGGGATGGGCGCGCATCAGCGATTCGATCGAGGCCCACCAGTCCGGATCCATCGTGGTTGCTGGCGAGATGTTGAGGCTGAGCCTGACCCCGGGGGACGCCACGAGTTCGGCCACCACAAGTTCGAGCACCCGGTGGTCGACAAGGCGAATCAGCCCCAGCCTTTCGGCGACCGGAACGATGTCGGGCGCCAGCAGTACCCGCCCGTCATCCTGTTCCATGCGAACCAGACACTCGTAAAACGATGCTCTGCGCAAACGGGTGTCCACCACCGGTTCGAAGGCCGTCACGATGCGGCGCTCGTTCAGCGCGGTGACGATTTCATCGGTGACCCGGATATTGACCCGGCGTTGGGCGTCGCGCTCGACATTGGGGCGCCATAACGAAAAGGAACCGGCGCGGCGGCGCTTCGAGGTGTCCAGCGTCTCCTGGGCGCGGTTGATCGCCTCCTCGGCGCTGCGCGCGTGACGCGGTACAATGACAGCGCCGATCGACGCCGTCACCGAGACCGGGCCGGATTTGGTCGGCACCACTTCATCGCGAATGGCAGCCAGAAACCGCTCGGCGGCGATGTTGGTTTCGTCGATGGTGCAGTTCTTCAGGACCAGCCCGAACTTGTTGCCGGAGAAGCGGCCGAGAACGTCGCCACCGCGCAGCCGTGCGCGAACGCGCCTGCCCACTTCCGAAATCACGGCATCGGCCACATCGAAGCCGAAGGCATCGTTGATGCGTGCGAGATGATCGATGCCGATCAGCATGAACGCGCAGGATGTCCGGAAGCGGGCGGCCTCCTCGAGGGTCTCAGCCAGGGATGCGATCAGATGCGTGCGATTGAGTTCCCCGGTCAGCGGATCGTTCTGCGACAGTTTGACGAGCTGCTCGTCGCGCGCATGGCGTTCATTGTTGACCCGAACGATGCCCTGGACCCGCGCCGGCTTGCCGTCGGCGCCGGCAAACCAGGAGCCGGTTTCCTCGATCCATTGCGGCGGGGCGGAGGTGCTGGTCCGAACCGCATATTCGATACGGTAGGGCGTGCCTTCGCCGCCAAGCGCAAGAGGCGAATGCGCCAGCGCATCGGTCCGGATCGAGCGCACCGGCTCGATCAGGTTTGCAAACGCGGCGCCGCGCCCGAGCACGTTCAGCGGAATATCCGGAAAAACCGAGGCAACATGATCGCTCCAGACCATCTGGTCGGAGCCGACGTCCCAAGTGAAGGCGGCATGGCCGAGCGAGGCGAGGATGGTCGACAGCGGGGGAACAACGGTAGTCAAGATCGCCTCGTTTCGGGACAGGCTGGCCTGATTCTTCAGGACTTCACGATAGGCCAGTTCTGTCCCGACCTTATGAAAACTTCATAAATAATCTGGAAACCATGCCGCCCCGGCGGTGTAGAATTTGCGGGAAGACCCGGCACGGCTCTTGCGAGGTGCATCTGGCAAAGGGACGAATGTCCCAAAACGTGACAGCTAAAGCCCGGTCCTGACTTCCAGTGTCAAGCAGCGAGCAACCTGCGAACGAGAGCGATGACGGCAAGGTTGCCGAAGCAACGTGCTGTGTCGCGCTGGTGCCGGTGAACGGGCCGGCGCAACGTTCGCGCAGCCCTCGTCATTGGTCGCCTGATTCGAATTTTGTGACGCACCTGATCGCTACGGCCGAGCACGCGCCCCAGACGCGCTCCCTGCGGCGGGCCTCCTTTGCCGACGCCCGGACCGCCTACAAAGCAAGTCAAATTCCGGTCGGCCTGGCCGGAATCCGGATGCGGCAGGTCATCTGAAGCAAAGCGTTAATGCGGCGGCGCGTCGGATCGCGGCGGCGTGCTGTTGCCGGGCTGAAGCTCCGGCGACGGTACCTGCGGCGAAGGCGGGACGGCCGCCGTTTCCGGATCGAAAGATTTTGGCCGCGAATGATCCGGCGCGGGCGGGACGGGCTCGACAGATTCTGCTTGCGGAGGCGGCGCGGGAGCGGTTTGACGGGCGGCTCGCGCAACGGCTGGAGCGGGCTGCGCCCCGCGCCGTGTGCGGAGCGCAACGCCCGACAGGAAATCCACCAGCGACAGCAATGCGAGCAGGAAAAAAGTCGAACTGGCAAAGCGTGGCCACAGCAGGAACTCGGCAGCGGCACCGCCAAAGACGATCAGTGACAGGAAATGATCCGTAAGGAATTTCGCGCCGGGACGAGCCCCCTTGATCAGCTCCAACAGCAGCAGGAGGATGCCGAGCGCCAGCAACATCTCGCCGAGTGCCAGCGGCCACTCTGCCCCCGAGATCAGCGGCACCTTCACGACCGGCTGCTCAAGCGAAACGCCGGGCATCAGGAAAACGATGATGTTGTAGATCGCGAGCGGGATCAGAAGAAGCGGAAAACTGACCATCGGATCGGCAAGGCCCTCTTGAAGTGCACCAGAACATCCCCGTGCGATGTGACAATCACGTCGCCGCCGGGGATCGTCTTACCTCCCGCTGGCCGAATTCGCCCGCACGGCCTGCGCGCCCGCCTGTCCGATCAGGATTCCTTCTTCTTCAGCACCTGCCGGCCCTTGTACATGCCGGTCTTCAGGTCGAGGTGGTGCGGGCGGCGCAGTTCGCCTGAATCCTTGTCCTCGGCATAGGTCGGCTTCTTCAGCGCGTCCGCCGAGCGACGCATGCCACGCCGTGATGGCGATGTTTTTCTACGGGGAACGGCCATGGTGTCCTCTCACGGGCTTGTCGTAAAGGCATCGTCTCAAGGAGACGGCTGGAGCGCTTTTTTCGCGCGAGCTGAAATGCCGGTAAGGCCGCGCTTATAGAGGAAGGAGTTGGGTAAAGCTAGGTTCAAGATCGGTAAAAATGGCTCAAAAACCCGGTGTGGCGGCTCAAAAGTTCGCATCACCTCTGCCGCAAGTTCTTTTGCGGACTTTTGAGCCAAAGCCACACCGAATCAATAGCTTGCTAATGTCCCTTTGATTCCGAAGTTCGTAAACGTGGCCTCTCAAAATCATACGAACTTCGGAATCGGGACATTAGCGATTTTCGGACCAGCATCGCTGCAATTCGGAGGCCTGTGCGCGGACCATGTAGGTTCCGGCCAGCCGCCTTACGCCGGAGGACGGATTGCGCGCACTGCGCAGATGCGGGTTGGGCAGGATCGCCGCCAAAAGCGCCGCTTCGCGCGGCGAGAGCGCCGATGCACCGTGGCCGAAGGCGTAAATTGCGCCAGCCTGCGCGCCGAACTGGCCGGTCGGGCCGAGTTCGGCGATGTTGAGATAAATTTCCAGGATTCGGGGCTTGGGCAGAACCAGATCCACCCATATCGCCAGGGGAAATTCCAGCGCTTTGCGGACCACGCTGCGGCCGGGCCACAGAAACAGGTTTTTTGCCACCTGCTGAGTAATCGTCGAACCGCCGCGAACCACCTCGCCGTCTTCGGCATCGTCAATCACCTCGCGCAGCGCGCCCCAGTCGATGCCGTGATGGCGGCAGAATTTCGCATCCTCCGCGGCAACCACCGAGCGCGGCAGCGACGGCGACACCGCGGCAAGATCGACCCACTGCCGCGACATCGGCGCGCCCGTCAGATAACGCCACGCCATCAGTGTCGAGACCGGGTGCCCGGCACGGTACAGCGGCGCCAGCAAATAGGGCACGAGCAACGCCCCGAGCATGATCAGCAGCAAGTTTCGGGCAATGCGCAAGTCGAGGGTTTCTGGCTCAGGAAATGATTCGCTGGGATATCTCACTGATAATTCCCGCTTTTTCCAGCCGTTTTGCGGCCCCTCGACCCGCTTGGATGCGGAATTGACGAAGGCTTTGCCATAAAGGATTGTCCGGCCGACCTGAACTGGGAGCTGTTCTTGATGACGACCGTTACGGCAAATTCCGATTTTTCCATGCGGCTGGATCAGACCGCCGAAGATACCGAGGCCCTGTTGGCGAAGCTCCTGTCGGATGTGCTGTTGCCGGACGAGACTGCGCGGCCGAAGCGGCTGATGGAGGCCATGCGTTATTCGACGCTGGGCGGTGGCAAGAGGCTGCGGCCGTTCCTGGTGGTCGAAAGCGCCGCCGTGTTCGGCGTTCCCCGGGATGCCGCGCTGCTCGCGGGTGCCGCGCTTGAATGCATCCACTGCTATTCGCTCGTCCACGACGATCTGCCGGCGATGGATAACAGCGATTTGCGCCGCGGCCGGCCCACGCTGCACAAGAAGACCGACGACGCCACCGCAATCCTCGCCGGCGACGGCCTGCTGACGCTTGCTTTTGACATCGTCACCCGCGATGAAATCCACGAAGACCCCACCGTCCGCCTGCTCCTGACCCGGGCGCTGGCGCGCGCCTCGGGAATCGGCGGCATGGTCGGCGGCCAGATGCTCGATCTCGCCGGCGAGGGCCGGTTCGGCGATCGCGAGCCGGTCGATGTCGCGCGCCTGCAGCAGATGAAGACCGGTGCATTGTTGCGCTTCGGCTGCATTGCCGGCGCGATCCTCGGCCAGGCCTCCCAGAAGGAATATCAGGCGCTGGACGATTACGGCCGCGCGCTCGGGGAAGCCTTCCAGATTGCAGACGACCTGCTCGACGTCGAGGGCGATGCGACAGCGCTCGGAAAACAGACCGGCCAGGACGCAGCGCTCGGCAAGACCACCTTTGTGACCCAGCTCGGGGTCGACGGCGCCAAGCAACGGGTCCGCGATCTGCTCGCGCGCGCCGATTCGGCGCTGTCGATCTTCGGCGCCAAGGGCGAGGTGCTGCGCGCCGCGGCACGTTTCGTCGCCGAACGCAAGAATTAGAGCCTGATCCGGACCCGAAGGGCCGCGTTGGCGCAAAGTGGAAACCGGTTTTCTCTCGCGACATACGCTAGAACGCGTGTGCGCGGAGATCATGCTAGAGTTGAGATCATGATGCGATTCCACTCGCATCGTGATCTGGAGCGGCACGCAGGAGCGCGCCCGGCAAGGACACGCGAGAACCGAAGATCGAGATGACTGGCGAGGAATTCCAGCAACGGCTGCATCGGTTCAGGAAAATGCCGAAGCCGTTCCGCGTGGTCTATGCGCGGCCGCGCACCTTCCTTTCAATGGCGATCGGCGTTGGCTCGTTCTTTCTCCTGCCGGCGTCGCTGCGGCTGGTAACGCGGCTTCTGATCGGCTGGGACGTCTTCGTCGCGCTTTACCTTGCACTGGTTTACTTCATGGTGTGGCGCAGCGATCTCAGCTATATCCGCCGCAATGCGATACTTCAGGATGACGGCCGCTTTCTGATCCCGCTGTTGACGGCGCTCGGTGCCTTCGCGAGCCTGGCTGCGATCGTGTCCGAGCTCGGCGCGGCCCACCATAATCCGCCGCAGCTGGTGTTTGCGACCCTGACCATCGGCTTGTCGTGGGCGGCCGTGCATACCGGCTTCGCGCTGCATTATGCGCATGAATATTACCGTGGCGCCGAACCGGGCGGCCTTCAGTTTCCCAGCGGCAACCGGCGCGAGGTTGCCGATTATTGGGACTTTGTCTATTTCTCGTTTGTTATCGGCATGACGGCGCAGGTTTCCGACGTCGGCATCACCGACAAGACCATCCGTCGCACCGTCACCGCGCACGGCATCATCTCTTTCATCTTCAACACCGCCCTGCTCGCGCTGATGGTCAATATCGCCGCGAGCGCGATATGATCGAAAACGTCATTACAACAGGAGTGAGAGCCGTGAATTACGACCGTTCCACCGTTGAAGCCGTGGTCCAGCACTATTTCGACGCGCTCTATGAAGGCGACGCCGACAAGCTCGCGGCGATCTTTCACCCGTCTGCGGATCTGCGCTGGCTGGAGAAGGGCGAACTGCAGATCCTCACCCTACCCGACTGGATGGAGCGAGTGAGAAAGCGCGCATCCGCCAGGTCAGAAGGCAAGCCACGCGAGGATTTCATCGTCACCATCGACCGCTCCGACGATTCCACCGCCTTCATCAAGGTCCGCTGCCAGTTGCCGCCGCGCTATTTTACCGACTATCTGGTGGCGATGAAACTGAAGGACGGATGGCGGATCGTCTCGAAATCCTACCGCTACGATCTGCGGGAGTAAGTGCTCTTACCGTTGACCTCGGTCGCCTTCCGGGCAAACTGCGCCGTCGAGGACCCGAGCGACCGTGGAAGCCAATTTCCAGATATTCCTGATCCTTGTTGCGGTTCTGGCCGCAACTGCGCTTCTGGCGCGGCGAATCAATGTCGCGCCCGCGATCCTGCTATTGCTTGCGGGCGTTGCGCTCGCCTATGCGCCGGGAATGCCTGCGCTCGAACTGCCGCCCGAGCTGGTTCTGCTTCTGGTGTTGCCGCCGCTGATCTATTCGGCGAGCGTCGCGATGAGCTGGCGCGAGTTCAAGTTCAACTTGCGCCCGATCATCCTGTTGGCGGTCGGCTGCGTGTTGTTTACCGCCTTGGCAGTCGCCGCGGCGACGCATTTCCTGATCGGGCTGCCGTGGAATGTCGGGTTCCTGATGGGCGCCATCGTCGCGCCGCCCGACGCGGTGGCGCCGCTCGCGATCGCCCGCCGTTTGCGGATTCCGCGCCGAATCCTGGTGGTGCTCGAAGGCGAAGGACTGGCCAACGACGCCACCGCGCTGATAATGTATCGCTTTGCGCTCGCAGCGATCATGACCGGCACGTTTTCGCTGCCCGTCGCCATGGGCGAATTCGCAGGTATCGTTGTGTGCGAGATGATGTTTGGCGCGGCCGTAGGCTGGCTCTCGTTGCGGGCGCGTCACCATGCGCGCGATCCGCAAATCGAAATCACGCTGTCGCTGATCACCCCTTATGTGGCGTATTGGGTGCCCGCGCATTTTGGCGGCTCGGGCGTGATCTCGACGGTCGCCTGTGGTCTCTACATGAGCTGGAACGGACCGCTGTTGATCTCCGCGATAACACGGCTGCAGGGAATCTTCTTCTGGAATCTCGTGATCTACCTGGTCGAGGGTCTCCTGTTCCTGCTGACCGGATTTCAGATGCGCCTGTTGTTCGAGAAATCGAAAGCCTTTCCGCTCGGCGAAATTCTGACCGTGACCGCGGTGGTCACGGTCATGGTGGTCGTAGCGCGTTTCGCCTGGGTGTATCCTGCGACCTACGTGCCGCGGCTGATCAAGCAGATACGCGAGCGCGATCCCGCACCCCCACGGCAGTGGGTGTTCGTGCTTTCATTCGCCGGCGTGCGCGGCGCGGTTTCGCTTGCCGCGGCACTGGCGCTGCCCTTCACTTTGCCGAGCGGCGAGTTGTTTCCCTACCGCGACCTGATCCTGTTCGTCACTTTCAGCCTTATTTTCATCACCCTGGTCGGGCTTGGCCTCACCTTGCCGCTGGTCGTCAGGTGGCTTGGCGTCAACCAGGCGGGAAGCGCCGAGCGGTTGGCGGAACTCGAATCCGAAATCGCCGCGCGGCGCGAGGCGCTCGATGTCGCGCTCAAATCGCTCGACGCCATCACCGATCATCGCGAATTATCCGACGAAGTGGTGCGCCTGTTGCGCGCGCGCCACGAAACCCGTGCCAACCAGTTGCCGGACTCACTTGATCCGGAAGCCCGCGACATCTCCGCGGCCGGAGCCGAGCTGACGCGGGAGTTGATTGCGGCCGAGCGAAAGTTCATTCACGACTTGCTGCGCCACGGCAGGATTACGGACGAGACCCGGCGGCGGATCGAACGTGACCTCGATCTCGAGGAAGCAAGCCTTGCCAACCAGGAATATCGCAGGCTTCCGCCTTAGCATTGAGGTCCCGGCGCTTCCGCCGGGACGCGCCAACACCTCCAGGGCTCAGCCGGAGACACCGATCAGCAGGCGCGAAAGTTCGTCGGGCGCGGTGACCATGGCGTCGTGGCCGGTTGCGATTTCGGCCCAGCGCCAGCCCTGCTGCGCCTTGACGAAATCGCGTGAGGCCTGCGTGGCCAGATAGGACGGGTTGGTGCAATGGATATAGGTCCGCGGCAGGTTGTTGCCGACCGGCCCCTTGATGTTTTGCTTGCTGGTATAGGTGCCCAGCGGATGCGGGGTGAGGCGGCGCTTGAGCCATTCGGCATCGTTTGCGTCGGAAACAGCAAAAGCCGACGGCGGCGGCGCAGGCAGGCTCAATCCGCCGCTCGATTCTTCGGCAGCCTTTTTGCGGGCGGCGGCCACCTCAGGGGGCAGGCTATCGAACGGGCTTTTTCCACCCTCCACCACCAGCGAGTCCAGATAGACGAGATGACGGATACGCTCGGGCATCACATCGGCCACGCCGCTGATCGTAAGCCCGCCGAAGGAGTGCCCGACCAGCACGATGTTGGTCAGCTCTTCGGCTTCGATGACCTTGGTGATGTCCTTTGTGAAAGTGTCAAGGGTGATGTCCTTCGAGAGCAGGTGCTTGCGTTCGCCAAGCCCTGTCTGCGTCGGCGTGAACACCCGATGGCCTGCCGCGCGCAAGCGGTCCGCGACACGACTCCAGCACCAGCCGCCGTGCCAGGCGCCGTGAACCAGCACAAATGTCTGCCCCGTGCTTTGTGCCCTTGCCCCAGTGCCGCCGGCACCTGCTGCCAATCCTGCAATAGCCATCGTCTTGAGGACGTCCCGACGTTCCATGATCGTTGCTCCCTGCGTCTTGTTATTGTTAGGCCTGGTTGAGATCGGCCCACTTTACCACCATCGCAACCAAGGGTTTCAAAATTTTCACGACGTGGCAAGGTTATGTAATGACGATGTCGCCATGGATCGTGCTTTGCCCTACCCCGACCGGAATGGCGGTGTAATACCTTCTGGAATAGGAGAGGGTCATGGTCGCCCGCGTCAAGCCCAGAGTCGCTATCCCGCAAACGAACGCCCCTGTTATCGCGACCGAGCGCCTGATATTGCGACGGTGGCAAGAAGCCGATATCGAGCCAAATACGCAGATGCTTGCCGACCCTGTTTCGGCGCGATTCATCACATCCGACGGAAAGCCGGTCACTGAGGCCTTCTTCGGCTGGCGGAACGCGGCCATCATGGCCGGTCATTGGGCGTTGCACGGCTTCGGCATGTTCGTGGTCGAGGAAAAACAGACCGCGCGCTTCGTCGGACGGGTCGGGCCGTGGTGGCCGGCAGCTTGGCCAGGTCTCGAAGTCGGCTGGGGTATTGCCAGCCCTTTCCGGGGCAAGGGTTACGCGATCGAAGCCGCAGCCGCGTCCATCGATTGGGTTTTCGCGCAGTTCGCAATCGATCAAATCGCTCATTGCATCGACCGCGAAAACGTCGCGTCACAAAACGTTGCCCGGCGGCTCGGCGCATCCATTGAGAGCGAGTTCGACCTGTTCGGCCACGTCGCCGATGTGTGGGTGACACGACGCGAAGCCTGGAAGGCGCGGCTCAAACCGTAGCTTGCACGCTACTGGCGACCCAGCTGCGTCGCCTTCTCGACGCGATCAAATCTTTCGAGCGAGAGGATCGCGTCCGCCAGCTGATCGGCGCGGCCGTTGAGCACCGGGCGGGCGAGCGTCAGGAATTTCTGCGCCATCGCCCGCGCATCCGGGAACGAGTTCGGCTCGCCGGACGGATCGTCATGGACCCGCTCATGCACGCCTTCGTCGGTGGTGATGCGCACGCGCGCACCAAACGGATGCTTGCGGCCGATTTCGAGGAACTCGTCCTGCACGACATCGAACTTGTCCGCCAGCGCGTCGACGGCGGCGTCGCCGAGCCGGTCGTAATCGTCCCAGCCGAAGCGGCCCTGATCGAGCGCCACCGCACCGGTGAAGAACATCGAGAACTGCCCGCCGACGACGGAGGTCGGATGACGCTTGGTGGCTGCATCGCCGGTGAGCGTAATGCCGTTGCGATGCAGCCCGATCTCGACCCGCCTGATCTGGTCCGGCGTCAGATTGTGCTCGCGACGCATCGCGATCAAAGCATCGAGGGCGGCATGGGTGTAGCGGCAGCTTGGGTAGGGCTTTACGCCGATCTTCATGGTCTCGTAGATCTTGCCCAGACCGGCGATGGCCTTGTCGGGATGGGCGTTGTCGGTGTAGCCGACGAGGAGGCCGTGCTTGCCTTCCACCGCCTCGACCGCGCCGACGAAATCATTACGCGCCAGCGTCGCGGCGATGACGCCGTTCATCGCGGCGGCGCCGACCTGATAGCGCTTGTTCCAGGCGCCGTTGACCAGAAACTGCAGCGATCCCGCCGCCTGACTGCCTGACACGCCGAACGCCGCAACGATTCTCTGCTTCGACAAGCCGAAAAGCTTGGCGGCGGCAGCCGCTGCGCCATAAGTGCCGGCGGTGGCGGTCGGATGAAACCCGCGGGCATAGTGCGAGGTGGGATCGAGCGCCTGGCCGAGCCGGCAACACACCTCATAACCGGCGACGATCGCCGTCAACACCTCGCGGCCCGAGGCGCCGACCAACTCGCCGACCGCAAACGCAGCTGGGACCACCGGCGCGCTTGGATGCAGCGAAGAATCCGCATGCGTATCGTCGAAGTCGAGGGAATGGCCAAGTGCGCCGTTGAGCAGGGCCGCGACCGCCGGCGTCCAGGTCTTGGCATCGCCGAACACGGTGGATTCGCCGCCTGCGTCGAGCGCAAGCGCTTCAAGCATCCTGAGCAGCGAAGGCGTGGATTCCGCGTCACGCCGCGCCCTGATCGCGCTGCCGAGGAAATCCAGCGTCAGGACTTTGGCGCGCTCGCGTACGTCCAGAGGAATATCATCGAACTTCAAATCGGCGACAAAGGCGGCAAGCGTTGCGGTTTCATCGGCCATTGTTTTTCCTTAGCCCGACTGCTTTGTTCTGCTACGAAAACATCCCGCAGCTCGCCGAGCTTAGGCCCCTGGCACGGCTTCTTCAACGGCGGCAATCGCATGGCGGGGCGACGCTCATGCCGTTACCGTGGCAACTGGGCGAAGCCAACCTGGCGAAGCAAACTCTTTGCGATCAAGCGGTGGAACGGTAGAATCGCCGTGAGATAGATGCGACCAAGCCGATTATGGGTGAGCACAAGAGTCGTGGTAGTGACTTTGCGGCCGCCCTCCTCAGGGGCGACATCCACCACGACGCGAAAATCCAGATGGTGGTCGTCGAAGCCCGCGATCAACCGCTCCGGCGTCTCACTCAGAACCGGAAATAGTCCGATCACGCCGCCGGTATTGGGTTCGCCTTCGCCAGATGTTTTCAAACCTGCCGGCGCCGCAATCATGTTGCGCAGGTCCAGCAGCATTTGGACCCAGCGCGGGCTTTGTGAGAAAATTCGCTCGGCAGCAGTCCGTGCATCAAGATTCGCATCGGCTACCGTGACCTGAAAGGCGTCTGCAAACTGCGCACCAGCCAGCACGCCGTCGCGATCCACCTCGGGCTTGATTTCGCGGATCATCATAGCGACGCAAGTCTTGCGCGCCAGGCGGCGGGAAAGCAAGACACAAACCCGCGGGCTAAAGATCAGTCATTTTCGCGATGAAATCGGCGCGCGGTGTCAGCGCGCTGGCACGCGGGTGATTTTCGCGCCGAGCGCGTTGAGCCGCTCGTCGATGCGCTCATAGCCGCGTTCGATCTGGTCGGCATTGTTGATGGTGCTGACGCCTTCCGCGCAGGCTGCGGCCAGCAGCATGGCCATGCCGGCACGAATGTCCGGCGAGGACATCAGCGCACCCTTGAGCCGGCTCGGCCCGGCCACGATCGCCCGGTGCGGGTCGCACAGTACGATGCGTCCGCCCATCGCAATCAGCTTGTCGACGAAGAACATCCGGGATTCGAACATTTTCTCGAACATCAGGATCACGCCGTCGCACTGGGTTGCGGTGACGATCGCAATCGACATCAGATCGGCCGGAAAGGCCGGCCACGGCTGGTCCTCCAGTTTCGGGACGTGGCCGCCGAAATCGTCCTGGATCTTGAGCGTTTGCCGAGCCGGGACGATGAGGTCGTCGCCTTCCGCCTGACAGGCGATGCCGAGCCGCTCAAAGCCCATCCGGATCGAGCGCAGATGGTGAATGCCGGCGCGAGCGATACGCAACGGCGAGCGCGTCACCGCGGCAAGCCCGATCAGGGAGCCCACTTCGATGTGATCCGGCCCGATCGAATAGCTGACGCCACCGAGCGTCGCGCCGCCGTGCACGACCATGGCATTGGTGCCGATACCTTCAATGCGGGCGCCGAGTGCCACCAGAAAGCGCACGAGGTCCTGCACATGCGGCTCGGAAGCGACGTTACGCAAATGGCTGGTGCCATCGGCCGCCACCGCGGCCATCAACGCGTTCTCGGTGGCTGTGACGCTGGGCTCGTCGAGGAAAACGTCCGCACCTTTCAGGCGAGCGCTGCGGAAGTAAAGCCGGTCGGACGCCGTGACGGTTGCGCCGAGCTGTTCGAAGGCGAGAACATGGGTGTCGAGACGCCGCCTTCCGATCACGTCGCCGCCGGGCGGCGGCAACGTCAGCTCGCCGCAACGCGCAAGCAGCGGCCCTGCCAGCAGGATCGAAGCCCGGATTCGCGCGCAAAGCTCCGGATCGAGATCGGCGGCGCGGATGGTTTTGGCGTGGATCGCAAGCCTGTTGCGAGCCTGCCATTCCGCCGCAACCCCGATCGATCGGATCAGTTCGACCAGCGTTTCGGTGTCGCGAATCCGCGGCACGTTGTTCAGCGTCACCGGATGTTCGGTGAGCAGGCTTGCTGCGATGATCGGCAACGCGGCGTTCTTGTTGCCCGACGGCTCGATCGTGCCTTTCAGCCGATGACCGCCTTCGACGATGTACTGGATCGGCGAGTTCATCCAAACCGCACCTCCGGGCGCGACAGAGCGAAATGGGAGCGCAGGGTCTCTCCCTGATAGACCTCGCGGAACAGGCCCCGCTTCTGCAGCAGCGGCACGACTTCCGAGATGAAGAGATCGAGCTGGTGCGGCAGCACCGGCGGCATGAGATTGAAGCCATCGGCCGCCCCATCCTCGAACCAGTCCTGCATGAGGTCGGCTATCTTTTCCGGTGATCCGGCGACGGTGAAATGTCCTCTCGCACCGGCGAGCTTGGCGAGCAGCTGTCGCAGTGTCGGCCGCTCTCTGGCGACAAGCGCAACGACGGCTTCGGTTCGGCTGCGCGAAGCCTCGTTCTTGCTGGGGTCGGGGAAATCGGCCACCGACAGCGGCTGATCCAGCGCGAGTTTAGAAAAATCATATCCGCCAAAACGCTGCGACAGACGATGGCGGCCAACTTCGGGATCGGAGAGTTCGTTGAGCTCTTCGGCATAGCGCTCGGCCTCGACCTCGGTAGAGCCGATGATCGGGCTGAACCCCGGCAAGATGAGAACCTGCCGGGGATTGCGGCCCTCGGCCTCGATCAGCCCCTTGAGATCCGCATAGAACGCTTTCGCGGTTGCCTTCTCGAGATGCGCGGTGAACACCGCTTCCGCATGGCGCGCGGCGAAACTTTTGCCGGTATCGGAAGAGCCGGCCTGGACAAAGACCGGGCGGCCCTGCGGCGAGCGCGGCATGTTCAGCGGTCCCAACACGGGATTATGCGGCCCCTTATGGTCAATCGTCCGCACTTTCGTACGGTCGGCGTATCGCCCGCCCGCGCGGTCGTCGAGCACGGCATCGTCGGCCCAGCTGTCCCAGAGGCCCTTGACCACCGTCATGAACTCCTCGGCGCGCTCGTATCGATCGGCATGACCAACTTGTCCGATATTGCCGAAGTTGGCACCAGCCTGAGGCGACCAGGTGGTGACGATGTTCCAGCCGACGCGGCCTTTGCTGATGTGATCGAGCGAGGCAAACTGACGTGCCAGATTGTAGGGCTCGGTATAGGTGGTCGAGCAGGTGGCAATCAGCCCGATGCGGCTGGTCGCCATGGCCACGGCCGCAAGCGCCGTGATCGGCTCCAGCCAGTTGAATGGCGTGCTCTCGACGTCGTTCCAGAGGCCCAGGACGTCGGCGAGAAAAATCGAATCAAAAAGACCGGCTTCCGCCTTTTGCGCCAGCTCCGCCGTATAGCGGATGTCGGTCAACGGCAACCTGGAGGATTTCGGGTGCCGCCATGCGGCCTCATGATGTCCGCGGCTCTGGATGAAAAGATTGATGTGCATGCGGGACATCAGACATCCCCGACTTGTCTGGATGGGGTGAAAACGGCCCCCTTACGAAATGCCGGTGAGGCTGCTCACCTCTCCGGCAGGCCCCTTGAGTCCAGGCGGATCGTTGCCGACGGCGCGCCCTACACGTCTACATTGGCGCTGAGCGAATTATCCTGGATGAATTCGCGCCGCGGCTCGACCACGTCGCCCATCAGCTTGGTGAAGATGTCGTCGGCCTCGTCGACCTCCTTGATCTTGACCTGCAACAGCGAGCGCGCTTCGGTATCGAGCGTGGTCTCCCAGAGCTGATCGGCGTTCATCTCGCCGAGGCCTTTGTAGCGTTGCAAGGTCAGACCCTTGCGGCCTGCCTCGATCACTGCCTCGAACAGGTCGACGGGGCCGTGAACCGGAGTTTCGGCGTCCTTCCGCCTGAGCACGCCCCGACGCCCATAGGCCTCCTGCAGCTTCACCGCATATTCATCGAGCTTGCGCGCATCGGCCGATCCCAACAGTGCATGATCGAGTACGGCGACGTCCCTCACGCCGCGCACCGTGCGCTCGAACACGAAACCTGCACCTTCCTCGAAACGTCCGATCCAGCCGCGCTCGACCTCGTCGGCCTGCGCATCGAGACGACGCGCGATGTATTCAGCGGCGGCGACCGCCTTCGGCAGATCGCCAAAAACCTGGTGCCGCAGCACGCCCGCAATCGCGGCCTGTTCGACCACCTTGCGGTTATAACGGCTGTGCAGGTTGCGCAGTACGGCGCGGATGACGCGGGCGTCTTCCACCAGCGCCAACAGGTCGCGGCCGGCGCGGTCATCGCCGGAGGCCGGCTTGAACACGCATTCCTCGATCCCGGTCGAAATCAGGTAGTCCTCCAGCGCGCGCTCGTCCTTCAGATACTGCTCGGATTTGCCGCGCGTAACCTTGTAGAGCGGCGGCTGGGCGATATAAAGATAGCCCTGATCGATGATCTCGCGCATCTGCCGGTAGAAGAAGGTCAGAAGCAGTGTGCGGATGTGGGCGCCGTCGACGTCGGCGTCGGTCATCAGGATGATCTTGTGATAGCGCAGCTTGTCGATCGAGAAATCGTCGCTGATGCCGGTGCCGAGCGCGGTGATCAGCGTGCCGATCTGCTCAGATGACAGCATCTTGTCGGCGCGCACGCGCTCGACATTGAGGATCTTGCCGCGCAACGGCAGGATGGCCTGGAATTCGCGATTGCGGCCCTGCTTGGCGCTCCCACCGGCCGAGTCGCCCTCGACGATGAAGATCTCGCTCTTTGCGGGATCTTTCTCCTGGCAATCGGCCAGCTTGCCGGGCAGGGACGAGACGCTGAGCGGATTCTTGCGGGTGAGCTCGCGCGCTTTGCGCGCGGCTTCGCGGGCGGCCGCGGCCTGGATCACCTTGCCGACGATCACCTTGGCTTCCGACGGATGCTCCTCGAACCAGGCCTGGAGCGCCTCGTTGATGACATTCTCGACCACGGGGCGGACTTCCGAGGACACGAGCTTGTCCTTGGTTTGCGAGGAAAATTTCGGATCCGGCACCTTCACCGACAGCACGGCGGTCAGTCCCTCCCGGCAATCGTCGCCGGTGAGCTGGATCTTTTCCTTTTTCGCATTGGCGTCAGCATAGAAGTTGACCTGGCGCGTCAGCGCGCCGCGGAAACCCGCGAGATGGGTTCCGCCGTCGCGCTGGGGAATGTTGTTGGTGAAGCACAGCACATTCTCATGATAGCTGTCGTTCCACCACAATGCCGCTTCGACGCCGATGCCATTCATCTCGGCCTTGACCATGATCGGTGCGGGCACGATCGCCTTCTTGTTGCGATCGAGATATTTCACGAACTCCTCGACGCCGCCCTGGTAACGCATTTCCTCCCGCTTCTCGACCGCGTGGCGCATGTCGGAGAGGATGATGTTGACGCCGGAATTCAGGAAGGCGAGCTCGCGCAGGCGGTGCTCAAGCGTCGCAAAATCGTATTCGACGTTGGTGAAGGTCTCTCTGGAGGCGAGGAACGTCACTTCGGTGCCGCGTTTGCCATGGGCCTCGCCGACCACTTTCAGCGGCGCCACCGAATCGCCATGCACGAATTCGATGAAATGCTCCTTGCCGTCGCGCCAGACCTTGAGCAGCAATTTGCTCGACAGCGCGTTGACGACGGAGACGCCCACGCCGTGCAATCCGCCGGACACCTTGTAGGAATTCTGATCGAATTTTCCGCCTGCATGCAGCTGGGTCATGATGACCTCGGCTGCGGAAATGCCTTCGCCCTTGTGGATGTCGACCGGAATGCCGCGGCCGTCGTCGCGCACCGTGACCGAGCCGTCGGCGTTGAGAACGACTTCCACCGAGGTCGCATGGCCCGCGAGCGCCTCGTCGATGGCGTTGTCGACGACTTCATAAACCATGTGGTGCAGGCCACTGCCGTCGTCGGTGTCGCCGATATACATGCCAGGCCGTTTGCGGACGGCGTCGAGCCCCTTCAAGACCCGGATCGATTCCGCACCATATTCGACAGGAATGGAATGCTCAGTGTCGGCAATCGATTGCCGGGCAGGTTCGGTCATGTGAGGCCTTCGAGGATGTCTTCGAATCAGCGGCGCGAAAGGGGCCCTGATCAGGCTATTTCTGCCATGAAAGAGGAGGCGCGCCTAGCGTAAAGTCTTGGTCAGTAAACTACTGAACAGATAAGGTTTTTAGGCAGTTTTTCAAGGCCGCAACAAGCCGTTTTGAAGCCTCTGCAAAAGTGCGATTCGCAGCCTCACTTTTCGCCTCCTGTTTCCTCTTCCGCTCGCTTTCGCTGAGTTCCGCGAGCCTTGGGCGCGCCTAGATCATGATGCGATAAAGTGGAATCGCATCATGATCTCATCTCATTGTTTGAGCATGATCTTTCGGAAAACCGGTCTCCACTTTTCCGGATCATGCTCTAGACCCGCGGCGTGATCCGGCCGGATTCGACCGCAAAAATTTCGCACGCGGCGCCGACGTCGGCGAAGGCCGCAGGATCGGCGCCGGTCATGAAGACTTGCGCGCCCAATCTTGAGAGTTCATCGAACAACGCGATGCGCCTGCCGGGATCAAGATGAGCCACCACCTCGTCAAGCAGCAACAGCGGCGTGATGGCGGTCATTTCCGCAACCAGGCTGGCATGGGCGAGCACGAGCCCGATCAGGAGCGCCTTCTGCTCGCCGGTCGAGGCGTCGCGGGCCGGCGTGTTTTTCGGCGCGTAAACGACTTGCAGGTCGGTGAGGTGCGGACCATCGAGCGTGCGGCCGGCAATGGCATCGCGGGCGCGGTTCTCGCGAAGGATTTCCCGATAGCGATCTTCCACGGCAGTCGCAGGTTCGCTCATCAGCGCGTTTTCCATCCAGCCGTCGAGCATGATCTCGGCGGAAGGAAACGCAGATGTCTCGCCGCGCGCGCGTAGCATCCCGGCCAGTTTGAGCGCGGTCTGGCCGCGCATCGCCGCCACCGCCACGGCGAGTTCCGCCGTCTCGCGTTCGATGGCGTCGCACCAATGGTCGTCGTAATTGCGCACCTCGAGCAGGCGGTTGCGCGAACGCAAGGAGCGGTCGAGCGCCGACACCCGCGCCGAGTGCTCGCTGTCGATGGCGAGCACCAGACGGTCGAAAAACCGCCGCCGCTCCGAGGCCGGCCCGAGAAACAGGCCGTCCATTGCAGGTGTCAGCCACACCATGCGCAAATGATCGCCGAACGCAGCCGCCGAAGACACGCTCTCGCGGTCGATGCGGCAGCGCCGGGTCGTCGCAGAAGCCTCCCCGATCGGGGCGTCGATGCCGGTGCCCAGCGTAGCGAGCCCAAGGGCGCCTTCCACTTCGGCGGAAACCGCCCACGAGCCGTCGCCCTCGTTGTCTGCAACATCCTCGAGCGTGGCGCGGCGCAAGCCGCGTCCGGGCGAAAGAAAGGAGATGGCCTCGATGCAGTTGGTCTTTCCGGCGCCGTTCGGGCCGACCAGCACGACCATGTCGCTGCCCGTCGCAAGGCTCGCCGCGCGATAGTTGCGGAAATGCGTCAGCGAGAGGCGGCGAATGCGGGAGGCGGTCATGGCGGCCTTCGTCCCTCTCCCTTCGGAGGGTGGCAACTACACCCGCATCGGCATCAGCACGTAGAGCGCGCCCTTGGAATCCTTGTCCTGCACGAGCGTCGGCGAACCCGGGTCGGCCAGCTTCAGCACCGCAACCTCGCCCTCGATCTGGGCCGCGATATCGAGCAGATATCTCGAGTTGAATCCGATATCGAGCGGATCGGAGGCGTATTCGACCTCGAGTTCCTCGGTCGCGCTGCCGGAATCCGGATTGGTGACGGAGAGCACCAGCTTGCCGGCCGACAGCGCCAGCTTCACCGCACGGCCGCGCTCGCTCGAAATCGTCGAGACACGGTCGACTGCTGCTTCGAAATCCTTCTTGTCGATGACGAGTTCCTTGTCGTTGTTCTGCGGAATGACGCGGCCATAATCCGGAAACGTGCCGTCGATCAGTTTCGAGGTCAGCACCGCGTTGCCGAGGGTGAAACGGATCTTGCCCTGCGAGAGCTCGATCCTGATCTCGGCCTCGTTGTCCTCGATCAGGCGCTGCACTTCGCCGACGGTCTTGCGCGGCACGATCACGCCAGGCATGCCGGTGGCGCCCTTGGGCAAAGCCAGATCGATCTGGGCCAGACGATGCCCGTCGGTCGCCACCGCGCGCAAGGTTGCGGCCTTGGCGCTGCCGGCGGAGTGCAAATAGATGCCGTTCAGGTAATAGCGGGTCTCTTCGGTCGAGATCGCAAACTGCGTCCGGTCGATCAGCCGCTTCATGTCGGCGGCCGCAAGGGCGAATGAATGCGACATGTCGCCGGCGGCAAGATCGGGAAAATCGTTTTCCGGCAAGGTCTGCAGCGTGAAGCGCGAGCGCCCCGCGCGGATCGCCAGCACCGCACGGTCGCTGTCGCCTTCCAGCACGATCTGCGCGCCTTCGGGAAGTTTGCGCACGATATCGTAGAACATGTGCGCCGGCACGGTCGTCGAGCCGGCGGTCGCGGTTTCGGCGGCAAGTGTCTCCGTCACCTCCAGATCAAGATCGGTGGCCTTCAGCGACAGCCGCGCATTTTCGGCACGAAGGAGCACGTTGCCGAGGATCGGGATGGTGTTGCGGCGCTCGACCACGCGATGGACGTGCCCCAGCGATTTCAGGAGTTGCGCGCGTTCGACGGTAACCTTCATTGCAATACCCGCCCGATCCGAAAGATGGGAAAGCCGAGCCGGCGCGCAAAGGCACGCCGCGGCGTCTGGACCCGAATGCCCGATCAAACTGGGCGGATCAAGGCCTTCGGGGGGACCTCAAAGTGGCGCGGATGGGGCGCAAGTGCAAGAGATGCGCGAGCCGTTCCCCACGTTTTGCCCTCGGCAAACGAGCAGGAAAGCGCCCGGCGTTGCTCCCCGGCGGGTTCAAGTTCTCACCTGCGTCCCTGCCCCGCGGACGGAGCAGGGAACCGACACGCTCAGCGGCTACTCGCTCTGCAGTTGACGCTTGAGAGACTCGACCTCTTCGGAGAGCGCGACATCCTTGGCCACCAGGGCCTCGATCTTGCGCACTGCGTGCAGGACGGTGGTGTGATCGCGCCCGCCGAACCGGCGGCCGATTTCGGGCAGCGAGCGCAGGGTCAACGTCTTGGCCAGATACATTGCCACCTGGCGCGGACGAACGACATTGGCCGTGCGGCGCGACGACAACAGGTCGGAGCGGCTCACATTATACTGCCTCGCCACCACGCGCTGGATGTCTTCGATCTTGATGCGCTTGGGTTCCTGCGGACGGATCAGGTCGCGCACCTCGCGCTCGGCCATTTCCAGCGTCACCGGCTGGGCGTTGAGCTTGCTGTGCGCGAGCAGGCGGTTGATGGCGCCCTCGAGATCGCGGCCGTTGTGGGTGATGGTGCGGGAGAGATATTCCAGCACCAGTTCGGGAACATCGAAACTGGCGTGATGGGCTCGCGCCGCGGCGACGCGCGAGCGGAGAATGCCAAGCCGCAACTCCTCGCCGAGCGAGCCCATCTCCACGACAAGACCGCCCGCAAGCCGCGAGCGAACGCGATCATCGAGGCTCTCGAGGTCGGAGGGCGGACGATCGGCCGCGATCACCACCTGGCGGCCGGCATCGATCAGCGCGTTCAGCGTGTGGCAGAATTCAGCCTGGGTCGACTTGCCCTGCAGGAATTGCAGATCGTCGATGACAAGCACATCGATGCCGCGCAGCGCCTCCTTGAACGCCAGCGCCGTCTGCGTCTTCAGCGCCGCCACGAAGCCATACATGAATTTTTCGGCGGTGAGATAGAGTACCTTGCGTTCGTTGCCGGAATTGCCGGCCCAGGTCACGGCCTGCAACAGATGGGTTTTTCCCAAACCGACGCCGGCATGGATATAGAGTGGGTTGAACATCACGGGATCGCCGCGCCGGCCTTCCGCCACCTGGCGTGCCGCGGCATGGGCCAGCGTATTGGAGCGCCCGATCACGAAACTTGCGAATGTCAGGCGCGGGTCGAGCGGCGAACCGCCGAGCGCATCATGGCTGGCGGAGACAGGCGCGGTCGCGGTCGCGCGCAATTCGGCAAACGGCCTTCCATCCAGCCGTTCGGGGCGGCGCGCATCGACCGGCGCCACGGTCTCCTTGACGGGCGCCGCACATCGCATCGCCGAGCGCACTGTGAGATCGATCCGGTGCACCTCCGGCATCTCGGCCTGCCAGCACGAAAGGACGCGCTCGGCGTAGTGCGCCTGGATCCAGCTCTTCAGAAACCGCGTGGGAACCGAAAGATGCACGCTTTCATCCTGGACGCCTTCCAGGTCCATGCGCGCAAACCAGCTGGTATAGACGTCTTCTCCGACGCTCGAGCGCAGCCTGCCTTTCACGCGAGACCAACGATCCTGTTCCGTATTTGTCATTGCCCTGGGACTTCTCTGAAAGAGTTTTGTTGAGGGTGAAATTGCCGGGCACGTGTCCGGCACCGACCTTCAGCGAAGCTTCCTTCTTCGCCCATGGCTCTCCCGTTCGGCGTGAAGCCGTCAGGCAGATCATCGGCTGAAAAGGAAAACGCTCGTGAGGTCAGCGCATACTCAACGGTCGATCCGGAGCTCGCGCGGGAGGCCGCGTGCAGGCAGTCTCCAAAACGCTCAAAAGACTATCGTCTGAAAATGGCTTTAGATAAAAAACTACAATTTCGTAAGACATACGACCTCCCCC
This sequence comes from Bradyrhizobium sp., assembly GCF_035570375.1. GTDB lineage: Bacteria > Pseudomonadota > Alphaproteobacteria > Rhizobiales > Xanthobacteraceae > Bradyrhizobium. The sequence continues at coordinate 17,744 of NZ_DATMLW010000197.1, read as the reverse complement.
TCTTACCGCCACTATTCACGGCAAGTCGTCATTCCAAACGGTTCAAATTCGATCAGCGTCATCTGAAAATCCAATTCTTCAGTTGTTACGCCGTTCGCTCCGCCCTCTTAACCCCGACCCCGTTCGCCCGCTTCGCTTTCGGTATGTTCGGCAGGCCTGCGTTTGTTTCTCTTGTTCGAAGCGAGCGAGACGCGTGCCCCGCCTGAGAAATTTCGACACAGAACTCCGTTACCCATATAGCTATGGATTTGACTCCGCTAATCACTTGGAAAGCGTCGCCAACGCGCACACCGCCGCCGATTTGCACGTCCGCCCCGATCCTTAAACCCGCGCTGGTCTCAAGAGCCGTGGGCGCAGCGAACGTACTTAGAGATACATCATGCCTTGTTTCCCGCAACGAAAATGATTCATCGCGACTGCCACCAAAAACGACTTGGCGGTCGCCCACCCAGGCGGTGGCCATCTTGCGAAGCCGCAAGATTTTGAATCTGTGCGAAGATTCGAAACGCAAAGCAGGTGTCACATTTTCAGCGCGCGCCCAAAATAAATTCATAAATTGTTTACTTTCGGGCAAGGCTGAGGCGAATTTTCAAACAACTCCTCGCCGCTATGCCGATAAGTGACTACGCAAACGCGTTTTTTTTTGTTCGTCGAAGCAGGGTAACCCCTGGATGTCCGCCGCTGCCGCGTTGTTGCGATTGCGATTTCGATGGCAAAGTCTGGCAGCTATCGCCTGCATTTGCCAGGTCTGTGCCTTCATCGGCCCGCGTCATATGTCGGCCAGGACACGGCGCGGTGAAAATTCACGGGTCAAGAGATTTCGTGATAAAGAAAAAAAGCCCGGCAAGGCCGGGCTCTCATGGACCGCCGTTGGTCGACCGCTTATTTCGCGAGCTTCGCGATCTGATGCGCCAGCCGCGAGACCTTCCGGCTTGCATTGTTCTTGTGAATGATCTTGCCCTGCGCCGCTCTCATGAGCTCCGGTTCGGCGTGCGCCATCGCCTTTAGTGCAGCCTCACGGTCGCCGCGCTTGATCGCCTCTTCGACGGATCGCACCGAACTGCGCATCTGGGTGCGGCGGGATTTGTTGACGATGGTGCGGCGGGCAATCTTGCGCGTCGCCTTCTTGGCGGAAGTAGTATTGGCCATGTTCTCAATTGTCCTTCGGCATTGACGGAAGCGCGGACGGGCGTGAGCGTGCCGACGGTTCGCCTGATCGACGCTGATATGTCTTACGGTGCTCTCTTGAGAATGCCCCCCCCGGCGCACAGGCTCGGAAGGCGTGCTCATACGGCGGCGATGCTCAAAGACAGCGGCGGCGGGATTGCGCCCGCCGCCATTGCGGGCCTTATAGAGCCACCTCCGCGCAGCGTCAACGCCTTCTGCCTTCCCGGGAGCCCGCGGGGGGTGTGCCAAAAGGCCGATAAGGCGCTGATGAGGTTGAATTTCCCGTGCTGCCCCGGTAATGGCTGGCCCCGGTATGGCGGTTGGCAAGTCCGCGTCACTGGTGCTGCTCATTGTCTGAACCAAAGCCACACCGGATCCAATCTATTGCCAGTGTCTTTTTCGATTCCATAATTCGCAAGCCAAGCCACCTCATGATGATACGAACCTCGGAACCGAAACACTTGGCGCGTGACAAAGGGTGAAGCATGATCCGCGGTTTTTTCCGCCTTGTGGGGCTACTGCTCCTCGCTGGCGGATTTGTTTTCATGGTCTATGACGGGGCGCGCTTCGTCGCCGACAACACCCTGCGCTTCACCCGGTTCGGCGATTTCTGGAACGACGTACATCAGTCGAGCCAGCTGGCGTTCCATGCCTGGGTCGCGGCCAAGTCGCCCTGGCTGTGGAACAGCGTGTTCCGCGTCATACTGGATCAGCCGGCCTTTGCCGTGATGGGGATATTCGGAATTCTGCTGATGCTGCTGTTTCGACCGCGCAAGCCGTTGATCGGCTATTCCAGGGACTGAGGGATCAAATGCCTTGATAACACCTCCCTCGCCCATGCCGCCTCATTCGTGGCAGCGCAAATCGGCGAGACCGAAGCCAGCGTCAGGCCGGTCTAGTGGAACATCCTTTCGATGCGCGCGAAGCAATGACCCGGTTGGAACGCGCGGTGATCAGCGACAGATAGCGGATGAACGTGATCACGAATACCACGCCCAGAAAGCCGGTGATCTTGTCTCCGCCGCTCCGGTTGAACAGCGAACTCGTGGTGCATTCGTCGGTCAAGCAATGCGACTTGATGAACCAGAAAATGATGACCGAGAGCACGGTGACCAGCTTAAGGCTGTCTTCATAAGCGCGTTCCAGGTCGTTGTTCACGCCATCGAAAATATGCTGCGTGTAATTCTGCTGGAAAGCGTCGAATTCGTAGGGCGAGTAAATGAACACCAGCAACATCACGTTGGTGTAGGCCACCAGGACGAACAGGTCCCAGACGACCCCGGTCCCTTCGCCGAGACCGAACGCAAACCAAATGCGATAAAGCGACAGGACTACGAATATGATGGCGAACGCAGTCGCCAGGCCTCTGCGCTGAGTGACGAAGGTTTGCCCGAACATGCCGGTCATCATGTAGCGCCGGCCGGGCAGCAGATAGGCCACCACCAGCACTGCGACCGAAAGGGCGACCAGATGGTCCGGCCATCCCAACGCTGCCTTGGCAACGGCAATCTCCCAGAAGGGATGCTTGAGGTGATAGCCGGGTTCCGAAAACAGCAACCTGGCGGCGTCGCAAAGAATAATGCCGGGAAAGTTCGGAACCTCCCGGGCGATCACGACCGCAGCTTCGCAAGACAGGTATTGGTTATAGGCCGACATCAGGAAGGCAATGGTCAGGCTGGCCAGCACATTTGAGACAAAGCTGACCCAGATTAATCCCCAGAACAAGCGCGGGTAGTCGTATTTGATCTCTGCCTTATCTCGGCCGTCGTTGAAGAAGTCCGTGCAAAAATACCCCTTCGACAATCGTGGAATGATTCCCCAGGCGGCGGCGGAAATCGCCTGCACGAGAGCAAACAGGAAATAATATTTGAAGCCCAGATATTCGCCGATTCCGTTGGAAACGAATCCCACCAAAGCGCCATGGATCGGACCATAGATCAGGGACGCGATGGCCGTTCCCACCAGATCAAGAAAAAGAATGCTTTCGACCTCGCGCGAAATCAGCACGCCGACAAGATTGAGCGCGACGCAAACCGCAATGATGAAGACGGCCCTGCTGAATCGAAAAAGCTGGTCCCCTGTCACCGCCTGGATATGCATGAATGTCACCCCGGCCAACAGTCGCGCCGACGGCTGCCACCTGCGGCGGCTGCCTTGCCGACCAAACAGAAAGTGATAAAATGCGTCGCGTGTTGGTTGCAACGATGAGACTATGCTCCCATTGTTTTTGGAGAACAAGATGACCGCCGCTGCCGCTTCGGACCATGCACAGACACCGGCGAAGCGAGACCCACGCCTGTACTTCTGGATTGCTTCGACTGGCACGGCGCTGATTGGCGTCGCCCTGTATCTGCTCGCGCCGACCCCGAACGTCGCCCTCTACTCGCTGTTGTTCCTCGCCCCGGCCTATCTGATTACTTGGACCGGCATTTTGCTCGGTAAGCGCGCCTGAGGACGTCGGCTCACGCTACGGTGATCGCGTCGGGTCGTGGCGACGTTATCACGTGAAAGGCCGGTCGACGGCTGGCCGGCCATCGGCGTAACAGGGGCTTTGGCGACCCAAGCAACGACCTATATATTCGACCTAAGGTGCAGGATCCCTCCGACATCCTGACGCCAGGAGGTAACCATGTTGTTCATGCGCAAGACCACCACGCTGCCGAGCGCGGCCGAGGCGCTGCCCGGTCGTGCCGATCCGATTCCGACCGCCACCCGCCATTTCGTCAACGGTCATCCATTGAAGCCGCCTTATCCTGCCGGCCTGGAGCAAGCGGTGTTCGGTCTTGGCTGTTTCTGGGGCGCGGAACGCAAATTCTGGGAGCTCGGCGACGCCGTCTACACGACGGCTGCGGGATATGCGGGTGGTCACACCAGGAATCCCACCTATGAAGAAGTCTGCTCGGGACGTACCGGGCACACCGAGGTCGTGCTTGTCGTGTTCGATCCGAAAAGGGTTTCCTACGATCAGCTATTGAAGACATTTTGGGAAAGCCACAACCCGACCCAGGGCATGCGACAGGGCAATGACGTGGGTACGCAGTATCGGTCCGCGATCTACACCTTCAACGAAGCGCAGCGCAAAGCCGCCGATGCATCCAAGGCCGCTTACCAAAAGGCGCTGGCGGCAAAGGGCCTCGCTGCAATCACCACCGAGATCGCACCCGCCGGCGAGTTCTATTTCGCCGAGGACTATCATCAGCAATATCTGGCCAAGAACCCCGCCGGCTATTGCGGGCTGGGCGGCACCGGTGTCTCGTGTCCGATCGGCGCGGGCGTCTCGGTCTGATTGCCTCGCATCGACGGGAAGCCGGCCTTAGGCCGCTCGCGCCCCGGCGACACCATCCTCGTCGGCGAACGCTGGTTCTGACGAAGGACGAAGTCCTTTGTCATTCCGGGATGGTGCGTAAGCACCAGACCTCAGATGCGCAATTGCGCATCGGGGAATCTCGAGATCCCGGGTTCGCTCACTTCATTCGCGCCCCGGGATGACGCCTTTGGCGTCACTTCAAATGCCTGGCGAAGAAAGCAAGGCTGCGCGGCCATGCGATATCGGCACTGGCCTTGTCGTAACTTGCCCGTTCATCGCAATGAAAGCCGTGCTGCGCGCCGGGATAGATGTGGATCTCCACGTCGGACCGCTTGGCGCGGATGATCTCGACGTCGCTGAGCGGGATGCTCGCATCCTTCTCGCCGAAATGAAGCTGGGTCGGCACTTTCGGCGCCTCGTCGGCGAAACGGACGATCGCGCCACCATAATAGCCGACCGCGGCGGACAGGCCCGTCAGCCTGGTCGCTGCGGCATAAGCGATGCTTCCGCCAAGACAGAAGCCGACAATCCCGACCGGACCGACATTCTTGACGACATCGATGGCGGCCTGGGTGTCACGCAGCATCGCTGCCCAGTCGGGATTGGCGACGAACTTGCGCGCCACCGTGATCTCGTCCGGCGAATAGCCGGACTGGAAATTGCGTTCGATACGGTCGAAGATCGCGGGCGCGATCGCGACATAACCCTCGTTGGCAAGACGATCGCAGACGGAGCGGATGTGGTGGTTGACGCCGAAGATTTCCTGGATCACGACCACCGCCGCTTTCGGCGTGCCGGTTGGGTCGGCGCGATAGGCGCCAAGTTGAAAATTGTCCGAAGCCGTCAGCTTGATGTCGTGTCCCACGTGTTCCATCCGATTTCTAGAGAGTACGAATTCCGCGTGGCGGAATTGAAGAGCCCCAAGGTCGAGAACTCGCCCTTAACCAACGCAGTTGTAGCGAGGCTTCGGCCAACAATCGACAGATACGACAGCATTATTGCCGCAGTGCAAAATGCGCTCGCAATTTATTTTTTGCAGCCAATTCCAAAAGCATTGCCTCCTGAATGGATCGCTATCATTCTCCCGCGTCTGGCATCGGTCCGGTGGGTGCCAGCTAACAAGAACAATGAGTTCCGCCGTAAGCGGCAATCTTGCACCGGCAGGGGAAGAAAACCATGCCTAGTCTCAATATCAATGGACGGAATATGTCCGTCGAAGCGGCCGGCGACACGCCGCTGCTCTGGGTCATTCGCGAGCAATTGCAGATGACCGGTACGAAATTCGGTTGCGGCGCGGGACTCTGTGGCGCCTGCACCGTTCACCTCAACGGCGAAGCTGTGCGTTCCTGTCAGACCTCGCTGAGCGATGCGGCCGGCAAAAAGATCACGACCATCGAGGGTCTGAGCGCCAAGGGCGATCACCCCTTGCAGAAGGCGTGGATCACAGAGCAGGTCCCGCAATGCGGCTACTGCCAGTCCGGGCAGATCATGCAGGCAGCCTCGCTGCTTGCGAAGAATTCCAACCCGACCAAGGAAGAAGTGGTGGCCCATATGGACGGCAATCTCTGCCGTTGCATGACCTATTCGCGCATTCAGAAGGCGATCATGCGTGCGGCCTCCGAAATGCGCACCGCTTCCAACTCCGGCACCGAGCGGAGGGCAACATGAATACGCACGTGAAAATCACCCAAAGCGAGCCGGCTGATCTCAGCCGACGCTCATTCCTCGTCGGTTCCGCGGCCGCTGGTCTTGCGCTCGGCTATTCGGCCGTCCCGGGCCTCCTGGGCGCCGATCAGGCGTTCGCTGCGACGAGCAGCTTCGATCCCAGCGTCTGGTATTCGATCGCGCCGGACGGGATCGTTACCATCACCTGCGGCAAGGCCGACATGGGCCAGCATATTGCCTCGACCATGGCGCAGATCATCTGCGAAGAACTCGGCGCAAGCTGGAAGGACATGCGGGTCCAGCTCGCATCCAACGATCCGAAGTTCAACGATCCCGTGCTTGGCGCCCAGATCACCGGCGGAAGCTGGAGCACGATGATGAACTTCGATGCGATGAGCCGCGCAGGTGCCGCGGGCCGCATCGCATTGACCGAAGCCGCAGCCGCTGCGATGGGCGTGCAAGCCGGCGACCTGGTGGTGAGGGACTCCACGATTACCAATCCGAAATCGAAGAAGTCGATGACGTTTGCGGAAATCGTGAAAAGCGGGAAGGCTACCAAGACCTTCACGCCCGACGAACTCAAGGCGATCAAGCTCAAGTCGCCCGATCAATACACCATGATCGGCGTTGCGGTTCCGCAACTGGACATCCCGTCGAAGACCAACGGAACGGCCAAATACGGCATCGACGTCATGCTGCCCGGCATGGTCCATGGCGCGCTCGTCACGCCGCCGGTGCGCTATGGCGCTACCGTGAAATCGGTCGACGATAGTGCGGCGAAGAAAGTGCCCGGCTTCATCAAGGCGGTGACGCTCGACGACAAGACCGGGACGACAACCGGCTGGGTAGTGGCGGTAGCCAATACCTACGCCAACGCCAAGAAGGCGGCAGCGGCGCTAAAGGTCGACTATGACGGCGGCCCGAACGCCAAGCTGTCGAGCCAATCGCTGTTCGACGAAGCGAAGCGGCTGCAGGGTCTCAGCGATTCCGGGCAGTTCTTTGTCAAGGACGGCGACCCGGCTGCGGCGTTGGGCACGGCGGCCAAGGTGTTGGAGGCAGAATACACCACCAACATCAACATCCACGCGCCAATGGAGCCGATGAACGCCACTGCCGAGTTCAAGGGCGACATCCTGCACATCTATTCCGGCAACCAGTTTGCGACGCGCTCCGGCGCGATCGCCGCGGGTGCCGCTGGAATCGATCCGAAGTTCGTGGTGATGCATCAGATGTGGCTGGGCGGCGGTTTTGGCCGGCGTCTCGATGCCGACATGATGGTGCCGGCGGTGCAGGCGGCGAAAGCCGTCGGCAAGCCGGTCAAGGTCATCTTCACGCGCGAGAACGACATGACGATGGATTTCTCCCGTCCCCTGACCTACCAGAAGATCAAGGCCGGCGTCGACGGCGATGGCAAGCTGGTCGCGCTGAGCCATGACGTGGTCTCGGCATGGCCTACTCAGCGCTGGGGAATCCCTGATTTCCTGTCGCCGTCGGTCGACAAGAAGGGCCCGCTCGACGCCTTCACGGTGAACGGTGCGGACTTCTTCTACACCGTGCCCAACCACTATGTGCGAGCGATCAAGAACGAGATGGCGCACAACGCCACCCCGTCCGGGCAGCTGCGCTCTGTGGCACCTGGTTGGACCTTCTGGGCCATTGAAAGCATGATCGATGAGATCGCCGCTGCGGCCGGCAAGGATCCGGCCCAGTTCCGCATCGAACTGCTGGATGGCAAGGGCGACAATGCCGGTGGCGCGCAACGCCTGCGCAACACTTTGCTCGCGGCGATGGGTCTCGCCGGCTACGGCACCAAGCAACTGCCGAAGGGTGAGGGCATGGGCGTGGCCTGCGTGTCGTCGCAGGAAAGAAAGACGGCAAGCTGGACCGCGTGCGTGGCCCATGTTGCCGTTGCTCCGAGCGGCGAGGTCAAGGTCAAGAAATTGACGGTGGCCACCGACGTCGGCACGCAAGTGAACCCCGACGGCATCCGCGCCCAGGTCGAAGGCGCGGCGCTGTGGGGCATGTCGCTTGCGCTGTTGGAGAAGGCGACATTGAAGGATGGCGGTATCGAGCAAACCAACTTCGATACCTACACGCCGCTGCGGATGAGCCAGTTGCCTGAAGTCGCCGTCACCGTCATCGCCAACGGCGAGCCCGCCACCGGCGTCGGCGAACCGGCTGTGACGGTGGTCGCTCCGGCCATCGGCAACGCCGTCTTCAATGCGAGCGGCGCCCGCGTCCGCGGGTTGCCGATCACGGCAGAGGCGGTCAAGGCGGCGATGAAGGCCTAAAAGACCTGCGAAGCGACAATATCTTCCGCCGGAGGGCTTCCTCCGGCGGATTTTTTTGCTCGCGCCTTGGAAAGAATTCGAAATTCGCGGGCCAAGCTCGCCGCCGCTTCGCGGGCGATCGGCAGGTCTTTCAAATTTTATCTTTGTCAAAAGCTCCGCATTTATAATCTCTCTTAAGCCTCGGGGAATGTGTTTTCGGTAGCTTGGCACCTGGAGCATGATCCGGAAAAGTGGAAACCGGTTTTCCGAGAAGATCATGCTCAAACAAAGAGATCAGATCATGATGCGATTCCACTTAATCGCATCGTGATCCAGTGTCCCAGTTTTATGAGGACTCGCGGCGATACTGAAACGAAGTCAAATCCACCGCACCAGCCAACCGCATCCGTCAACGAGGCCCCATGTCAACGCAAACCAGTTCCTCCAAACGCCGCCTGCTGTTGGCATCCGACAATTGCGACAAAAGCCGCGAACTGGAGAAAATCCTGCAATCCGTGGGCGAGGTGGAAACGGTCTCGACTTCGGAACTGCCCGAAAGTCCGGCCGATTTCTCGGGCGTTGTGGTCGACATCAATCTGCGTTCCGCCGAAAGCGTACAGCGGGTTCGAAACAAGCTTCGCCAGGAAGGTTACCGCGCGATGCCGCGTTTGTTTGTTCTGGCGGATGCGCTTCACCACGGCTCGATGCAGGCCTGGGCGTTGGGGGCCACCGACACGATTTCGCGGCCGTTCGACGCCGCCGGCATATTGCAACGGATCCGCGCCGCCTTTCCGGACAGCCAGGGATTCGATGCCAGCGACCGCGGCAAGCTCTTGAACCGAGGCGTTGCCGCCGCGCACGAGGTCATGGTCAAGATTTTCAACAAGCTTCCCGCCGGCGAGCCCCTGAAATTCAGCGACATCGTCGCCGCCGAAAACAAGATTCTAAAAGCCATCAAGCATTCTTCGCTGCGTGAATGGCTGACCGCGATCGGTTGCCATCACACCGACAGCTATCGCCACTGCCTCTATGTGACCGGCTTTGCGGTGGCTTTTGCGCAGCACCTCGGCATGCATGAGGACGACCAGCGGCGACTGACGCGCGCCGCACTCCTGCACGACGTCGGCAAGGCGTTCATTCCGGTTGCGATTCTCGACAAGCCGGGCGCGCTGACCGAGCAAGAGATAACCGTGATCCGCAGGCATCCGCGCCTTGGCTATGAGGCTCTCGCCGCCCAGGGCAGCTTCCCCCCGGAGATGCTCGATGTGGTGCTGCACCACCACGAATTCCTGGATGGGACCGGTTATCCCAACGGCCTGCAGGGCGATCGGATCAGCGACATCGTGCGGCTGACGACGATTGTCGATGTCTACTCCGCGCTGGTGGAGCAGCGGCCTCACCGGCTGCCTTTCACGCACGCCAAGGCCTTCGCGATGATGGAGCAAATGAAGGGCAAGTTTGATCAGCACTTGCTGCAGGCATTCCGCCCGGTGACGCTCGGGGCGTATTGATTGCGGGATATTCCCTTTCACGTCCCTGCTATGCGCTCGCAGTGACGTTCAGATCGAGACCCTAATCCGGATCATCCTCATACGACGAAATCTCGATCAGGCTGCCGTCGGGATCCCGGCAATAGACCGAGCGCAACGCACCCCGCGCGCCCTGCTTCGTCACGGGGCCCTCCTCGATCGACACGCCGCAAGCCTTCAGATGTGCCACGACCTGCTCGGGCGTGCTCGACGTCAGGAAGCACAGATCGTCGCTTCCGGCGCTTTCGTGATCGGCGGTAAACCACTCGACCTTGTCGGCACCCAGCGGCCGCACATTGATCTTCTGCTTCCCGAACACCAGCGATGTCCTCGCCGTCTTGCCATGCCCGGGGGCGAACACCCTGATTTCCATGCCGAGGATCTTTCGATACCACTCGGCGGTGCGAGCAACATCGGCGACGTTGATCACGATGTGGTCGAGCGCATTGACCTTGATCGACATGGACGACCCTTCCGGTATTGAAAATGGAGGGGCCTAGTTGGCAGCCCCGCAGTTTGTTTGTTACAACGCGGACCGCAAAAATCCAACGGGATCGAACCGGAACCGACAAGTTCGGCGCTGCATGGAGAAAACGTATGGCATTACGCCGCATTGCAATGGGTCTGGTGACATTTGGCTTGTACGCCCTCGCCTGGCCCGTCGTCAGCACCTGGGCGCTTGATTATCCGACGCGACCGGTCCGGTTCGTCGTCGGATATCCGGCCGGCGGCGCGACCGACATTCTCGCCCGGTTGATCGGACAGCGGTTATCGGAGCGGCTCGGCCAGCAATTCGTGATCGAGAACAAGCCAGGGGCCGGCAACAACATCGGCACCGAGACCGTGGTCAAGGCTGACCCCGACGGCTACACGGTGCTGCTGGTCAATCCCGCCAATTTCATCAACGCTTCGCTTTACACCAATCTCAATTTCAACTTCGTCCGCGACATCGCCCCGGTCGCCGCCTTCATTCGCGTCCCCAACGTCATGACGGTGGCGAAGCAGGTTCCAGCCAGGACGGTCGCCGAGTTCATCGCCTATGTGAAGGCCAATCCCGGCAAGGTGAACCTGGCGTCATCGGGCAACGGCACATCGGTGCACCTGTCCGGAGAGTTGTTCATGGCCATGTCGGGCGCGAAGATGCTGCATGTGCCTTATCGCGGCGCGGCGCCCGCGATCACCGACATGCTCGGCAATCGCGTTCAGGTCATCTTCGACAACATGCCGTCGATTATCGAGCATGTCCGTGGCGGTGCGCTCCGCGCGCTGGCCGTGACGACAGCGGAGCGATCACCGCAGTTGCCCGACGTGCCGACGGTGGCCGAGACCATTCCCGGCTATGAGGCGAGCGCGCTGTTCGGCATGGGTGCGCCGATCAAGACCCCGCCCGAAATCGTCGGGAAACTGAACCGGGAGATCAACGCGGTGCTGGCCGAGCCCGAGATCAGCAAACGCCTGATCGAACTTGGCGGCGAGCCGCTGATCGCGGCGCCTGAGGCCTTTGGCGCGATGATCAAGGCCGAGACGGAAAAATGGGAAAAGGTGGTGAAGTACGCCGGGATAAAGGTGGAATAGGCGGCTTCGTCAGCGCGGACGAGGTCCAGAGCTCCGATTCCGGAGTTCGCAAGCTATCGCGGCGACCTCTGAGGCGAACTTCGGAATCAAGGGAGTTCTGGCAATTATTGGTTTCTAGTGCGGTTTTGAATTTGAAGTTCCTATATCAGTGGTGCAGAGGCATTGATAGGAACTTCAAATTCGCCGCACTAGCGCCGACGAAACTAATTTCTCGATATCAGGTCCCGCCGTGCGAGATGGCGTCGCTAGACGCCTCTGGCTGGCTCGTGCTGCTGGCGACCGGAGTTGTTCCCTCCGGGTCGAATCCAAACAGCTCGACGAGATATTTGTAGTATTTCGGCAGCTTCTCCTTCAAAGCCGCACGCGTGTGCGGTTCGTGGATCGACTCTTTTCCCGCCAGAAAAATGCTTGCGGTCACGGCAAAGAATTCCTTGTGGTTAAACAGCGCGTATTCTTCCTTGCCGAATACATTCTTGCTGGTCGCATCGGCGAAGAACGCCCTGATGCCGAGATTGTCGAAGCCTTGCGGCATCAGCTTGGCGTGGTAGGCATGAAGCAGCTCGTGCAGGATGACGGGATCTTCGGCATATTTCAGCATATTCGGACGCAGCATGATCACGCCAACCCCAGCGTCGGCGGCCAAGTCAAGAAAGTTCGGATTACTCCAGCGCCGGTTCGTTTCATCCCAGGTCGTGTAGGTGCGAGGGGCGTCGCGTTGGATCCTTGCGGGTGGACCGTAGCAGGCGATCCCGGCGCCCAACTCGAGACAAGCCATTTCGCTGGCGATGATCGGCACCGAGTGAAAAAACTCGAGCACCTTTGGGCTCAAGCCAACGCTCTCCACGATATCGAGCTGATGGCGGAAGCTTTCGGCAATTGCGCCGCTATCCTTGCGGTCCGAATTCTCCGAGAGGTCGAAGACATAGCCACGATAGGTTTCAAAGCCGGGCGGCACCGCGGCCGGCTCAACCTCGATCGAACGTGAGCCCGCGCCGGCGAGGTTTGGCACCAGCGAAAGCATGAAAACCACCGAAGTGAGAGAGACCTTGCGCATTGTGTTTCCCCGTACAGTTTTGGATGACTGCTGTCGGGGTCGGATCATACCGATGCGAAGTTGCAGTGCAGTTTCGCTTTTCATGCTAACTTCTCTGCTCGCGTTCCGAGATCGTTAACCACCTTATAAGCGCTGAAAGTCGCGCCAGAACGCCTGAAGTCAGGAGCATGCCATGCAGCCGCACAAGATCGCATCGCGCGAGGAATGGTTGGAAGCCCGCAAGGCCCTGATGGCCCATGAAAAGGAGTTTACGCGCTCGCGTGACCGGCTGAGCGAGGAACGCCGCGCGCTCCCCTGGGTCAGGGTCGACAAGACCTATGTTTTCGACGGCGCGGCCGGGAGAAAAACGCTGGCCGATCTGTTCGACGGGCGCCACCAGCTCGTGGTGCAGCATTTCATGTTCGCCCCCGACTGGAACGAAGGCTGCAAGAGCTGTTCGTTCTGGGCCGACCAGTTCGACCGCATGATCCCGCATCTTTCTGCGCGGGACACCACTCTGGTCGCGGTTTCGCGCGCGCCCTCGCACAAGCTGGAGGCGTTCAAGGCCCGGATGGGCTGGAGCTTCGACTGGCTGTCCTCGGCGAATACCGATTTCAATTTCGACTATGCGGTGTCGTTCAAGCCGGACGAGATCAACTCGAGCGCCAAGATCTACAACTTCGGCACCTCCGAATTCAGCGTCGAGGAAGCGCCTGGGATCAGTGCTTTTTACCGCGACGAGGCCGGCACCGTCTTTCATACCTATTCATGCTTTGCGCGCGGCCTCGACATGATGAACGCCGCCTATCAATATCTCGACCTCACTCCGCTTGGCCGACACGAAGAAGGCCTGTCCTATCCGATGGCATGGGTCCGTCTGCACGATCAATACGAGCCCGGTTCCGGTCCCGCGGATTGCTGCAATAGCTGATCGGATTGCGCCAGCCGTGCCAGAGCGATCCGGACCCGAAGAGCCGCGTTGGCGGCAAAGTGGAAACCGGTTTTCCCTTAGCTAATAAGCGCAAAAAAACGCGTTTGCGCGGAGATCACGCTCAAACAAAGAGATGAGATCATGATGCGATTCCACTCAATCGATCATGATCCAGAAGACGCCCGCATCAGGCTGCGTATCCATTCTTCATGGGAGCGTCCAAATCCGCGGAGGCTTCCAGAACGGTTGAGGGACCTGTCGCAGCGCGCCGATGACGGCGCGAATCGTAGAATTCAAGCACGCGCCTTGCCGCTCTGACCTCAAGCCGCTCGTAGTTGGCGCGCGCAAGCTCGAGATCTGCCTTGGACAGGCTCCGGTTCGCTGCCCTCATCAGCAGCAGCGCTTTGACGGTTGTCCAGGCACAGCCGGCGGCCTTGGCGACGACCTGAACAGCGCCGGGATTCTCATTGAGGACCGCCCGTTCAGCCACCTCTATAGGACACCGCGCAAGAACCGACAGGGCCAGCACCGCCTGCTCAAAATCCTGCGCACGTGCGGCCATGTGAACCTTGGATTCTCCAAGTTCCTTCCAGTATTTCAAACGCCGCACTCTTTTCTTCGCCTCGGCATGATCCGGGGAGTTCTGACGTATTTCGAGATTTATTTCGTCAACTACCTCCGTCACTGCTCCTTGCGCGGCTTCAACAAACTGCGGATTTGCCGCGACGATCTTGCTGTAGACTTCCGCGGAGGCAGTCTCAAGAAGCACCAAGAGGTGGTGGCGCGGGATGTCGCGCCGCGATCCAACATGCAGCCCGAGTTGGGAATCATTGCCGGCCCGCAGGATGAGGTCGCGAAAACCACGTTCCGAGATACGCGCACCGGCATTCTTCGCAACGGCGTGGACCACGTTGCTTTCGCCGCGCTCGATAAGGATGTCGGTGATTAATTCGCTGACCGTCTGGCGCTGAGCGATTGCGTAAAGATGACCCTGGCTCAGGGTGTTGGCGCCATGCGCAAGATCGGTCTCGCTGAGCACGGTCGATCGGCTGAGAAGCGGAGCCGCCACAGCGATATTGTCGTCGAAGGCAAATGCGCGAACCAGCGCCGCAGGTGCCTCTCCGTCGGTCGCGAGGTGTCAGGCGAGCTTGGCCCGCGCCTTCAACTCAATCACGGCGACAAGGGCTTTGAACACCTCGTCGAACAGTTCGAGCTGCTGCCCCGAATGGCGACCGGAGCCGGCGACAAATAGCTCGGTGATGCGCGTAAGCGCCTTGAGCTGCCGCTTCGTCGGCCCGGATAACTCGCCATCCTGGATTTCATTGATGAGGGAATCGATCTTTGTCATGCTGGTTGGCTCGTGGAACATTTTCACGTTTGAGAGCTTTGCGATCATGTCCTAGAGGCCGGCGATGAAAATAATGGCCTCATGTTACCTCGGAGATTTTTAAAATTGCGAGCAAGGGATGGTGCGCGCACAGGTAGAGAGCCGGGCTGTGAGTTTTTTGGAGGCGCAAGCGCACCGATCTCGCCGACCATTGCCGCCTCGCCAAGCGGTGATGACCGAGAGGAGCGAAGGTGTCCCGCAGGACCGGCATATGATGTACCGAATTGGGATCAATCTCGGGGACATCCTGATCGAGGACGACGACATCCTTGGCGATGGCGTAAACGTTGCGGCTCGGTCAGACCGTTCTTGCCGCGCGCGAACGCGGCATTGAGGGTATGCGGTTGGCAGGGGTGCCTGAGGGCTGATCGTCGGTTCAGGCTTTGATTGACGATGGTTGCCCCACAGCCCACACTGTTCGCCACAGGTTAGCACTGAGGCACGCATGTCAGACCCTGTGGCAGTGAGCCGACGCCTCGTCGCGGTCTTCGCAGCAGATGTAGAGGGCTACAGCCGCCTCATGGGCACCGACGAGGTCGGCACGCTCAAGGGGCTGACCGAACGGCGCGCGATCCTCGACAGGATCATTGGGGAGCACAGGGGCCGCATAGCAAACACCGCTGGCGACAGTGTCCTTGCCGAATTTGGAAGCGCCGTGGATGCTGTTCAGTGCGCGGTAGAGGCGCAGGCCGCTCTGGCCGAAGCGAACTCAGGTCTCGCACCTGATCGTCGCATAAGTTTCCGCATCGGTATCCACATCGGCGACGTGATGGTTCGGGCTGGGGACCTGTTCGGCGACGGCGTGAACATTGCCGCGCGGTTGGAGACCTTGGCTAAGCCAGGAGGCGTCTGTGTCTCTGGCGCGACATACGATCAAGTGCGCAAGGTGTTGTTAGTCCCATTCACCGACTTGGGTGTCCGGCACGTCAAGAACATTCCTGAGCCAATTCAGGTCTATGAGGTCGGCCACTTCGGCGCAACTCACGGCCATGTTTCAAGACCGCCAAGGGAGGAAGCCGAGTTACTTCCTCTGCCGAACAAGCCCTCGCTGGCTGTGCTTCCCTTCCAGAATATGAGTGGCGATCCCGAGCAGGAGTACTTTGCCGATGGCATCGTCGAAGACATCATCACGGCCCTATCTCGGTTCAAATCGCTGTTCGTTATCGCGCGCAATTCCTCCTTCACCTACAAAGGCAGGGCGATAGACATAAAGCAGGTCGGACGTGAACTTGGAGTTCGCTACGTGCTCGAAGGAAGCGTCCGCAAGGCAGGTGGACGCGTGCGCATTGCGGGCCAGCTGATTGACAGCACAACAGGTACACATCTCTGGGCGGACCGGTTCGAAGGCAAGCTGGAAGACGTGTTCGAACTCCAAGACCAGGTAGCAACGAGTGTGGTCGGAGAGTTGGTGACAGAAGTAGTATTTGCAGAAATGGAGCGCGCCACGCGAAAGCCGACTGCCAGCCTGGATGCCTATGATTGCTATTTGAGGGGTCTTTCGCACCTATTCAAGTTTAGCAAGAACGATGCGGAAGTGGCGCTCGGTTATTTCCTCAAAGCCCTCGAACTGGATGAAAATTTTGCGCCGGCCTATGCTTGGGCTGGTCTAGCTTATGTTCTTCGTGCACAGAACGGCTGGATGGTGGACGCCGCGCAGGAGAGTGCAGAGGCTATTCATCTCGCGCGCCGCGCAATCGAATTGGGCCAGTTAAATGATTTAGCACTATGTGTGGGTGGAATGATACTCGCATCCATCGGTGGCGAGCTGGACTTGGGCGCAGAGTGCATTAGCCGCGGTCTTTCCATGAACGCCAATCTTGCAATAGGCTGGGAGGCTAGCGGTTTCCTGCATATCGGGCTAGGCATGCACCCGACCGCACTCGAGCATCTGCGTCGAGCAGAGCGGTTGAGCCCTCGGGGTCCAAGCATGACACAGGTGAAATTAGGTATGGCGGCAGCTCACTTTTACTGCGGCCAGTACGAGGAAGCTGCGCGTCTTGCGGAGCGGATCACTCGCGCGCATCCGACCTTTGCACCGGCTTGGCGGATCATGGCGGTCAGCAATGCATTGGGCGGCGATCAAACCATAGCCGCCGAAGCGACCAAGCAGGCTCTTCAACTCGATCCATCGCAGAGAATATCGTCACTGACTTGGCTCCCACTACGGCGCGCGCAGGATCGTGACCGCTGGAAGGAGGCTCTCCTCCGAGCAGGATTTCCGCAATAGTTGCGGTAAGGGTTAGCCGAGTGACCCCGGTGCGATCCCTCGTTCCCTGTGACAAACACGCGGCCCTGTGAACCTCGGCAGCGGCTGCACCCTTTAAGCTCGATCTTTTGAATTCGCCTCGGCGGGCACGCTGGAAACGCAGGGGGCAAAACAAAGGACCCCTGCTGGCGCACCCGACACGATTCGAACGTGTGACCTTTGCCTTCGGAGGACAACGCTCTATAGCTGAGCTACGGGTGCGTGGAGCTGGACATCATCACGGCGTTCGTTGCGCTTCTAGTTTCCCTTGAAAACCAATCCGTTACAAACCTCACCGTACTACATCGGTCCGAGCGCGGCGAACTCCGAGATGTCTGATTTCTGGGGAAATGCGGACTAGCTAGTTAATGCCCGATGGATCGGCGAGGTCGCCACCATCCTGGGCCCTTCCGGATGCGGAAAATCGACGTTGCTGCGGCTGTAGCTGGCTCCCCACTGCCGTTGCGTCCGCTCTTGGGGTTGAGCCGGACGCGGTGGTGGTCAGCAAATTGCCTCCCGGATTGGTAACGATCGGTCGCCGTCGTTCATTCGGTCGTTTCGATCTTCAATCTTGGAGTAGATTAAATTCTCCAGCTTCTGCGCAAAGGGACGTAGGTGCTCGACGAGGTGTTCCG
>NZ_DATMLW010000196.1:0-39582 GCF_035570375.1 Bradyrhizobium sp. | reverse complement strand
CGGCACCAGCACGATGCTGTTGGCGGTGAGCGCGGTCATGCCGAACCCGCCGACGATGTAGGCTGAACCGTCGATGCCGGCGAAGCGCTGATAGATCGCGTTGGTGGCCGGCAAATTGTAGACCAGCGTCATGGTGCGGGCGCCGTCGCCACCCCAGTCGAAACCGACCGACGGACCCTGCCAGTAGACCCGCAAGTCGCCGGCGTTCTTGGTGTAGAGCGTGCCTTCGCCGTATCGCAAACCTGCGACGAAGGCGCCCGAGCCTTCCTCGCCGAGAATGTAGCCGTTCGGCAGGCCCCATTGGCTGACCGCGCGTTCGATCACGGAGGCCAGTCCGCGCGAGACGTTGCCGAAGAACCTGTGGCCGGCGCCGACCAGTTCATCCGGCCCGTAAAAGTTCGGCCCCGTCTCGCGTTGCGGCGGCGGCAGCGGCTGCGGAGGCGGCGCCTGCTGGAGCTGCGCGGAGGCAGGCACGGACCAGCACATCAACGCGGCCAGCGTCAACGCGGCAAGGCGTGAGGCGAAAATCATGAAAAGACCCCGAAAAGATCCCCTTGGGTATCCGAAATTCCGGCCGCCGCCTTAACCCGACGCTGACGTGCTTGGCTTAGGCTATCGCCCGGTATCCCCCGACTCAGATGTTATCCGCAGCAACTATGACGGCAGAACGGCAGGAAATAAACGGGATTTGGCACGCGGTTGAATTTCGCCGCGGAATAGCCTTGTTCACATTCCTGGCAGGCTTTCTGTCGGCTGGCCCGGACAGTCTTGGCGAATGGGCGGGTTCCGCCTCTGCGGCCAGGGCTGCAACCACCGAGCGCGTGGTTGCCAACCGCTTCTCGGGCCTTGCCATCGAAGGTTACGATCCCGTCGCCTATTTTGTCGACGCCCGCCCCGTACGCGGCCTGGCGGAGTTCGAGGCCGCCCAGGCTGGCGTCGTCTGGCGTTTCCACAACGAGGGCAATCGCGCCTCCTTCATCGCCCGTCCCGATATCTACGGGCCGCAATTCGGCGGCTACGACCCGGTTGATCTGGCGCGCGGCGTCACGGTCGCCGGCAACCCCATGTTCTGGCTGGTCTCGGGCGAGCGTCTCTATCTGTTTGCGCGGGAGACGCACCGCGACGCCTTCGCGGCCCATCCGAAGGCCTTCCTGCAGCGGGCGACGTCGCGCTGGCCGGCGCTCGAGGAGGGGCTGGCGCAATAATTCGGCGGCGCGTGCGGTGGATGTCAGCAAACCTCGGGATCGCCCCAGGCGATGAAGGCCGGTACGACGAAATCCTTCGCCCTCCTGCCGAACTGCAAATCGCCCCCGGCTGCGTCCGTGACCTTGCCTCCCGCGGCAGCCACGATCGCGCACCCGGCCGCAATGTCCCATTCATGGGTGGGGGCAAGGCGCGGATAGATGTCGATGGCGCCTTCGGCAACCTTGGCAAATTTCAGCGACGAGCCGAGCACCTCTCTTACCGCGCCCTCTCTTGCGGCGATGAAGGCGTCAGTTGCGGGATCGCCGTGCGAGCGGCTGACCGCGGCGATCCATGGTCGGCCTTTTGGCGGGAAGGGGCGGGTGCGGATCGTTTCGGTGCGCTTGCTGTCTCCCGCCAGCCGCTCGGCGCCGCGTCCGACGATGCCGCGCCAGATCAACCCCAGGGCGGGCGCGCCGATCACGCCCAAAATCGAGCTCCCGTTCGTCACCAAAGCGAGGTTGACGGTGAACTCGCGCCGGCCCCCGACGAATTCCCTGGTTCCGTCGAGCGGATCGATCAGAAAAAAACTGTTGTCATAAGGCGGCTCCGCCAAGCGTATCCGTTCCTCGGACAAAGCCTCGATCCCGGGCGCGAGTTGGGCGAGTCCTTCGGCAATGATGCGGTCGGCAGCAAGATCGGCTTGCGTCACCGGCGAACCGTCGATTTTACCGTCGACCCGCATGGCAGAGCGGTCGACCGCAAGAATGGCGGCTCCGGCGCGCCTTACGAGTTCGGTGAGCGGTTCGATCAGCGCGGCCGCGGCTTTACCGTCGATCGGAGGGGATGGCGAAGATGCCTTGTTCATGGGCGACCCTTCATCTGCAGCTTCGCTTCCGGCTTTGGTTGGCACGCACAGGTCCGCGGTGTATCAAGCCAGTTAGTTTCCCGGTTCCGGCGTTCGTATGACTTTGCGGCACGCACTTTTACGAACGGACCAAAGGGACACTGGCAACTCGATGATGCTAGTGTGGCTTTGGATTTGACGTTCCTGTAATGCGCTTGCGGCGAGACTGATAGCAACGTCAAATCCGCCATACTAGTGTCCCGGTTCCGGCGTTCGTATGACTTTGCCGCACGCACTTTTACGAACGCCGGAACCAAGGGGACACTAGCAACTCGATGATGCTAGTGTGGCTTTGGATTTGACGTTCCTGTAATGCACTTGCCGCGAGACTGACAGGAACGTCAAATCCGCCACACTGGTGGTCCGATTCTAACATTTGGGAAAGCTCTATGTCTGGTACCATGCCTCCCGGTTCCGCTCCCGATGCTCTCGAACTGGCGGCGCTCCTGTGTTCGCGGGTTTGCCACGATCTCATCAGTCCGGTCGGCGCCATCGTCAACGGTCTTGAGGTGCTCGACGACAATCCCAAACCCGAGGACCGCGATTTTGCCCTCGATCTGATCCGCAAGAGCGCCAGGACCGCTTCCGCGCGGCTGCAGTTCTGTCGCCTTGCTTTTGGCGCGGCAGGCTCCTCGGGCGCCCAGATCGATCTCGGCGACGCCCAGACCATGGCGCGCGGCCATCTCGAGGACGGCAAGACCAGCATCACCTGGAATTTGCCGCGCCTGTTGTTGCCGAAGAACCGGGTCAAGCTGCTCTTGAACATGCTGGTGATTGCGCAGCAGACCATCCCGCGCGGCGGCACGCTCACCGTCGATGCGATCGGCCAGGGCGAAACCATGGGCTTTCGCGTTACGGCCAGCGGGCTCAATGCCCGCCTGCCGCAGAACATCGCCGATCTCTTGAGCTCGGGCCAGCCGCCAGCGGTCGATGCGCACTCGGTGCAGCCTTATTACGCGCGCCTGCTCGGTGAGGCCTGCGGATTGAGCGTGAAATTGGCGGCGGAAGGCGAGGCCATCGTGGCAACCGCCTCGTAAGAAGTGGGCTGGTCGAGCCGGCCGGACCTGCGCCTCAAATCAAAAAAGCGGGTTTTCGCGCCGTCGTTGAACCCATTTCATACAACTTATGGTTAACCCCTGGTTTACAGATTGATTCAGGTTCGAAAACGCAGCGTTATGTATTTGTTGAACCCGTTCTTTTCCATTTACTCAACCAATATTAAACCCTTTCCATAGAAGCTGGCCTCGCTTCGAAGCGTATCGGGTGGATACGCGCATGGGTTGAAGGCCGGATTCATGGATGACCTGTTGAGAGAGTTTTTGACGGAGACCAGCGAAAGCCTGGATACCGTCGACAACCAGTTAGTGCGGTTCGAGCAAGATCCGAACAACGCCAAGATCCTGGATAACATTTTCCGCCTTGTTCATACCATCAAGGGAACCTGCGGCTTCCTCGGCCTGCCGCGCCTTGAGGCGCTCGCCCATGCCGGCGAGACCTTGATGGGCAAGTTCCGCGACGGAATGCCGGTGACGGCCGAAGCGGTGACGCTGATCCTGAGCAGCATCGATCGGATCAAGGAAATCTTGGCCGGGCTCGAAGCCACCGAGGCCGAGCCGGAAGGCAATGATCAGGACCTGATCGTAAAACTCCATCATTTGGCCGAGCGCGGCATGGAGACGACGGCCTCGCCGGCCGCGGCCGCACCCGTTGCGAGCCCGCCGAATGCACCTCGCGCCCGCGCCGCCCCTGCGGCCAAGGCAAGCGTGGAGGGCACATTGACCTACCAGGTCCTGGAGCGCGAACTTCGTCCCGGCGAAGTGTCGCTGGATGAGCTCGAGCGCGCTTTCCGGGAGACCACAATGGAGGTCGCTCCGCCGCCGGTGCCCGAGATGGCGCCTGCGCCCGGGCCGAGGCGCAGCGCCAGAGCGGCGGAGATCGAATCCGGGCAGCAGGCGGCGGGACCGAAAGCCCAGAAGCCTTCCGCGAGAAAGGCAAAGCCGGCTGTCGAGGTGGAAGCTGCAGAAGGCGACCGCATCGCCAATCAGTCCATTCGGGTGAATGTCGACACGCTGGAACACCTGATGACGATGGTGTCCGAGCTCGTTCTGACGCGCAACCAGCTCCTTGAGATATCGCGGCGCAACGAAGACACCGAGTTCAAGGTGCCGCTGCAGCGGCTGTCGAACGTCACCGCCGAGCTGCAGGAAGGCGTCATGAAAACGCGAATGCAGCCGATCGGCAATGCCTGGCAGAAATTGCCACGCATCGTCCGCGATCTCTCCAGCGAACTTCACAAGCAGATCGAACTGGAGATGCACGGCGCCGACACCGAGCTCGACCGGCAGGTGCTCGACCTGATCAAGGATCCCCTGACCCATATGGTGCGCAACTCGGCCGATCACGGGCTGGAGACGCCGGCCGAGCGGTCGGCCGCGGGCAAGCCGGAACAGGGCACGATTCGCCTTTCCGCCTATCATGAAGGCGGCCACATCATCATCTGCATCGCCGACAATGGTCGCGGTCTTGACACCGAGCGGATCAAGGCCAAGGCGCTGGCCAACGGCCTCGTCACCGAGGCCGAGCTCGAGAAGATGACGGAAGCGCAGATCCACAAATTCATCTTCGCGCCGGGCTTCTCGACCGCAGCCGCGGTGACCAGCGTATCGGGCCGCGGCGTCGGCATGGACGTGGTACGCACCAACATCGACCAGATCGGCGGCACCATCGACATCAAGTCGGTGGCGGGCGAGGGCGCTTCCGTCACCATCAAGATTCCGTTGACGCTCGCGATCGTGTCGGCGCTGATCGTCGAGGCCGGCGGCGACCGCTTTGCGATCCCGCAACTGTCGGTGGTCGAGCTGGTGCGGGCGCGCGCCAATTCCGAGCATCGCATCGAGCGGATCAAGGACACCGCGGTGCTGCGGCTGCGCAACAAGCTATTGCCGCTGATGCATCTGAAGAAATTGCTCAAGATCGACGACGGCTCCTCTTCCGACCCGGAAAACGGATTCATCGTCGTGACGCAGTTGGGCAGCCAGACCTTCGGCATTGTCGTCGACGGCGTGTTCCACACCGAGGAAATCGTGGTCAAGCCGATGTCGACCAAGCTGCGTCACATCGACATGTTCTCCGGCAACACCATTCTGGGCGACGGCGCGGTCATCATGATCATCGACCCCAACGGCATCGCAAGGGCGCTCGGGGCATCCGGCAACGCCAGCCATGAGATCGCCGACGAGAACGCCGCTTTGCGCGGCGGTGGCGCCGAACAGATGACGTCACTGCTGGTGTTTCGCGCCGGCTCCACCCAGCCCAAGGCGGTGCCGCTTGGCCTCGTCACCCGTCTGGAAGAAATCGCGGCCGACAAGATCGAGCTCTCCAACGGCCGCTACATGGTGCAATACCGTGAGCAGTTGATGCCGCTGGTGCAGATGAACGGCGTGAGCATCCAGACCTCGGGCTCGCAGCCGATCCTGGTGTTTGCCGACGACGGCCGCTCGATGGGCCTCGTTGTCGACGAGATCATCGACATCGTTGAGGAACGGCTCAATATCGAGGTGGCGGGCGCGGGCGAGGGCATCCTTGGCTCTGCCGTGATCAAGGGACAGGCGACCGAAGTGATCGACGTCGGCCATTTCCTTCCCATGGCGTTCGCCGACTGGTTGCATCGCAAGGAGATGCGTCCCTCGGCCCTGGCGCAATCGGTCCTGCTGGTCGACGACTCTGCATTCTTCCGCAACATGCTGGCACCGGTGCTGAAGGCGGCAGGCTACAAGGTTCGCGTTGCCCAGAGCGCGCAGGAGGGCCTCGCCGCGCTGCGATCGGGCCAGCAAATTGACGTCGTTCTGACCGATATCGAAATGCCGGAAATGAACGGGTTCGAATTCGCCGAGAGCATACGCGCCGATGCGCATCTCGGCTCGATGCCGATCATCGCCTTGTCGTCGCTGGTATCGCCAGCGGCGATCGAGCGTGGACGGCAGGCCGGCTTCCACGATTATGTCGCCAAGTTCGATCGACCCGGCCTGATCGCGGCGCTGAAGGAGCAGACCGCGGAGATCAGCAGGGCGGCGGCATGAGCAATGGGCATATGGATCAAAGCATGAGCAGCAAGACCG
This sequence comes from Bradyrhizobium sp., assembly GCF_035570375.1. Lineage (GTDB taxonomy): Bacteria > Pseudomonadota > Alphaproteobacteria > Rhizobiales > Xanthobacteraceae > Bradyrhizobium. The sequence continues at coordinate 33,375 of NZ_DATMLW010000196.1, read as the reverse complement.
AAAGCATCGAGGGCGCCGTCGCCGAATACGTCACCGCCCTGATCGGAGATCAGTTGTTCGGCCTGCCGATTTCGCGCGTGCAGGACGTGTTCATGCCGGAGCGCCTGACGCGTGTGCCGCTGTCATCGGGGGAGATCGCCGGTGTGCTCAATTTGCGCGGCCGCATCGTCACGGTGATCGACATGCGCGCCCGCCTCGGCCTGCCCAAAAACGACAGCGGCAAGCCGACGATGGCGGTCGGCGTCGACCTGCGCGGCGAATCCTATGGTCTGCTGATCGATCAGATCGGCGAGGTGCTCAGGCTTCCCGACGACGGCCGCGAAGAGAATCCCGTCAATCTCGATCCGCGCATGGCCAAGCTCGCCGGCGGCGTGCATCGCCTCGACGGGCAGCTGATGGTCGTCCTCGACGTCGACCGGGTGCTCGAAATCACTCCTGACATGATGGCGGCTTGAGATTCGAAAGACAGATAGAACAAAGCAAATTGGACGTCACTTCGGAAGATCTGAGAACAGAGGCTAAAATGAAAACATGTTTGGTCGTGGATGACTCCAGCGTCATCCGAAAAGTCGCAAGGCGCATATTGGAAGGATTGGATTTCCAGATTGTCGAAGCCGAAGACGGCGAAAAGGCGCTCGAGGTCTGCAGGCGCGGACTGCCCGAAGCCATCCTGCTCGACTGGAACATGCCAATCATGGACGGCTATGAATTCCTTGGCAATCTGCGCCGCATGCCCGGCGGCGACCAGCCCAAGGTGGTGTTCTGCACCACCGAGAACGACGTCGCTCACATTGCGCGAGCGCTTCACGCCGGTGCGAACGAATACATCATGAAGCCGTTCGACAAGGACATTGTCACCGCCAAGTTCCAGGAAGTCGGATTGATCTGATTGCTGCGTCTGACCGGGGGCTCGCGAGCCTTCGGCGAAATCTTGCGTAGTGGCGCTTGAGCCATGCTGGTGAGTAATGAGTGTTGCGTTGACAACTTCTGCGACGGCGAATTCGATGCAGCACGAACCGCTGCGGGTGATGGTGGTCGATGACTCCGTCGTCATCAGGGGGATGATCTCCCGCTGGCTCGGTTGCGAGCCCGACATGGTCGTCGCCGCTTCCCTGCGCACCGGCCTCGATGCGGTCAACCAGATCGAGCGCATCAATCCCGATGTCGCCGTGCTCGATATCGAGATGCCGGAGCTCGACGGCATTTCCGCGTTGCCGCTGCTGCTGGCCAAGAAGCGCAACCTCGTCATCATCATGGCCTCCACGCTGACCCGCCGCAATGCGGAGATCAGCCTCAAAGCGCTGTCGCTGGGCGCTTCGGACTACATTCCGAAGCCGGAAAGCACCCGCGAACCTGGCGCCGCCGAAACCTTTCGCCACCATCTTGTGCAGAAAATCCGGCATCTCGGCGCCAAGGTTCGTCGCACGGCTCCTTCCGTTTCGGCGCCACCGCTGGCACCGGTGCTCGATCACGGCCGCGAGCCGCAAGGACGCGCGCCGCAGTCTGCAAGCCCGCAATTTCCGCGCCGCGGCTTCAGCACCCAAAATCCGCGCGCACTGCTGATCGGTTCCTCGACAGGCGGCCCACAGGCGCTGATGACCCTGGTTGCCGACATCGGCGCAGTGATCGACCGCTTTCCGGTTCTCATCACCCAGCACATGCCGCCCACGTTTACGACGATTCTTGCCGAGCATCTGGCGCGCGCGAGTCACCGTCCGGCGCAGGAGGCGGTCGACGGCGAGATCGTCAAGGCAGGCCACATCTACCTCGCGCCGGGGGGACGCCACATGCGCGTCGCGCGCCACGGCACTGATGCCGCGATCGTCCTCGACGACGGGCCGCCGGTCAATTTCTGCAAGCCGGCCGTCGATCCCTTGTTCACTTCCGCGATCGATGTATGGCAGGGCGGCATTCTGGCGGTCGTGCTGACCGGAATGGGCTCGGACGGCATGCGCGGCGGCAAGGATATCGTCGCGGCCGGGGGAAGCGTGATCGCACAGGACGAAGCCAGCAGCGTGGTTTGGGGCATGCCGGGCGCAGCCGTCCATGCCGGCATTTGCGCCGCCGTTCTGCCGCTCGGTCAGATCGCACCGAAACTGGTCCGATTGTTTTCAGGAGATCGCTCGTGACGCCGTTGGACTATGAGTTCCTGCGAAAGCTCCTGAAGGAACGCTCCGGGCTGGACCTGTCTTCGGACAAGCAGTACCTGGTCGAAAGCCGGCTGATCCCGCTGGCCCGAAGGGTCGGCTTGCCGGGGATCTCCGATCTCGTGCAGAAAATGAAGACCGGGTCGGCCGAGGCGCTGGTCGGCGAGGTGGTCGAGGCGATGACCACCAACGAAACCTTCTTTTTCCGCGACAAGATTCCGTTCGAGCATCTGCGCGATACCATGCTGCCGGAACTCCTGCAGGTGCGTGCGAGCCGCCGCGCCTTGCGCATCTGGTGCGCGGCTTCATCGACCGGGCAGGAGCCGTATTCGATCGCGATGTGTCTGAAGGAATTCGGTGTGGCGCTCTCGGGCTGGCGGATCGAAATCCTGGCGACCGATCTTTCGCAAGGCGTGCTGGAGAAATCGAAGGCGGGTCTCTTCAGTCAGTTCGAGGTTCAGCGCGGGCTTCCCATTCAGTTGCTCGTCAAGCATTTCACGCAAGTTGGCGAGATGTGGCAAATCAATGCCGATCTCCGCGCCATGGTGGCCCATCGCCAGCTCAACCTGCTGCAGGATTTCAGCCACCTCGGCGCGTTCGACGTGATCTTTTGCCGCAACGTCCTGATCTATTTCGACCAGGAAACCAAGACCAGCATCTTCGAGCGCCTTGCAAGGGCATCCGAGCCGGATGGCTTCATGGTGCTGGGTGCGGCCGAGTCCGCGGTCGGCATCTCCGACGCCTTCAGGCCACACCCGGATCGGCGCGGGCTTTATCGCCCGAATGCCACCCGGGGGCCGAAGCTTGGTGTCACGGCGAGCACGCCGCAGGTGGCAAGGGCGGTCGCGATGGCGTCGCGATAGGCGAAAAGCGCCAACGCGGGCCGGCACCCGTAGCGCTCACAGGATCGCGTGCGGCAGGAAACGCGACGTATTGCCCGTAATGGGATTCTCGTCCTCCCGGATCGAAAGCCCGCAGGGCGCATGATCGACCAGCCAGCTGCCAAGCACTGGATGCTGGCTCGAGAAATCGGGCAACGATGCCAGCGCCTGGCGAATGAAACCTTCGGCGCCATAGGGACCCTTCTGCTTTGCGACCGTCATCCCCTCGCAGACCAGATCGATATTGGCCCCTTCCCTGGAAAGCAGCGGCTTGCGCACAAAGGAATTACCGAGGCTTGCCGCCTTCGGGTCGTCCTCGAAGAAGGCCGGAAGCAGATTGGGATGGCCGGGAAACATCTCCCACAGCAATGGGAGCACGCCCTTGTTGGAGAGGATCGCTTTCCACGGCGGCTCGATCCAGCGGGTCGCTGCTTCCGCAAGCTTTGCGCCAAAGGCGTCGTGAAACATCCATTCCCAGGGATAGAGCTTGAACGCGAGCGCGATTTCACGATCATCGAGATCGACAAAGCCGCCGCTGTCGCGCCATCCGATCGCCTCGATGTCGAGCAACGTGGTTTGAAGGCCGGCTTGCCTGGCGGTGTCCGCGAGATAGGCAAGCGTGCCGGCATCCTCGGGATTGTCGAGCGTGCCGGTGAGGTGCAGATGCCGGCTTGCCGAACCCAGCTTCTTCCACGCCTCGATCAGTCGCTCATGGAGCGAGTTGAACTGGTCGGCGCCTGCGGGAAGGATGCCCCGTTCGATGCCCTGCTCGAGCCAGGTCCATTGGAACACCGCAGCCTCGAAGATCGAAGTCGGCGTGTCGGCGTTGTATTCCAGGAGTTTTGCCGGACCGCGTCCGTCGAAACGAAGGTCGAGCCGGCCGTAAAGACTGTTCTCGTCGCGGCGCCAGCTGTCGCGGAGCAGCGGCCAGAATGCTTCCGGTATCATCAAGCGGCGCAGACAGCGCTCGTCGTCGATCGCGCGATCGACGAGTTCGAGGCACATCGCGTCGATCTCTCCTGTGGGGGCTTCGATCGCGGATTCGATTTCTTCGAGAGTAAAGCAGTAGAAGGCGCGCTCGTCCCAATAGCGTTCGCCGTCAATCGTGTGAAACAGAAATCCCGTGGCCTCGGCGCTGGCCCGCCAGTCGTCGCGTTCTCGGCAGGCGAGGCGCTGCACGGCAGGCACTACCCGCCATGCGAATGGCCATGGCCATGGCCATGGCCGTGGAAATGGTGCGGGAAGCGCCCGAAGCCGCCATAGGCCACGCCCTGGCATGTAACGTAGGGTCGTCCGTCCAGACCGCGCGTCACCCGGCGGATGAAGCCGGGGCCGCAATCATATTGATCGATAAAACCCATCGACACCGCGCCGATGGCCCCGCTGCCCATCATGGTCAGGACGACGCGGCGGGAACGTTTCATGTGACGGCCTTTGAAAAAATGCATGCAGGGATTTGCGTATTTAGGCACGCGCCGGCAGGGGGGCAAGGCAAAGGCGAACATCTCACCACTTCGTGCGGCGAAATCCCTGCTTGCGCTCAGCTGCCGGAAAAATGCGCCGCAAGGGAACGGGCAAATCCGCCGAACCCGCCGCGCGTCGTCTCGCCCGAGCCGGACTCCGAGGGATTGCCGCTCGACGATCGGCTGGATGACCCATCGCCACCGAAGAAACTGCTGCGCGACGACGATGCGGAGCCGCCATATCCTCTGGCGGATGAAGAGCTGCGAGGACCGCATTCGGTGCTGCCTTGCGGGAGTGCCGGGGTGGCCATGCCGCCGCCTTTGGGCTCGCAATTCTCTCTTGGCATCATCGCAAAGGCGCCGCCGCCGACCACGAGCGAGCCCATCAGCAAAAGCGCCACATGGCGGGAGCGCTTGACCGGATGCGCCCCGTGAGGTGCGATCGTCGAGGGCCTGCGCTTGCCGAATTCGTTTGCGGGCCGGTTTTGCATGATCAGTAGATCATGGAGGCGGCGTTGAGCGCGCCGGCGGCAAGCGAAGAAAGCCCGAGCCAGATCGCGGGAGCGAGTTCGCCCGCGGCGATCTTCGCCGACAGGTTCGGAACCGGTATCTTGACGATGTAGTAGACGACGACTTGAACGATCAGCGCGATCAGGCTCCAGATCAGGCAATCGACGATATTGGCTGCATGGGCGATGGCGCTGACCACCGGCAGCACGAAGCCGAGCAGGCTCAAGCCCAAAGCGATCGCGGCCGCGGGATCGTTGTCACGGATCAGCTTGAATTCGTCGCGCACAGTGAGGCGGGTATAGACGAGGAGATAGACGACTACCACGACGATGGCCGTGCAGAAATAGACCAGGAAGGCCGGCAATCCGGCGAGCGATTGAAGGATCATGGAGGCTCCCCCTCGCTAGTGTGGCGGTTCAGAAGTCCGCATCATTATTGCCGCGAGTTCGGTCATGCGGACTTCTGAACCAAAGCCACACCAGAAACAATGACTCACTAGTGGAGTGGATTTGACATTCGCCGCCCACCTGGGCGCAAGCTCGCCAAGCGAATGTCAAATCCTGAACTCCACTAGAATCCTAAATTTGCTAATGGTCCTTTGATTCTAACATTCGCAAAAGTACCTGCTGCAGTGGGAAGCGAATGTTAGAATCGGACCACTGGTGTCTTCGTTTCCGGAGTTCGCAAACGAGGTACCCGCAAAATGATGCGAACTTCGGAATCGGGACACGAGCGGCTGACGAAGTTTGCATGATTCCCTTTGTCGCAGGCGAGCCGCCGGGCCAATCCACAAACAAAAACCCCGCCATTTGCGGCGGGGCCAGTCTGGGAGAAGTGAGCCAATCGGGCTCTCGTGAAGCCGATATCAGGCGGGAATGCGCTCTTCGTGCTCGTGCGGCTCGCGCAGCACATAGCCGCGGCCCCACACGGTTTCGATGAAGTTGCGGCCTTCGGAAGCGTTGGCGAGCTTCTTGCGCAGTTTGCAGATGAAGACGTCGATGATCTTCAGTTCCGGCTCGTCCATGCCGCCGTAGAGGTGGTTGAGGAACATTTCCTTGGTCAGCGTGGTGCCCTTGCGGAGCGAAAGCAGTTCCAGCATCTGGTATTCCTTGCCCGTCAGATGCACGCGCTGGCCGCCGACCTCGACCGTCTTGGTGTCGAGATTGACCACGAGATCGCCGGTCTGGATCACCGACTGGGCGTGGCCCTTGGAGCGGCGCACGATCGCATGAATGCGTGCGACCAGTTCGTCCTTGTGGAAGGGCTTGGTCATGTAGTCGTCGGCGCCGACGCCGAGACCCCTGACCTTGTCTTCGATGCCGGCGAGGCCGGAGAGGATCAGAATGGGTGTCTTGATCTTGGAAACCCGAAGCTGCTTGAGCACGTCGTAACCGGACATGTCGGGCAGGTTGAGGTCGAGCAGTATGATGTCGTAATCGTAGAGCTTTCCGAGATCGACGCCTTCCTCGCCAAGATCCGTCGTATAGACGTTGAAACTCTCGGATTTAAGCATCAGTTCGATCGACTGCGCGACGGCGCTGTCATCTTCTATCAGCAATACGCGCATGCCAGTCCCCTATCGTCGCCGCTCCCGGGCGTCAGGTCGGCCGCACTTGCGGCACTCAAAACGCCTTTGAACAACTGATTCGGATCCTGACGGGATATGGTTAACAAAATCTGATTCTGGTTCGCAAGCTCTCTCAGTGCAATTTTTTTCGAATCGCCCTAAGATGTTGCGGAGAAGCAGCTTTTCGTATCCGTTCCCGTTCAAGCTCAACGTGAAGAGGCGGAGTTAACCGACTCTCAAGACTCGCCCTTCCGTCGGTCCGGCGGTCGAGCGTCCTCAGTCAACCAAAGACAGTGACGCAATGATTAATGATGCGGGTAAACACGAAGTTAAGGGTTCGTGCCAAATGCGTGAAAACTTAAGGTTTTTGCAATGAAGGCACTGGCTGAACAGATCAACGATATCGACGGCATCAGCATCTATGGCCGCGTGGTAGGCGTGCGCGGCCTGATGGTGGAGATTGCGGGGCCCATTCACGCGATGAGCGTCGGCGCGCGCATCGTCATCGACACCGGCGGCAACCGCTTCATCCCCTGCGAGGTCATCGGGTTCACCGGCAGCAATGCCGTGGTGATGCCGTTCGCAGGACTGGAGGGGGTACGGCGCGGCTGTCGCGCGGTGATTGCCAATGCCGCAAGCCAGGTGCGGCCGTCGCCGCTGTGGCTGGGCCGCGTGCTCAACGCGATGGGCGAACCGATCGACGGCAAGGGCCCCTTGCCGATCGGAGCATCGCCGGTGCCCTATCGCAATTCGCCGCCCCCGGCGCACTCGCGCAAGCGTGTCGGCGCGCCGCTCGATCTCGGCGTGCGGGCGCTGAATACGTTTCTGACCTGCTGCCGCGGCCAGCGGCTTGGCATTTTCGCCGGCTCCGGCGTCGGCAAATCCGTGCTGCTGTCGATGCTGGCGCGCAATGTCGATGCCGATATCGCCGTCATCGGCCTCGTCGGCGAGCGCGGCCGCGAGGTGCAGGAATTCCTGCAGGACGACCTCGGCCAAGAGGGTCTGGCGCGGTCGGTCGTGGTGGTGGCCACCTCCGACGAGCCCGCTTTGATGCGGCGGCAGGCGGCCTATCTGACGCTCGCGATCGCGGAGTATTTCCGCGACGAGGACAAGGACGTGCTTTGCCTAATGGATTCCGTCACGCGTTTTGCCATGGCCCAGCGCGAGATCGGCCTCTCCGCCGGCGAACCGCCGACCGCGAAGGGCTACACGCCTACCGTGTTCACCGAGTTGCCGAAGCTGCTCGAGCGCGCGGGCTCCGGCATCGGCCTTGGCACCATCACCGGCATTTTCACCGTGCTGGTCGACGGCGACGACCACAACGAGCCGATTGCGGACGCCGTCCGCGGCATTCTCGACGGTCACGTGGTGATGGAGCGCAGGATCGCCGAGCGCGGACGCTTTCCGGCGATCAACGTTCTCAAATCCGTATCCCGAACCATGCCGAAATCGGCCGATCCGGACTATTTGGACGTCATCACCAAGGCGCGGCAGGTGATGTCGACCTATGCCGACATGGAGGAATTGATCCGGCTCGGGGCCTATCGCGCAGGGTCAAGCGCCGAGGTCGACGAGGCGATCGCCCTGCATGAGCCGCTGGAGGCCTTTCTGCGCCAGGGCAAGGACGAGGCGACCGGCCTTAATGAAGGTTATCGCCAACTCGAGCGGATCCTTGGGGATTTGGAAACGGAACGCTAACTTTGTCAGGCCATCATCCGCGAAATGCAGATTGTAGTGCCGGCGGGGCCCTTACGGGAGCCGGCACCGTCCCGTCTCGAAAATTGGGACTTCTGGGGAGTATGAGTCGATGAAGTCACGTGAAACGCTGATCCGCCTGAAGAAGTTTCAGGTCGACGAAAAGCGCCGAAGGGTCGCGCAGATCGAAGCCATGATCGCCGATTTCCAGCGCATGTCGGTCGACCTCGAACGCGAAATCCAGAGCGAGCAGGAACGGGCCGGGATCAACGATCCTTCCCACTTCGCCTATCCGACCTATGCCAAGGCCGCGATTCAGCGTCGGGAAAACCTGACCCGTTCCGCCGACGAACTGCGCATTCAGCTCGATGAGGCCAAAAGCCTGTTGGGCGAAGCCTTCGACGAGCTCAAGAAGGTCGAACTTTTGGATGAGCGCGATCAGGCTCGCGAGCGGGCTGAAGAGAATGCCCGGGAACAGGCCGATCTCGACAGTATCGGCCTGATGCGCGCCCGGCTGGGAATCGCCTGACGCTTCAGCCCGCCGGCCAAGTGGATTGGAAAACCCGGACCGCAAGGTCCGGGTTTTCTTGTACGTTCTTGCCTGCGATTGCTGCTGCTCGCCGGCCTCGTCCACAGGGCCGCCGTCGCTGGCCTGGTGGAACGATTTGGCCCAAGATGTGATACCACACGGGTGGACGACTGCCGCGGGGGGCAAAGGACGCGATGGGGCAAGCGCGATTTTTGGGGACGCAGAATGCTGACGCCAGCTGAGCTGGTCTGGCTGATTGCCGCGGTGGCCAAGGGCGATGAGGCCGCTTTTGAGCGCCTTTACGCCGCTACGCGCGCGAAACTCTTCGGCGTGGTGCTTCGTATCTTGCGACGGCAGGATCTCGCGGAGGAAGTCATTCAGGAAGCTTACGTCAGGATCTGGAACAGCGCCGGGCAATTCAATCCCGGCCAGTCATCGCCGATCACGTGGATGGCTTCGATTGCGCGCAACCGCGCCATCGATGTCGTGCGCAAGCGCGGCGAAGCCTCGATCGAGGAGGAGCCTGCGGCGATGGAAGTGGCCGCCGACTCGCCCGATCCGCTGGCGCGCCGTGAAATGGGCGAAGAGCTGAAGCGGCTGCTCGAATGCATCGGCCGTCTGGAGCCGGATCGGCAGAAGCTCGTGTTGCTGGCCTATTACAACGGCTGGAGTCGTGAGCAGCTGGCGGAGAAGTTCGAGGCACCGGTGAATACGGTGAAGACATGGCTCCGGCGCAGCGTGATGGATATCAGGGAGTGCCTCGGACTTTGAGATGATGGCTTACAGCGACGACGATATCGCGCTCGCGGCGGAATATGCTCTCGGCACACTTGACGCCGACGAGCGGGCGCAGGTCGAGACCATGATGGCCGCCGACAAGGACTTCACGGCGATGGTCCGGTCGTGGGAGCACAAGCTAGGCGCCCTCAACCAGATGGTCGGATCGGTCGAACCGCGGCCCGAGGTCTGGGAGGGGATCAGAGCTGCGATAGGTCATTCCGAAGCGCGGGCGCCGCTGGTGCTTCCCGAAACGCCGGCGCCTGCGGTCGCCCCTCCCGTCGAGGGCCAGGCGGCGGAAGACTCCAACGTCATTCGCCTCGTCGCCAATGCCAGGCGCTGGCGCACGATTGCCAGTGTCGCTTCCGCGATCGCAGCGGCGCTGGTTGCGATCATCGGTGTCGGGCTTTCAATGCCGGATCTGCTCCCGGACCGCATGCGTCCCCGGGCGCGGACACAGATTGTCGAAGCGAAGGCGCCGCCCGTACCGGCGCCGTCGGGCCAATATGTCGCCGTATTGCAGAAGGAAGGTGGCTCGCCCGCATTCATCCTCACCGTCGACAACGCCACCAGGAATTTCACCGTTCGCAGGGTCGGCGCGTCGGCCGAGCCGGGCAAGAGTTTCGAACTGTGGCTAATCTCCGACAGGCTGCCAAAACCGCGCTCGCTTGGCGTGATCGGAGGAAGTGAGTTCACCTCGCGTCCGGTGCTTTCGTCCTATGATGCCGAGATGGTCAAGGGCGCGACCTTCGCCGTGACGGTCGAGCAGGCCGGAGGATCTGCCGACGGCGCTCCGACTTCCGCGCCGGTGTTCAGCGGCAGACTGATCGAAACCGTACCGCCTGCGCGCTGAAGCGGAAGCTTTTCATCCCTCCCCCGCGAAAGCGTGGGGAGGGTGCCGTGGCGAAGCGACGGTCGGGTGGGGGCGACGTTGCTAAAAGGGTCTCGCACTGATTGTGCTCTATCGAAAGCCCCCAGTCTGCAGTCAATAGTGAAATTCAAACCCGAAAATGCAGCGGCACACAATCTGCCTGAAGAAATCGAAATGGAGCATTGGTGATGGTTCCTGCCTCATCTTCGACGGCAAGGTTGGCGACACCGTTCAGATGGCTTTGAGAGAGGAACCAAGTGTAAGCATCCGCCGAAATAGCATGGCGTGCAAACCGGCGGTTGACCGACCAACCAGGAGCCCTCCTCAACCGAAATAGGTCCTACGCCTTAGAGGGAGGGGGGACCGAAGCGTTCGTGCCGCTACCGGCGCACCAGAGATTTTTTCAGGCGATTACACAAAAAGAAAACGCCCGTGGGGAGCGGGCGTTTTCGGTCGTCTAGCCAACTTGGGGGTAGTTGGGTCTTCCAAACATCCACGTGGCTCTTTGGGGGGCTGGTAAAGGACCACGTGAATTCGCGAAACTGTTTGCTTACCTCACCATCGACGTGTTCGAACTCGTAATCGCAACGGGCTTGCCGGCCTTGATGACGCGCGCGCTCTGCGCATAGCCGTCATCTGAAGAACTGCGAGCCGAGATGCCGAAGCCAACGATGGCCATTCCCGCTACAAGCGCGACCACCACGACCTTGAGATGGGTCGAACGATCTGCGCTATAGATCGAATGGTTCACGGAAGCCTCCCGCCTGCCTTACGGAATTGGTATGGCGCATCCGCCGACAGGTTCATGATCTCGCGCTAAGAAACGTAGGAAATCGCCCTTCGTTTCCTAAGGGGTGATCACAAGCCAGTGATCACACGTGATTTCCCGCGACCGAGATTTTTAAAGAAATTAACAGGTATTTAAAAAAATGCAAGCTTTGCAATATCTTACTATTTAATCCGGCGCGATGGGTGAAATCGCCATGGAACTCGACCGAAATGAGAAAACATTTGCCTGTGGCGCAAAAACACGCCTCACGGGCCTGCCTCGGCTTCGCCGCCTGAGGGGCCTCGGGAGTGAACTACCTAGATACTGCCGACCGTCTTCAGCCGGGCGCGCGGATGGATTTCTGCCTGCGACAGCACCGTCGTTTGCGCCCGGAAGCGCTCGACCAGCGAGCGGACGAAGGGTCGAATGGCCGCAGAAGTCACCAGCACCGGCGACTCGCCGTCGCGCGCTGCCTGTTCGAAGCGCTCGCGCACCACAGTCATAAATTCCGAGAGCCTGGAAGGTTGCATGGCCAGGCTCCTTTCTTCGCCCTGGCCGATCAGTGACTCGGCGAAGGCCTGCTCCCATTTCGCCGACAGCGCGATCAGCGGCAGGTAGCCGTTGAGCGTCGTGTTCTGGGCGCAGATCTGGCGCGCGAGGCGGGCGCGGACATGTTCGACCATGGTTGCCGGGTTGCGCGAGAAGGCGAGCGCGTCCGCAATGCCTTCGAGGATGGTGGAGAGGTCGCGGATCGAGATACGTTCGGCCAGAAGCAGCTGGAGAACGCGCTGGATGCCGGAGACCGTCACCTGCGACGGCACGATGTCCTTGACCAGTTCGCCCTGTTCCTTCGGCAGATCTTTCAGCAGCTTTTGCACTTCGCCATAGGACAACAGGTCCGACATGTTGTTCTTGAGAAGTTCGGTGAGATGGGTCGAAAGCACGGTGGCGGCGTCGACCACGGTGTAGCCCTTCAGCGATGCTTCTTCCTTGAGGCCGGCGTCAACCCAGGTCGCGGGCAATCCGAAGGTGGGCTCGGTGGTGTGAATGCCGGGCACGTCCACCTGGTTGCCGCCGGGGTCCATGACCATGAACTGGTTCGGCCAGATCCGGCCCGTACCGGCATCCACCTCCTTGATCTTGATGATGTAGGTGTTGGCCTCCAACTGCACATTGTCGAGAATCCGCACCGACGGCATCACAAAACCCATCTCGATGGCGAGCGAACGCCGCAGCGCCTTGATCTGCTCGGTCAGCCGGTCGGTGCCGTCGGGACCATTCACGAGCGGCAGCAGGGCGTAGCCGAGTTCGATCTTGAGATCGTCGATCTTGAGCGCCGTGGAGATCGGCTCCTCAGTGGCTGCGCTTGCCGCGGCAGCGGGAGCCGCGGCTGCGCCGGCATCCGCCGCCGAGGCCGCGCGCTTGTGTTTGCGTGCCGAAAACGCCAGCGCCGCCGCGCCGCCGGAAAGGGCGAGGAACGGGATCATGGGAATGCCCGGCAGCAGCGCGAGCACCAGCATCACGCCGGCCGACATGCCGAGCGCCTGCGGATAACCCGAGAGCTGCTTCATCAGCGCCTTGTCGGCAGCGCCGGTGACGCCGGCCTTCGACACCAACAGGCCCGCCGCGGTCGAGACGATCAGAGCAGGTATCTGCGTGACCAGGCCGTCGCCCACGGTCAGCAGCGTATAGGTGTGGGCGGCTTCGGAAAAAGTCAGGCTCTGCTGGGCGACGCCGATGATGATGCCGCCGATGATGTTGATGAAAACCACCAGCAGGCCGGCGACCGCATCGCCGCGCACGAATTTCGACGCACCGTCCATGGCGCCGAAGAAGCCGCTCTCGTCTTCCAGCGCCTTGCGGCGTTCCTTGGCGATCTTCTCGTCGATCAGTCCTGCGGAGAGATCGGCGTCGATCGCCATCTGCTTGCCGGGCATGGCGTCGAGATGAAAACGCGCGGCGACTTCAGCGATGCGTCCCGAACCCTTGGTGATGACGACGAAGTTCACGATCACGAGAATCGCGAAGACGATAATCCCGATCACGAAATTGCCGCCCATCACGAAACTGCCGAAGGCCTCGATCACGTGGCCGGCGGCATCGGTGCCCTCATGGCCGCGCGACAGGATCAGTCGCGTGGAAGCGAGGTTGAGCGAAAGCCGCAGCATGGTCGAAATCAGAAGGACGGTCGGGAACGACGAGAATTCCAGCGGCGCCTGGATGAAGAGCGAGGTCATCAGGATCAGGATCGACAATATGATCGAGATCGCCAGGAACAGGTCGAGCACGATCGAGGGCAGGGGCAGGATCAGCACGACCAGGATGGTCAGGATGCCGAACGCCAGCGCCAGATCGCCGCGCTTCAGCATGGTGCCGATATCCGTCAGACTTGGAAACCCACTCGCCGGTGTCGTCCCGCCCTGACCCGCCGTGACATCGACCATGGTACTTGCTTCCCCCCGCGAGTGCCGTTCACGCGCGCCAAACGTCTGGGCGGCGGCCGCAGGGCCGCCGTTTCGAAAGTGAGGCACCGCACTGGCGTCCACGGGTACTCCCCGTATCTAACGCGGCTGACGACACTCAACTTCGCTAACCTGGTGGAGTGGATTTGACATTCGCTCCCCGCCTTTGCCCGCGGGTTCGTTCAGCGAATGTCAAATCCAAAACTCCACTGGCGATCTATATTTGCCAGTGGTCTTACGATTCCAACATTCGCAAAAGGGCCCGCTGAGAAGGGATGCGAATGTTAGAATCGGACCACTAGGCAATTTTTGCCCGGTGTATGGTTAGCAAAGGGTTAATGGCACGCAATCGGCCCTGTCATTCCGGGAATGGTCCAACAGGTCCGCGCTTGCACGGCCCGATCAATGGCAGAGTGGTTAGTTCGCCCGCGCGACTACCTTCGGGAAACGCTTGGCGGCGTCGGCGCCAAGGAGCCATGCGCGCAGGCTTTCGATTTCCGGGCAGTCGGCGGTCCCCTCTGGGCAGATCAGGCAGTCGCCAACGCCGGAACCAGCGTCGAGACGATCGCAGCGATAGCCGGGGTGGTGACCGAGGCTGCGGTCGACCAGCGCGTCGATCTTGCCCTCAACGAGCTCGTGCAGTCCGGCCGGCTCGACGATGCGAAGGCCGATTGTCGGATTCGCGGCGCGAAAACGGTCCGCGCCAAGCCGCGCGCGATGGAACCGGTTATGCACTCCAATCGTCAAGATCCCAGTAACTCCGGGCGGTTTTAACTGCGCCGTGGCGTCGGCGATGCAGCGGAATCCGTCACGTACCGACGCCACGTAGTCCCGCCCCGCGGACGTCAGCGTCAGCTGCTTGTGCAGCCGCTCGAACAGACGCACACCAAGCCGGTCCTCCAACGCCTTCACTTGCTGGCCGACGGCCCCCGGCGTCACGTGCAGCTCATGTGCGGCGAGCTTGAAGCTGAGATGGCGCGCGGCTGCTTCGAACGCGCGCAGCGGATTCATTGGTGGCAGGGTGTAGGTCATGGCGCGGACATTATCGCAGCATCGGCGGGCAAAGTTGCAATAGATTTTCTGTAGCTGACCGCGACCAACGCTGATTTGCGGCGGCGCCCGCATGGACCTAAAGCCTGATCCGGAAAAAGCCTGGCCTCGGGCTGCGACCCGATGGGTGCAATTGCCCATCGTAGTTCGATGCCGCATCGCTCCGGACCGGGCCATGCCATCCTCTGTTACGGTGCATCTGCATGCCCAATATCGCGCCATGGTGGTTGACCTTTAGGCTTAAGCCAAGGAAGTTTCGCCCCGCCGTGGATACCGCCTTTTACCCCCCGAAAAGCCCGACCCTGTTCATTCCCGACTCGCGCCGGGCATGGACGCGCCTCGCCACGGCGGTGCTGATCGGCTCGCTCGGCAGCGTCGGCATGTGGTCGGTCGTGGTCGCGCTGCCGGTGGTGCAGACAGAATTTGCAGCTTCGCGCGGCACCGCTTCGCTCGCCTTCACCATGGTGTTTCTGGGCTTCGGTTCCGGCGGGGTACTGACCGGAAAGATCGCCGACCGTTACGGCATCGTCGCCGCCATTGCGGTCGGTGTCGGCATTCTCGGGCTCGGCTATATCGGTGCCGCGATGTCGTCCTCGATCTGGCAATTCATTTTCGTGCATTTTGCCATCGGGCTGAGTTCGTCGGCGACGTTCGGACCGCTGATGGCGGAGGCCTCGCACTGGTTCGATCGCTACCGCGGGCTTGCTGTCGCGCTGGCCGCGAGCGGCAACTATATCGGCGGCACGATCTGGCCGCCGATCGTGAACTGGGGCATTCAGTCGGCGGGCTGGCGTACCACCCATATTATCATCGGCATCTTCACGGCAATCGCCATGACGCTGGCGCTGGGGGTGCTGCGCATGTTGATGGGCGCGGGCACAAGGCGCAGTCATATCGATGCGCCGCCGCCTGGTGTCGATTTGCGGCTTTCCACCAATTCTCTCACCGCGATCCTGTCGCTTGCGAGCATCTCCTGCTGTGTGGCGATGTCGATGCCCCAGGTTCACATCGTCGCCTATTGCGGCGATCTCGGTTACGGCGTGGCGCGTGGCGCCGAAATGCTGTCGCTGATGCTGGGATTCGGCATTATCAGCCGGATCGGCTCGGGCTTCCTTGCCGATCAGATCGGCGGCATCCGCACGCTTCTTGTCGGCTCGATCGCGCAAGCTACGGCGCTGTTGCTCTATCTGTTCTTCGACGGCCTCACTTCGCTCTACATCATCTCGGCGATGTTCGGCCTGTTTCAGGGCGGTATTGTGCCTAGCTACGCCATCATTGTTCGCGAGGCGATGCCGGCAGCGGAGGCCGCGACCCGCGTCGGCATCATCATCTTCGCTTCCGTTTTCGGGATGTCGTTCGGCGGCTGGATTTCCGGCGTGATCTTCGATGCGACCGGCTCATACGCGGCAGCCTTCGTCAACGGGCTCGCCTGGAACGCGCTCAACATCATCATCATGGCGGCGCTGTTGATCCGCTCGCGGCAGCGACTGGCGATGGCGTGAGCGGGAAGACTCTGCCCGGACGCCTCGCGCATTTCGAAAAAACGCTGCACAAAAACCAAAATAATTTGAAATCCTGCGGCGATCCAGTGACGAGAGACCGTGTCTTTAGCCCGTCGTTGCAACGATTCATCACTCGCCCGTTTTTTGCCTGCGAGCCTTATTTCAGGCGTACTTCGTCCTGATGAAATGCGCGCGATTGCTTTCCGCCCGGATTTCATGACTGTCTCGATCACAACCCCCCAGGAAGTTCCTGAAACCGCAGAAATCCTGCGGTTCCTGCACCGGTTTGCCGAGTTGATGTCTCGTGGCAGCAATTCGGAAAATCTGCTGCGCGCCGCGCGGCTCCTGGAAGCGCAGATGGACCAGCTGAAAGAGTCGAACGAACTTCTCCGGGTCGAACGGGTTCGGAGCGATACCAATTTGGAACTGCGCATGGCGCTCGAAGGCAGGGCGGCTGGGCTCGAGAGTGAAATGACGGCCCTGAAATCGCAACTGTCGGAGACCGAGCTGAGGCTGAGCGAAGTCGCGCTTGAGGCGGAACAAAAGCAGGGGGAACTGCTTCGCCGAGCCGAGGAAGCCGAGGCGCAGCTGGCCGCGGCGCGAACCGACCTTGCCAACAAGGCCTGTGGCGATACGCATGTTCTCGTGCCGGTCACGACGCTTCATCGCGCGAAGGCTCAGTTCGAATCGCTGGCCGCGGCCTTCGAGAAGTCGGGCAACATCGTCTCGCAGGTGATGTGCGAGGCGAGCGCGTCGAACCTTGACCGCGTCATCGTCGACGCCGGCGCGTCTGAGGCGGAAAACCGCTCAAACCATGCGGCTTGATGTGAAGCCGCGGCTCGCCCTGGCAAGACAATTGGCGAGGTGCATGGATTGGAACTTCTGTGCAGAAGTGAACGCAAGCCCACGCTCACTCACGCGAGCGATGCCCTTCGCGTTTGAGATCGATTGCGCCTTGCGCTGACCATCCAAAAAATCCGACCTGCCTGGAACTCGCGTTCGCTCCAGCGAATTGAGCCTTCGAATTTCATATTCGGAGAACAGTCATGAAGTGGATGCTTGCAACCGTCTTTGCGGCCGCGATCGCAACCGTCTCGATACACCCGGCCGATGCCAAGGGATGCATCAAGGGTGCGGTAGTAGGTGGCGTGGCCGGTCACATGGCAGGGCACGGCAAGCTCGGCGCGGCCGCCGGTTGCGTGATCGGCCATCACGAGGCCAACAAGTCCGACGCCAACAAGGCGAACGCGGCGCAGAACCAGAATCAGTCCGGGCAGAAGTAATCGCAAGCGAAATGGTGGCGAGCGCGGGCGCAATGCATTGTCGCGGCCAATTCAGCCACAAAGAAGTAACCATGCCGGACCTTCGGGCTGCGAACGGCTCGGATTTAATTCGCCTTTAATCTCCGTGCATCATTGATGCGACATCAGCGCGAAAAATTTCTAGTGCAGCAAGAGCTGCGGCGGCACTCAGCCTCTCCCGGAGGATTGCGTGAGGACGCCTCTTATTGGCGCGCTGGCCTTGACCTTGGTCGGCTGCAGCCGTCAACCGCCATCGCAGACGGCCGAAGCATCATGCGTCAGCCCAAATCCGTTCGCGTGCTTTATGGCCGTCGGTCTGCCGATGCCAATTGAGATATCGTTCAGGAGCAATTCGGCGCGGCCGGCTGCAGCTCACGACAAGGCCGATGCGCGGGCGGAAATCACTACGCGCCCACCCAAGTCCTCTGATCCGAACCATAAGTCCCGAAGTCGGGAGTTTGTGGCGCGCCCCAAACCGCCCGCAGCCAAAGCTCGGCATACGACTTGCCGTGCGTCTTCCGCCACGCCTTGCACGCTTTACATTCCTGTCTGTTCCACCACCGCCGACCCAAGAGCCAGCTGCACTCCGGCACCCCCCGCATTTCTGGGAAAATGGCGACCGCTGGCGGCGTGATCGATTGCCTGCGTCCTGCTTCAGGTCGCTCTGGCGCGAAATTGGTGCGGTCCGATCGCGGGCGGGGGGCCGGCCTGCAGAACCCCTGCTGCCGTTTTCCGGAAATCGGGTGGCTCGCTTGCGAGCGCCATGTTTCAGCTACCTTCGGAGTGACTGAAAAGCCGAAACGGAGATGGACATGTCCTTTTGTCTCTCGGGATTACCACTTGAGAATTTCAAGCCACTATTCGGGCTTAGCGACGAAGAGTTGTCGCTGAGAGGCATCGAGCGGAGGAGAACCGGCCCCAACAACGACTATCCGTGCAGGATAACCCTCGATGTCGCCAGACCCGGAGAAAATGTCCTTCTCCTGTCATATCCGGTCCAGGCCGAGACCTCTCCTTATCGCAGTATCAGCCCGATCTTCGTGCGAGAGTCGGCAGAAAGACAATACATTGGGTACGACGAAATTCCGGAGCAAATGCTGCCTCGATTGATGTCGGTCCGTGCCTTCGACGATCGTCACTACATTGTTGCAGCTGACGCAGTGCAAGGCTCGCAATTAGGCGATTTGGCCGAGCGCTTCCTTGGCAACCGTGAGATCTCCTATCTCCACGTCCATCATGCGCGTTGGGGGTGCTACGTCGGGCGCATCGATCGGGCGTAAAGACCTCGCGAGGTAGCTCTCCGGCTGAAGATACACCAGATCAAAGAACGCCCTGGCATCTGACCAGTGCCCAGTTTTGTTGGCGCGGCGTGATCCGGAGCGTATCTCCGCTGGGCCCGGTCGGACCTTTTGACCAGATTATCCCTGGATGCCTGCTCTTACTGCTGGCCCTGCACCTCACGGAGGACGGTAGCGACCGTGAGGATCTGTGGCAGAACGACGGGCGGCTTCTTGTCACCGTTTGCCGCTGGGTGGGGGTAGAACAAATAGAGCGGCACGCCGGCTCGGTTGTTCATCTCGAGGATCTTCGTAATTTCGGCATCCTGTCGGGTCCAATCGGCCCTGAGTGCCACGACTCCTTCTCTTCGAAAGGCGTCGGCCACAGCCGGATCAGCCAGTGCGATCCGTTCGTTTACCTTGCAGGTGATGCACCAGGCGGCTGTGAAATCGACAAAAACCGAATTGCCCCTTGAGCGAAAAGTCTCCAGCTTCTCCTGGGTGAAAGATTGCCACTCTATATTACCCGTGTTTGACGCGCCCTGCAGAGCCTGCAATGGACCGCTCTCGTCAACCAAAAGAAGCAGGCCGACCGCGCCCGTGACGGTCAGCGTCGACAGGCCAGTTCCCCAACGTCGCAATCTATCGTCGCTCAAGCACGTGGCGTTGTAGAGCCACGCCGCGAAGCCGATCAGCACAAGTCCGGACAGCGTCACCGTGATCGCGTACGCATCTGCCAGCTGAGAGAGAACATATATGAGCCAAACTGCGGTCCCGTAGACAGGAAACGCAAGGACCTCCTTGAGCTGCAGCATCCATTGCCCAGGCTTTGGCAGGATGCGACGAGTTCCAGGAACAAAGGTGATAATCAGATAAGGCAAAGCCAGTCCGAACCCGATGGCCTCAAGAACGACGAGGGATTTATACCAGGGCTGGGTTAGCGCATAACCTACCGCGGCGGCCATGAACGGCGCAGTGCAAGGCGTAGCGACAATCGTTGCGAGAGCTCCACCCACGAAAGATCCCGAATACCCCGAGCGCTGAGACAAATGGGAGCCGACGCCGGCCAGCCGATTTCCAATCGAAAATACGCCTGAAAGATTCAGGCCAACCGCGAAAAGCAGATAAATCAGGAGTCCGACAAAAAGGGGAGACTGCAGTTGAAATCCCCATCCGACCGCCGCGCCTCCAGCACGCAGACCCATCAGCGCGCTACCGATCACCGCGAAACTGACGAGAACACCTCCACCATAAGCAAGGCCCTGAAGGCGCATCTGACGCGACGTCAATTCGGCGTGCTCGAGCAGCGACAGCACCTTGATCGAAAGCACTGGCAGCACACACGGCATCAAGTTCAGTACAATTCCGCCGAGGAAAGCCAACAGAATCGCAGCCGCGAAGCCAACACTTGCGTCATCTATTTCAGGCGGCGACTGAAATGGCGCCGAGATCGAAATGGCAGGCGAAGCGCTGTCCGCTTGAGCAGCCCGATCGTGGTAGGAAAGAACTCCTCTGAGCGCGGCGGGCAATTTTTTCGATTTGCTGCGTTTCAGAACGATCGAAAGCCCGTGCGAATCGGCTGTGACGGACTGAGCGGCATCATCGTCGATGACGTCCGTGTCCTGCGGAAAGAAGCTTACATCGCTGAGCCGGGTCGCATCCCCCATTGCGACGCGAACGGTAATTTCCTCGTTTGAGGAAGTCGTCGTGGTCGGGAATGGGTTGGCCACGGGCAATTTGGCCCGCGTTGTGGCGAAGGCTCCGGCCCAGAGCGGATCGGGCCGCAACATTTCTCCAACTTGTACGGACAAGCTGACGTCGGTCTCCTCGGGGACACAAATATCCGAGCACGCAAGCCAGCTGACATGGGCGTTGAGCGTAACGGTAGAGTCCTGTCGCAGGCCAGGCGGTACGTCGATCGAGATCGGTAACAAGACCTCGCCTTCATATCCGTAGTTGACGACCGGACCCACCTTAAATCGTTCAGGGGTTGGCCAAAGCATAGGTGCGGCCACAAATCCCTTTGGAAGGGACCAGTTGATCGCCGTCGGAAGACCCCCGTCTCCAGGGTTCGACCAATAGGTGTGCCAACCGGGTTGAATTTCCTGCCGCAAGGCTACCTGAAATGGACGGCCCGGAACGACATTGGCCGTTTCGCCGACGAGGCTGACGGCCACGTGATTGCCGGTGGCTGCAGTGCCTTGCGAAAGCGCAGAGACACTGCAGGCCGACAGCACGCCACTTACCAGCACGAGCCTGACGACAAGCCTGAACGGCCAATACGACCAGCAGCGCCCTCGCATTCACCTTGCCTTCAATCCCGAGCAACTACGAAGGACTAAATGAGTCTAGCGTCAGCTCTTGGCCGCTGCGAGCGCGTCGAGTGCGCCAATGACAGCACTCGCGGGTGGCCGTACCTTGAATGATTCCTCGTACAGCTTCGTGCGTATGACGCCATTTTTGTCGAGGATAAAAATAATCGGTCTCGGCACGCCGTAAGCCCGATTGCCCGGCGGATATTGCGGGTCGCGCAGCTTGTACAGGTCGATGACTTCGGACTTCGGATCAGACAGGAATGTGAAGGAGATATTCCGCTGGTCGGCAAAGTTTTTCGTAATCTCCGGACTATCGTAGGAGAGCGCAGCGATCCGATAACCGCGCTTCTCTATCTCCGCCGCTCCGCTGTTGATATCGATCAATTGAGCCTTGCAAAACGGACACCAATCGGCGGATCGAAAGAACATCAGCACAAGACCTTTACTGCCCATTACGTCAGCCAGGGTACGAGGCACACCATTTTGATCGGGACGCTTGCCGATGTCCGGAGCAATCAAGCCGACGGGAGGACCAAGGTCTTCGGCCGCAGCTGGTTCAAGCGAGGACGCAAAAGCGAAAACCATGAACCCAAGGATCAGCTTGACCAAACTGGTCGTCCGAAAAGCGGTAGTCATAGGATCTCCTCCATTCGCACTTTCTGGGATCGGGGCCAAACGACCGCGACATGGCATCGCGACTCGAAACCGGCTCGCCGCGATTGGAGTTTCGTGCTCCGATCGACCAGTGTTACGTAGTGCCGGATCGTTCAAGATTTGTTGATCAAAACAACGCGGCAGAGATGCGCCGCGCGGTGGCGGTCATTCTCAATACCGGTGCTGCGCCAGATTGACCCTTACGCCGACTCAAGCCTTCGACTTGAGACGCCCTTCGCCAGCGTGAGCAGCTCATCGACGGACCACTGGTCGTAGGCGTCGGTGCCGTACTTCACCGCGTTGATACGTCCGGACGGCGCGATCAGGAAGTCGGCCGGCAGCCCCAGGGGGCCCCCACCGGCAACTCGCAGGGCGAAATGACCATGCGCCATACCGCGAAACGCGGCCCCGAGGGAGTTGAGGCTTACGAAGCTGATCGAGCTTTCGACCCCAAAATTCCTGTAATGGGCTTTCTTCGGATCGCCGACCATCAGGAAAGGAACATCCTTCTGGTAGGAGCGGATCGATTTCGGCGAGGAATGAAACACGATCACTTCCTTGATGCCGGCAGCTTCGATCTCTCGTGCGCGCTTCCTGAATTGCCCGATATGCGTGTTGCAAATCGGGCAATCAACGAAGCGCCGGAATTGCAGATGGACGAGGCGCTTTGCATCGGGGAGGTTTATGGCCTCCCCGGTTACGGCTTCCATCACCATCGACGGCAGCATGTCTCCAGACTTGAATTTCATAGCTTTTCCTCTCGCCTTGGCGATTGTTGACCGATTTGCCCCCAGAAACCCGATAAGCCTGCTGCGGCCTGCGGGGACTCAGGCCGCGGACCTGAGATAGGCGACCATGCCCATGACGTCCTCGGCGACCAGCCTCCCGAGCGGACCGCTGGAATAGACTGCGTTCAGTAGTCGGCCGTCGGGCGCCAGCACGAAGCCCGTCGCCTCAAGGTAACGCCGTGGTGTCTCGTTGATGTAGGCGCCGGTGATGGCCGCCACCTTGTCCACGTCCGCACTATGCCCAACCGGAAATTTCAGTCTGTGCTTTTCCACAGTGCCACCTGTCGCGGCTTCATCGTCGACCGACAGCGCGACGACCTTGATGCCCAATGCGGCGAGCTTTTCGCTGGTGTGCTGAAACCCGGCGAGCTGGGCCCGGCAATACGGACACCACCCGCCCCGATACATCAGGACGACACCGTATGATCCGGCGAAGTACTGAGGAATTCGGATCGTGCCACCGCCAGCAGCAGAGACATCAAGAGCGGGAAAGCTCTGGCCATTTTCTAGACGCGTCATCGACGACTCCCCTGAATTGGACTGGTCGGTCCAACACAACATGACTTAACTGGACTGTCAAGTCCAGTTAGCGTGATGTGCCTGCATGTCGGCAAATCAGCATTCTCAATCGCGTTCTCTGACCGCGCGCGGCGCGGCAACGCGCTCGCGTATCGTGAACGCCGCGGCCGATGTGATTTACGAGCATGGCGTCGAGCGAACGAGCCTGGATGAGGTGATGGCCGCAAGCGGCGTGAGCAAATCGCAGCTCTATCACTACTTCGCGGACAAGGACGCGCTGATCCTCGAAGTGATCGCTGTTCGGGCCGAGCGAGTTCTTGCCGCCCAGGAGCCGCATCTTGGCGCGCTGGATTCTCTGCGTGCGCTGCTGGCGTGGGGGCAGGCGATTATCCGGCTCAAATCAACGAAGCGCCGGAATTGCAGATGGACAAGGCGCTTCGCATCGGGGAGGCCTTTGGCCTCCCCGGTCACGGCTTCCGTCACCGTCGTCGACAGCATGTCGCCTGGCTTGAATTTCAGGCAGCCTGCTCCAACGGCGTGACAAGCGGAAAGTCAACTTCCGTTCCGATTACCAGGTTTATGTAATTGGCGAAGGTGAATAAGGCGACGTTTGCGACGATCTCCTGTATTTCCTCATCCGAGGCCCCTGCGGATTTCACCTTTTGGAAGTCTTCGGACGTAACAGCGCCGCGCTTGCGCACGATAGCCGCGGCAAACTTCAGCATGGCGTCGATTTTCGGATCGGTCGACCCGGCCCTCCGGCACGCCGCGAGTGTTTCATCCTTCATGCCCGAGCCCTTGCCGATCGCTGTAAAAGCGGAAAGACAATACGGGCAGCCATTGATCTCCGAGACCGCGATCGCAATTTGGTACCGAGTCTCGAACGGCAATACGCCGCCTTCAAGCGTTCCAGAAAGATCGAGAAAGCCCTGAAGTCCGGCTGGCGAATGGGCCATCGTTTTGAAAGAGTTCGGAGCGCCGCCGTATTTATTCACCACCGCATCGAGCAGTTCTTTCGCTTTTCCCTTGGCCATTCCCGGATCGATGGCCTTCATTCTCTGCGTCATGTTTAGTTCTCTCTTAATAGTAACTGGACTAGTCGGTCCAATTAATGTACCTGCATCTGGACTGTCAAGTCCAATTTGTGTAACGTGTTCGTGTGTCCGCAAATCAGAAATCCGAACCTCGCATGTTGACCGCCCGAGGAGCGGCGACCCGATCGCGCATCATCGAGGCCGCAGCCGATTTGATCTACGCGCATGGCGTCGAGCGAACGAGCCTCGACGATGTGATGGCGGCAAGCGACGTGAGCAAATCGCAGCTCTATCACTACTTCGCCGACAAGGACGCGTTGGCGCTCGAGGTGATCGCCAGGCAAACCGAGCGAGTTCTTGCCGCCCAGGAGCCGCATCTTGGCGCGCTGGATTCCCTGCGAGCGCTGCGGGCGTGGGGGCAGGCGATTATCCGGCTCAATGAGCAGGTTGACATGGGAGGCTGCCCGCTGGGATCACTGGCCAGCGAGCTGGCGAATTCGTCTGAAAGTGCACGAAAGCGCCTCGCTGGCGGCATCGGAACCTGGATCGACCGCATCGAGCGCGGCCTTGCGAAAATGCATGAGCGCGGCGAGCTCGCGAAGTCCGCCGATCCGCATGAACTGGCGATTGCATTGCTCAGTGCCGTCCAGGGCGGACTTCTTTTGGCCAAGACGACCCGAACAAGCCGTCCTCTGGAAATTGCGATGGACATGGCGATCGATCACGTCGCCAGGCACATGACCTGACGGCCAAGTCCCCAGCTCTCGACCTATAGCGTTTTCGAGCGAAGTGGATACCGGTTCGCGTGAAGAAAACGCGTCAAAACAAAAAACCAGAGCCTCGGTTCTGATTCCATCAGAACCGAAAAGGCTCTGGAAGGCAGGTCGTGACTACAGGCCGAAAATCTCAAGCAAATTGCGAGCAGCAGGCCGGCGTGGTGGGCGCACCAGGACTCGAACCTGCAACCAGACCGTTATGAGTGGCAGGACAAAGGACGCGCTTGTTGATTTTCTTGCGGTTTCGTTCGACTTGGATCGCTTGCGTCGCGTTTCGTTTGCGCCGTTTCTGGTGCGAAACTGGTGCGGTGCCGCCTGAGGCATTGCCCGAGGCTCTGCGTTTGAGAGGTCCGCTTCCCTACCGAAGCGGGCGATCGCTCTTTCATCGAGGTCGGCCGCAGGCCGGGAGCGGGCTTGGGCTCGCTATTATTCCAGCGAGAGTTACTGGCGAGAATCAGGTCGAACCGATATGGGATCGCTTCCGCAAAAGTCCAGGTTCGGCCGTCCAGCACCATGATTACCTCTGATTTGCAAACCACGACAGCTCGGAAGCAATTTGGCTCGGATCGATCGCTGGCGATTACCGTTTTTGTGTTGCTGACCGCCGCTTCGCTACTGCCTGTCTTGCTGACGCCCATCCCGGCGATGGTCGATTATCCCAATCATCTCGCCCGAATGTACATCCTGAGCCGGAACGGCACCGCTGAAGCCAATCCGTACTACGAGGTGACCTGGGCGCTTTATCCCAATCTGGCAATGGATCTGCTGGTCCCGCAAATAGCGCAGCTGATCAGCGTCGAAAATGCGACCCGGCTGTTTCTGCTGTTGAGCCAATCATTGATTATCGGCGGCGCGCTGGCGCTCGAACGAGTCGTGAAGGGCCGCGTCCATTTGGCTGGCTTCGCCGCACTCATGTTCCTCTACTGCCTGCCGTTCAGCTGGGGTTTTGTGAATTTTGAATTTGGGCTGGGCGTGGCGCTCTGGGGTATCGCAGCCTATCTGGCGGTGGCGGCGCGTGCATGGCCGATCCGTTTCGTCGTCAACGCGGTTTTCGTCACGGCGCTGTTTGCGGCGCACTTCTTTTCGCTCGGCATCTATGGCGCGACGCTCGGACTGTTTGAGCTTTGGCGTGCCTACGACCGAAAGGCACCGTACCGCGATGCCGCCTTGCGCCTTGTGGTGCTCGCGATACCGGCGGTGGCGCTCCTCGAACTCATGAGGTTGACCGCCGGATCAATCGGAAGCGAAGGATCGACCTGGTTCCTTGAATTCAAGCCGCTCTGGCTGTTTCGCATCATGAACGGCTACAATTTGACAGTATCGGGAGTAACCGCGTTGGCGCTGCTGGCCTCGCTGTACTTTGCGGCCAAACACGATGTTCTAAAGCTGGAACCAGCGGGAATTTGGCTCGCGGTCGGCTTTGCGCTGTTTTATCTGGCAATCCCGTCGAAGCTGCTCGGCACCTCATTTGCTGACCTCCGCATGATCCCCGCCGCGGCCTTGATCCTTCCGGCCTTCTGTTCGCTGTCGTTGCCTGGCAGGCGATGGACGGTTGCGGCACTCACCATTGTCACCGCAATCACGCTCGCCAATTTGGCGACCGTCTACCTGGTCTGGCTGTCCTATCGCGCGGACTATGCGGCCATCATTTCGTCATTCCACAAGATCGACCAGGGTTCGCGGGTGCTCGTGGGCGGCAGTAGTGAGGGTGAGGACCCGCCGTTCAATGATCTCACGCAGTATCCGATGTTCTATGCACCGACTCTGGCTGTGCACTACGCCAGCGCCTTTGTGCCGAACCTGTTCACCGCGGTGGGTAAACAACCGGTGCAAGCGCGCCCCGATCTGCGGCGTCTCGCCATCCCCTATGGTGGGCCGGTGCCGATAGCTGTGCTTGCCGCGGTCGTGGCGGGCCAACCGCCGTCCGGCGTTCCGGCTTTCATCAGCACCTGGCAGCGGGACTACGACTACCTCTATGTGGTCGGCCGCCATGTAGCGAACCCTCTGCCAGACCTGCTGGAAGAATTGGACCGGTCTGCGCGTTTTGTTCTCTACAAGATCCGCCGCACCCGCTAGCCGCCCATCACGGAAGCCGGCGAAAACAGCGCGAAGAAAATTACCGAAGGTTGTAGAAAGGCCGCTTAACTATTTGCCTGGACTCATCTCCCATGTCCGAGCCGATCATATTGACGGTCATCACCAGATCGCGGGTCTCGTTCTGATTTCCCGCGACAAACATTAACCATATCGGGCATTTCAAGCAGGGGCCCCGATACTTAATGTGCGTTTAATGGTTTTGCGCGAGATAGAGAGCCTAGCGCGGAGGCCAACGAATGCGGCGGACATTCATCGATTTAGGGGAATCGGTTGAGGACGCCTCTCATTATCGTGGTCGCTACGACCTTGGTCGGCTGCAGCCGTGAGCCACCACATCAAGCGATCACGCCATCATCCGCTGACCAACGCCAGTTTGCAGGTGTGAACAGAACGGCGGCTCGTCAGCCGAACGAGTTAGCGTCCTTCAAGGCCCGTTCTCCGACAGAAACCAAGCTGAAGACCGAAAGGCCGCAGCGCCGTCGCGACAGTCATAGGACCGCTCATCACGTCAAGACGAAGGCAAAGCCCACCCACATCACGGCAAAAACAGAGCCTTCGGCAAACCGTAGATTGCTCCCGCCGCCCTCTTCGGGCAAGCAACTCGAGCCGAAAAGCGGCATCGCTGCTCCCGGTTCGGGCACGACAGCGCAGCCCACTGTCGGTCTTGCTCCGAAATCCAACAGCAGAACGATACAGCAGCAAGTGGCGGCAGCGACTGCGGTCGCAGAACGAATGACGGCGGCCCTGGCAACTCGTAAGACGGACCTCCTTGTTGCCATTGTACTGGCTAATCCGGAGATCAGATCGGTATCCGATCTTAAAGATAAAGGCGTAGCGATGGATGAGAAGTATTCTTCTTCAGGCACCGATGTTTGGATCGCGTTTGTGGCAGCAGGAGCGCTTTCGGTCCATTTGAGCGCAGAACACACCAGGGCGATTGATCGGTTGCTGAACGGAGAGGTGCTGGCTGCGGTCCTGACCTTGGCTTCTGCGGAATCAGCCGAGGCATTTCCTGACATACCGGGCTTCAAGGTTTTTAAGGTTCCGCTTTCACCACAATAGGCAGTCCGCATACGCATAGCCGTAGTTGGCCGCGTGCGTCGCCGCTGCCTGGCCGCGGTCGTGGCGGGCCAACCGCCGTCCGACGTTCCGGCTTTCATCAGCACCTGGCAGCGGGACTACGACTACCTCTATGTGGTCGGCCGCCATGTAGCGAACCCTCTGCCAGACCTGCTGGAAGAATTGGACCGGTCTGCGCGCTTTGTTCTCTACAAGGTCCGCCGCACCCGCTAGCGGTCACGAACACCACGAAGCACATTGCTCCGATGCCGAACGTGAAGAGGCTCAAATCTTCTTTCATGCTGGCTCCTACGCGCTTTCCAGTTCGCGCGGAGAGGGCACGTCAGCTGACAGATCTAGTTGCAATTTGGGGGCAATCAGATTTTCGTGAGTGTTGTCCGTTGCGGGCGCTGGCTCCTTGATCCGGAACCACGCCACATAGAGCGCCGGCAAAAACAGCAGCGTCAGCATCGTCCCCACGATGATGCCGCCCATCATCGCGTAGGCCATGGGCCCCCAGAAAATCTCGCGTGCAATCGGGATGAGGGCGAGACTTGCTGCAGCGGCGGTCAGCATGATCGGCCGCATGCGGTGCTCGGTCGCTTCCACCACCGCGTCCCATGCAGGGCGTCCCACCTTCCTCAGGTCCTCGATTTGCACGATCAGGATCACCGAGTTGCGGATCAGGATCCCGATCAGCGCCAGCACACCGAGGATCGCAACGAATCCGAGCGGCGCTCCGCTT
Source organism: Bradyrhizobium sp. (assembly GCF_035570375.1). Lineage (GTDB taxonomy): Bacteria > Pseudomonadota > Alphaproteobacteria > Rhizobiales > Xanthobacteraceae > Bradyrhizobium. Next base: position 4,587 of record NZ_DATMLW010000196.1, on the reverse strand, counting down.
GGCAGCAAGGCCATGACAACACCGATCACGGCGAGGGGGGCCACTGCGAACACCAGGAACAGCCGGTGAAAGCTCTGCAGCTGAACCATCAGGATGGTGGCCATGATGAAGAGCATCAGCGGAACGACCGCCTCGATCGGGGCCTGGCTCTTCGCACTTTCCTCGACCGACCCCCCGATCGCGACCGAGTATCCGGCCGGCAGTCCTTTTGCGAACTCCTGAACCTTCGGCGCAAGTTGATCCACGATCGTCTTCGGCTGTACGGTGTCGAGGGTGCTTGCCTTGAGCGTGATCGTGGGAAGCCGCGATCGGCGCCAGATCGTCGGCTGCTCGATTTCATAACGTAGCGTGGCGACCGCTCCGAGCGGCACCGACTGGCCGCCAAGGCCGGTCAATTGCAGGTCGCGCAGCGTATCGATTGATGCGCGCTCCGGTGCGGTCGCGCGTCCCGTCACATTCACCAGGTAAATGCTGTCGCGTAGCTGGGTGATCGAGGAACCGGCAAGGACGCCGTTCAACGTCGTCGCGATATCTTCTGAACTCACGCCAAGCTGGCGCGCCTTGTCCTGCAGGACATCGACTTTGACGACGCGTGCCGGCTCCATCCAGTCGAACACGACATGATTGAGGTGTGGATTGGCGCGCGCAATGCCGGCCAGCTCTTGGGAAAACTCCCTCACCTTGGCGATATCGGGTCCGCTCAGGCGGTACTGCACGGGACGCCCGACCGGAGGTCCGACCTCGAGCAGTTTGACGAAGGTGTCGGTGCCCGGAAAGGTCTTTCTCAGATAGGTTTCGAATTGTGCCTTGACGCGGTCCCGCGCGGCAATGCCACCCTTGGTGACGACGACCATCTGGCCAAACCAGGCGTTCGCCGTCTGCACGTCGAATGAGAGCACAAATCGTGGAGCGCCGGTGCCGACATAAGTCGACCAATGGTCAACACCAGGATTGCCCTGCAGCTGTTCATGCTCGAAGCGGGCAATCTGCGCATTGGTCTCGGTGATTGAAGCGTTTTGAGGCAGGTTCCAGTCAATGACCAATTCCGCACGGTCCGATGACGGAAAGAACTGCTGTTGCACGAATTGCATACCGAACAGAGCGAGCGCAAACGCCGCAACCGTCACCCCGACGGTGATCCAGCGGTGACGCATGCAAACCAGAAGCAGGCGGGCGAACGTCTGCCCAACCCGGCCTTTGGATTCATGATGACCTTTCATCCTGGCCGGCAGGATCGTGACGCCAAGCAAGGGCGTGAACAGCACGGCAACGATCCATGACACGAGCAAGGACACGGCAATAACCACGAACAGGGTGTAGGTGAATTCACCGGCGTTGCTGGAGTTGAGGCCAATCGGGATGAAGCCGGCGACGGTGACCAGCGTACCGGTCAGCATCGGAAATGCGGTAGAGGTGTAGACGTGCGTTGCGGCCATCTCCAGGGGATCGCCGACTTCCAGCCGCGCCACCATCATCTCGACGGCGATCATGGCGTCGTCGACCAGAAGCCCGAGCGCGATGATCAGGGCGCCCAGCGAAATGCGCTGCAGCGAGATTCCTGCATACGCCATCACCACGAATGTGATCGCCAGAACCAAGGGGATCGCGATCGCAACGACCAGGCCGGCACGAATGCCGAGGCTCAAGAAGCTGATGGCGAGCACGATGACCACCGCTTCGAACAGGGCTTCCGTGAAGCCCGACACGGCATGCTCGACAACGACCGGCTGGTCAGCGACGAGATGAACTCCCAGGCCGATCGGCTGCTCGGCCAGAATCTTGGACATTTCCTCTTTCAGCGCCTCGCCGAATTTCAGCAAGTTCGCACCCGACTTCATCCCGATCGCGAGTGCGATGGCGGGTTGACCGTTGAAGCGAAATAGCGTCGCGGGCGGATCGGCGTAGCCGCGCGAGATGGTTGCCACGTCGGTCAGCGGAAAGAAGCGATCGTTGACCCTGAGATTGATCGCCTTCAGGCTTTCCTCGGATGCGAATTGACCGTTGACCCGCACGCTGATGCGCTCCGGGCCCTCCTGGAATACGCCCGAGGGCGCGACGGCATTTTGCGCCTGCAGCGAGGAAACGATTGAACGGGTGTCGAGGCCGAGCGCCGCGATTTTCCGGGTCGAAAATTCCAGGAAAATGATTTCATCCTGCGCGCCGAGAATGTCGACTTTGCCGACGTTCGGGACGGTCAAGACTTTTGCGCGAATGTCCTCGACGCGGTCGCGCAACTGGCGCTGGGTCAGGCCGTCGCTGGTGAAGGCGTAGATGTTGCCGAAGACGTCGCCGAAGCGGTCGTTGAAGCCGGGACCTACGACCCCTTGCGGGAAATCGCCCTTGATGTCCGCGATCATATTGCGCACGCGCGCCCAGGTCGGGGCGACGTCGGCAGCCTTCGTCGTGTCGCGTAGATAGACGAAGACAGTGGTTTGGCCCGCAACGGTGACGCTCTTGGTATAATCGAGCGACTCCAGCTCTTCGAGCTTCTTCTCGATCCTGTCGGTGACCTGGCGCGTCATTTCCTCGGGCGACGCACCCGGCCACTGCGCCCCGATCACCATGGTCTTGATGGTGAAATCAGGATCTTCCTGCCGCCCCAGCTGCAGGTATGCGAAGAGACCCGCCGCCATGAAGGCGATCATGAAATACCAGATGAGCGAACGATGGCCGAGTGCCCAGTCGGAAAGGTTGAAGGTTTTCATGGCGTGGCGTCCTGTTCGATGCGGACATGCTGTCCTTGTTTGAGGCTGTGGGTTCCGGCAGTCACGATGCGCGCTCCGGCGATAAGACCCCCGGCTAGGCGAATGCCGCCCTCGTCCTCGGAAAGCTCGACCTTGCGGAGCGAAACCGTGCTCGTGGGAGCGTCGATGACCCAGACGAAGGTCTCAGCACCCTCTTTGAGGACGGCGGACGCGGGCACTCGGAGAACTGCGCCGTGAGTGCTGCTTAGCCTTGCTGTGATGGTGCTTCCGAGCCGGAAGCTTTCGGGCGGATGATTCAAGGCGATACGGACGCGGCGCGTGCGCGTCACTTGGTCGGCCTGCGGCGCGATTTCACGAACCTGGCCCTGCACTTGAACGGCAGGAAGCAACTGCAAGCTGACGGTGAACGGCAAACCGACGGTCAAGGGCACAGGGAAGTCCGCGCCGATATCGATCACAGCCTCCCGGACATCCGGCCGCGCCACGGTCACCACGGTCTGACCCGGCGAGAGCACTTCTCCCACCTCGGCGCTCACGGCCGTGACGACACCGGCGAAGTCGGCCTTGACCTGGGCATAGCCGAGCTGCTCGATCGCCTTGGTCTGGTTCGCGCGGGCGCGAGCGGTCGATGCTTGTGCGCCTGCGCGCACCTGCTCTGCATCGTCAAGCGTCTGTTTCGTCGTGGCTTCGGTCTTGATCAGGATCCGCTTCCGCTCCTCGGTCCCGATTGCGTTTTCGAGCAGGGCCTGGGCTTTCGAAAGGTCCGCTTTCGCTGACCGCACCGCGAGCGCCAGGGCAGTCGGGTCGATTGCGGCAACCATCTGCCCCTCGGCTACCAGATCTCCGACGTTGACTGGACGCGCGATCAGGCGCCCCAGCACACGGAAGCCGAGATTGGTCTCGTATCGGGGTTGGACGGTTCCAACCGCCACCGTGCTCCCCGATACGGCCGGTTGCAGGACGGTTGATAACACGGGCCGGACGGGCTCCGGGGCCTTCGCCTCCTGCTTGCATCCGGCCATCGCCAATGCCGAAGTGATGGCGCTTGCAACGACAAGCAATCGCGTTCTCATGACCGATCTCCATCGAATGTCACGGGCTGGCCGGAGCTCAGCAGCTTGCCTCCGTCGATGACGACGCGATCTCCAGCCTGCAGCCCTTCCTTGATCACGACCGCTTCGGCATCGTAAGCGCCGACAGTCACCGGCTTAAGCGACGCTGTGCCTGACTTGGGATCGACGATCCAGACGGCGGGCTTTGAGCCCGTTGCCATCAGGGCGGTCCACGGCACGGTGATCTCCGTGGCCGGTTTGGTACCGGCGCTGCCCGCGATGGCGCTTCCGAGCGCCATCGCCGGAGGCGGATTTTGGATTGCGACTTTGACACGAACCGTGGAGCTCTTGGGATCGACGGCAGGCGATATTTCCCTGACGTAGCCGACGGCGGTCACGTCAGAACCCGAGACCAGCGCCAGCGAAACGTGGCCGCGCTCCACATCGCCAAAGAATATGGATTCAGGGACATCGAAGACAGCATCCCGCTCCCCGTCTTGCGCGAGCGTGAAGACTGATTGGGTCGCCTGCACGACTTGCCCGACTTCGAGGTTTCGGGCGGTAATCACACCCCCCGTGCGGGCGTACAGTTCGGTATCGCCCAGTGCCTCGCGGGCCGTTCCCAACTGCGATTTTGCCGATTCAAGCGCGCTTTGTGCGGTTCGCAGTTGCTCCTGCGCCTGGTCATAGGCTGTGCGGGTGGTGAAGCCGCTCGACAGGAGATAGCTCTGCCGGTCAAAGGTCGCTTGCGCCACGCGCAACTGGGCCTCCGCCGCGGCCACACTCGCGGTCGCGGCGTCAAAATCGGCCTGCTGCTCGGCCGGATCGAG
>NZ_DATMLW010000195.1:0-34810 GCF_035570375.1 Bradyrhizobium sp. | reverse complement strand
CGTCAAGATTTTGCGCGGTGAAATCGCTGATGGCTCTGGTGAGCCGGGCGCCGTGCTGGATGACCGCTTGACGATCGCCTGCAAGCAGGGGGCATTGCGGATTCTCGAATTACAGCGGGCCGGCAGGCAGCCGATGAAGGCCGAAGAATTTTTGCGCGGCACGCCGCTGGTAGTCGGCGTGAGGCTCGCGTGAACGGCGGCCGCATCTTCAATTCGTCATACGCGGGCTTGACCCGCGTATCCATCTATCTTCACAAGAGCCGAGCGAAGAGGATGGATTGCCGGGTCGAGCCCGGCAATAACGACAAAGATAGATTGTTGCAGTGATGCCCCGTTACAAACTCATCATCGAATATGACGGCGCGCCGTTCAGCGGCTGGCAGATTCAGGACAACGGCCCCTCGGTGCAGGGTGCGCTGGAGGCGGCGATCAAGGCGATCTGTGGCGAGCAGGTTCGCGTTCATGGCGCGGGGCGTACCGATGCCGGCGTGCATGCGCTGGGGCAGGTCGCGCATTGCGATATCGCGAAACATTTTGTGCCCGGCCGGTTTCGCGACGGCCTCAACGCGCATTTGCGGCCGCATCCGATCGGCGTGCTGTCCGCGGAAATCGTGGCGGACAGTTTCGAGGCGCGCTTCTCTGCGAAAAGGCGGCATTATCTCTACCGGATCGCCAATCGCCGCGCCAATCTCGCGCTCGACATCGGCCACGCCTGGCGTCTGCCACGGCCGCTCGATTCAGACGCGATGCACGCCGCCGCGCAAAAACTCGTCGGCAAGCACGACTTCACTACCTTTCGCGACACCGAATGCCAGGCGAATTCGCCGGTGAAAACGCTCGATCAGCTCGATGTCGTGCGCGACGGCGATGCCGTCAACATCGCAACTTCGGCGCGCTCGTTCCTGCACAGCCAGGTGCGTTCGATGGTCGGCTCGCTGGTCTGGGTGGGCGAGGGGCGCTGGGATGCCGATGATCTTTCTGCCGCATTGGCCGCGCGCAACCGCGCCGCGTGCGGCCCCGTCGCGCCGCCGCAAGGGCTTTATCTGGTCCGGGTGGATTATTGACCTGGTGTCATACCCCGCGAAGGCGGGGACGATGACAGAAAGTGCTACGCGAAATACCTGTCCAGGATTCCCCGGTAGATCTTCGTCAGCTTTTCCAGATCGGCCACTGGCGTCCGCTCGTCGATCTGATGCATGGTCTGGCCGACCAGGCCGAACTCGATGACCGGGCAATAGCTGGCGATGAAGCGCGCGTCAGAGGTGCCGCCGCTCGTGCTCAGTTCAGGTTTGCGGCCGGTGACTTCCTCGATCGCCGCGACCGCAAGATCGGTGAAGGCGCCGGGCTTGGTCACAAACACGTTGGAGTTCGACGGCTCCCACACGATCCGCGCGCGGATCCGGTTTCCCGCCACTTTCGCAAGCCGCTGCTCGACCAGTTCGCGCAATGTCGCTTGCGTGTGGAGATCGTTGAAGCGGATGTTGAATTTCGCGCGCGCCTGCGAGGGGATGACGTTGCTCGCGGCATTGCCGACATCGACAGAGGTGAATTCGAGGTTGGAGGCCTGAAACTGCGCGCTGCCGTGATCGAGCGGCTCGTCGCTGAGCGCCACGATCAAGCGCGCAATATCCGGCACCGGATTGGCCGCACGATGCGGATAGGCAACGTGCCCCTGGATGCCCTCGACATAAACCGTGCCCGATTGCGAGCCGCGGCGGCCGATCTTGATGCAATCGCCGAGCGTCTCGACATTCGAGGGTTCGCCGAGCACGCAGTGGTCGAATTTTTCGCCACGCGTTGCGGCCCATTGCAACAATTTGACGGTGCCGTTGACGGAAATGTCTTCCTCATCACCTGTGATCAGGAACGAGATCGATCCATTTGTCTTGCCGCCGTGATCGGCGAGATATTGCAACACGGCTGCGGCGCTGCAGGCGATGCCGCCCTTCATATCGACGGCGCCACGGCCGTACAAATACCCGTCCCTCACCTCGCCCGAAAACGCCCCGTGCGACCACGCGCCCTCGTCGCCGGCCGGCACCACGTCGGTATGGCCGGCAAAGGTGAGGTGCGGCGAGGCGGTTCCGAGGCGCGCGTAGAGATTCTCGACATCGGCGGTGCCGGTCGCGCCGAAGGTGAGACGATGCACCTCAAAGCCTGCACCTTTGAGGATTTTCTCAAGCACGCCAAGCGCGCCAGCGTCGGCCGGCGTTACCGAGGCACAGCGGATGAGATCACGGGCAATCGAGAGGGCATCGGTCATGCCTTTCGCATAACATGCGCGCGCGCCGATCGGCTAGGGGTTCGAGATCGCGTACCAAAGCGCGATGGGATCAGGTTGAATCGCCATCGCGCTTTAGACCTTTGTTTGAGCATGATCTTTCCGGAAAACCGTTACACACTTTTCCGGATCATGCTCTAGTCCCGCAGCAGTTCGTTGATGCTGGTCTTGGCGCGGGTGCGCTCGTCGACCCGTTTGACGATGACGGCGCAAGCGGTTGCGGGGCCGGGCTGACCGTTCTTGAGCGGTCGTGAGGGCAGGGTGCCGGGGACCACGACGGCATATTCCGGCACTTCGCCGACGAAGGTCTCGCCGGTATCGCGATCGACGATCTTGGTCGAGGCGCCGAGGAAAACGCCCATCGCCAGCACCGCGCCCTTGCGCACGATCACGCCTTCGGCGACTTCTGAGCGCGCGCCGATGAAGCAATCATCCTCGACGATCACGGGTTCGGCCTGCAGCGGTTCCAGCACGCCGCCGATGCCGACGCCGCCGGAGATATGCACGCGCTTGCCGATCTGCGCGCAGGAGCCAACCGTGGACCAGGTGTCGATCATGGTCGCTTCGTCGACATAGGCGCCGAGATTGACGAAGGACGGCATCAGGACGACGTTTCGGGCGATGAAGGCCGAGCGGCGGACGATGGCGCCCGGGACGGCACGAAAACCTGCGTCGCGGAAGCGGTTTTCGCCCCAGCCGTCGAATTTCGAGGGCACCTTGTCCCACCACGATGCCTTGCCCGGGCCGCCCGGGATCGCGCTCATGTCGTTGAGGCGAAACGACAGCATCACCGCTTTTTTCAGCCATTGGTGCACCTTCCACTTGCCGCTCGCCTCGCGTTCGGCCACGCGCGCCTCACCCTTGTCGAGCAGCTCAAGCGCATGGTCCACGGCGTCCCGGACTTCGCCTCTGGTCGCGGCAGAAATACCTTCGCGGGCGTCGAATGCGGTGTTGATGGTGGATTCCAGAGCAGCAGCGGACATCGTGTTTCCTTGAGAGGCGGATGGAAGCGGCTTTTTCGGAATTTGAGAGGGCAGAGTCAAGAATACTTGACCGTCATGGCCGGGCTCGTCCCGGCCATCCACGTCTAAAATAGCGGCCAAGGAAGACTTGGATGCCCGGCACAAGGCCGGGCATGACGAGAAACGGCGCTCACCGCGCGAGCCTCTGCAAAAATCCCGTGAGGTCGTCGGTGACGTGATCGACACAAGGATCGTCACGTCCTTCCATCTCCCAGTCCTCGCGCACGACTTCCCGGCTGCCGTCGGGCACCACCAGCACCGTGGTCATGCCGAGCTGATGCGGAATCACGAGATTGCGCGCCAGATCCTCGAACATCGCCGCCTTCCGCGGATCGACCCCGTAATCCTTCAGAAATTTTTGGTAGGTCTGGGCCGCGGGTTTGGGTTCAAGATCGGCGGCGATGATGTCGAACACCGCTTCGAAATGCGCATCCATCCCGAGTCGCTGCAGGACCTTGTCGGCGTGATCGGTCGAGGCGTTGGTCAGGATCAGTTTGCGTCCGGGAAGTCTGGCGATCGCGGCGCCCATCGCCGGATTCGGCTGCAGCGGCGAATGATCGATCTGGTGCACGTAAGCGAGAAAGTCATCGGCGCGCACGCCATGTTCGGTCATCATCCCGCGCATGCTGGTGCCATAGCGGCGGTAATAATCCTTCTGAATCCGGCGCGCTTCCTCCGGCGAGACCTTGAGCCACGCGCCGATGAACTCGCCGATCCGCCTGTCCACCTGTTGCCACAGGTTGACGTGATGCGGATAAAGCGTGTTGTCGAGGTCGAACACCCAGGTGTCGATATGCGTGAAGGGGCGTTTCGTGGTCATCCGAAACTCAACCTGTCGTCCCCGCGAACGTGGGGGCGGAATCTCTCGATAAGCCAGATCGAGAGAGATCGTGCCCACAAGCGAGGCCCTGTGGTTATGGGTTCCGGATCGCGCTCGCCGCGCTCGCTTGTCCGGGACGGTTTTGCTTGTGGCGCGCGCATCACGGCATCGCAAAACGCAACGTCTTGCCGCCGCTTCCCATGTCGACGGCGGCAAATCCGGTCGAGGCAAAACCTCTCGTAGAGCAGTCGCCCTGCTCGCTGATTTCGAATTTGTTCTCACGCGTGCAAAGCGCCGTCGTACCACCCCAGTTCAGCGGGCGGTCCTTGAATTTGACGGTACGGTTTTCGGCATCGACCGCTTCCGCGAAGCTGAAAATCCGCCTGGTCTGGCCGGTCACGTCCGGATGCAGGCATTTGCCGGGATCGATCCGATACCAGCCGCGGCTGACCACCGTCTTGCCGTCGTCGATACCGACGGCGGCCATGACCCTGTGCGGCGTTTCGTTGCACCAGGTCAGCCCGGCGGAAGACGGCGACTGCACCGCCTCGATCATGGTGGTGAAGAAATTCGGCGATTGCACGAAATCCGCGGTGAGCCCGCGGCTTTTCAGGAAGGCGGCCAGGGCGGCCTGCGTTTTGGGACCGTCGACACCGTCGATCGGAGCGGCGTCAAAACCCGCGATCACCAGCAACCGCTGCACGCCGGCAAGCCTTGCCTGCTCGTCATCATATTCGCTGTCTTCGGCCAGATAGGCCACCAGATTGCCGTCCTCGGCCTTGCTCGGAACGATCTGGGTGAAAGCGGCGGGCGTTTGCCCGGCGCGGCATTGGCGAGCGGCTGCGATCACGAAATTGTCGGGCGCGACGCAGAGCGTGTCGCCGCCGTTTTGCGGGATGGGCGATGCGCCGTAGACAGGGAGCGCGCGTGCATTGAGCAGGATACGGTCTGCGGTCAGCGTGCCCTGAACGACCACGCGGCAGGCCGCCGGATCGATGCGAAACCATCCGCGGGTTGCAGTCGCCGACTTGTCGTCGATGCCAATCGCGGCCTCGATCACGTAGCTCATGCGATTGCAGAGCTTGAGGTCGGCACGGGCCGAGGTCGGGAGAATGAAAAAGATAACGGCCACCAAAAAGGGCCCTGCGTGAGCGAATGCTTTTCGTCCCTTGTCATGCCCGGGCTTGTCCCGGGCATCCATGTCCTCCTGACGTTCTCGCCGCCAGCAAGATGCGGATGGCCGGAATAAATGCGGCCATGACGAAGAATGGTTTCGCTTCATCACTTGTGGATCAGCGTGCCGGTGCCCTGATTGGTAAAGAGCTCGAGCAGCACCGCGTGCGGTAGTTTACCGTCGATGATGACGACGCCCTGCACGCCCTGTTCCAGGGCGTAGATGCAGGTTTCGACCTTCGGAATCATGCCGCCCGAAATGGTGCCGTCGGCGATCAGCTTGCGCGCGTCCTTGATCGAAATCTCCGAAATCAGCTTCTTCGATTTGTCGAGCACGCCGGGCACGTCGGTCAGGAGCAACAGCCGCTTGGCCTTCAAGGCGCCGGCCACCGCACCGGCAAACGTGTCCGCGTTGACGTTGAAGGTCTGCCCCGAGCGCGAGGTCGCAAGCGGAGCCAGAACCGGGATCAGTTCATAGCCGATCAACTGATTGAGTAGCGTCAAATCGACCTTCTCGGGCTCGCCGACGAAGCCGAGATCGACCACCTTTTCGATATGCGAATCAGGATCGACCATGGTGCGCGTCGCCTTCGAGGCCATCACCATGTTGCCGTCCTTGCCGCACAGTCCCACCGCCTTGCCGCCGGCCTCGTTAATGTAGCCCACGAGCTGCTTGTTGATCGAACCCGCAAGCACCATCTCGACGATCTCGATGGTCGCGGCGTCGGTGATGCGCAGGCCCGCGGCGAATTCGGATTGAATGCCTAGCCGCTTCAACATTGTCGCGATCTGCGGGCCGCCGCCATGCACCACCACCGGATTGATCGCGGTCTGCTCCAGAAGCACGATGTCGCGGGCGAAGGCCTTGGCGACGTCTTCGGCACCCATGGCATGGCCGCCATATTTGATGACGATGGTTTCATCGTCATATTGCTGCATGTGCGGCAGTGCCTCGGACAGGATGCGGGCCTGATCGAGCGGACTGATGTGGGGCACGTCGGTCATGAAGCGGGTCTCGCGGTCTCCAGATTAAGCATGATCTTTTCGGAAAACCGGTACCCACTTTTCCGGATCATGCTGTAGGTGGGGCGGTTTCTATCCGATTGGCGGGCACGGCGCAAAGGATGGTCTGCACTCTTTACCCGCGTTACAAGCGTTCCCCGGATACAGCGCAGCGCCATAAGCGCGTTCACGCGCGTCTTTTACATTCTTTGCGGCGTGGTGCGCTGCTGATCAGGGGTCCATCGAGCGGCGAAAAATGGGTCCTGGCTCTGCGGAGCAGCGCAGCGGACGATGCTTCGCATCGCCGCGAGAACGCTGCACCGCGTCCGGGACACGATCAGGATGCTTTAGTTTCGCCGAGGCCATGCGGCCGCGATCGCAAGCACCAGCCAGCTTGCGATCAGAAGCGTGCCGCCGGTGGGTGCGGCAAGCGGAAAAAGGCCGTGGCCGGCAAAGTGCCGCAAGCTCAGATCGCCGGCAAACGAGGCTGCCGCGACCACGAAGCCGCCAGCGGCGAGGAGCCCGCCGGTCGGATGAATGACGCCACGCTCGGCCAGGGAGACGGTCGCGAGCACGGCGGCTGCGTGAAACAGCAGCATCGAAGATGCCGGCGCAAGCCGCGCGGCATCGCCCTGATGGGTGGCAGCCGCCGCCAGAATGACGCCGTCGGCGCCCATCACGCCCGCCAGGATGATCAGAATGCGAAAGATGCGTAACTCTCTCATCGCCGGCGTTCCTCGAGCAGCCGCATCATCGCACCGCGCAGTTCCGGCAGACCGGCGCCGGTTTGCGAGGACGTCGCAATGATTTCCGGAAATGCCGCAGGGTGTTTTGAAAGCGCCGAGCTGATTTCGGCGATGCGCCCTTCCACCTCGGCCGGCTTGACCTGATCGATCTTGGTCAAAACGATCTGGTAACTCACCGCCGATCGGTCCAGCGTCTTGAGGACGTCGAGGTCGACCTCCTTGAGGCCGTGCCGGGAATCGATCAGCACGTAAACCCGCCCCAGACTGCTGCGGCCATTCAGGTATTTGTGGATCAGTGCCGTCCAGGACGCCACCTTGGCCTTGGGCGCTGTGGCGTAACCGTAGCCGGGCATGTCGACGAGACGGAAGCCGGCACCCTCGGGCCCCTCGAAGAAGACCAGTTCCTGGGTGCGCCCGGGCGTGTTCGAGGTCCGCGCCAGCGCGTTGCGGCCCGTCAGCGCGTTGATCAGGCTCGATTTGCCGACATTGGAGCGACCGGCGAACGCAACCTCCAGGCCTGCCATCGTCGGCAGGGTCTCGATCGAAGGTGCGGCCCAGAAAAACCTGAAATCGCCGGCGAAGAATTTGCGGCCTCGCTCGATCAGCTTCGCATCAATATCGGTGGTCATGCGAAGGTTTCCCATTCGTCATGGCCGGGCTCGGCCCGGCCATCCACGACTTTCCTGGTGAAACACGGCCAAGACGTGGATGCCCGGCACGAGGCCGGGCATGACGGTTGAGCGTATTTCTTCGCCGCGCACTGAAGTTCGATGAGCCCTATCCTGGCCTCAGGTCTTGGACTCGGCCTTCTTCGAAACGAAGGTCGCCTTCAGATTGTCAAACAGTTCGACCTTCACGCCGTTGCGATGCATGATGAAGCTCTGCTGCGCCACCGACAGCAGGTTGTTCCACGCCCAGTAGATGACGAGACCCGCCGGGAAGCCGGCAAGCATGAAGGTGAAGATCAGCGGCATCCAGCCGAAGATCATCTGCTGGGTCGGATCGGGCGGGGTCGGGTTGAGCTTGAACTGCAACCACATCGTAATGCCCATGATGATCGGCCACACCCCGAGCCAGAGATATTGTCCGAACACCGGAATCTGCGTGGGATCGAAGTGCAACAGTCCGAACAGGTTGAACAGGTTGGTCGGATCGGGAGCCGAGAGGTCCTTGATCCAGCCATAGAACGGCGCGTGCCGCATTTCGATGGTGACGAACAGCACCTTGTAGAGCGAGAAGAACACCGGGATCTGCAATGCGACGGGAAGGCAACCGGCGATCGGGTTGATCTTCTCCTTCTTGTAGATCTCCATCATCTCCTGCTGCTGCTTCACCTTGTCGTCGGGATAGCGCTCCTTCAGCGCCGCCAGTTGCGGCTGCACCGATTTCATCTTCGCCATCGAGACATAGGATTTGTTCGCCAGCGGGAAGAACAGAAGCTTCACCAGCACCGTCACCAGAAGGATCGAGATGCCGAAATTGCCGAAGAAGCGGTAGAAGAAGTCCAGCGCCAGGAACATCGGCTTGGTGATGAAGTAGAACCAGCCCCAATCGATCAGAAGATCGAAGTGGTTGAGCTCGAGCTGCTTGTTGTAACCTCCGAGCCCTCCGATCGGGAAATTGATGCCGACAACGCCGGCTTCCTTGGCGCCGGCGAACAGCCGCGCAAAGGCGCTGCCGGTGCCGCCGATCGCAATCGTCTGCGGGTCCTGCAGATAGTCGGTCTGATAGGTTCTCACACCACCGACGAGATTGGACGAGAAGCGCGCCTGCAACTGGGCGCGGGTGTCGGGCAACAGCGCCGAGGCCCAATATTTGTCGGTGATGCCAAGCCAGCCATTGGTGACCTTGAAGTTGACCGCCCTGGCGTCGTCGATTTTCTTGTAGCCGTATTCCTGCAGCCCATAATCGCCGAGATAGCCGATCAGGCCCTCATGCAGGATGTAGTACCCGGCGACCTTCGGGGTGCCGTGTCGCGAGATCAGCGCAAAGGGATAAAGCGTGACCGGCGCGTTGCCGACATTGGTCACTTCGTCCTTGATCGTAAACAGGTAGTGGTCATCGATCGCAATGGTACGCCGGAAGGTCAGCCCATCGCCGTTGTCGTATTTCAGCGTCACCGGATGGCTCGGCGTCAGGCTGCCCGTGTTTTCCTGCTGCCAGACCGTGTTCTGGTCGGGAATCCGCGCCGTCGAGCCGCTGGCGGCGACCCAGCCGAATTCCGCATAATAGGGATTCTCGGTACCCGAGGGGGAATACAGCACGATCGGCGGCGAGTTGGGATCGACGGTCTCGCGGAACTGCATCAGCGACAGGTCGTCGACGCGCGCGCCTTTTAACGAAATGCTGCCCGAGAGGCGGGGACTTTCGATTCTGACGCGCGCTGTGGCGGCAATCGCGCTGTCCCGGCTCACCGGGGTCGCCGAGGCCGGCTGATTATTGGCGGGCGCATTGGCCGCCGGCGCCGGCGCCGTTCCGCTTTGAGGCGCAGCGCCGCTTTCCTGCGCGGGCTTGGTCGTCTGGGTCTGCGCAACCTGCGCGGCGCGCTGCTTTTCCATCTGCGGAACGTTGTAGAAATATTGCCAGGCCAGCAGCACGAGCCCGGAGAGAATGATGGCGAGGATGGTATTGCGATTTTCGGTCATCGATCAGGTCTCGTCATTCATTCTGTGTTCGCGTCGCGTAGCCTTTGAAGCCTCGCGGTTGAGGCGATGAAGCCCCGCGTGCAGATCCTCGAGCATGCTCGAAAAATCACGGGTCAGGGCGGCGCGGCGACCGACTAGCACATAATCACTATGGGGCCGGAGCGATACGGCATCTAACCGTTTTACCAATTCGCGAAGTCGCCGGCGGATGCGGTTGCGTTCGGTTGCACTACCGTTCTTCTTGGTGACGGTAAAACCCACCCGGGCCGGGCCACCATCGTCGCGACGGCGGCATTGCAGCACAAAAGCGGCCGCGCTGACCCGCGTGCCATTGGCAACAGCGAGGAAGTCCGCCCGCTGCCTTAGCCGATCCATGGCAAGATCTCTCCGGGAGGCCCGGGCTAGTGTGGTGGATTTGACATTCGATTTAGTCTCACCGCGAGTCCCCAGATCGAATGTCAAATCCAAAACCACACTGGAATCCGATATTTGCTAGTGTCCCTTTGGTTCTGACATTCGTAAACGAACGCGCCGGTACGAATGTCAGAACCGGGACATTAGTGCGGCTTTGAATTTGAAGTTCCTATCAATCCCTCTGCACCACTATTACAGGAACTTCAAATTCAAAGCCGCACTAGAAACCAATAATTGCCAGAGCTCCCTTGATTCCGAAGTTCGCCTCAGAGGTCGCCGCGATAGCTTGCGAACTTCGGAATCGGAGCTCTAGGCGCTCAGACGTTTGCGGCCGCGGGCGCGCCGTGCGGCGAGCACCTTGCGGCCACCGGTCGTGGCGATGCGCGCGCGGAAGCCATGGCGGCGCTTGCGCACCAGTTTGCTGGGTTGGTAAGTCCGCTTCACGGGTCGTTCTCCGCTGAGACCTGGCCTGCCGGGGCTGGCGATCTGCCTGATAAGTGAGTATGTCCGCGGATGCTGCCAGGCCCAAGCGGGCCATTTTCCGGCCACAAACGAGCCGGCCCGGTCGAACCGGGCCACCGCGGACAAGTGGCGCGGCTTATACGGGAGCGACCCCTTTTCGTCAATTGCGAGGTCAGCGGATCGAGCTTCTTCGAAACGGCACATTTGGCGCGAATAATTGAGCATTCCCGGTGTATTAAAGATGGGATGAGGGCTCACCTCCTGGTGCGGTGAATTTGAAGTTCCTATCAGTGTTGCTGCAAAGGGAATTTCCGGACGCCGCAGGACGGTCCGGATCGCGCAGGGGTTCTAGGAACGGCTTTGCGTCATTAAATCTTTATTTGACCGTCCCCGTGGCTGGACGCATCCTTAAAACGTGAGGCCCTGAAGGGAGTTATGGCGTCAGCGAACGACGAAAGGACGACCACCGAAAAGCTGCAGCCAACGCTGCGGCGCCGCTTGGGCTTGTCCGGTAAGTTGTTGCTGCTCACCATTCCGCTGGTCATGATCGCGGAAGTCCTGATCTACGTGCCCTCGATCGCGAATTTCTGGATGAACCGGCTCAACGGCAAACTGGCGGCTGCGAATACAGCCGCGCTGGTGCTGGACGCGGCCCCCTCCGGCATGGTTCCGGAATCGCTGTCGCGGCAAATCCTCGACAGCATTGGCGCGCGTGCGGTGGCCATCAAAATGGGACAGCAGCGGCGGCTTCTGGCCTCTACCGGTTTGCCGCAGGCGATCGGCCATGACGTCGACATGCGCTCGCTGACGGCCTGGTCGTCGATCGTGGATTCCTTCCAGATGATGCTGGAGACCGGCAATCAGGCGATCCGGGTGATCGGGCCGCCGCCGGGCGGAGGCCAGTTCATCGAGGTCGTGATCGACGAGGCGCCGCTGCGCCAGGCGATGTATGTGTTTTCCCGCAACCTGCTCCTGGTTTCGCTCGCGATCGCGATCCTGACCGCCGCGCTGGTCTATCTTGCGCTGCATTTCCTGTTTGTGCGGCCGATGCGGCGCCTGACCGAGAACCTTGTCGGTTTTCACGAGAATCCGGAAAGCCCGGCGCGGATCATCGTTCCGTCGAATCGGAGCGACGAGATCGGCGTTGCCGAGCGCGAATTGTCCGACATGCAGCGCGATCTGGTGTCGATGCTTCATCAGAAGAGCCGGCTTGCGGCGCTCGGGCTTGCGGTTTCGAAAATCAACCACGATCTGCGCAACCTGCTCGCGTCCTCGCAATTGCTGTCAGATCAGCTGGCGAGCGTCCCCGACCCGCGGGTGCAGCGCTTCGCACCGAAGCTGATGCGCTCGCTGGAACGCGCCATCGCATTCTGTCAGTCGACACTCTCCTATGGCCGCGCGCAGGAGGCCGCGCCCGACCGCCGCATGATCCTGATCGAGCCGGTCGTCGGCGAAGTGCGGGAATCCGCAGGCCTTGCCGCCGATGCCTCGGTCACCTGGATCAGCGCGATCGAGCGGGGGCTGATGATTGACGCCGATCCCGATCAGCTGTTCCGCGTGCTGCTCAATCTGGTGCGCAATGCGGCCCAGGCGCTCGAAACCCTGCCGCGCGGCGACGCCGCCGCCATGCAAATTCGCATTACCGGGCGGCGTGAAGGCGCGGTCGCGATCATCGAAGTGTCCGACACCGGTCCAGGCATTCCGCCGAGGACGCGCGAACACCTGTTTGAGGCTTTTCAGACTTCAGGCCGGCCGGGCGGCAGCGGGCTCGGGCTTGCGATCGCCGCCGAGCTGGTTCGCGCCCATGGCGGAGAGATTCACCTCGTGGAAGGAACCATCGGCGCGATGTTCCGGATCACAATACCAGACCGGCCGGTGGAACTACTGACCGTGCGTAACGAGCGGGCAAGAGCTTAGGGTATTGATAATTGCGCGAGATTCCGGGTTCGCACCCCGAACTCGGGTTTACCCGAGTTCGCCCCTGTTATTTTCCAAGTCGGCAACACCGACTTGGATGCGCGACCCCGAGCCGGACCCTGTAGAGGCCTCCGTTCCGGACCTTGCCAATTCGGGCCGGAGCGGGTAGCTAAAGCGCTCTTTCGCGACCTTCCGGTTAGATTTTTGATGCAAAGGGCCGTTGAGCCCGAGTGTCACGCGAAAAACGCGCCCGTAGCTCAGCTGGATAGAGCACCAGACTACGAATCTGGGGGTCGGACGTTCGAATCGTTCCGGGCGCGCCAATAACCCATTGATTTCGGTTACCAATCTTTGCTCGATTTTCGAGGGCTTGACAAACCGGCACCTCGGGGCTGCACCGGGGCAGCACAGCGCAAGGAGATCACCTTTCACAATCACTTGGGGGGAAACCACCGACAGTTCGCATCAACGATCAAAGTTGATGACACCTCACACGATTTGAATGTCGGCGCCTGCAAATGCTGCGGGGAGCCCCGCTACAGACTGATGCGCTGTAACGGAGCCTCGTTCTCCGTCTACGAAATCTCGTCGGCCGATTGTGAGAATCTCGAAGTGTACGTTGCCGAATTGCATTCGGTGCTTGCAGTGGATGTTGAGACGAAGTTGACCTTCCTCAGGGAAATCATCGCTGAACGAAATTCCCGAGGTTTCTTTGAAACCGAAGGAATGGGCCCGTTTCGTGTAGGCCTGATCGATAAGGCTCGAATCCACTTTCAAAGAAGGGATTGATGGACGAGATTATAGATCGACATAGTGACTTAGATCATGACGTAGCGTCGGCCTTCATTCTCGGATGTATAGCGACCGAACTGCATTGGCTCAGAATGCACGAGGCTGCAGTAGCCGAAGGATACGCTCATGTCGAGGGACGAGAAAATCGCTATAAATACGACCCAACCTCGCCCGGTTCGAACTCGGAAGATCGATTGGCGCGCCTTTTTCCGCCGCGCGCGAGGCCTGCGTAACCGCGGTCGTTTGAACGGTGACGCAAACCGCGGAGTCCGGCGCGGATCGGTGTTGTCCTTCATATTGCCGGAGGCAGCGCGAATGACATCAATCACCCGTCGTTTGTTCCTGTCGCTGGCGACTGCTCTTGTTCCGGGCGCGGCGATCGCGCATCACGGCTGGGGCGGATACGACACGTCCAAGTCGTTCACCGTCACCGGCGAGATTCTGAAATCGACCTACGAGAATCCGCACTGCCAGATCGAGATGGAGGTCGACGGTAAGCACTGGCGCTTCGTCCTCGCGCCGCCTTCGCGCATGGAGCGGCGCGGCATCACGCCGGACATGATCGCGCCTGGCAAGACCTGTACCGTTTTCGGTTATCCCCATACGAGTAATCCGGACGAGGCGCGGATCGAATACATTATTCTCGACGGCAAACGCATCGAATTGCGGTAGACCAGCGTGGAACATCAGCCAGCCGCGCCGATCTTCCTGGCATTGCAGGAGAGCGCGCTCGGTCATGTGATGCGCAGCTCACCGGCGCTTTATCCCGCGGTCGAGATTCTGCATATCCTCGGCTTCGTTGTGCTGGTGGGATCGATCCTGGCGCTCGATTTGAGGCTGCTCGGATTGGGGCGCGCGATTCCGATCCAGCCGATGGCGCAATTGCTGCTGCCTTTTTCACGCTTCGGTTTTCTGCTCGCGATCAGCATGGGATTTCTGTTGTTCAGCGCCGATGCGGCGCATGTAGTGCGCAATCCTGCGTTCCAGACCAAGCTGCTCCTGATTGCGGCGGCGCTGGTCAACATCGTGATCGCACATGCCGGCCCGTGGCGACGTATTGCGCTCTGGCGCGCCGAAGCGTCCGGCGGCGCCAAGGTTACTGCGCTCGTGTCGTTACTGCTGTGGCTCAGCGCCATCTGCGCCGGGCGCCTGATCGCGTATTTTTAACGGGGGCCGCCACCATGGGCCGCATCTGCTCCGCAATCTTCGCAATCCTGGTCGGCTTCTGCACCGCGGCGGACAACGCCGACGAGGCCGAAGCTTTTGCACGCAGGCCGGCATGTCGCCCTGATGCGGCCATACTGTCCCACTTCTTCAAATTAAGGTTTGATATTTCACTTCCGGTTTGGGTCATCGGCGACTGAGCTGGCCGGTGCGTTTTGGGACGACGTGCGCTTTGGCGAAAACGAGCTGCAACAAAGAGAAACACCGGATCCAGAACACGCAAATTCCTTCGTCTTTTTTTGCCGCTTGCGGCGCTCAACTCAATATGTGTGTTATAATTCAAGACCCGCTAACGTGATACCACGCCGTGCGGAGCTCAACATTATGCAGTATCCGGACCACACGCGGCGCTCGCTTCTCCTCACCACTGGGGTTTGTTCTCACGCCGGCTGTTCCATGATCGGCTGGCTGAAGGCCGAGCACAGCGACAAAGACATTCTTAAGGGCTTTTGTCACAACTCCGAGTTCAATCCTCGGGAAAGCGCGCAGGTCGCGTTCGTGCCCGCGCTCCGGCGTCCGGCGGCGCCGCGGCTGGCGATAGCGGATGGCTCGCTCACCGTAGCTGCAACACTCCTTGGAAAGGTAGGTGCTCAACAACCAGGCTGATGGGGCGTGGTCGTATCGGATTCGCATGCCCCAGAACGATCGCACCACCCACCATAGGGTGGGTGAAGAGATAAAGCACAGGGAGATAGCGTCCATGACCAGAAAGCAATGGCTTTTCTCGACTGTTGTCGCGTTTGCAACCCTTGCCTCAACCGCTGTCGTCGCCGGTCCGATCGAGAATTACAGTCCGGTGACATCAGCCCGGCTCGAAAATCCAGAGCCGGGGAACTGGCTGATGACACGCGGCAACTACAAGGGATGGAGCTACAGTTCGCTCGATCAAATCAACACCAGCAACGTGAAGTCGCTGGTACCGGTGTGGAGCTTCTCCACTGGTGTGGATTCTGGGCACCAAGCGCCGCCGATCGTGAACAACGGCGTAATGTTCATCTCGACGCCGTACATCCAGGTGGTCGCGCTGGATGCGGCCACGGGCGATCTGCTTTGGCGCTACAAGCCCAAGTTTCCCGAAGGGTTCAGCGCCCTGCACAACACTAACCGTGGCGTGGCGCTGTATGGCGACAAAGTCTATTTGGCCGGGCTCGATGCCGTGCTGGTCGCGCTTGACGCCAAGACCGGCAAGGTCGTTTGGAACGCGAAGGTCGAAGATTGGAAGACCGGCTACTACATGACCGCGGCGCCCCTGGTGGTGAAGGACAAGATTCTGGTCGGCGTCGCGGGCGGCGAGTTCGGCGTGCGCGGCTTCGTCCAGGCGTTCGACGCCGAGTCTGGCAAGTCGGTATGGAAGACCTACACGGTTCCGGCGCCCGGTGAGCCGGGAAGCGACACCTGGGAGAAGCCCGACACCTGGAAGACCGGCGGTGCCTCCACCTGGATGACCGGCAACTATGATACAGCGTCCAACACGGTCTATTGGGGAACCGGCAACGCCTCCCCATGGTTCGGCGATCAGCGACCGGGCGACAACCTGTACACCTCCTCAACTGTCGCGCTCGATGCCGATACTGGCAAGATAAAGGGCTATTTCCAGTACCATCAGAACGAATCGTGGGACTGGGACGAGATGAATGCCCCGATGCTGGTGGATTTCCAGAAAGACGGCGCCACTACCAAGGGCCTGCTCAAGCCGGCGCGTAACGGCTATCTGTACTGGCTCAAGCGCAATCCGGATGGCGGGATTTCTTACATCAACGCCCAGGGTTACGTGCCACAGAACGTCTTCAAGAGCATCGATCCAAAGACTGGACGGCCTGAGATCGACCTGGCGCACAAGCCGGCCACCGGCAAGGCGGCCCAGTTCTGCCCCGGCCTGTGGGGCGGCAAGGATTGGCCGTACGAGGCCTATAACCCGAAGACCGGAATGGTCTACATTCCGTCCAACGAGAACCACTGCAATAACCTGGAAGGGAAGGTCGAGGAGCGCGTTCCCGGACAGTGGTGGACGGGCGTTGCCATCCCGGATTTTCACTTCTCGGTCGACACCAAGGCGAGCTTCTACGGCGAGATCCAGGCGTACGACGTCAACAGCGGCAAGCGGGTTTGGCGCAACCTGTATTCGGGCTCGATGATGTGGGGCTCGATCCTCACCACCGGCGGGGGGTTGCTCTTCACAGGCGGCACCAACGACCGTGAGTTCCGCGCCTACGATGCCAAGACCGGCGAGCAACTCTGGCACTTCAAGACCAACTCCGGGATCATCGCGCCGCCTTCGACCTACGAGGTCAATGGCGTTCAGTATGTGGCCGTGGAGTCCGGCTACGGAGTCGACGCGGCCTTCCAGCAGGAGCTGATGAGCCAGCTGGTAGGTTGGCAGAAGGATGTGCCGCAGGGCGGCGTCGTCTGGGTCTTCGCCGTTTCCAAGTGAGTGCCTCTTTGTTTGCGACCGGCCGCCAGCAATGGCGGCCGGTTTCTCGGCCGGCCGGGTTTCGTTGCCCTGTCAAGCAACCTCACTCGTTAGGATTCTAACGATGCAACATGTTCGAGCGGGGTCAACACTGATCTGCATCTGTGCCGTTACACTGGCCGCCGCGCTGGCGAGTTCTCCGGCCTCGCCGGGGTTCGAACAGGCGCAGGCCGATGAATCGCCCGCTTATGTGGTCGAGGTGACCGACGTGTCCGCCAAGGTCGGCGAGCCGGCGGTGCTGCACGCCACGTTGCGCATTCGCGACGGCTATCGGGTTCTCCAGGGTTACAACAATCGCGTGATCGAACTCTCGTCGTTTGACGATGGGGTAGCGTTCGAGCGTCGCGTGGTGCGGGGTACCATTCAGGAAGGCAGCCTCGACTTTGCGATCGGCGTGCGGGCCACCAAGCCCGGCAAACACCCGATCAACGGCTACTTCAGGGTCGGCTACATCCACGGCACCGACGAGTTCGCAATGGTTTCGCTGCGCCTGATCGCGAACGTCAATGGCACCGAGTAATGGAAGGAGCGAGCCGCATGCGGTGCGATGATTGGCTGCACTGTCGCTGCTACAGGCGTCGAACGATCCTCGGGCTGGCGCTTGCGCCACTGTTGGCCGGTTCCGCACGCGCGGCCGAGGAGGGCGAGGCTGCCAAGCCGCCGGCGCCGGACGATCGCTTTGCGTTTCTGACCGGTCCGAAGAAGGGACAGGTGGTTCGGGCCGAGGACCTTGCGCTGGGCGGTCCGCAGGTGCAGGCCTTTCCGATGGCTCCGGACGGCACAGTGCGCAGTGACAATCGCCTCAATCTGGTAATCCTGGCGAGGTTCGACCCCACCGCACTGACCGACGAGACGCGCGCGCGCGCCGCCGACGGCGTAGTTGGCTACTCGGCGACCTGCACGCACCAGGGCTGCCCGGTGAACATGTGGTCGAAGGAGCGCAACGCGTTCGTCTGCTCGTGCCACGCCTCCATCTTCGATCCCAGAAACGCCGCGGAGGTGATCGATGGGCCGGCTCCGCGTCCGCTTCCGGCGCTCGGGCTGAAGCTGAAGGACGGTGTCGTGACGGTTGCTTCGACCTTTTCGGGCCGCGTCGGCGCCACACCAAACTGATCCGCGACCTCTCATTCCGACCGTCCGGACGCCGTGAGCAGGATAACCAGGTTCATCTCGGCGATACCTGGCTCGATGTGCCGGCCCTTCGGCGAGAGTTGAAGGTCGACGGGATCTGTTCCTCCTTGAAGGTGTTGGCCATCGCCTCGTGGACGAACAGCCTTGACCCGGCGGCCGAGATTGGTCGACACGCTGGCGTCGGGCGAACTGGACGGCGACGCTTGCCTCAATCTGAAGTCACCGAGCGAGCCATTTTTTCGCCGCCGCCGGCAAGCTCACCCGCTTTCGACAAACGAAAAATGCAAGAATAACTTCAGCTCTACGGTGATTTCTGATAGCCTCACAGCCCTGTATGAAGGTCCACCTGCACAACAACGAACAACTAACAGCAGGAGGCATGCGCAAAACCAAACTATCGAACAGATCGTGCAATGAAGTCTGTCAGCCTGACTGATGCGATTTTGAATCGCGCAGCTGGCCAAGTCGGTCGACGCCGGCGAATGGAAGCGTGTTCCAGCCAGCGTCCGGAACGGACATCAGAGGCTTAAGAAGAGCGAGAAACGATCATGATCAAATTGAAGATTAATGGCCAGGAACATAGCTGGGACGGCGACCCGGATCTTCCCCTTCTCTGGTTTCTCCGTGATGAGGCTGGCCTGACCGGCACCAAATATGGCTGCGGCCAGGCGCTGTGCGGTGCCTGCACCGTCATCGTCGGCAAGGAAGCGGTGCGCGCCTGCATCACTTCCGTCTCCGACGTGGTCGGCCGCGAGGTCACCACCATTGAAGGCCTTCACCCCACCGGCGACCATCCGGTGCAGAAAGCCTGGCGCCAGCTCAACGTGCCGCAATGCGGCTTCTGCCAGGTTGGTCAGATCATGCAAGCGGCAGCGCTGCTCGGCGAGAACCCCAAACCCTCGCACGACCAGATCCGCGAGGCGATGTCAGGCAACATCTGCCGCTGCGGCTGTTACCAGCGCATCGAAAACGCCATTCATCTCGCTTCAACGGGGGTGTAATCATGAACATCCTTGCAAACCCCAGGAAAGTCCGTGGCTTTGAGCAACACATCCGGCCGATCAAGGTCGAGAAGGTCTCACGCCGCAGCATGCTGAAGGCTCTCGGGATCGCCGGCGGTTTCGTGCTCGCCGCCCCCGTCATGAGCCGCCCTGCCTTCGCTTCCTACCAGACCGGTGCCGACAAGATGCCGCACGGCACCGTGGTCGATCCGCGCGTGTTCGTGGCGATCGCCCCCGACGGCATCGTCACCATCGTCGCGCATCGTGCGGAGATGGGAACCGGCGTCCGCACCAGCCTGCCGCTGATTGTCGCCGAGGAAATGGACGCCGATTGGTCGCGGGTCCGCGTTCGGCAGGCCCACGGCGATGAGGTCAAATACGGCAACCAGGACACCGACGGCTCGCGCAGCACGCGGCATTACCTGATGCCGATGCGCCAGATCGGGGCCTCGGCCCGCAAGATGCTGGAGCAGGCCGCGGCGAAGCGCTGGGGCGTTCCGGTGACTGAGGTAAAAGCGGTCAATCACGAGGTGGTCCACGAGGCGAGCGGACGGAAGATCGGATTTGGCGGTCTGGCCGCTGATGCTGCCAGGGAACCAGTACCGGCCATCGACAGCCTGAAGCTGAAGGACCCGAAGACCTTCCGCTATCTCGGCAAAGGCGAGATCGGCATCGTCGATCTGCACGACATCACCACCGGCAAGGCCGGCTACGGCGCTGATATTCGGCTGCCCGGCATGAAATACGCCGTCATCGCCCGCCCGCCCGTGACCGGCGGCAAGCTGGTATCGTTCGATTCCGCTAATGCCGTGAAGGTCTCCGGCGTCGAGAAGGTCATGGAGGTCAAGGGATGGCCTTGGCCGTCAAAATTCCAGCCGCTTGGCGGAGTGGCCGTGATCGCCCGCAACACGGGCGCGGCGATCAAGGGCCGCGATGCACTGAAGGTCACCTGGGACGATGGCGCCAACGGCAAATACGACTCGGCCGCCTACCGGACCGAGCTCGAAGGGGCCGCACGCAAACCGGGACTTATCGTGCGCAAGGAAGGCGACGTCGACGCCGCCTTGAAGAGCGCCGATAAGGTGATCGTCGGCGAATATTATCTGCCGCATCTTGCCCATGTCAGCATGGAGCCGCCGGCCGCAGTGGCCGACGTCAAGGGCGACAAGGCCGAGATCTGGGCGCCGGTGCAAAGCCCGGGCGGCACGCGCGAGGACGTTGCCAAGACGCTCGGAATCCCCGAGGACAACGTCACCATCAATGTGACGCTGCTCGGCGGCGGCTTCGGCCGCAAGTCGAAATGCGACTACGCGCTGGAGGCGGCGCTGCTGTCGAAGGCGCTCAACGCCCCGGTCAAGGTTCAATGGACGCGCGACGACGACATCCAGCACGACTTCCTGCACACGGTCTCGGTAGAGCGGATCGAGGCCGGCCTCGACAAGAACGGCAAGGTGATCGCCTGGCGCCACCGCAGTGTCGCGCCCAGCATCGCCTCGACGTTTGCGGCGGGTACCGTCCATCAGGCGCCGTTCGAACTCGGCATGGGCCTCATCGACAATCCCTTCGAGATCGCCAACCTCCAGTGCGAGAATCCGGAAGCCGCAGCATACACCCGCATCGGCTGGTTCCGCTCGGTCTCCAACATCCCGCGTGCCTTTGCGGTGCAGTCGATGGTCGGCGAGCTCGCGCACGCCGCCAACCGTGACCAGAAGGAGATGCTGCTGGAGCTCATCGGCTCACCGCGCATCGTCGATCTCTCGTCGGTGAAGGATCCCTGGAACTATGGCGAGCCCTACTCCAGCTATCCGATCGACACGGCGCGGCTGCGGCGGGTGGTCGAACTGGTCGCCGACAAAGGCGAGTGGGGACGGTCGGTGCCCAAAGGCCGTGGGCTCGGGATCGCCGTCCACCGCAGCTTTGTCAGCTATATCGCGACCATCGTCGAGGTGGCCGTCGACGACAAGGGCAAGCTGACGGTGCCGCGGGTGGATACCGCCATCGATTGCGGGACCTATGTCAATCCGGAGCGCATCCAGTCCCAGATCGAGGGCGCCGCCATCATGGGGCTCAGCCTCGCCAAATATGGCGAGATCACCTTCAAGGACGGCAAGGTGCAGCAGAGGAACTTCGACGACTTCCCGTTGCTCCGGATCGACGAAGCACCACTGGTGACCAATGTCTACATCGTGCCTCCGGGGCCCGACACGCCGCCCAGTGGCGTCGGCGAGCCTGGCGTGCCACCGTTTGCACCGGCCTTGATCAACGCCATCTTTACCGCGACCGGCAAGCGCATCCGGGCGCTGCCCATCGGCAAGCAGCTGGAGACGTAAACTTAGCGTTGGTTCACAAAGGCCGATTCATCGATCCGGTTCGATGGCGAAGCGATTGCTCATACGAACGATGCGGCGGATATTTTCCGCCGCATTATCGGTGCTTAGTCTTTTGAAAACGCGCGTAAAGGGTACAAACCGCACAAAATCGACGGCGCGCGTTGTCGTCTTGTCAGGCGCGATTTTTTCGACAACCGTAAGCTGCTGAGTGGCGTAAACGGGCCCCGCGCGCTGCGGCCGGCTCGGAAGCAAGGCGGGTTCTGAATAGCAAGTGTCAATGTCGCCTTCGGGTCTTGGCCGTGTGAAAACGCGAAGGCACTCAATCTGTAGAAGAAATTCGTCCAAGACCGTTTCAGGCATCCAATTCGCAAGCGCATTGAAATTAAAATCGAACTGAAGAATGTCATTCTCGTCGCGTTTCGAATTTTTGCGTTTCTACATGTTGGGCGGCAGCTTCGCGATCTCCGCTTGAGCCAGCCTGCGGCACTCGCCGCCGCGGGTCGATTCTAATCGGGATTTCCCGTGCATATCCTTTCAGATTAGCGGCGGGGGAAAAGTGGCCGCCGCCTAACGTGCAGCGCGCCTAACGCCTGGGTGCTTTCCATTCAGGTTTCACGGAAGGCTCGAGAGAAGCTGTCGAACACCGGCTTCATGATGTATTCGAAAAACGTACGCTCACCGGTTTTGATGTAAACGTCGGCCGGCATCCCCGGTGTGGGCGTGAACTCGGGCATGCGCTTGAGAATGTCATCCCGGTCCAGGCGTACTCGAACGACATAGAATTCGCGTCGCGCGTCATTCTCGTTCTTGATCTGCACCTGCTCTGCCAAGGCGTCTGCTGAGACGTAGATGACGGTCGCAGCGACCATCGGCGTGACGCGCTGATTGAGCGCGGACAGGCGCACCAGCGCATCTTGGCCCACGCTCAGATGCGAGATATCCTTGGGATTGACGTGTGCCTCGATGATGCGCTCATCGCCGATCGGCAGAAGCTCCAGGATCACGGCGCCAGGGGCGACGACACCGCCCGCCGTGTTGAAATTCTTCTTCACCACAATGCCCCGGACCGGCGAACGGACGTCGACCCGGTCGACCACGTCCTGCGCGGCGCGGATCTGCTCCTCAACGTCGTCAAGATCCGTCTCGGTCTCGCGCAGCTCCTTGATCGAATCCCGGAGCGCCGTCGAGTGAAGGTGGACTATTTTTTCGTTCGCCTGAGCAATCCGCTCCTTCGCGTCGGCAATCCGGCCTAGATACTCGCCGAGGTCTCCCCCGAGACTCGCCTCGGAACGTCGCAGCGCCAACACATCCGTCTTGCGAACCAGTTGCTGTCCCAGAAGCAAGTTCTTGTCCCTCAGCTCTTCCGCAAACAGCGCAATGCGATCCCTGGTGGACTGCACTTGCGCTTCATATCCGCGAATACTTTCTTCCAGTCCCGCGATTTGCTTCCTGAGCACGCTCTCTTCGGCCGTAAGGCTGGCCTGGCGAGCCCAGAGCTCGGCGCGTTGCCGCTGAAGAATCGCTTCGATGTCCGGATCACGAACGCTCTCGCCGAATGCCGCCGGAGCTTCGATTGTCTCCGAAGAGCGCATTTCGGCTTCGAGACGCGCCTTCATGGCGAGCAGTCGATACTTCTTCAAGACCAGGCGTCTCAGCTTGGCGTTGGCAGCCGTGTCGTCCATGCGAACGAGGACCTGGTTCGCTTCGACAACATCACCCTCCTTCACCGCTATCTCCCGGATGATACCGCCCTCGAAGTGCTGGACCTGCTTGTTCTGCCCGGTCGCTACAAAAGTGCCCGATGCGACGACCGCACTGTTCAGTGGAGCAACCCCGGCCCAAACACCGAAACAACCGAGCCAGACAACCAGTATGCCGATCCCGGTGAGAATCGGCCATGTGGCGCTCAGGGGAACGCCGCGGCACCACGCGCCGATGCTGTCCGCTTCCGCTCTCATGCCGTCCTCTCGCGCTTGTCGGTTTCTTCCGATGATTCGATGCGTGGCTGCGACGGCTTGTCTGCTCCGGCTCCGCCGGGCGACCGAACCAGGCGATGCAGCACTTCGCTTGGAGAGCCGAATGCTTCCGCGCGTCCCGCCCGCAGGACGAGCACTTTGTCCACGCTGTTCAGCAGCGCCGGACGCAGGGTGACGACCACTGCGGTGACCCCACGCGTCTTGGCGCGCTGCAGAGTCTCGGTCAAGGCCTGCTCGCCCGCCGCGTCGAGATTCGAGTTGGGCTCGTCCAGCACGACAAGAGACGGATTGCCCAAAAATGCCCGGGCGAGCGCGATGCGCTGTTTCTGTCCCCCGGACAGGGGCCCGCCGCTGCGGTCGAGCACGGTCTCATATCCCTGCGACAGCAGGCAGATCATTTCGTGGATGCCCGAGAACGTCGCCGCCTCGTAGATGCTGGCGTCCGGCAGGTCGTCGCGCATGCGGCAGATGTTCTGCTTGATGGTCCCTGGAAACAGCTCGACCTCTTGGGGCAGGTAGCCGGTATATTCCCCGAACTGCCGGCGATCCCAGTTGCGCAACTCCGTGCCGTCCAGCCTGACCTTGCCCGCGGTCGGCACCAAGCAGCCCACCAGAATGCGCGCAAGCGTCGACTTGCCCGATCCGGACGGTCCGACGATGGCCAAAGACTCTCCAGGCGCAAGCTCCAGCGAGACGCCATTGAGCACCGGCTCCTTTGAGCCGGGTGGCAGATACAAGACCCGGTCGACGCTCAGGCGCCCCTGCGGTTTGGGCAAAAGCAACTTCGGCGTCTCGCGCTGAAATGACTCCACGGCCTGCGTGACGCGCTCGTAGGCCGATCGCGCCTGAACACAGCTGCGCCATCCCTCGATCAGGCCTTCGAGCGGCTGCAGGGCACGGCCGGCAATGATCGAGGCCGCAATCATCATGCCGCCGGTGATCTCGGCTTGGAGGGCCAGATAGGCGCCCGTACCGAGGATCGTGATTTGGGCCACCAGCCGGACGAACTTTGACGCTCCGCCGATCCAGAAGTTCCGGTCGAGGGCCCGGCTCTGCACGGTCAGAGCCGGCGCCTGCCTTCGACCCCAATGCAGGATGCTCTCGCTCAGCATCCCCATCGCATTGATCACCTGCGAGTTTCGCGCCAGCGACTCGGCCGCCGCATCGGCCTCGGCGGCATGAAGACCTGCCTGGCCCAGCGGCTCCGAAGTTGCTTTCTGGTTGATAACCGCTATCAGCGCCAGAGCCAGCCCCGACACGACAGCGATGTAGCCGAGTTCCCGGTGGACGAGGAATATGACGCCGAAGTACAGGGGCGACAACGGCGCGTCCATCAACAGAAGCATGACGGGGCTCGAGATGAATCCGCGCACCTGGTGAAGGCTGCGAATCCCCTGGATTGTGCCGCCTTCGCCGGCCCGCGCGTTGTTGATGCTGCTCGCCAGCACCGGGCCGCCAAGCAGCACTTCCATCTTGGTCGCAAGACGCCCAAGCACTTGCCGACGCAGAATGTCCACGATCGAGAGAATGCCGATGAACGCCAGCGCGAGAACCGAGAGCATCAGCAGTGTCTCGAGACTGCGGCTCGTCAGCACCCGGTCGGATATCTGGAACAGGTAGATCGGCAGCGTAAGCATCAGCAGATTCACGATGACCGAAAATGCCGCAACCGCGATCAGATTTGCGCGCGCCACCGATCGCCAGACGGCGAGCGGGTTGACAGGTCCGACATAATCGCGGGTCTCGCTGCGGGTTACGACGCGAAGGTGGTCTGCAGGATGGCTGCGTGGCGGATTACTCAGTGTCTCGATGGCCGCCATGTTTGCAACGCGTTACAAGATGGAATCCACATGTCCGAGATGGGCCGTTGATTGGTGACTCGTATCCACGATGTCGGGTGGCGGCGGCCCCTGTTGCTGGGTTTGATGCTGGACATCGGCGACCACCGGTGCCGAACTGTCGTGAGCCGCTGTGGCATCGGGCGGAGATGCGGCAGGCTGAGAGGAACCGGCCGTGTCGCTGCTTAGCGCGACGCCGTACTGCGTGTATTGCGTTCCGCTGTACAGAGCATTTGCCGGCGGTGGGGCGTCGGGCAATGCGATCACATCGCCAGCGGTGGCAATCTGGCCCGGGGCTGCCGAGGCAGACGGTGCGCCCGTTCCGGCGTTGGTCGGGGCAGCCGCCGCTGATTCAGGAACCTCGATAGGTGTGTGAGTTGCGGTTGCGGCAGCGAGAAGCGTGTCGGCTGGTCCGGAGACATTGCCGATGCTGGTATCAGAAGTGTTGGTGTCACCTGTGGCCGCATGCAGCAGGTCGGCGGCGGGATCGCTTGGCGAGCCGCTTTCCCTGGCGTGCAGCGATGCGGTGATGTCGGCGACCGGCGCAACACTCGCAACAGTGTCGCTTCCCGCACTCACGTCCGCAACCGAATGTGAGACATCCTGGGTCGGCGTGCTGACGGGGTCGGTCGCAGTTGCGAGCACCGGCTGCACAACAGCCTCGACTGGCGCGGTCGTGGCGGCCACGTCATGGGCCAGCGTGTCCACGGTGTCGGTCGCGGTCGCAATCACCGGCTGCACGACAGCCTCGACCGGCGCGGTTGCTGCGGCCACTTCATGAGTGAGTGTGCTCACGGTGTCGGTCGCGGTCGCGATCACCGGCTGCACGACAGCCTCAATCGGCGCAACCGCCGCGGCCGTGTCATGGCTGAGCGTGCTCACGGTGTCGGTCGCGGTCGCGATCACCGGCTGCACGACAGCCTCGACCGGCGCAGTAGCGGCGACCACGTCATGGGCCAGCGTGCCCACGGTGTCGGTCGCGGTCGCGATCACCGGCTGCACAACAGCCTCGACCGGCGAGGTCGTGGCGGCCATGTTCGGGGTCGGCGTGCCCATGAGCACATTGGCCTCCGACGATTCGGGCGCCGAGCCGGGCGGCAGACCAAGGTGGTTGTCGGCTAACACGTTGACGGAGCTCCCGTGGGTGGCGTGGTGAGCGCTGTCATGTTGCGAATCGTCATCGCGGCCGCCAATGTTCGCCGCGGCGGCAGCTTCGCCGGGCTTGGCCGCGTCCGGCTGCGCCAGAAGCTCGGTCCGACCGGCGTGATCTGCCTGCGTTTGTGCCGAAGAGGCGAGCCCCTGGTTGGTCTCGTCGGCTGCCGTCGTTTTGGAGAGATCAGTCGCCGATGAATCGTTGTTTCCCACATGTGACGCCGCGGCTGCCTGAGCGGCTCCTGCGTTCTCGTCCCCGGCGGCTGCCGGTCTGAGCGTAGAGGAAAGAAACTCTTCGACGGCTACTAGCGGGGCAAGGAAGAACGACCATGTCAAGAAAGTGAAAGAGCCGGTTCGCTTGTCAACACGTTGTGCCCCGGCTTCAAAAATCTTCCGTTGCTGTTCGACCAGTTCGCGTTTTTGTATTCTGTTCATGATCGCTCGCCTTCTAGGTTCCTCGTTCTGGTCAATAGCAACCCTCGTGCGGTAGCCCCGCCTGCGAGTGAGCATTTTCGACGCGTCAGGCGTCGTGCGACGTGTCCGCCGACATGTCGGAATGCCCCACGTCCAGGTGATCCGCCGGACCCATTTGGTTGATGGCGTAATCGAGCGCATCGTCGGATGACATGGACGCGAGCGCGGCAAGCGCCTCCGAGTGATCAGGACCTTTCGAGTGATCGATATCTTGCGAGCCGAGATCGGTGTGCGAGAAGTCGAATTTCGCCAACGCTTCGCCGGGGTTCTTGTCGAAGTCGCCGGACGGCCTGGTGTCGCTATGATCCTTCGGGTCGGGAATGCTTGTAGGGCTACCCCGTTCGGACATGGTTCCCTCCTCGCTCCGGGTTTGCGGCGGTCGCGCGGACATGCCTTCTCCGGGACCTCGCCGTCACTACCTACCGTCGCCACACGCAGATGGATGCAGCGCCGAAAAATAAATTCATGCGTCATCGAGCTGACGGCGCATGGCCATCAGCTCTCTCCGAATCCAGGCCTTGGCAGTGCCGACGGGAACCCGGAGGTATTCGGCAATTTCCTCGTGCGTGCGCCCATCGATGATCGCCAGAAGCAGGCTCGCGCGGCGGTTTGGCTCGAGCTGATCGAGCATGGCCCGTAGCGCCATGCTGTCCGGAATGCAGGACGCGGGATTCGGGATGATCTGTTCCCGCTCGCAGATGGCGTTCAGCGTGTCGTCCTTGAGCGGGAACTCGCGCCTCGCCTTCGCCTGCATCTTGAGTGCGGTGTTGCGGACGATTGCATAGATCCAGCCCCGCGCGGATCCACGCGCAGGATCGAAGTCTTTGGAATATCGGAGAATCTGCGCAAAGGCCTCGTGGATGACGTCCTCTGCACGTGACACGTCGCGGACAATCCGGTGCGCCACCGCGCGCAACTGTTCCCTCTCCCGAACGTAGATCTCGCCGACGGCAGAATGTGATCCGGAGGCGCACTCGAGCAGGGCTCTCTCGTAATCGGGAGCCGTCTCGCAATCGGGATACCTGTCTTGCTGCCCTGCGCTCGTGCGAGACCTTGCTTGTGCGAAGTCGGTACCTTGGTGGGACATGATCGAAATAACCTGTCGCAAAAAATAGACGCGACCTGCCGATTCCCGTCTAGGTATTCCCGTGTTGGACAGTGTTGGTGACTGGTATTTTCCAAGAAAATGCAAATGCGTATTGAAAGGCCCAAACCACACGCACGAAATTTGTTCCTGGAATTTTTTTCCCAATCTTAAATTTCCGCATCACGGACCGTGTCTTGTCATCTGGATCCGGGGCCAATCCGGACTCGACTAGCAGGGTTATCCTGCAACCAGTGCAACCATCGAATGAGCGAGGAAATGAAGCTCGCGCGCCTCGTTGTTCGAGCCATGCCAACCGGCGTTGCAATGCGCTTGTTGCACCCCTGCCGAAGAGATCGCCAGCAAAACCGATCTGCATCACACGGCAATGAAAGCACGCTAGTCGTACCTTCAAGGCGCGAACGCGCATAACATTGCAAACATCAATCCGCGTATTCCACTCTAGCGCTTATGCGCTTCCTGCTGGTGTCGAACTTTTCAAGAGAAGTCGTCGATCAATTGCGTTGAGACCATGGAAGGTTGGCGGCGCGCAAATCAGCAACCACTCTCTGACTGGCGTGACTGGCGTGACAAGAGAATGGAAACGAGCGTTTGGCTTGCCGCAAAAAATTTTTGCACGACAGTGCATCCAGATTGGCGTCTTGCAGCTAGTGATAACGTGGCAGCTGTTGGAGCAACTGTCTCGACACTTAAATCGAACCCCGAAGGGAGACGAACATGCAAGAGATCACCAATTTCACTCACCCCATCGAACTGTCTGATAAGGAACTCGATCTCGTAGCCGCTGGCTGGAGCAACGGCGGTGGCAGTAACTGCGGCTGCCGGGAGAGCGGCGGCAGCCTCATCAACGTCAGCAACAACCAAACCAACGTCGGCGTCAACATCCTTGGAGAACAAAACCAAGGCAATTTTAGATTCTAACGGCAAGATCGTGGGCGAACCGCTTCTGCTTAGCAAGGAGCGGTTCTCCACCGCATCGTGCGGTATCCATCCGCAGCCGTGGCGCGGCGAAGAGATACCATGCGCAGCTCTTGAATCGACGAATGAGAGCGTAAAGGTGCGCCATGGCTAACCGGCCGACTCTATTTCGCCAGGAGGCAATCGACTTTCTGCATCAGCGCAACAGCTGGGGCGAGGTCGTATCGCTGCAGCCGGTATCCAGCACGATCCTTGGCTGGACCCTTGCGGGACTTGTTGCGGTCAGTCTGTGTTTTCTCTCCATCGCGCAATACGCACGCAAGGAGACCGTGAGCGGTTATCTAGCCCCGACCTTCGGCACCGCCAAGATTTTCGTGCCGCAACAGGGCTTCGTCAAAGACATAAGGGTGAAGGAGGGTCAGGAGGTTGCAGAAGGTGACCCGCTCCTGACCGTAGTCACTTCGCAAATCAACGCGAACGGCGATGACGTCAACAGCACCGTGCTCGCAGTGCTGGCGCAGCAGCGCAATGTCATCGAGCGCCAGGTCGCTGCCGAAGAGCGTCGGACCGCCTCGGAACGCGATCGCCTCGCCTCCACGATCAAGGGGATTGAGGGGGAGATTGATCAGCTCGAGGACCAACGCAACATTCAAAACGAGCGGCTGAAGCTTTCGGAGAGTTTTGTAGCAACGGGCGCTAAGCTGGTGGCGAGCGGGGCGTTGGCAGCGATCGAGCTCAAGCGCCGCGAGCAGGGCGCACTCGAGCAAAAGCAAAACGTGGTGACGCTCGATCAGCAGATCACCGCGCGGCGGACCCAATTGACCGACGCGCGGCATACGCTCGAGCAACTTCCGGCCGTTGTTGCGGAGAGGGTCCGGGTACTGCGCAATGATCTCTCCTCGATCGAACAGCGCGTCGCCGAAGTGAACGGGCGGCAGGCTTACGTTATCAAGGCGCCGACGAGTGGGCGCGTGTCCACACTGCAGGCGACTGTCGGCCAGATCGCCGATCCAAAGCATATGCAGCTCGAAATTATTCCTGTTGATGCGCAACTGCAGGCGGAGCTGTTCTTTCCGACCCGCGCGTTTGGTTTTGTGCGCCCCGGCCAGCAGGTAAGGTTACTTTACGATGCATTTCCCTATCAGAAATTCGGCGCCTACCGCGGCAGCGTGACAGAACTCTCTCACGCCATTCTGAGCGGTAACGAAACGAAGGGGCCGATCACCCTTAAGGAACCGGCTTACCGAGTGACTGTGGCTCTCGAGCGGCCCGACATCGATGCCTATGGGCGCAAGATGCCGCTGCAGCCAGACATGCTGCTGAAGGCCGATGTCATTCTTGAGCAGCGCTCGCTGCTGAGATGGCTGCTCGATCCGGTGTTGAGCGCAAGGATGTAGCCGCATGCAAGGACTGTTGAATTTCAGCGGACGCAGGTTCCTCCCGGTCATCAGACAGACAGAGGCGACGGAATGCGGGTTGGCATGCCTGGCCATGGTGGCGTCCTATCACGGCCATCGAACCGACATGAATAGCCTGCGCCGTCGGTATCCGGTGTCCCTGAAGGGTGTCACGCTGCGCGACCTAATTGAGATAGCAGCTCACCTGGACCTGGGATGCCGGCCGCTGCGAATCGAGATCGGCCACCTCAACCAACTGCGCCTTCCCGCTATCCTGCACTGGGACATGGTTCATTTCGTTGTACTGAAAGCATTCAAAAAGAAGGGGATCGTGGTGCACGATCCGGCAGCTGGCGAGAAATGGTTTCCGATCACGGAAGCATCAAAACATCTCACTGGCGTCGTGCTCGAACTCTCGCCCACAGAAGGGTTCTGCCGCGCGGACGAGAGAGTGAGATTACCATTCTCGGCGTTCTTTAGCGGAACAAGCAGAAACACTCATACTCTGACGCAAATATTGGTTCTATCGGTGGTCATCGAGATCCTCAACCTCGCCGCCCCCTTTTACATGCAGCTCACGGTCGATGAGGTTATCGCCAGAGGGGACGTCGATCTCCTTCTCGTACTCGGGCTTGGGTTTGCGCTTCTCGTCCTGATCAAACTCGGGTCGACCGCGACCCGCTCGTTCATTGTTCTTGTTCTGCAGAATACGTTGAGCTTCCAAATAGGCGCCCGACTGTTTCATCATCTGGTGCGTTTGCCGCTCTCCTTTTTCGAAAAGCGACACATCGGTGACATTCTGTCACGGTTCAACTCGATCGAGCCCATTCGCAACATGCTCGCGGAGGGGCTGATCACGGGTTTGATCGACGGTCTCATGTCGATGTTGATGCTGGGGTTGATGTTCACCTACAGCGCCCAGCTCGGATTTGTTGTCCTGTCCTCGTTCGCACTCTATGCCGTTTTGCGGCTCGCTCTTTTCAGGATGTTTCGACAACGGAGCGAAGCGGCCATTCACAGTAAAGCAGACGAAGACTCCAACTTCATCGAAACTGTGCGGGCGGTCCAGAGCCTAAAGCTACTCAACCGGGAGAACGAGCGCGAGAGCCAATGGCTGAACCGTTATGCAGCGTATGTAAATGCCAACGTGCGGCTGGGGCGGGCGAAGATCAGCTTCAAAGCGATGAACGACGCGATATTCGGCCTGGAGAACGTAGTCACAATCTACCTCGCCGCTCGCCTCGCACTGGATAACCTTCTCACGGTCGGCATGATATTCGCATTCGTTAGCTACAAGCTGCAGTTCGCCGAACGGACAGCGCTGCTGATCGAGAAGCTGGTGGACCTGCGCATACTCGGACTGCATCTGGAGCGCCTATCCGACATTGCGCTCACCCCACTGGAGCGAGGGCACAGCCAGGACCTGTCGTATATGCGACCGATCCGCGGCGCGATCGAAATGCGCAACGTCTGCTTCCGCTATGCAGAAGCAGAGCCTCTTATTCTCAACAACGTCAACCTGTGCGTTGCCCCAGGACAATTCGTGACAATCATGGGACCCTCTGGCTGTGGCAAGACAACCCTTGTCAAAATCATGCTTGGTTTGCTCGAGCCAACAAGCGGCGAGGTTCTGATCGACGGCCTTCCGCTAGGCCAGATCGGGCCGCGCGTTTATCGCGAACAAATCGGCGCGGTGATGCAGGAGGATCAATTGCTCTCGGGATCGATTGCCGACAATATCTGCTTTTTTGAGACAACCTTCGACCTGCAAGGGATGATCGAGTGCGCGCGCATTGCCGGCATCCACGACGATATTATGGCAATGCCGATGAGCTACAATAGCCTCATCGGCGACATGGGAAGCTCATTGTCCGCCGGGCAGAAACAGCGCGTACTCCTGGCGCGGGCACTTTATCGCCGACCAAAGATCCTGTTTCTGGACGAGGGTACGGCGCATCTTGACACCGAAAAGGAGAGAGAAATCAACGCGAATCTTCGGCACCTGAAAATGACTCGCGTGAGCATAGCGCACCGACCCGAAATCACCCAGGGCGCGGATATGATCGTCCATCTAGCCGCTGTGGCCGGGCCGCTGCAGGTCGGAGTTGCAAGCCGCAGACCGGCAGCGGCGTCTGCCCGCGATACCAGTCTTACCGAGTTTGCCGCCGAAAGCGTGAAATCAGCCGAGACCGCGAAAGAACGCAACGACTGGTCTGATGACGGCAGCAAGAGCGATTATTCCAAACATGCGGGGAAGGACGACTACTCGAAAGAAGGCAAGGTCGATTACTCTGCGTGCGATGGCGCCTGGAAGGACGCCGGCAACGGCGACCGCCAACTGGACGAGCACGACTGCGAGCCGCAGAAGGATTGTTGCGGCACCAAGCCGTCCAACGACTGTGGCAACGGCGACACCAATCGTAATCCGGGTGAGGCCTTGGCCAAGATCGACTTCTCAAGGTGGTGATTTCGGCTCTAACGGGGCGGGTTGGTAATATAGGCGTCGGTGCCGTCCCGAAGGCGCAGCCCGCCCCGAGAGCCAACCCGGCAGCCAACGCTGCGCGGCCGCGAAAATGCGCGAAGGGCCAACAGGCGACAGCACGCTACGATGTTTTATCTCTGCGCCGAACGGCTATTATTTTGACTTCGATGCAGCGGATCGCACCGCGTTCTGATATTCGGCGAGGAGTTTTGCGTCCTCGATTGAACCGTGATGATGCATCTGGCGCCAGCGACCATTGATGAGCTGAAAAACGCGGGTAGTGCGGATGTTGAGGTCTTTCTCGGCGCCGCCATCGACGTAGGTGCCGCGCTCGCGCCCTACCGCCCAAAACACGTCGCCGGCCCGATGGATCGTGTAATCCCAGAAAACAACATGAACGTCGGCTGGACTTTTGAAGACGCCCTCGTACATCTTGTGCGGCTGATCAGCACCTCGCCGAATTCCGCCCAGCGGATTGTCGATCGCAACGTCGTCGGAAGCAGCGAAGTTGTCGTCGATCATCTTGAGATCGCGTGAATTGAACGCGTGATAGAATTGAGCCAAGGCCTGTTGCGGCTGGCTCAGGTCGCCGAGTTCCTCGTTGCCGGTTATAGGCTCTTGTATCGGCTTCGCTCCTTGCGCTTTGGCTGTGCCAATCGGCATCGACATCAGTACAACGCCGGTCAAACCAAGCACTGCCGCTATGAGGGCATTTTGACGGGCTCGCGGTGCAGACATGGGCTCCCTCCGTTGACCCCCCTGCACTACAGGATATCAAATTGGCAAATCAGCCGATACGCGGGCTAAATCACAAAGCGCCGAGTTAGTCAGGGCCGCTTGGGGTCAATCTCAACCAATTCAGCCGGCACAGCTCCCCCATTGATGTCCGCTTCGCGCCAAAAGCGACCGGGCGATTTCGCGTGTGCAAAATGTCGCGAAGGGCCATGAGCGGACCTCCACGGGGTTCAGCATCGTGTAAGTCGAGCTGTTAGACTAAACCTCGATTATAAACTGTCTGACGATGCCGCATGTAAAGTGACTAGCGACGGTATCGACGAACTTGACAAAGTCGACATGATGATCAGCTTTGTCAGAAATGGTTCGGACCACGGTAAGCGGTACATCACGCTCATGGCAAACTTGAGCTACAGCTGCTCCCTCCATCTCCACACACAAGGCATCAGGAATTTCCCTTCCGAGTGTGTTTCGCAAGTCGGCGTCCGCGATGCTCCCGCACCCGGAGGCCAATCCGGGCAAATTTTATTCGTGAATTATTTCATGCGGTCGCATCCGCCGAGCCCGCACTCCTCGTTGTAAAACGCGGCTACACTCGCGAACCACATGTCCGGGTCACTCAGCTGGCAGAAATGCCCCACGCCCGGCATCAGCGTCAGCCGTGCGCGCGGGCAGACGTGCTCCTTCAGGTGTAGAGCGACCTTCGCCGGCGACACCGCGTCGGCGTCGCCCCAGCAGATGTGCACCGGCTCTTTCACGAGGGAGAGCGACGGCAGCCAGCGCGACTTTTCGAAGCGCTTGCGGTCCTTGAGGTACTGGATCACCAGGTGGTTCATCCGGTGCCCGTGCTGTAGCTGGACGTTGGCCCACATTAGCCCGGCGTCTTCCGGCGTCAGCCGGTCATTGCCCTGCGCGCTCTGCACGGTGCGGTTGAAGGCGCTCCAGTTGGCGGACAAGCGGCTGAACAGCGGCCCGGCTGCGCCCAGCAGCGCCTTCTGACCCAGCCGCAGCTGCGCAAGATCGAGCACCATGTTGCCATTGGTGAAGGTGAAGCTCTTGAAGCCCGCCGAGAGCCACGCGGGCAGCAGGCCGCTGACGTGCCGCGCGACCAACTCGGTGTGCACGCTGTCGCCCATGTCGTGCGACAGCACGTGACCGCCCGTCACGCCGCGCTCTTTCCACACCTGCAGTGCTACGTCGGCCTGCTCGAACAACGAATAGGTGTAGTTCGCGATCGGCTTGTCGCTGAGCCCATAGCCGGGGAAGTCGAACAACACGACGCGATCAAAGAGCTTAGCGAGCC
>NZ_DATMLW010000194.1:0-49464 GCF_035570375.1 Bradyrhizobium sp. | reverse complement strand
TGCACGTCTGCAGAGGTGATTGATCTCGTCCACCAGATCCCACGCCCGCTTGTAGGACATGTTCATCGCCCGGCCGGCTGCGGAGATCGAGCCGTGGGAGCGGATTTGTTCGAGCAAAAGTATCTTGCCCGGCCCGATCCGCCCGATCCCGTCGAGATCGATTCGTACGCTCAAGGATGGAAGCGAGGTTGTGGCTGACTTTCGCATGTTCGGCCGGTTCGTTCTTCTTGTTTCGCCCGGAAAACAGAGCTCCGATTCCGAAGTTCGCAAGCTGTCGCGGCGACCTCTGATGCGAACTTCGGAATCAAAGGACCTCCAGCAACTTTTTGGTTTGAGTAGCGGCTTTGAATTTGAAGTTCCTATCACGCACTTCGCGATACCGATAGGAACTTCAAATTCGCCGCACTAGCGCTTCCGCATCGACGGCTATGCAGCAGCACGATCTGCCCTGCGATTGCAAACGTCAAATCGCACGGCCATTCATCTGACGTCCAGAAGCAAATTTTCACATTGATGCGAGTCAAAGCCGATCAGATTTCGCAACGTCGAAAAGCAAAGCCCTTCGCCGCCGGGTGCCGGCAGAGCGAAGGGCTGGAAGGCATCAACTTTGCTTCAATAACAGGTGCGGGGATCGACCAGGACGTATTGTCCCGATGGATACCGGTAATAGCAATTGCCTTGAGCGAGATAGTAGCCTTGACGGCTGGCAGCGACCGCGCCGGAAATCGCGCCGGCGGTGCCGCCGGCGATCGCACCCACAGCCGCACCGCCCGGACGGCCGGTCAGGATGCCGCCGAGCAGCCCACCGACGATCGCACCGCCGACCGCGCTTGCGGCCGGGTCCGGCGCAGGGGGTGGCGGCGGAGGCGGAGGCGGCGCATAGGCCACCGGCGGTCCCGCCGGATAACCGGCTGCGACCGGAGGCCCGCCGACATCGTCCAGGAACTCGACCTCCGAAACATAGGTGGGCGGACCTTCCATCGGCTGCGGGTAGAAATACCAGACGCCGCCGACATCCCACCACCAGCCATAACGGCCGTTGTGGGTTTCCTGGCGCCAGCGTCCGCCCTCCCAGGCCAGACGGCCGTGATAGGCATGTCCGCCGAAATTGCGTTGCGCCAAGCCCATTCGCGCATAGCGTGCCTCACCCTGCGGTCCACGGACCTGTGCCTGCCCCCCGCGAGGCGGAGCCGGGTGACCCTGGACTCCCGGCTGGCCCTGAGGCGGCCCTCTGCCCTCCTCCGCATGCGCAGACAGCGCAAGGACGGATACGATCGAAACCAGGGGTAGGATGATGCGAGAACGTTTGACCGTGCTCATGTTGATATTTGCTCCACTGCCACCTCGACGATTCCTAGTGGGCACACTGGATCACCGCCACCGCAAAAGCCACGGTGACCAAGGCCCGTCCCACCCGTTGCAGACAATTTTGGGCCTTTTGTGTTGCCGGGTTCCGCCAAATCGCCTGTTTTGGGCCGGATTTGCCGCTCATCCCATCATTTCTTCGTGTTGCCATCCCCACCACGTGCCTTGTAGAGCTAATTGCGACGGCAATGGGGAAATCGACATGAAAAAGATGCTCGCGCTGGTCGTATTGCTGCACGCGACGGCTGCATTTGCGCAAGGCAGCCCTCCGCCAGCCGACGGAAAGCCGCCGGCACATTCAAAGCAGCACGGCCCTCCGAAATCCTTGGCGGAGAAGCTCTTGGCTTGCCTTGAGATCGACGACGAGACGAAGGACCGGCTGGACTGCTACGACGCGGTCATTCCGCCGAAGCCAAAGCCCAAGAAGGCGGGACCTGCGAACGGCGTGGTGGATTGCCGTTACGTCAAGGAGGAAGACGAGCGCTTAAAATGCTTCAACGGATTCGCGGAGAAGATTCCGAAATTTTCGTCGCGCTAGTGCGGTGAATTCGAAGTTCCTATCAGTGTTGCTGCAATCTCGTCGTAGGAACTTCGAATTCAAAAACCGCACTAGAAACATTAACTTGCTAGTGCTCCTTTGATTCCGAAGTTCGCCTCAGAGGTCGCCGCGCATGTTTGCGAACTTCGGAATCGGAGCACTAGTGTCCCGGTGCCGACCTTCGTATGATTTTGCCACACGCACGCCTCGCCTGGTCCTGTTGATAACCCGCCGTCACCTTTGGCCGATGGCGTGACAACGCTCGACAGCGTGTTAACGACGGACAACAGGCAACTCCCGGACGGAAGAAACACCATGCGGATCACCCTCGTCGGCTCCCGCCATTTCGGCGTGACTGCCCTGGACATGCTGCGCCAGCGCGGTGTCGACGTTGTCAGGGTTGTCGTTGCCGATGCCGATGACCGGCTCGCGGGCGCAGCCCGAGCGGCCGGGATCGATGTCGTCGTCCAGGGCAATCCGAAACTGGTGGCGGCTAGCGAAATCGCAGACGACACCGATCTCATCGTTACCGCGCACAGCCATGCCCGCGTCAGCCGGGAGGCGCTGGCCGCGGCCAAACTCGGCGGTATCGGATACCATCCCTCGCTTTTACCCAGGCATCGCGGCCTCGCTGCGGTCGAGTGGACGATCCGCGAAAAGGATCCGATCGCCGGCGGCACTGTCTATCACCTCGCCGATCGCATGGATGCCGGCGCGATCGCGGTGCAGGACTGGTGTTTCGTCAAAAAGGGCGAAACCGCGCGGGAATTGTGGGAGCGCGCGCTGGCGCCATTGGGCCTGAGACTGCTGGGCGAAATGATCGACTACGCCAATACCTACCACGCCCTTCCCGGCAAACCCCAGGACGAGCAATTCGCAACCAACGCACCCCGCATTACCGACTAGAATTATCGATCTCTCGATTTTTCATCAACCCTTCATAACCGTTTGCATCGTATCGATTTTTCATTGCACGACAGAACAAGATTTCAACCCGTGCCGCAAACGAATAATAACGACGTCGCCGCACTGGCATTTCGGTTCCCGCGACACGATGTCTGCGGCGGTATTGGTCGCGGAGGGCTTGTGCTTTTGTCGATCAATAGTGCATATGCCACGACGGAAAAGTCGCCACGCTGAACGGGGGAGTGCAATGGAGCATTTGCGGAACTATCGTGCAGCGGCCGGTCGAAAGCCTCGCGACAACAACACCCATCAAAAAATCCTCGTCGACGCCCGGCGGCTGATATTCGCCGTCGCCGCGCTGCTGGTGGCCGCGCTATGGGGCTCGACAAGCCACGCGCAATCGGGGCCGTTTGCCGGCATGGCCGGAGTTTGGTCCGGCGGCGGCACGGTCACGCTGGATGACGGCTCGACCGAACGAATTCGGTGCCGCGCCACCTACGCGGTCGGTGCGGGCGGAAATGGTTTGCAGCAGACGCTGACCTGCGCCAGCGACGCCTACAAATTCAATTTGACCAGCAACGTCGTCGCCCAGGGCTCGGCCGTTGCCGGCACCTGGAGCGAAACCAGCCGCAACATCAACGGCAATCTTGAAGGACGCTCGGGTGGCGGCGTTTTCCAGGTCGTCGCCAGCGCTCCCGGATTTACCGCCAACATCACGCTGACCACGCGCGGCACCAAACAGTCCGTCGTGATCAGGGCCGAGAGCGTGTTCAGGGGCGCTTCGATTTCGCTGTCCAAATCCTGAGCGAGTCCTGAGCAAGTCCTGAGCAAGTCCTGAGCCAACTCAGATCAGCCGGACAGAAATCCCCGCCGGCGAGCCGGCGGGGATTTTTTCGCCGTCGTTTCCGCTCCGTTTAAGCGGGTGGGACAAACGCGGTGACTTCGATCTCGACCTTGGCGCGGACATCGACCAGGCCGTCAATATAAAGCAGCGTCGAGGGCGGAAAATTCTTGCCGATCGTCTCGCGCCAGGCCGAGGCGATGCCTGCGCCTGCAGTCTCGTATTCGCTCCGGCTGGTCAAATACCAGGTCAGGCGGACGATGTGCTGTGGCCCGGCTCCCGCCTCCTCGAGCAAGCGGACTATCCGCCGCAATGCGACCGCAACCTGCCCGGCCAGGTCCGCTTGATATTCGCCCTTGTCGTCGCCGCCGGTCTGGCCGGCCAGCACGATCCATCGGCCCGGGCCATCGACGGTAACCCCATGCGAAAAGCCGCGCGGTTTCGACCAGTCAGCCGGTTGCAGGATGC
This sequence comes from Bradyrhizobium sp., assembly GCF_035570375.1. Taxonomy (GTDB): domain Bacteria; phylum Pseudomonadota; class Alphaproteobacteria; order Rhizobiales; family Xanthobacteraceae; genus Bradyrhizobium. Next base: position 45,346 of record NZ_DATMLW010000194.1, on the reverse strand, counting down.
GCATGAGTAGTTCCTCCAGGGCTTCTTGCGCATAGATGTGCACGGCACGTTTGAGAATGTCGAGCCGGAATTTCTCGCGCTCGAAGCCAACGCATTCGCCCCATCGCCACCGGCATCGCAGCCTCAGCACATTTGCGCGTTGCAAACCGCCACTGGGTCGCCGATACCGGCCTGTCCGCTCACGCTTCACGCAGACGTTCCGCCATGTCTTGTCACCCCCACCGATGAACCCTGCACCTTCGAAATCAAGGGCCGCGTTGTGGATGGCGGGCTGGCTCGGCCTGATGCTGGTCATGGCGGTAGCCGGCCGTGAGTCAACGCGGGAACTCAACGTCTTTCAGATCATGGAGGTGCGCACCGTCCTGGGGATCGTCCTGCTTTATCCGCTGATCCGCCTCTACGGCGGCTTTGCGACCTTGAAGACGTCGCGGCCTTTGGCCCATCTCGCGCGCAATCTCATCCACTACGCCGCACAGCTCGGCTGGTTTTTCTCGCTGACCCTGATTCCGCTGGGACAGGTGGTGTCGATCGAATTCACCATGCCGATCTGGACGGCGATCCTGGCCGCAAGTTTCCTGGGCGAGCGCATGACGATCTGGAAAATAACCGCGATTGCGCTCGGTCTTGTCGGCGTGCTTGTCATCGTCCGCCCGGCGACTGGCGAGATCAATCCGGGTCAACTGATCGCGTTTGCGGCGGCGGTGGGATTTGGCACCTCGGTTGCGATGATGAAGTCGCTGACCCGCACCGAAGCGGCGGTGGCGATTGTGTTCTGGATGATGGTGATCCAGTCGGTGGCCGGCCTCCTGCCATCGCTTTATGTGTGGAAATGGCCGTCGCTCTATATCTGGCTCTGCCTGATCATGGTTGCCATCAGCGGCACATTTTCTCATTTCTGCATGGCACGCGCGATGCTCTATGCCGACGCCACGATCGTACTGCCGATGGATTTCCTGCGCGTTCCGCTGACCGCCGCAGCCGGCTGGCTGATCTATTCGGAGCAGCTTGATATGTTCACGGTCCTCGGCGCAGCCCTGATCCTAACGGGCAACCTGCTCAACCTGAAACCCTCCGCTGCACGGCTGGTGCGGGTGGGGAGCTGAAGGCGTTCCGCCTACCCCCTTTCGCATCCACTTTCGAAGCGATGCGGATATCCAGATCACGCCAAGGTTGAAGCAGACGGATTTTCTGGAGCCGGGCGCAATTTCTCGTGTAGTCTTAAGCGCAGCGTTGCAAAAGCGAATCTGTCGAGGGGATCAAGATGCGCTACGTGATCGTCATTCTTTCCCTGATCTGCATCTCGTTCTCCACGTCCACTGCCAGGGCCCATCTGTCGGCCGGCGTCGATCCGGCCACCTTCACCGAGGAAGCCAGTCAGACGACGGAAGACCAGATCAAGCTCAACAGGGTACAGCGGCGCGATGTGCAGAAGCGTCTGACGGGTCTCGGCTTCGACACCAGAGTGACGGGAAAATTCGATGATGAAACACGCAGTGTGATTACCCGCTGGCAAGCCGCGCGCGGCTATCCCAGCAGCGGCTATCTCAACAAGCTCCAGCACAAGGCGCTTTTGTCCGAACCCGTCGCAGCGACACAGACAAGTTCAAGCGAAGATACGGATAGTTCCTCACGCCGCCGACGCCGGGGCGGCGGCGGTCCGCCCAATCCCGTTTCATTTATTGGCGGCGTGGTAGGCGGCATCTTCCGGCACTGACCGGAAATCGGCTTTGCTGGGCGAGATGGCTTCGACGGGAGACCGTCACCTTTGGCTATCCGCGCGTGCGCTCGTTTTGAACAGCGGGTCCCAGGGGCCTTTGGCTATCCGCGACATGCGCCGTCGTTGTTAACGGCGGGCGACGGTCCCGAGCGTTAAGTCGCCGCCACCCGATCCGGTTCCCTGAAGGTTTCCACTGGCGAGGGTATTGCTGATGCGGGTGACAATGCCATCCCAGCCACGTTTTTCGGCGGCCGGGTAATTGATCAAGACGCAATTGACCAAGGAAGCGGCGAAGTTGCAGCGGTCGTACCAGATCTTGTCGTTGCGGAAGCTCGATACCACGAAAAAACGCGACGTGATTTTCTTGTAGACGATGTCTTTCGGCGGGTTTCGCTTGGCGAGAAACGTGGCCGGCGAGTCTCGGGCCTCATTTGTCAGCGATTCAATGGTCAGATTGGCACGTCCATCCGAGGTCAGAAATTGCTTGCCGTAGGCGCCTTCCGGTTTACCCGCATCTTCCGTGAAGACCGAAGTCGGAATATCGACGCTCGCACCGGTTTCTGCGACGATATAGCGTTGCCAATTGATCGGTTCGGCCGCACTTGCATTGCCGGCAAAAACCAGTGCTGCTGCAGCGACAAGGCTGCTCAGTTTCATGACAAGCTCCCGAACCCGGGCCCCAGAGCCGCAGGCCAACGCCACGCCCGCTGGGGCTTCTTGCTTCCGCGATGATGCGGCTGATCAACCGATAACGGCCTGACCAGGTTCCTTTCGGCTTGCCGAACGAGCCGCTCAACCTATTTGGTGCACTCCGCGTAACCTTCGATCAGCTTCACCATCTTGTCGCCGCCCGAGGTCAAGAGACACATCTGGACCTCCTTGCCCGCCGGAACCGGTTTGGCGCAAGTGATCTGCGGATTGTTGTTGTAGCGCGTGGTGGAGAATTTGCAGGTCACGATACAGGACGCGTTGCTGCTCAACGAGTTGGTCATCATGATACTGGCGACCTCCTCGCCCGGCAGAATGATGCACTGGTAGGGAACCGTTTCCGCGGTGACCGGCTCCGAAAGCAATCCCGTCATCAGTGCAAGACGGGAAATCGCCGAGCGTCCCCCCATGAAATTTATTTCCCTGCCGCCTTTCTCAGCGCGTCGTTGATCCGGTCCTGCCAGCCGGGTCCGCCTTGCTGGAAAAACTCGAGCACGTCCTGGTCGATCCGCAGCGAAACCAGTTCCTTGACCCCGGGCAGTGCCATTTTCTTAGGCAACGTTTCGGCCTCTTTCCGTGTCACTTTCTTGAACGCGGCCTCGGCTTCGGTGCGGGCGTCATTGAGTGTTCTCGGTCGTCTTGGTTGATCCGGCAAGGCTAGAGCTCCGATTCGGAAGTTCGCAAGCTATCGTGGCGACCTCTGATGCGAACTTCGGAATCAAAGGAGCTCTGGCAACTTGTTGATTTGCGTAGCGGCTTTGAATTTGAAGTTCACGAACTTGCCGCGATACCGACAGGAATTTCAAATTCGTCGCACTAGATTCCTTCAAACAGTACGGTGGATAGATAGCGCTCCGCAAACGACGGCACCACCGCCACGATGGTCTTGCCGGCGTTTTCCGGCCGTTTGCCGATCAGAAGTGCCGCCGCAATCGCGGCGCCAGAGGAGATGCCACCCGGAATGCCCTCGTTGCGAGCAAGCGCCCGCGACATGTCGATCGCTGTCGCGCTGTCGATCCTGACGATCTCGTCGATGACGGAACGGTCGAGAATTTCGGGAATGAAACCGGCCCCGATCCCCTGGATCTTGTGCGGGGAATGCTGACCGCCGGACAGCACCGGACTTTCCTCGGGCTCCACAGCCACGACACGCAGCGAGGGTTTGCGGGGTTTTAGCACCTGCCCAACGCCCGTGATGGTCCCGCCCGTGCCGACGCCGGCAACGAAGATGTCGATGTTGCCGCCGGTGTCGTTCCAGATTTCCTCCGCCGTGGTGCGGCGGTGAATTTCCGGATTGGCGGGGTTCTTGAACTGCTGCGGCATCACCGCATTGGGCGTCGTTCGCACCAGCTCTTCGGCGGTCGCGATCGATCCCCTCATCCCCTGTGCCGCCGGTGTCAGAATGATTTCGGCGCCAAGAAACGCCAGCATTTTGCGCCGCTCGATCGACATTGAGTCAGGCATGACCAGCTTGAGCCGGTAACCACGAGAGGCCGCCACAAAGGCCAGCGCGATTCCTGTATTTCCGGATGTCGGTTCAATCAGGACCGTGTCGGCGTTGATCAGTCCGGCTTTTTCCATCGCCACAATCATGGCAACGCCGATTCGATCCTTCACGCTCGCGGCCGGATTGAAATATTCGAGTTTGGCGAGAATGTTGGCATTCGAGCCGTGCTGTTGAGGCAGCTTGCCAAGCCGCACGATGGGCGTATCGCCGATCGCGTCAACAATACTGTCGAAGACGCGGCCCCGGCCGTGACGTTGCGTCGCAGACGTTGATGGCGACATGCTCATGAAGGCTCCACGCGAGCGCGCTCTGTTCGAATTTGCAAGCGATTCTTTCATTACGGGTTGGTCATGCTTCCGTGCAAGGAAGAATAGTGCGCATTTGGATTTCGCTGCGATGCAAAAATTCAAATTTCCGAAATTACTTAAATCAAACGTATTTGTGTTGCGTCATCGTCAATGTGTGGCAGTATGATGTGGTACGGGGATCAGATCGCAACAAGGAGGTCACGATGCCAGCAGTTGCTGATGCCATGTCGACCGTCTCCACCGACCGCGATCCGCGCGGCTGCGATCTGCCGACCTGCCCGGTTTGCGCCGATTCGATGGTGGCTGCGGAGGCTTCCGCCTATCTGGCCGACAATCTCGTCAGCTATCTCTGGACCTGCGATACGTGCGGGTACGGTTTTGTGACCAAACATTCGCTCAAGCGTCCGGTCTGCAACTAGGTTCAGCTCGTCGTTGAGGGAAAATCTCAAGGCAAACGCGTAGCGCTTGCCCGCGCAAACCGCTTTTTCGAATTTGCGTTTGACCGACCCCATGATCGAATCGTCATGAGCGGGCGGGAATATCTCCCTTCGCCCACTCTCGCCGCGTGCGCTCACGGAAAGTTGCGAAGCTGCCTTCGGAAATCACGTTCCTGATGTCGTGCATCAGGCGCTGGTAATACGCGATGTTGATTTCCGACAGCAGCATCGCGCCCAGCGTCTCGCCCGATTTGACGAGGTGATGCAGATAGGCGCGCGAATAGCTGCGCGCTGAAGGCCACGAACTCTCCTCATCGAGCGGTCGTGGATCATCGGCATGACGGGCATTGCGCAGGTTGATCTGGCCGAACCGCGTGAACGCCACGCCGTGCCGCCCGTTGCGGGTCGGCATCACGCAATCGAACATGTCAACGCCGCGCGCGACCGCTTCCAGGATGTCGTCGGGTGTGCCGACCCCCATCAAATAGCGCGGCCGCTCGAAGGGCAGGATCGGGGTGACCTCCTCGATCATCGCGAGCATCACCGATTGCGGTTCGCCGACGGCAAGCCCGCCAATGGCGTAACCGTGAAAGCCGATCTCGACGAGGCCCCGAGCGCTTGCCCGGCGCAGCTCGGGCACGTCGCCGCCCTGGGCGATGCCGAACAGCATGTAGCCCTCAGGCGCGCTTTCAAACGCGCGCTTGCTGCGCTCGGCCCAGCGCAGGGAAAGTTGCATCGCGCGCTCGATGTCTTCCGGTGCGGCGGGCAAGCGGATGCACTCGTCCATCTGCATCGCGATGTCGGAGCCGAGCAGGCGCTGGACCTCGATCGAGCGCTCCGGCGACAATTCGACCATTGCGCCGTCGATATGGGAGCGAAAGGTGACCGCCCGCTCGCCGATCTTGCGCAATTCGGACAGCGACATCACCTGGAAGCCGCCGGAATCCGTCAGCATCGGACCGTTCCAGCCGGTAAAGGCCTGCAAACCGCCGAGCGCCGCGATCCGCTCCGCACCGGGTCGCAGCATCAAATGATAGGTGTTGCCGAGCACGATGTCGGTGCCCGCGTCCCGCACCTCGCGCCAGTGCATGCCCTTCATGGCACCGGCTGTGCCCACGGGCATGAACGCAGGCGTTCGGACCATGCCGTGCGGGGTGGTCAGCCGCCCGGTGCGGGCCTGACCGTCACGGCCGAGCAGTTCAAAATGGTTCGGTAAAGTCATGCAATCGATCTATCACGAAACAGCAGGCAAGCGTCTCCGTACGAATAGAAGCGATAGCCGCTCTCGATGGCGTGAGCATAGGCCCGCTTCATGGTTTCGAGCCCACTGAAGGCCGAGACCAGCATAAACAGGGTCGAACGCGGCAGATGAAAATTGGACAGGAGAATGTCGACGGCGCGAAAGCGATAGCCCGGCGTGATGAAGATCGAGGTCTCGCCGGCAAACGGCGCGACGGTGCCGTCCTCCGTCGCCGCGCTCTCCAACAGCCGCAGCGAGGTGGTGCCGACCGCGACGATGCGGCCGCCCCTGGCGCGCGCGGCGTTCAGCGCATCGGCAGTCTCCCCTCGGACGGCACCCCATTCGGAATGCATCTTGTGCAGACTTGTGTCTTGCGCCTTGACCGGCAGGAAGGTCCCCGCTCCGACATGGAGTGTGATCCGCTCGATGCCGATGCCGTGCTTGCGTAACGCAGCCTCAAGCGCCGGCGTGAAGTGCAATCCTGCCGTGGGAGCCGCGACCGCGCCTTCCCTCTCTGCAAACATGGTCTGATAGTCGGCGACGTCCCGCTCGTCGGTTGCGCGCCTCCCGGCGATATAGGGCGGCAGCGGCGGACTGCCGAGGTCGGCAATGGCGGAGTCGAGCGCAGGCCCGTGAAACGAAAACGACAGCGTGACTTCGCCGTCCTCGCCCTTGTGTTCGACTTCGGCATCGAGGTGGCCGAGAAGGCAGACCCTTCCCTCATGGCCGAACCGGACCACGTCACCCGGCGCAAGCTTCTTGGCCGGTTTTACCAATGCCTGCCAGCGCGAGGCATCGAGCCGCTTGATCAGCGTCGCCTCGATCTTCGGTTCGGTTTCCCGGCCGATGCGCCGGCCGGCAAGCTGGGCCGATATGACCTTGGTGTCGTTAACCACCAGCTGGTCGCCGGGCCTCAACAATTGTGGAAGGTCGACGACGCGGTGGTCGCGCAACGCCGCGCCCGGCCCGACGACGAGCATTCGCGCGGAATCGCGCGGGCTTGCCGGACGCAAGGCGATGCGGTCGGATGGAAGTTCGAAGTCGAAGAGATCGGTGCGCATGGCCGGTGGGTATTATGTGGGCGTCATTCCGGAGGGTTCGCGAAGCGAAGCCATCCGGAATCTCGAGATTCTCAGGTGCGCAATCGCGCACCATAGTTCGCGCGTGCCGCGCGCCCCGGAATGACAATCCTGCCTCACGCCGCATCCAGCGCCATGTGCGCCTTGACGATCTTGTCGGGATCCCTGACCGGCTCGCCGCGCTTGATCTTGTCGACATTTTCCATGCCCGACGTCACCTTGCCCCACACCGTATACTGCCGGTTCAGGAACGACGCATCGTCGAAGCAGATGAAGAACTGGCTGTCGCCGGAATCCGGATTGGCGGCTCGCGCCATCGATACCGTGCCGCGCACGTGCGGCTCGTCGTTGAACTCGGCCTTGAGTTTAGTGCCGGAACCGCCGGTGCCAGTGCCGTGCGGACAGCCGGTCTGGGCCATGAAACCATCGATCACGCGGTGGAATACGATGCCGTCATAGAATCCATCGCGCACCAGTTCCTTGATGCGCGCGACATGGTTGGGCGCGAGATCGGGCCGCATCTCGATGGTGACACGTCCCTGCGTGGTGTCGAGGATCAAAGTATTTTCGGTGTCAGCCATGCTCTTCTCTCTAATGGTTTGGGGGGAAGTTTCCGATTTCGAAACTGGACCGCGAAAGGCCGGCCGGCGACCGCGCCGGCCATCCCTTCAGTAAATGGCATCGGCGTACAGCGCTTCAACGCCTCCATCACGGCGATCCGGTACATCAGGCGGTCGTTGTCGTCAGCCTGTTCCGATTCATAGGTGATCCGGGGATGGCCGAGGATCTCGCCTGCCCGGTTAAAGCTCACAATCACGGTGACGTCGATGCCAGGATGGGCCTGAGACGGCGGCGGCGGCTTCCAGCAGCTCCCCAATCGCGCAAAGAGTTCGCTGATGGTGTTGACCTGGGCCGGTTCCGCCAGCGCAGGCGTCGTTCCCATCAGCAACAGTGCTGCCGCCGACCAGATCCGCAGGATGCGGGCTCGGACCAACCTGGTGGAGCCCCGCACTGGCGTCACTTGATGTCGGATGCGACCTGCACCTTGACCATCTTGTCGGGATCGGTGACGGCGCCGCCAGCGGATCCGGGGGAGGCCTTTTTCAGCGCGTCGACCACGTCCATGCCCTGCACCACCTCGCCGATCACGGTGTACTGGCCGTCGAGGCTCGCTCCGTCGGCAAACATGATGAAGAACTGCGAATTGGCGGAATCGACGCTGTCGCCGCGCCGCGCCATTCCGACGATTCCGCGCTTGAAGTGCACGTTGGAAAATTCCTGCTTCAGGTTCGGGTATTTCGATCCGCCGGTGCCGTTGAAATTCTGGCCGTCGCCGGTCTGCGCCATGAAGCCGTCGATCACGCGGTGGAACGGGACGTTGTTGTAAAAACCCTCGCGCACGAGCTGCTTGATGCGCTCGGCATGCTGGGGCGCAATGTCGTTCCTCAGCTTGACGACGATCCGTCCCTTGCTGGTGTCGATGACGATCGCATTCTGTTTGTCGAGGCCGGCTGGAAGCGGCTGGGCGATTGCGGGGGCGGCGCAGACGAGCGCGGCGAAAACGGCGAGAATTCGGATCATGGAGGCTCCAGAAGATGCTAGCGGGCGAATTTGGTCTTGATGCGCCTGGCCACGGCCTTCGGCACAAAGTGCGAGACGTCACCGCCCATCCCGGCGATCTGGCGCACCAGTGTGGCCGTGATCGGGCGAACCGTCGGCGAGGCCGGAAGGAACACAGTGCGGATCTGCGGCGCCATGGTCCCGTTCATTCCGGCGATCTGCATTTCATAGTCGAGGTCGGTGCCGTCGCGCAGGCCGCGAATGAGGATGGTCGCATTGGCGCGTTTTGCCGCGGTGACCGTGAGGTCGTCGAAAGTGGTGCACTCGAGTTCGCACTGAGCGCCTTTGGCCACGGGCTCGAACACCTCGCGCACCATCGCGAGCCGCTCCTCGACCGGAAATAACGGGGCCTTGCCGGGATGGACGCCGATCGCGACCACCAGGCGGTCGCACAGGCCGACAGCCTGGCTGACCACGTCCAGATGGCCATTGGTCACGGGGTCGAAGGAGCCGGCATAAAGCGCGATACGGGGCATAAATCCGTCCTACCCCGCCCGGCGCGGGCCCGCAAGCCGAACGGTTTTCGCAAGTCCGTCAATCAGCAAACATTTGGCTTTTTTATCGTCCGTTGAACCACTTCCGGGGATGGCCCGGACTTGCGTGCCGGCTCTGTTTCGTTGGCGGGCGGGGCGATGAAACGAAACAGCGCGGGAATGAAACCACTTTCGCGCAATGAGAAGCCATCCGGAAACGGGCACTTTGTATGGCGTTGACCAGCCAACGAGGGGCCGCCACGGCCCCGTGACATGGGGACCGACATTCATGATCAAAGCTGTTTCAGCCATCGCTATTGCTGCGCTTGTCGCCACCGCTCTCGCCCTGCTTCCCGGCTTTGCGCCGGAAGTCGAAGCCAGCGTGCCGCATGTGCTTGCCAAGGGCGATCGGCTGGATATTCACCCAATTGGACGCGATTGCTCGCAACAGGCTTGGCCGAATTTCGAGCCCGCTTGCCTGCGCCTGGCGGGTTCCAGCACTCCAACACAGATCAAGCAGGCCCGTCTGGTCACCGCCGACCGCACGCCGTAAGCCGCGCCGCAGGACAAGGATTTCCGCGATTCTCGTCTGAAGCGGAGGCTCGGTTGTCGCCTAGCCTCCGTTTCCGTTTTCGGCTTCCTCGCCAATGTGCTCGACCGAGACGACGTGCTCGTCTTCCGCCGTATCGAACACGATGACGCCCTGGGTCGAGCGGCCGGCGATCCGGATATCCTCCACGGGGCAGCGGATGAGCTGGCCCTTGTCGGTCACCAGCATGATCTGGTCGGAGTCCTCGACCGGGAAGGAAGCGACCAGCTTGCCGTTGCGGCTGTTGACCGACATCGCCACGATGCCTTTGCCGCCGCGCCCGGTCGTCCGGTACTCGAACGATGAGGTGCGCTTGCCGTAGCCGTTGACGGAGACCGTGAGCACCACCTGCTCCTGGGCCGACATCTCGACATAGCGCTCCGGGCTGAGCTGGATGGCGCTCGAGGCCTCCTCGGCGTCGGCGTCCGCGGCCTCCTCGGCCCCGGCCTCACCGGCGACCGCACGCCGCATCTTCAGATAGGCCGATCTTTCGTCCGACGTCGCCTCGACGTGCCGCAGGATCGCCAACGAAATCAGCTTGTCGCCTTCGGGCAGCGCGATACCGCGCACACCCATCGAGGTGCGTCCCGAGAACACCCGCACATCGGTGACGGCAAAGCGGATGCACTGGCCGCCGGCCGCCGTCAGCAGCACGTCGTCGTGCTCGGTGCAGATCTGCACGTCGACGATCGCCTCGCCGTCCTCGAGCTTCATGGCGATGATGCCGGAACGGCGGACGTCGACGAAGTCGGACAACTTGTTGCGGCGGACATTGCCGCCGGTGGTCGCAAACATCACGTCGAGATTGGCCCAGGAGGATTCATCCTCGGGCAACGGCATGATGGTGGTGATGCGTTCGCCCTGCTCGAGCGGCAGGATGTTGATGAGCGCCTTGCCGCGGGCGTTCGGCGCCGCCACCGGCAGTCGCCAGACCTTTTCCTTGTACACCTGTCCGCGCGAAGAGAAGAACAAGACCGGCGTGTGGGTCGAGGCCACGAACAGGCGGCTGACGAAATCCTCGTCGCGGGTCTGCATACCCGCCCTTCCCTTGCCGCCGCGCCGCTGCGCGCGATAGGTCGACAGCGGCACCCGCTTGACGTAACCGGCGTGCGAGACCGTGACCACCATGTCCTCGCGCTGGATCAGGTCTTCGTCCTCGACCTCGCCTTCCTGATCCATGATGACGGTCCTGCGCGGCGTGGCGAATTCGGCTCTCACCTCGGCAAGCTCGCTCTTGATGATGGCCTGGACGCGGGCGCGCGAACGCAGGATGTCGAGATAATCGTTGATCTCGACCGCAAGCTTGTCGAGTTCCTCGGAAATCTCCTCGCGGCCGAGCGCGGTGAGCCGCTGCAGGCGCAGATCGAGAATGGCCCTGGCCTGCTCCATCGACAGCCGCGCGGTGCCGTCTTCGGCAAGGCGGTGGCGGGGATCGTCGATCAGCGTGATCATCGCGGCCACGTCCCTTGCCGGCCAGTCGCGCGACATCAGGGTATCGCGCGCCGTATTGGGATCGGGCGAGGTGCGGATCACGCGGATGACCTCGTCGATATTCGCCACCGCAATCGCCAGACCGACCAGGATATGGGCGCGGTCGCGCGCCTTGCCGAGCAGGAACTTGGTGCGCCGCGTCACCACCTGCTCGCGGAAGGCGATGAAAACGGTCAGCAGGTCCTTCAGGTTCATCGTCTGCGGGCGACCGTTGTCGAGCGCGACCATGTTGGCCCCGAACGTCGTCTGCAGCGGCGTGAAACGGTAGAGCTGGTTCAACACGACATCAGCCATCGCGTCGCGCTTGAGCTCGACCACGACGCGGTAGCCCTCGCGATCGGATTCGTCGCGCAGGTCGGCGATGCCCTCGATTTTCTTTTCGCGCACGAGCTCGGCAATGCGCTCCACCATTGCGGCCTTGTTGACCTGGTAGGGGATCTCCGAGACGACGATCGCCTCGCGGTCCTTGCGGATAGTGTCGATCGAAACCTTGCCGCGCATCACGATCGAGCCCCGGCCAAGGTGATAGGCCGCACGGATGCCCTGGCGTCCGAGGATGATGCCGCCGGTCGGAAAATCCGGACCCGGAATGATGTTGATGAGGTCCTCGATCGACAGCCCGGGATTGTCGATCAGCGCGGTGCAGGCATCGACGACCTCGCCGAGATTGTGCGGCGGGATGTTGGTGGCCATGCCGACCGCGATGCCGCCTGCGCCGTTGACCAGAAGGTTCGGAAATTTCGCCGGCAGCACCACCGGCTCCCGGGCGGAGCCGTCATAATTGTCCTGGAAGTCGACCGTGTCCTTGTCGGTGTCGTCGAGCAAGGCCAGCGCGATCTTGGCCAGCCGCGATTCCGTGTAGCGCATCGCCGCCGGCGGGTCGCCGTCGACCGAGCCGAAATTGCCCTGCCCGTCGACGAGCGGAGCGCGCATGGAAAAATCCTGCGCCATGCGCACGAGAGCGTCGTAGATCGCCTGATCGCCGTGCGGATGATACTGGCCCATCACGTCGCCGACGATGCCGGCGGATTTCTTATGCTTCTTGTCCGGCGTGTAGCCACTCTCGTGCATCGCATAGAGGATGCGGCGGTGCACCGGCTTCAGACCGTCGCGCGCATCCGGCAGCGCGCGCGCCACGATCACGCTCATGGCGTAATCGAGGTAGGAGCGCTTCATCTCGTCGAGGATGGATACCGGACGAATGTCGGAGGGCGCCGGCGGCTCTCCGGGCTTGTTATCTTCGGTGTCAGACAAGGGGGAATCCGGTCAGTTTTTGATCGGGAATCATATAGCGCATCGACGCCTTCAAAACCACCTTTAACTGGCCGGGAAAAGCGGATTTTCCCTTCGTTTTTCCAGTGACTTAGCGGGCAGGCCGGCAGCGGTATTTCAGCTTGTAGAATCCGCTTCCGGAACCACGGCTGCAAAGCCCTTGAAGGCGCTACGAGGCCGCGCCCCGATGGCTTGCGCCGCACAGCATCGAACAGCGGTGCAAGGCTGATCCGAAACGCCCCAAACGGCTCAAGGCAGCAAACTTGTCGGCCACGATTCCAGCACTTGGCGGCCGGCACGCAGAACCAGCTTCCACTCCGCCCAGATCAGAACGGGATGTCGTCGTCCATGTCGCCGTTTCGCGCGCCCGCAGCAACGGCGCGACGCGGTGCCGAACTCGGCCCGCCGGCACCGAAATCGCCCCCCTGATCCTCGGCGGCGAAACTGCCGCCTCCACCACCGCGGCTATCGAGCATGGTGAGGTTGGAGTTGAAGCCCTGCAACACCACCTCGGTCGAATATTTGTCGGCGCCCGACTGGTCGGTCCATTTGCGGGTCTGCAACTGGCCTTCGATATAAACCTTGGCGCCCTTCTTCAGATATTGCTCCGCGACCTTGCAGAGGCCCTCGTTGAAAATCACGACCCGGTGCCACTCGGTCTTTTCCTTGCGCTCGCCGGTCGCCTTGTCGCGCCAGGTCTCGGAGGTCGCAACGCTGAGATTGGCGATCGGCCGCCCATCCTGGGTGCGCCGGATTTCCGGATCCTTGCCGAGGTTGCCGACCAGAATCACCTTGTTCACGCTTCCTGCCATCGCCGCTCTCCACTCGCATTCACCGGGACAATCGATGGTCCAGCCACCCGCTGGACTTCCCGTCCCGCTCAAAACCGTCTGTTTGACCCTATACGCTCGTCAGCGCCGGGAGCCCTTTGATCGGCCGGTCACCGGCCGGTTATCCACATATAGCATCTCGATCCCTGATGTTCCAGTTTTGTTCCGGCGAAAATCTGGCTGGGCCAAGCCACCGCGCCAAGGGCAGCAAGCCTGACCTGCGGGCTCCAGCCGGCGGGGGTGAAGCTTCGAAAAAGCTTACAATTCATTAACTTCGGCATGGTTCACCTTCTCCCTCGACTGTTGCATTTCGGAGACGGCTTTCGGCCTTCAATCAGGCTATAAACGGTGCCCAAGGACCGTCTGGCGCGGCCCTGGGTTTGAGGCGAAACGCTTCGAAAAAACGAAGCGAAGAAAAAGCCGGAGAACAGAATGAAGAGGTTTCTGCTGGGTGCGATTGCTCTCGTTGCGATGAGCGTCGCTGCGCCCGCTGCCGATCTTCCGGTCTACACCAAGACTCCAGTGTTGATGCCAGCGCTCTACGACTGGAGCGGCTTCTATCTCGGTTTGAACGGCGGCTGGGGCACTGAAAACCGCTGCTGGGATTCAATCTCGGCGAGCGGCGCCATCGTCGCTTCTGATGGATGCCGCAACACGTCCGGTGGCTTCGCAGGCGGCCAGATGGGCTATCGCTTCCAGACCGGCCCCTGGGTTTGGGGCCTGGATTTGCAGGGCGATTGGGCCGACCTCAAAGGCTCGAGCGCGAGCATCGTCAATCCCGGTTTCGTCAACCGCTCGCGCATGGATGCGTTTGGCCTCTTCACCGGCCAGATCGGCTACGCCTTCAACACGGCGCTGCTTTATTTCAAGGGCGGCGCGGCCGTCATTTCCGATCGCAACGACATCGTGTCCAACGGCACGGTCTTCGCGACCGCACCGGGCGACAACCGTTGGGGCGGCGCAGTCGGCCTGGGCGCGGAATTCACTTTCGCCCCGAACTGGTCGGCGGCGGTCGAATGGGATCATTTCTTCATCCCCAACAACAACACCACTTTCACCACGGTCGCTACCGGCACGCTCTTCAGCAGCGATCGCGTTCACGGCGATGCCGACATGGTCTCCGTCCGCGTCAATTATCGCTGGGGCGGCCCGGTGGTCGGGAAATACTGATCGCGATCAGGCATGTTGACGTGCAAAAGGCCGGCCTCGCGCCGGCTTTTTTCATGGCCGATTGGCGAACAGGTCGGACTCTGACGCAATGGTGAAGCCTCGGACGTCACTCTGCGCAAGAGTGTATCTTTCCTGACACAACATTTCCGGTTGTATGACGATATTGCTGCGCACCGCTTGGCTGCGGTGAAGCTGCGCCCGAATTCAATTCAGACCCGACGATACGAGCAAACCGGAGACGACGAATAATGAAGAAAGTTCTTGTGGGTATGGCCGCCATCACTGCGTTGAGCGTGGCCGTCCCAGCGCTTGCCGCCGATCTCCCTGCCCGCACCTACACCAAGGCTCCCCCGATCGTGGCGCCGGTCTACGACTGGAGCGGCTTCTACATCGGCATCAATGGCGGCGGCGCATCGAGCCACAATTGCTGGGATTTGACTGCCACCACCGGGGTTGGTGCAGTGCCACCGACCAGCGTGGGCTGCCACAACGCAACGGGCGGGCTCGTCGGCGGCCAGGTCGGCTACCGCTGGCAGATGACCAACTGGGTGTTCGGCGTCGAGGCGCAGGGCGACTGGGCTAACCTGAAGGGATCGAACATCAGCGGAATCGGAACCTTCGGCGGTCAACCATTCCTGAATCAAACCAAGATCGACGCCATTGGTCTGTTCACCGGCCAGATCGGTTATGCCTGGAACAATCTGCTCTGGTACGGCAAGGGCGGCGCGGCCGTCACGCGCGACACCTATAGCGGGATCTCGCAAATCGCCGTTGTCGGCTTCCCGGCGAATGCCGCTTTCGATACTGCCAGTAACACCCGCTGGGGTGGCGCCATCGGGACCGGCCTCGAATTCCGCTTCGCGCCCGGCTGGTCGGTCGCGGTCGAATACGACCACCTCTTCATGGGCAGCAGCAGCGCCAACCTCATCAACTTCATGGGCGGCTTCGATCGCACCATGCGCATCAAGCAGGATGTCGACATGGGAACGGTTCGCCTGAACTACACTTTTGGCAGCCCGGTCGTCGCAAAATACTGATCGCGACGAACACGCTTCGGTGCGAAAAAGGCCGGCCTCGCGCCGGCCTTTTAGTTTACGTGAATGCCTCGCGCGCGGCTGTGCTGCTGCCCGCTGCTGCCATGTTCCAGGCAATTTCGAACTATCCGTTGATGGTTCGTAACGAGCACTGGTGTCCCGATTCCGAAGTTCGTATGATTGCGCGGCATAGTGGCTTACGAACTTCGGAATCATAGGGACACCAGAGAGTTATGATTGCAGTGGGGTTTTGGATTTGAAGTTCCTATGAAGAGCAGCGGAGCCACTGATAGGAACTTCAAATCCAACACACTGGAAATCGTTTCCCGTTCTTCCTATGTTCCGACAGCACCACCCCACTGGCGTCTGATCGCTCTTTCCAAGCGACGCGCCGACCGCTGTCCCGCGCCTGGAAATGCCGATATGGACGAAGTGATCAAGGCCAAGCAGCGCCAACAGATGGCCGGCTCGAGTCTGCGGGCGATCAGCATTCGCGGCGCGCGCGAGCACAATCTGAAGAACATCGACCTGGAGATTCCGCGCGACAAGCTCGTGGTGTTCACGGGCCTCTCCGGTTCCGGCAAATCCTCGCTTGCCTTCGACACCATCTATGCCGAAGGCCAGCGGCGCTATGTCGAGTCGCTTTCGGCCTACGCGCGCCAGTTCCTGGAGATGATGCAGAAGCCGGACGTCGACCAGATCGACGGGCTTTCTCCCGCCATTTCGATTGAGCAAAAGACCACCTCGAAAAATCCGCGCTCGACGGTGGGCACGGTGACCGAGATCTACGATTACATGCGGCTGTTGTGGGCGCGCGTCGGCGTGCCCTATTCGCCGGCCACGGGTCTTCCGATCGAGAGCCAGACGGTGTCGCAGATGGTCGATCGCGTGCTGGCACTTCCCGAGGGCACGCGGCTCTATCTGCTCGCGCCGGTCGTGCGCGGCCGCAAGGGCGAGTACAGGAAGGAACTCGCCGAATATCTCAAGAAGGGATTCCAACGGGTCAAGATCGACGGCGTCTTTTACGAGCTTGCGGACGCGCCTGCGCTCGACAAGAAATTCCCGCACGACATCGATGTGGTGGTCGACCGCATCGTGGTTCGGCCGGATATCGGCCAGCGGCTTGCCGAAAGTTTTGAGACGGCGCTGAAGCTCGCCGAAGGGCTTGCGGTGATCGAGTTTGCGGATGGGCCCAGCTCTGCTGCACCTCCCCCTGAAAGGGGGAGGTCGACTGCGAAGCAGTCGGGAGGGGGTCAGACCTTCATGGATGACCCCTCCCCGGCGCTACGCGCCGACCCTCCCCTTTCAGGGGAGGGTGAAAAAAAGAAAGTCGCAAAGATCCACGACAGGAGCGGGCCAGAGCGGATTTTGTTTTCGGAAAAATTCGCCTGCCCGGTCTCCGGCTTCACCATTCCGGAAATCGAGCCGCGGCTGTTCTCGTTCAACAACCCCTATGGCGCCTGTCCTGCCTGCGGCGGGCTCGGCGTCGAACAGCATGTCGACGAAGACCTCGTCATCCCCGACAAGGAACTGACCTTGCGGCGCGGCGCGATCGCGCCTTGGGCCAGATCGTCGTCGCCCTATTACATCCAGACGCTGACCGCGCTCGGCAAGCATTACAAGTTTTCTCTCGACACCAAGTGGAAGGACCTGCCGAAGAAGACGCAAGCCGCAATCCTGCACGGCTCAGGCGAGGACGAGATCAAATTCTCCTACGAAGATGGCGTGCGCTCGTACGACACCAAAAAGCCGTTCGAAGGCGTGATCACCAACATCGACCGCCGCTATCGCGAGACCGAAAGCGAATGGGCGCGCGAGGAGCTCGGCAAGTATTTTTCCGACGTGCCCTGTGAGGCCTGCCACGGTTACCGCCTCAAGCCGGAAGCGCTGTGCGTGAAAATCGCGGATAAGCATATCGGCGAAATCTCCGATCTTTCGGTGCGCCGCGCCGGCGAATGGTTCGAGACGGTGCCAAAGGCGCTCAATGCCCAGCAGAACGAGATCGCGAGCCGGGTGTTGAAGGAAATCCGCGAACGGTTGTCCTTCCTGCTCGATGTCGGTCTCGGTTACCTGACGCTGTCGCGCGCCTCGGGCACGCTGTCCGGCGGGGAGAGCCAGCGCATTCGTCTCGCTTCGCAGATCGGTTCCGGGTTGACCGGCGTGCTCTACGTTCTGGACGAACCCTCGATCGGGTTGCACCAGCGCGACAATGCCAGGCTGCTCGACACGCTCAAACGCCTGCGCGATCTCGGCAATACCGTGATCGTGGTCGAGCACGACGAGGACGCCATTCGCCATGCGGATCATGTGCTCGACATCGGTCCCGGCGCCGGCGTGCACGGCGGCGAGATCGTGGCGCAAGGCACGCCCGCCGACATCATGCGCAGCCCGAATTCGCTGACCGGAAAATATCTCACCGGCGAATTGTCGGTGGAAATCCCGGAACGCCGGCCGCCGAACCACCGCCGCACCATCAAGGTGGTCAATGCCCGCGGCAATAATCTGAAGAACATCACGGCGGAAATTCCGTTAGGCCTTTTCACCTGCGTCACCGGCGTCTCCGGCGGCGGCAAGTCGACCTTGCTCATTGACACGCTTTACAAGTCTATCGCGCGAAAACTCAACAATGCCAGCGAAGGCGCCGCCCCTCACGACCGCATCGAGGGGCTGGAGCATATCGACAAGATCATCGACATCGACCAGTCGCCGATCGGCCGCACCCCGCGCTCGAACCCGGCGACCTATACCGGCGCGTTCACGCCGATCCGCGAATGGTTTGCGGGCCTGCCCGAGGCCAAGGCGCGCGGCTACGAGCCGGGCCGGTTCTCCTTCAACGTCAAGGGCGGCCGTTGCGAGGCTTGCGAGGGCGACGGCGTCATCAAGATCGAGATGCACTTCTTGCCCGACGTCTACGTCACCTGCGACGTCTGCAAGGGCAAGCGCTACAACCGCGAGACGCTGGAAGTGCTGTTCAAGGGCAAGTCGATTGCGGACGTGCTCGACATGACGGTCGAGGAAGCCGCCGAATTCTTCAAGGCGGTGCCGCGCGTGCGCGACACCTTCAAGACATTGCACCGCGTCGGCCTCGATTACATCCATGTCGGCCAGCAGGCCACCACGCTGTCGGGCGGCGAAGCCCAGCGCGTCAAGCTCGCCAAGGAGCTGTCCAAACGCGCCACCGGGCGGACGCTCTATATTCTGGACGAGCCGACCACGGGGTTGCATTTCCACGACGTGAAGAAGCTGCTCGAAGTGCTCCACGAGCTGGTGGCGCAGGGCAACACGGTGGTGGTGATCGAACACAATCTCGAGGTGATCAAGACCGCCGACTGGGTGATCGACCTCGGCCCCGAAGGCGGCGACGGCGGCGGCGAGATCGTCGCCTGGGGCACGCCGGAAGACGTCGTCAAGGCGCCGCGCAGCTACACCGGCAAGTTTCTCGAGCCCGTGCTGGCGAAAGCCGGCAAGCGCCGCAAGAGCGGCGGTGGCGGCGCCAGCGAGGCGGCGGAATAGCGGGGGTAGTCATGCGACTGTTTCTGAACGCCGCAAAACTGCTGCTCCTCGATCTGGCCTCGACCATCCTGTTTCTCATTGTGTTTCTTCTCACCGACAACATTCGTGCCGCTGTTGGTCTCGGCGTGGCCCTGGGGCTGGCGCAAATCGGCACCCAGTTTGCCCGCGGAAGACAAATCGAGACCATGGAATGGCTGAGCCTCTTTCTGGTCATCGCCTCCGGCACTACGGCGCTGCTCACCGATGACCCGCGCTTCGTGCAGTTCAAACCCAGCGCGATCTACGTGATCGTCGGCGTCGTGATGCTCAGGCCCGGATGGATGAATCGCTATTTGCCTCCCATCGCGCGGACGATAGTGCCTGATATTGCTTTAATTGTCGGCTTCTGTTGGGCCGGTCTGATGTTTGTATCCGCCGCGATAAATGCGTTCGTGGCCCTGAATTTCAGTCTGGTCACGTGGGCTTCGTTCATGTCGGTCTTTGGCATCGTCAGCAAGCTCGCGCTGTTTCTCGCCGGGTTCGCCGCTATGCGCCTGATTGGCCGACGTCGGATGCGCGCCATGCCGGCACCTGAACGCGATGCTCTGTTGGCGTCGATGCAATTGCAGTCCGGCAGCGCGTAGCGCGTAGCCCGCATGAACGAAGTGACATGCGGGTTCGGAAGGAAACCCGGATGTCGCTGCGCTCATCCAGGCTACGCTTTGTTTGTCATTCCGGGATGCGCCGTGAGGCGCAGACCCGGAATCCATTTCTCCCAGCATTACGTGGCTGGATGGATTCCGGGTTCGCTCGTTCCACTCGCGCCCCGGAATGACGGCAAGGGAAAACTTGCTTCGTCGCCTTGCTCCTTTCGCAATGGTGAGTTCACGTTTCGCTCACCCCTCCCCGATCGCGGCCTCGACGAATCCCCTGGGATCGTCAAAAAAGCTCGCGCAAGGTGGGTTTTGCTTCGCTCCACCCACCCAACGATTCGTCTTATTGAATCGCTTTCGCTAGCGCTCGCGATGACGGTGTGACAGCTCAGTTCGTCATGGCCGGGCTTGTCCCGGCCATCCACGCCTTGTCGCAACGGGATGAAAGTAAGACGTGGATGCCCGCGCCAAGCGCGGGCATGACGGGAAAGGTTAGGGTCGGTCGTCGGATCGGCGGGCGTGAACTCGCCTGATCATTTCAGCCCGTTGGATGGGTTGAGCACTTGCGAAACCCATCGCTTGCGACATTTGATGGGTATCGCTGTGCTCAACCCACCCTACAGACTGATCTCGTACTAGTAGCTAAATTCTATGTTGCTCGCGTGGCGCGAGTTCCCTAGGATAAGTTGTTATAAATGGGGGCTTCGAGCTGCGGCTCCTCGCCATCCATCTGATCTTGTTGAAAAAGTCGAGCGCCGCTCAGACGGCAACCGTCCTTTATGCAGCTAAGTGTTGGGGCAACTAAATGCATCTTGAGTCATTTCGGATTCAGAACTTTAGATCAATCAAGGATAGCGGAGATATCCAAACATCACGCATAACGGCCCTTCTTGGACGCAATGAAAGTGGAAAATCAAACTTATTGTTGGGTCTCAGAACCCTAAATCCAGCCGAGGGCTTCGCTGAACTAAACCGTACCAAGAATTTCCCACGGCATCGAAGATTAAGCGAATGCACTGCTGATACCCAGGTCGTATCATCGCGATGGAGTCTTACAACTAAGGAGCAAGCCGAACTCGTTAAGCTGTTACCAAACGCCAGCAAAGTGAAACACGTTGAGGTTGGGAGGTGTTATGCAAGAAGCGAACGGTCGGTTTCATAGATCTCGCCCCAATTGCTTTTGATACCGCTGCAATAAAAGCCATGGCTTCAGTTATTACTCTGGCGATAAGGACGGCAGCGGGCGCACTTGACGTAGCCAAACAGACATCAATCGGCGCCGCTTTGCTTCAGTTTGAGAAAGCTTCAACCGCGTTTGAAAGCAAGGAGAAATGGGCGTCCAATTTTACGTCCGCGCAAGGCCCTCTTAACGAGAGCCTTAGAGAGGCCGGCATGTCAATGCCTGAGGCCGGCGCCAAGGCAGTTAAAGAATTATTACAGCTCGCGGAACGCTTGGCCTCCTACCAAGACGATGAGCAAAAGGCTCGAGACTGGATCGTTGGAAGGTTGCCTATCTTCATTTTTGTTGACGAATATCCAGAACTAAACGGACACCAAAATATCGCGCAATTCCTTCAACGTAAAAGTAATAACACGTTGAGCGAAGCGGAGAAGAATTTTGAGAAATTATGTAAGGTCGCCGGGATCGATCCAGCACAATTACACTCGTTGCAAGGCGAAGGAAAGTACGAAGAAAGAAACCTAATAGCGAACAGAGCAAGCGCCGTAGTAACAGGTGAAATCCGGAGACTTTGGAAAGATCGTCAGTTGAAGGTGCGCTTCAGTCCTGACGCTGAGCACTTCGAGACCTTGATATCTGATCCTACGCAGGTCTTCGACGTCGAAGTGAATTTAGATGAGCGAAGCCGAGGACTTCGATGGTTCTTTTCTTTCTACATTACGTTTTCGGCTGACACGAACGGAGGGGCGGCAGAGAACGCGATCTTGCTGTTGGACGAGCCGGGGCTATTCCTACATATAGAATCGCAAAAGGATTTGCAGGCTCACTTCGAACAGGACTTTGATAATCAAATTCTCTACACGACGCATTCGCCGTTCATGATTCCCATTCAGACTTTGGATCGCCTAAGAACCGTTACGATTTCTGAAGAAGATGGCACCGTAGTTACCAATAATCCAACAGGTGACGGCCGCACGCTCGCTCCGATTAGGGCCGCGTTGGGATACTATTACGCCGACAGCCTGTTCATCGGGCCAAATAACCTAGTTGTTGAGGGTGTCACCGATTGGTGGATTTTAGAGGCTGTTTCAAAACATTTCGTGGCCGCGGGGAAGGAGGGATTGCCTCCTAGACTTGCATTGCCACCTGTGGATGGCGCGCCCAAAGTCCCCAATATGGTGAGCTTACTAACGGCCCAAAAACTCATAGTCATGGCGCTACTCGATGATGATAGTCAGGGACGTTCAATTCGTGATGAAATGATCAAGTCGCGGTTACTGCGCGACGAGCAGGTAATCTTGATTTCAGAAGCGTTCGATTCCACGAAACCGCCTGAAGCAGACATTGAAGACTTGCTTGACCCGACAATTTTTGAAGACTTGGCTAGAGATGCTTATTCTAAAGAGCTTCAAGGCAAGACACTTGATTTGAACAGCAATATTCCTCGTATCGTGAAGCGGTTTGAGGACGCGTTTCAGCGGGTGGGATTGACATTTCATAAGACGCGAACCGCCGGCCTATTTTTTCGGCGGATGGCCGTGAATCCGACTAACCTTATGATCGGAGATTCAGTAAAGCGATTTGAACGCTTATTCGCGACGATTAAGGCGCGGCTAGAAAAGGTCATCGATCGCGGGAGCGATCCATTTCACTAGCTGGCGAAGCAGCTACTTAGCCCGAAGGGCGATGATATAGCCCCATGTGCTGCTGCACCTCGTCCGGCACGTTATAATCACGCATGACGGCGCGGCTGTCGCGAAGGCCGCACGCCTCTCGCTGCACCACGAGCATCCAGAGCGCGTGGCCGGCCTCCATCACCAGAGCACGTCGCAACTGCCGCAGCGATGCCTCCGCGCGCGGACGCGGATGGGCAGCATCGAACTCGGCCAGCCTGGCGAGAACGGCTTCCAGCGCCCGCCCCATCCGCCCGAGCGCAACCGCCTGTTCCTGGACGATTTCATAGTCGAGAACGTCGGCGGGAATGCGATGAAGGCGGAGATCGCGGGACATGGCTTATGCATAGCGTCACTGGGGTCGCATCCGCAACCTGTCAAGCCTTCAAATCGACGCGTCGAAGCGGCGAAACGTGGCTGTAGAAGTGGGGTTCCGAACCATAGAAATTCGCCGTGGTTCCGCTATTTTTGCAGTTTCGCTATTTTCAATCCGCCGCAGGTCCCAAAGCGGCGCGCTCGAAATGAGGTTTCCCATGTTCTCCGGGTCCTGGATCAGGCGGCTCGGCGCGCCGCTCGTCGCTTTTATTTTGATCATCGCCCCGCCGGTTTCGCCGGCACACGCTGTTGAGGTGGCTCGAAAGGTTGGTGTGGTGTCCTTCGGCCTTTTCGGCGATCAAGGCGTGTTCAGAAATGAGGCGATCGGCGCAGCCCAGGTCATGACGGACCGTTTCGAGACTGGCCCGGTCGACGTGCGGTATAATTCCAGGAAAGGCGGAAATGCAACGATCGAGGCCCTGGCGACGTCGTTGCAGACTGCAGCCAATGGCCTCGATGCCGAGAAAGATGTTCTGTTTTTGATTCTCACGTCGCATGGCTCTCCCGAAGGCCTTGCCATCAAGGCGGGGCGGCTCACGCAGACGCTTACGCCGTCTCGTCTCGCTGACATGCTCGCGAGAACGGGCGTCCGGCACAAGGTGGTGGTCATCTCGGCTTGTTATTCCGGGGTCTTCATCCCGCGCCTCGCCAATCCCGACGTGCTGGTGATCACCGCGGCCGATGCCAACCATCCGTCGTTCGGCTGTCAGGACAAGGCCAGGTGGACCTATTTTGGCGACGCTTTTTTCAACGTGGCGCTCCGCCAGGCCGCAAGCCTGAAGGACGCGTTTGTCGAGGCGCGCACGCTGGTGCGGAAGCGAGAACTGCATGAGCATTTCGAACCGTCGAATCCTCTGATGGCAGGAGGCGCAAACGTGCAGCCATTGCTTGTTGTGCGCCCCTGAACGAACCCAGCGAGCGCGCAAGCCTGTTGCTTGTGGGGAGCATTCGAGAGGATAGCCGGAGACTGAACTTCCATTCCGGACAATCGATGCCCGGCGACGAAGCGGGCCAACAACCTTATTTGTAGTAGGCCACTCCACACGCCTGATCGCCTATGCGCGTTTCAAATGATCGCTTCGGAACGGGTTCAGTCGAACCGGGCTTTGGAAACATATAATCGAATGTACTGACACCCCCCTGCGCTGCGTTCTTGACGGTATCGAATGCGCGCTGTCCGAACGGATCGTCCTTGAACTTTAGATCGCGCACGTCCGTGTTCATGATCGCAGGGTTTGGATGGGCCGTGAACTTGCCATCAGACATGTTGTAGCAGAAAACATAAATGTCGCGGTCATGGTATTCCTTGTTGCTCTTATCATTGAAAGCACTCAAGGCCGCCGCCTCGTTTGCCTTGAGTGCACGAACGGCTCGATCAAACATCGCTTTGGCTTCGGCTTCCGACCCGGTTTGTTGGGCGACGGTTAATCCGCCACTCCACAACAATGCCCCTGCAACTAATGCAGCCGCAATTGTACCTCTCGGCATTGCACTCCTCCCTGACTTTCAGCAATGACACAGCCAGCCAAGTGTGGCGGTTCAGAAGGTCCGCATCATTGTAGCCTGCGAGTTCGTCTTGCGAACTTCGGAATCGGGACACTGCATCACACGCTCACTATCGCACGATACCATCCATCAACGACGGCGCGCAGGCATTGAGCGAAGCGCGTCGTCGATCGAACAGCGGCAGAAGATGATCCCGCTGCTTCCGCGCGCTTAAGGGGCTCCGATGCCGCGTCACTCCGCCGCGTCGATGCCGGATTTGTGAGCATTCTTTGGTCTGGCACTGGCCTTGAAAGCCGTCAAAGCGGGCAAAATCCCGTGCGCGCAAAAACGATTTCTTCAAGCAGTTTCTAGCTGTCCAGTCCCGGACGGAAAAATTTTTCGCTTCCAGTTCCGGCCAAATCACCGGCTATTTCGATGCATCCCGCCTCGACAAGAGGGGCGTACGCGTCGTCACGGACGTTGGGCGCGGGATGCGATGGACGCGCCATGTCGGCGGACGAACGGCAATGAGCGCGGACGGCGAAGTCGTGTGGTACCAGTGCCGCCGATTTGAAGTTTCTGCGAAGGTTGCGGCGAGTCTGCGACAGAAACTTCAAATCGTAAGCGGCACTGAAATTTTGAATTTGCTCTAGTGCCCTTAGCTTTCCGAAGTTCGTGAAGGAAGGCGCTGCACGGGTGGACGAACTTCGGAAAGCGGGCACTAGCCGTCCCGATGCTGGTGTCAAGTTGGCGACGGTGCTCTCGCATCGCGCCGATGACGGGGGCAAGAAAGCCCGGTCCCCGGGAAGAGCACGAAGGAAACCGTTAACACCATCGCGCAGGGAATGCCGGTGATTTGGCTGTACCTGTGGTGACTTAGGCTCATGTGCTTTTTTCATTAGCACGTGAGGCTGCGGGTGCCGCTTAAGCACCCGGCAATTCCCTGCGCCCTCTATGGGCGGACGGATTTGTGCAAGACTCGGGCGGATCACGCTGCGAGAATGTAGAAGTGTGGCTTATGCGCGTCATTGCGAGCGTAAGCGACTTGTCCGCGGCAGCTTTAGCGAAGACGGAAAGCAATTCAGACTTCTTCCGCGTCGTCATTCCGGGGCGCGAGTGTAACGAGCGAGCTTTGATGTGCAATTGCACATCAGAGAATCCATTTCTCCGCAGAGTTTGTGGCGTGATGGATTCCGGGGTCAGCCCTGCGGGCTGCCCCGGAATGACGAAAGGCTGTTTGACATTCGAATCTGAAAGCGATCGGCTCTTTTCGCCCATCGCGCGCGAGCTGATCTGCTGGCGTGGTGCGCCGAGAGCGCCAACCTCACCTTGCGCATCCGAACTTTCTGATCCAGGTCAAGGCGCCCGAATGGCCCCGTCCGACAATTTGGCCATGGAATGGAAGCCGATCATCACCGCGCCATTCGACCGCGACCTTGAGCTTGCCATCATCGATTACGACGGCACCCATGCGCTCGCGTTTCCATGTCGCCGTTTTCTCCACGGCTGGATCAATGCCGAGACCAAAAAGCTGCTCGATAATTTGCGGCCGACACACTGGCGCGAGTGGTAACTACCAACCGGGAAAATGCCAGACTAGGTTTTACAACTAGGATTTACTCTTCTCGAAGTTCTTGTCAGACGAGCGAGTAAGCGTAACCAGCTTCGCCTCTTCTTCCGCAAGCAGTTGGATGATCTGCCGCCGGGTTTTCTCGTCTTGCTCAGTGAGCAGCTTCCGGCGGAAGTGCTCGATGTTCATTTGCGCGACGTACACACACTGGTCCATGACGACCTCGCCCTGCGCTGGTCTGGACGGAAAATTGTTACTCTCATGATGGAGAAAAGCAAGCGACCTCTCTTCAAAGAGAAAAATACGAATTGGCGACAACCAATCCCGGCTGAAATGCACCGCTAATCGCGGGATTCGCTCCAGGCGCGCGCTTCACATTCCGGGAGCGTGCCGAGCCGGCGGACCACGTTGCGAATTGCGGCAGAGCGTCGATGGTATCGAGATAGGCGACGGCGAACCGCGGGTTGCCCCGACCTCCATTTGCTCACCTGCGTCCCGTCCACCATCCCGCCGCGATCAGCACCAGGCCGGCGATGGCGGCGACGATGCCGTGCTTGCTGTGCACGCGCGTCAGCCCGGCCTCGTGACCCGGCATGAAAGTGGGCAATTGATCCGCGGGCACGGTAAAATACACGCCAGCCACGACAAGAAGAATCACGCCGAGGAGAACAAGGATGAGCTTCATGTTGAAATTTCCTTTTGCGATTAGAGCATGATCCGGACGCGAAGGCCGCGTTAGCGCGAAGTGGAAACCGGTTTTCCCTTGGCTAACAAACGCATAACGCGTTTGCGCGGCGATCATGCTCATACAAAGAGATGAGATCATGATGCGATTCCGCTTAATCGCATCATGATCTGGCGACGCCGGCCTTTGGTCGCCTTCCGGCAGGCTTGAACCCGATCCATTGGCGTTTGTTAACGGGGGCCACCGATCTCGTTCTCCAGAATTGAGGCCTTGCCCCCGCCATCGCCACACCTATGCTTTGCCTAACCAAACCGGAAGACGCAGGCATGACCGACGTCGTGAACAACAAGGCCCATCATCGTTTTGAACTCACCGTCGATGGCCACCTCGCCGCGACCTATTACAGGATTTCGGGTGACGTGATCACCTTCGTTCATACCGAGGTCCCGAGTGAACTCGGCGGCAAGGGCATCGGGTCGAAACTGGTGAAGGGCGCGCTCGACCAGGTGCGCAGTGAAGGCCTCAAGCTGGTCGCCGAGTGCCCGTTCGTGAAGGGTTACATCGACAAGCACCCCGAATATTCGGCTCTTCTGAAGGCTTGAAATCTCCAGCGCGGCCTGGCCGGGGCCAGCGGGGGATCGAGCTCCTATCAAGGATTTTTGATGGTTAGTCGCAGCTTTGCGTCACCCCTTCACATCGCTTAAATAAGCCGGTGAAATACTCCTGCAAAAAGCTTCCATGATGGCCCCCGTCCGCGACAACAAGGCACAAAGCCGTTTCGAACTCGACGTCGATGGCGGGATTGCCTTTGCCAACTACCGCCTCACGCCCGATGCGGTCATTATTACCCACACCGAGACCCCGCGAAGCCTTCGTGGCCGCGGCATCGCCTCGCTGCTGGTGGAAGGTGCGCTCGACTTGATCCGCGCCGACGGACGCAAGGTGATCGCGGGGTGCAGTTTCGTGGCGAATTACCTGCGCAGGCATCCCGAACACGAAACCATGGTAGGCTGAGCCGACGGGGTCGACGCGGACTTAATCGATGCTTCAGACGATCCGGATCGACATGTCCGGCAGGCCGTCGAGCTTGCACAACAGCACGTCGCCCTTGACCACCGGACCCACATTTTCAGGCGTGCCCGAATAGATGATGTCGCCGGCTTTCAATTCGAAGGCTTCCGACAGTTTGGCGATCTGCTCGGCGACGCTCCAGATCATCTTGTCGAGATCGGAGGCCTGCCGAACCGTGCCGTTGACGGCAAGCGAGATCGCGCCTTTGGTCAGATGGCCGCTCTTCGTCACCGGATGGATCGGACCGATCACCGCGGCGTGGTCGAAACTCTTGCCGATCTCCCAGGGCTTTTTCTCGGCGGCCATGCCGTTTTGCAGATCGCGCCGCGTCATGTCGAGGCCGAGGGCATAACCATAAACGTGCTCGAGCGCTTTCTCCGGCGAAATATTGCTGCCGCCCGATTTCAATGCTGCCACCAGTTCGACCTCATGGTGGTAGTTTTTGGTGAGCGAGGGATAGGGATGATCCGCCACTTCGCCCACCGCGACATACTGGATCGCATCGGTCGGCTTCTGGAAGAAGAACGGCGGCTCGCGGGTAGGGTCGGATCCGCGTTCGATCGCATGCGCGGCGTAGTTGCGGCCGATGCAATAGATACGGCGGACCGGAAACACGTCCTTCTCGCCTGCGATCGGGATTGTGACTGCGGGGACGTCGAAAATCGGTTTTGCGCCTGATTGCGCCTGCGCCGGACCGTTTGTTGTCGCGGCGCCCGCCAATGCCAGCGCGCCCGAGGCGAGAATGGCCCTGCGGTCAACGGTTTCCATGGGTGCTCCACTCTGTTGCCGGTTGGGCTTTTCGCGAAGGTATCTAGCGCCCGCTTTCGGGGCGAGCAAGCTCGGTCGGATCCGGCGCGAGGTCGCAGTGGAGCATAAAAAGGCCCGCGACGAGGCGGGCCCCTGGCTTGTCGATGAGGAACTCCTCACCACTTGATGTCGGAAGGCAGCTTGCCGCCGTTGGCGGCGAGTTTCGCCATCACCTGCTTGTGCAGCCACACATTCATGGTGGCGGAATCGCTGGTGTCGCCGGTGTAGCCGAGCTCCTTTGCCAGCTCCTTGCGCGCAGCAAGGCTGGAGTCGATGTCGAGCGCTTTCATCAGGTCGACGATCGACGTGCGCCATTGCAGCTTCTCCTTCTTGGCCGCCACCGCCTTGTCCAGGATGGGCGCGACGTCGACCTTCTGTGCCGGCGGGGCGGAAGGAGACGAGGAGCTGCCGGCTTGCGGGGCAGGTCCGGAAGCAGATCCCGCCGTGCCGCTGCTTGCGGGAGCGGATTCAGCCTTGGTTCCAAAAATAGCGCTCATGATTTTTCCAAAAATACTCATCGCTCTCTCCCATTAAATTTTTGCGCCTGATCAACCCGGCAACGCACGACGGCTTAACCATAACGCTGCAAATTCGGCACTGCCGGGCTGCATCGCTTAAGACTTAAGGACGATCACTCTGCCTGCCAATGCAAGCAAGCGCCACGAGGTGAGCTTAACTTGGGCGAAATGACGTCCACGTGATGCTACATTCGCGTGCAACAACCCGCAGCGCTCACTCAAGCGTGAGCGACAGTATCGGCAAATCGGAGTACGCTGAAGTTTCAGTTCGCGACATGGCCAGTTTTGGATCGCTGTCTTCGCGTCTGGCCTGATCGTGATCGTTTCTGCAGACGGTCCCGCGCAGGTCCGCTGCGTCTAGGGAGATAGCGACCATGGCGACACAATACTCCGGCAACGCCGCGCCGCTGGCGCAGCCAGCACAGGGCACCACTTCCACTCCCGTCATCCGCAAGATCAACCTTTCCGATCTGCGTGATGCGCTGCGGCTAGGCTGGGAAGATTTCAAGGCGGTCCCGAGCCACGCTATCATCCTCTGCCTGATTTACCCGGTGCTCGGGCTTGTGCTGGCCCGCCTCGTGCTGGGTTATTCGGTCTTGCCGCTGCTCTTTCCCCTGGCTGCGGGCTTTGCCCTGCTCGGCCCGTTCGCGGCACTCGGCCTTTACGAACTCAGCCGCCGACGCGAACGCGGCGAAGAGCCCTCCGCCTGGGATGCCGTCGAGGTGATCCGTTCGCCGTCGTTCGGCGCCATGCTCGGGCTTGGCACGCTGTTGCTGGCGCTGTTCGTGACCTGGGTCGCAACCGCGCAGGCGATCTATGTCGCGGCCTTCGGCTACGAGGCGGCTGCCGAAATGCCTGATTTCCTGCGGCGTGTGCTGACCACCCCGCAAGGATGGTGGCTGATCATCGTCGGTTGCGGCGTGGGCTTTCTGTTTGCGCTCGTTGCCTTGTGTATCAGCGTGGTCTCGTTTCCGCTGATGCTCGATCGCCATGCGGGTGCCGGCGATGCCATGGTGACTTCGCTTCGGGCTGTCGCGATGAACCCGATTCCCATGGCCGCCTGGGGGTTGATCGTCGCTGTGTTGCTGGTCGCGGGCTCGCTTCCGCTATTCCTGGGTCTTGCCGTCGTTGTGCCCGTGCTGGGACACGCGACTTGGCACCTCTACCGCAAGGTGGTCGCGCCCGATCCCAACCAGCAGCCGATCCCACCGCGTCCGCCGCGCGAACGGCGTCCAGCGGCCGACTTCCCGGCTAACCTGTTTCCATGGCGGCGTAAGGGCGGCATGTAAGATCAAGGCGATCGCGTCGCGGTTTTCGCGTCGAGCGGTAACCGCTGCCGCCGATTGAGGCCTCTCGCGAAGGTCCACCTTGGTAAAAGCCTTGTTTTGGCCGTGGTTGCCGCAGACATATTTCGCCATCGAGCCCTGAAGAGCGAAACGATTCCGTGCGACATCCCGTGATCTCCCGCTGTTTTTTCGCCGTGAGCACGATGCTTGCGATTTCGACCACGCCAGTCTCGGCCGTGCCCTGCGGCACGGGCAGCTTTCCGGCTTGGCTCGAAGAGTTCAAGGCTGAAGCCGCCGCGAAGGGAATCTCCCAATCGGCGATCGCCTCAGGCCTCAACGGCGTAACGCTCGACCAGGCGGTGCTCTCCCGGGATCGTTCACAAAAGGTCTTCAACCAAAGCTTCGAGGAGTTTTCCGGCCGCATGGTGCCGCCGCGGCTTTCGCGCGGAAGCAACATGATGAAGCAATACGGTTCGGTGCTGTCGCGCATCGAGCAGGCCTACGGCGTGCCCGGCGAGGTCATCGTTGCGATTTGGGGATTGGAGACGGATTTCGGCGCCAATACCGGCAAGTTCCCGACCATGCGTTCGCTGGCGACGCTGGCCTATGATTGCCGGCGCGCGGAAATGTTCCGCAACGAATTGCTGGATGCGCTTCGCATTATCGAGCGTGGCGACCTCACCGCTGCCGACATGCGCGGCGCCTGGGCGGGAGAGATCGGCCAGACCCAGTTCATGCCATCGTCCTACATCAAGTTTGCGGTCGATTTCGACGCCAACGGCCGCCGCGACCTGCTTCGCAGCGCCCCGGACGTGTTGGCCTCAACCGCGAATTTCCTCGCCAGTTACGGCTGGCAACGCGGCAAAGGATGGGACCCCGGCAGCGCCAACTTCGGCGTCCTTCAGCAATGGAACAAAAGCGAGGTTTACGCCAAAACGGTCGCCTATTTCGCCGACCAACTTGCCCACGCGCCGTAAAATCACGGCATGCTCATGGAATGATTCATCTTTCATTCCTATTTCACATGCGAATCACGCATAATTCAACTTTTCTTGCAGGCCGGAACAGAAGGCCGAGAACACGTGCTCTGGGCGGTGTTCCGGGTTAGGGGCGACCTCTTTCGCCAACTAATGCTGCAACGTGAGGGGCATTTCTACCCAAAGGTCATCGGACGAGGTAATCACTGACGTAGGGGCGCAGCCACCTGCGGCCAAGGTGGTTAACTATTCCCTTCCTTAGCCATGCAAATTCCGTTTAGCTGCAGCGCAACATGGGAGCTTCTGAGCGGAGGAACCCTCCTCTATATTCACTTCAACGGTGAAGCTCCTCCAAGAGCTGAATCATCGATTTTCAAGGAGACTACCATGTTGCTCTCGCTCATTCGCATGATCCGGGCGTTTCGGGATTATCAGCGCAACGTTGCTGAGCTGTCCCAGCTCACCGACCGCGAATTGGCCGATATCGGCCTTGACAGGTCGGATATACCGCGCGTTGCAGCCGGCAACTACAACGGCTGACACGGTTCCAGCCTGCGATCGAAAACGGATAACGCCCGCCAAGTTGCGGGCGTTGTCGTATCGAGTGCGTACCGCGCCGGCGCGCATTCCACTTGGTGCCGAAACGCGCTACCTCTGTGCCTCATGACAGGCCTCCCATCTTCATCTCGGCGCGTGCATATCATCGGCGCCGGCCTTGCCGGCTCGGAAGCGGCCTGGCAGGTCGCCAATGCCGGAATTTCCGTCGTTCTTCACGAAATGCGACCGCACCGGATGACCGAAGCCCATCGCACCGATGGGCTTGCCGAACTCGTCTGTTCGAACTCGTTTCGCTCCGACGATGCAGCCAACAATGCCGTCGGACTACTGCACGCCGAAATGCGGCGGCTGGGCTCGCTGATCATGCGTGCCGCCGACGCCAACCAGGTCCCCGCCGGCGGAGCTTTGGCGGTCGACCGGGACGGCTTTTCCGCATTCATTACCAAGGCGCTGCGCGATCATCCGCTGATCGAATTACGGCGCGGCGAAGTCGCCGGACTTCCGCCCCTGGACTGGGACAACGTGATCGTCGCGACAGGCCCCCTTACCGCTGCGCCGTTGGCCGAAGCCATTCGCAAACTGACCGAGGAGAATGCGCTCGCCTTCTTCGATGCCATCGCGCCGATCGTACATCGGGATTCGATCGACATGTCCGTGGCCTGGTTTCAATCGCGCTATGACAAGACGGGCCCGGGCGGCACCGGCGCCGACTACATCAACTGCCCGATGACAAGGGAGCAATACGACACTTTTGTTGCAGCACTGATCGCCGGTGAAAAGACGGATTTCAGGGAGTGGGAGACCAATACGCCCTATTTCGATGGCTGCCTTCCGATCGAAGTGATGGCGGAACGAGGTCCTCAGACGCTGCGTCATGGGCCGATGAAACCGGTCGGGCTGACCAATCCGTACAACCCGCAGGTCAAGGCTTACGCGATCGTGCAATTGCGCCAGGATAACAAGCTCGGCACGCTCTATAACATGGTGGGTTTTCAAACCAAGCTGAAGTATGGCGCGCAGCAGCGCATCTTCCGCATGATTCCCGGCCTCGAAAACGCGGAATTCGCAAGGTTAGGGGGTCTCCACCGCAACACCTTTCTGAATTCGCCGAAGTTGCTCGACGCGCAGTTGCGCCTTCGCGCCGCTCCGCGGTTGCGGTTCGCAGGCCAGATGACGGGGTGCGAGGGCTATGTGGAGTCCGCGAGCATCGGCTTGATCTCCGGCCTCTATGCCGTAGCGGAGTCGCGTGGCCGCTTGCTGCCACCACCTCCTCCGACCACGGCGCTGGGGTCATTGCTTGGCCATATCACCGGCGGCCATATCGAGACGATCGACAACGGCCCCCGCTCGTTCCAGCCGATGAACATCAATTTCGGATTGTTTCCGCCGCTGGCCAATCCACCGACCAGAAGCGCTGAGGGAACGCGCCTGCGCGGCAATGAAAAGACGATAGCAAAGCGTCGGGCTATTACTGCCCGGGCCCTCGCCGATCTCGACCATTGGATAACAGACCATTTGCGCGTAGCCGCGGCAGCGTGAGTATTTTTTATGAATTTGCCAAAGGAAGACGCCGACGTTCTGTCGGCGCGATGGACTGAAGGCGTATTGCTCAAACGCGACGTGTTTTCAACGGTCGAGCGTGGCCGCTTTCGGCAGTCAGGCGGCGACGTCGATGCGGTCCTGCGCCGGATCGATCGGGTTCCGTGGTGGTCCTATGCTTTCGCGCGGCATCTTTTCGCTCGCGAGCGCCGCGCGCTGGAGCACGTCGGGGGTTTGAATGTGGGACCCGAATTGCTGTGGGCAGGACGCCAGGCACTGGTGCGCAGCTTCATCGACGGCATCGCCCTGCACCTTGCGAAACCTTTCGATAATGCCGCCTATTTTCGGTCGGCCAAACAGGCGCTGCACAAACTGCATCGTGCCGGCATTTGCCACAATGATCTCGCCAAAGAGCAGAACTGGCTGGTCGGTCGTGACGGGCACGCTTATCTCACCGACTTCCAGCTCGCCGCCTGCTTCCGCACGCGCGGCCCCCTGTTCCGGATCGCGGCCTACGAAGACCTCAGGCATATGCTCAAACACAAGCGCAGCTACGCACCATCGGCGCTGACCCCGAAGGAGCGCAAAATCCTGGCGCGCAAGTCGCTCGCCGCCCGTCTCTGGCTTGCGACCGGCAAAAACGTTTATCACGCCATTACCCGTGGCCTGTTCAATTTTACCGATCGCGAGGGTGGCGGCAGGCGCCTTGTCAACGACGCGCCCGTGTTGATCGAAAAGATCCGGAACAATCCCGGTGTGCGCGATGCGGCCATCGTCGCATTCGCCGATCGCCGCGCCGGCGTCGGGCTTTATGCCTTCGTGGAGGCCGATCAGACCGCTCTCGAAGCCCGGATCAGGAATGAGCTAGCGGCCCGCAAGGGTCCGAGGCCGCCGGAACACATCCAGGTGGTGAAGGCGTTGCCGCGCGATGCGGGCGGCAGAGTCCGAACCGAACTCCTGCAACTCGTGGCGACCAACCAGCTCGACCTGATCGAACCGATGATGAAGAACGAAACCGATCGCGCCTTCCTGAAAAACATCCTGGAATCGCGCAAAAATCTGCGCGATCGATTCGATTTTCGAGGCGGCTGAATTCAATTCTCGTTCAGGCGGAGAATTTCCGCGACCGCGACGCCCGCCATAACGTCCACAAGGTCTGAAACCGCGGCGTCGAGCCAAGTGCGAACGGATTGTTGTCGGCACGCGACAGCCGTGTCAGGTCGCGCCGGACCTGGGCCAACGGCAGGAAAACGGAGCGTACTTCCGGCGGAACGGTCGCCATCAGGTCGAATGCCGTCGTCAAATGAGCCCGCGCCTCGCCCAGCAACTGATCAAACGCGGCGCGAAGGTTCGGGGTCTGCTTGCCGGCGAAGACGTCCTCGATCCCGCAACCCTGGTTTTCCAGGACCTGTTGCGGCACGAACAATTGCCGACGCGAGGCGTCGAGCGGCAATGAGATCATCACCTGCACCATCCCCTGCGCAAGTCCTGCATGCCGCGCGAGATGCTCGATGCCGCCCGAGGACTGCCCGAACACCGCACTGGCCAGCGAGAAAAGGGCAGACGAGGTGTCGTTGATATAACCTTCAAGCGCCGCCACGGTCGGCATCGGATCGTTGTAGAGGTCGAATTGATGCTCCTCGATCAGGCGCGACAGCCGCACGACCGGCAACCCCCAGGTCTGGATCGCCAGCAGCAATTCGGCGGCGACCGGATTGCCCTCGACGCCGCCGTGCTCCATGCCCGCGAGCATGTCGGTCCACCACTGCAGGCGCATCTCGCCTGGCAGCGGCTGACTCACTTGCGTGCGCACCCGGGAAACCTCGACATTGAAGGCGTATAGCGCCAACAGGGCTCGACGCCGCGGGGCAGACACGAAGAGGCTTGATGCGTAGCGAACAAAATCGTGCGAGCGTACCAGCTCTGCACAGAAGCTCGACGCCTCCCTGGCTTGAGCCGAATCCTGCATCAGATCGCTCATGGAACCGCGACCAGCGCTGCCGCAACACGCCGCCTCTCGCCGATCATGATGTTGTAGGTGCGGATCGCCGGTCCGGTCTGCATCGGGTCCAGAACGATGTGGACGGCGCGCAGTGCCTGGCGCAGGTCTTTCGGAGGGACCCAGACGTCGGTACCCGAACCGAGGATCAAAGTGTCGATGATGTTGGCGGCTTCGAACACACGCGCCAGCGATTCCTCGGTTATTTCCGCAGGTTTCGTCACCGGCCATGCCCAGATTGCATCCGGCAGGCACAGCAGCGAGCCTCGATGCGACATTCCGGCAAAGACAAAGCCACCTTTGCCGTAAGCGTCGATCGGGGCCGACCTCGGAAGATGCGGGGCGTCCGAGCGGCTCGCCATGGCTACTTCTTCTGCGGCGTATCCGGTGCGTCGACCCGGCTGGTACCGACGCCGAGATAGATCAGGATCGGCGCAGCAATGAAGATCGACGTGTAGGTGCCCACCAGCACCACGCCGAACATCATGACGGCGGTGAAGCTGTGGATCGCATTGCCGCCAAACAAAAGCAGCGCCAGCAGGGCTAGCGTTACCGTGACGTGAGTGATGATCGAGCGCGACAGCGTCGAATTGATGGACTCGTTGAGAAGCTGCGGCATCGGCATCTTCTTGTAGCGGCGCAACATCTCGCGGATACGGTCGTAGATCACGACCGTATCGTTCAGGGAATAGCCGAGGATCGTGAGCAGCGCTGCGATACTGGTGAGGTCGAAGTCGACCTGCGAGATCGACATGAAACCGATCGTCAACACGATGTCGTGGACGTTGGCGATCATGGCGCCGAGCGCAAACTGCCATTCGAACCGGAACCAGAGATAGATCAGGATGCCGACGATCGCGAGCATCAAGCCGATCATGCCGTAGGCGAGCAGTTCGCCGGAAACGCGCGGTCCGACGACTTCGACGCGCCGGTAATCGACGGAATCGCCGAGCGCGCCGCGCACTTTCTGTACCGCCTCCTGCTGCGCCGCATCGCCGCCGGGCTGTTCGGCGACCCTGATCAGGACGTCAGCCGGACCGCCGAACTGCTGCAATTGAACCTCGCCAAGCCCAAGCCCGCTCAAGGTCGCACGCATCGAGGCGATGTCGGCCGAGCCGGACTTCGCCTGCACCTCCAATAGCGTGCCGCCCTTGAAATCGATCCCGAAATTCAGTCCATGGGTAAAGAACAGCGTGATCGCCACAATCGAAAGCGTCGCCGAGATCGGAAAGCTGATGCGGCGGAACTGAGTGAAATCGAAATGCGTGTTGTCGGGCACGATGCGCAGCGGCGGCAGCACGCCCATCACGCTGACTATGGTCAACACGACGATCAGAATGCCCAGCGCAATAAGAACGAAGTGAGTCAAGTGCGCATTCCCCTAGATCGGCACGCTTTGCGGCCGCTTCCACCGCACCCACCACGCCACGATCAGGCGAGTGAGCGTGAACGCGGTAAAAACCGTGGTAAGGATGCCGATCCCGAGGGTAACGGCAAAACCGCGCACCGGGCCGGTGCCGATGTAGAACAGCACGGCAGCGGCGATGAAGGTGGTGATGTTGGAGTCCAGAATCGTCGCCAGCGCGCGCTTGAAACCGGCATCGATCGCCGAAATCGCGTTGCGTCCCCCGCGAATTTCCTCGCGGATGCGCTCGTAGATCAGCACGTTGGAATCGACCGCGATACCAACCGTGAGCACGATGCCCGCGATGCCGGGCAAGGTCAGCGTCGCATTGAGCAGCGACAGCACCCCGAAGATCATGGCGACGTTGATCGCCACCGCGATATTGGCGAACAGACCGAACAGCCGGTAGGTTGCGAGCATGAACACAATGACCATGATCGAACCGACGTAAGCGGCAAGTTCGCCCTTTTCGATCGAATCCTGGCCCAGGCCCGGCCCCACCGTGCGCTCTTCGATCACGGTCAGCGGCGCCGGCAGGGCGCCGGCGCGGAGCAGGATCGCCAATTCGTTGGCGGCCTGCACCGTGAAATTGCCCGAGATCTGGCCGGAACCGCCCGTGATCGGTTCCCGGATCACCGGTGCGGAAATTACCTCGTTGTCGAGCACGATGGCAAAAGGCTGGCCGACATTCTCGGAAGTGGCTTGCGCGAATTTGCGCGAGCCCGACGAATTGAAGCGGAAGGTGACGATCGGTTCGCCCGATCGCTGATCGAATCCAGGCTGGGCATCGGTGAGTTCGCCGCCGGAGACGAGCACCTGCTTTTTGATGACATAGGGGATCTTCGGCGGCTGCGCGCTCATGAGAATTTCATCCTCAGGAGGCACCCTGCCCTGCGCGGCTGCATCCGGCGCCACGGCCGTATCGACCATGCGGAATTCCATCTTGGCGGTCTTGCCGAGAATGCGCTTGAGTTCGGTCGGATCCTGCAGGCCCGGCACCTGCACCAGGATGCGATCGGTGCCCTGGCGCTGGATTACGGGTTCGACCGTACCGAGCTGGTTGACGCGCCGTTCGACGATCTGGATCGACTGCTCGATCGTCTGCCGGATGCGCTCGGTGATCGCGGCTTGCGGAACCGTCAGGCGTATCAAGCCACCGCCGGCATCGCTAACCTCTAGGCTGCGCTGGCCGCTTGAACCGAGCAGGCCGCCGAGCGGTTGCGACAGTTCGCGCAATTTGGAAAGCGCCGCCTGCAGTTCGGTGTCTCTGGAGATGCGGACTTCGACGGCGTCGTTTCGCGCGGTGAGGCCGGTATAGCCGATCTTGGCTTCGCGCAAGGCGCGGCGAACGTCGTCGCGCACCTGGTCGAGCTTTTCTTTCCGGACGTAATTGGAATCCACTTCCAAAAGCAGGTAGGAGCCGCCCTGCAGATCGAGCCCGAGGACGAGACGCCGCTGGGCCCAGGCCGGCCAGGTCTTTACTTTCGCCTCCGGAAAGAAGTTCGGCACTGCGAACAGACACACGACCAGCGCCGTGAGAATGATCGCCAGCGCCTTCCACCGCGTGAAATACAACATCGAATTGACTCGTCAGATCCAGGAGAATGCGGTGCCGGGTATCAGCCCGCGGACGTTTCGTCCTTGGAGGTCTCCTTGGCCGGTTCGCCCTTGGCACGGACGCCCGAGATCATCTGCCGCATCTGGCGAACACGGACACCTTCCGAAATCTCGAATTCGATCTGATCGTCGTCCACGACCTTGGTCACCTTGCCGACCAGCCCGCCGGAGGTCACAACAGTATCGCCGCGGCGGATGTTCTTCACCAGTTCCGCATGATCCCTGACCTTCTTCTGCTGCGGCCGCAAAATCAGGAAATACATGATCACGAAGATCAGGGCGAAGGGCAGCAGCGACATCAACATACTGTTGGCATCGCCGCCGGCTGCGGCCTGGGCAAACGCAGGAGTAATCAGCATTCGGGGAAATCCTCGTGAAACGGGGATAGGTGGCAAGGCGGGCGAGCGCCAGGCCGATCCGGTAAATTCGCGCGGACTATAGCGGCCACGGTCCCAATTGCAACGCTGCCAAACCCCTCAATTTGGGCGGCTTGCGGCCCCCTGTAAGGCCCGTTAAGGGTGCAGCATCAGGAAGGCCGAGGATGTCGAAAAAGCCACCCAAAACAGCCGCTCGTGCCGGCGCAAGGGCCCCACAACGAAAAAGGCCTGCAGCGGCAACCAAACAGCCGCCGGCCGCTGTCGAAGGCGATGCAGCCGAGCGCATCGCGCTTGCGCTCGAGGCCATCGCCACGAGTCTGTCCGCCGCATCGAACGCATCCTCGACGGCGGATTCTCTCGGCCATGCCGACGCCTTCATCTGGCACCCCGACGGACGGCTGGCGCCCGTGCCACGCGTCAGCCGCGTCGACATTGGCCTGCTCAAGGGCATCGATCGGATGCGCGACATCCTGATCGAAAACACCGAACGCTTTGCCAATGGTTTTCCCGCCAACAATGCCCTGCTCTGGGGCGCACGTGGCATGGGCAAATCGTCACTGGTCAAGGCGGCCCATGCCAGCATCAACCTCAACCGCAAACCTGCCGAGCGTTTGAAGCTGATCGAAATTCATCGCGAGGACATCGAAAGCCTGCCGGCGCTGATGGATCTTTTGCGCGGAGCACGCTTCAATTTCATCGTGTTCTGCGACGACCTGTCGTTCGACGGCAACGACGCCTCCTACAAGTCGCTCAAGGCGGTTCTGGAAGGGGGTATCGAGGGCCGCCCCGACAACGTGATCCTCTATGCGACCTCCAACCGGCGCCACCTGCTGGCGCGCGAGATGATCGAGAACGAACGCTCGACCGCCATCAACCCTGGCGAGGCGGTGGAAGAAAAAGTATCGCTCTCCGACCGCTTCGGATTGTGGCTCGGTTTCCACCGATGCAGCCAGGACGAATACCTGGCGATGGTGAAGGGCTATTGCGGCCATTTCGGCATCAAGCTCGGCGAAGAAGAGCTCGAGCGCGAGGCGTTGGAATGGTCGACGACACGAGGTTCCCGTTCCGGGCGCGTGGCGTGGCAATTCACCCAGGAGCTCGCGGGACGGCTCGGGGTCCGGCTCAGCGGGAAATAAGGCGAACGTCCCTCGGCCATGCGCCGAGGGCGATGATGGCGGTCGCCTTGCTCAGGCTCCGTTGAGGAATTGAAGCGGGTCGACCGGCGTCGATCCCTTGCGAATCTCGAAATGAAGTTGTGGCGAGCCCACTTCGCCCGACTGCCCCGATTTGGCGATGACCTGGCCTCGCTTGATGCTGTCGCCGCGCTTTACCAGAAGCTCGCTCGCATGCGCATAGGCGGTCACGTAACCATTGCCGTGGCGGATCAGGACCAGGTTGCCGTAACCCTTCAGTTCATTTCCCGAATAGGCAACGACGCCGTCTTCGGCAGCCTTGACCGGCGTACCCTCCGGCACAGCCAGGTTGATACCGTCATTGGCCTTGCCGTTGGTCTTGGCGCCGTAGCTAGTGATCACCTTGCCGCGCACCGGCCAGCGGAACGTCGGCAGTGCGCCGGTTGCCTCCGCCGCCTTGACTGAAGTTTCGGCCGGTGCGTCTTCATTCGTGGCTTGCGCCAGACGCGCTTTTTGCTGGGACTCGGCGGTCACGGCAGCCAACCTGGTCGCAGGCGCCGACGCGGCCGCAGGCTGTACCGCAGTAACCGCTGGCTGGGCGGCCGGAGAAAGTGCGGTGGCCTTCGCCGGCACCGTGAGCCTCATACCCAGCCGGAGTTTGGCGTTCGGCTGGATGCCGTTGGCTCTCGCGAGTTCCGCCACCGAGACGTGATTGCGGCGCGCAACGCCGAGCAGGGTATCACCATGATTGACGACATGCACTGAAGGCGCCGCATTCGCCGCGGCAGCGGGCCTGGCTACCGGATCAGCCGGCGCGGACGCCGCGGCGACCGCTGCCGGGTGAGGAATGATCAGTTGCTGGCCGGGCGACAGCGCACGTGGTCCTTTGTATCCATTGGCCTGCAGGATGGCGGCCGGCGTGACCTTGTAGCGGCGCGCCAGGATTTCAAGCGTGTCGCTGGTGCCGACGATGATCGTGGTGCCAGCCCGGTTACGGGCAGCAACCGAGCGCGGGACGCTGCCGGTGGTTTCGATCGGACGGGCCGGTGGCGTGTAGGAGGCAATGCCCCGCCCTCCTCCGGAAACCGCGGTGGAAGGGTAGGATTGCGGGGCCGAGATTGCCGGGGGCAGCGACTGCGGGCGGGCATATTGCGGCAACTCGCGGCGT
This sequence comes from Bradyrhizobium sp., assembly GCF_035570375.1. Classification (GTDB taxonomy): domain Bacteria; phylum Pseudomonadota; class Alphaproteobacteria; order Rhizobiales; family Xanthobacteraceae; genus Bradyrhizobium. Next base: position 4,303 of record NZ_DATMLW010000194.1, on the reverse strand, counting down.
TCGACCGCAGGGGTCGAAACGGAGGCGGTCGCTTCAGCCTGTGAGGCAAAGGGATTTTGCGAAAGACGTGACGACATATCGGCGCTGCAGCCGGCAAAACCGATCGACATCAGCGCCAGCACCGCGACCTGCGATACGCGACGCGAGCAAAGCCACTCGACGACACGGGACATGGTTACTCACTCGTACGCAACAAAATACTGTTTTGAGTAAACACGTCCCGAGTAAACAACCGCTTAAACCCCGGATTAAGACGTTGGCGGAACACTCAATCCTGGCTTTTTAGAGCTCGCGGGCGATGCCGGGCAGCGCCGGCACGAAGCGGACGTCGACGAGCTCCTTGCGCTCCAAGCCGGCCTCCGTCCTGACCAGTCGGATGAGGGTCTGGGTGCCGTGAAGGGGCCCGACCGGGGCGATGAGGATGCCGTCGCGATCGAGACGCTGGGCAAGCGCATCGGGTATCTGCTCCATTGCCGCGGTCACGATGATGCGGTCGAAATTGCCGGCACCGGCCGGCACCTCGAAGCCATCGCCGAGCACCACCTCCACATTGTCGCAGCCGAGCTTGGCGAGCCGGCCCCGGGCGACGTCGGCCAATGTCCGGTATCGCTCCATGGACAGGACGTGACCACAAAGGCGGGACAGGATAGCGGCCTGGTAGCCCGAGCCGGTGCCGATCTCCAGAACCCTGTGATGCTTCTGCAGCTGCAGCTGTTCGGTCATGTACGCCACCACGAAGGGTTGGCTGATGGTCTGCCCGCAGGCGATGCCGAGCGCGCTGTCGCGGTACGCATCGGCGCGATCGGCCGCCTCAACGAACATTTCACGCGGAATCTCCTCCATGGCGCGAAGCACGGCCTGATCGCTGATCCCGCGCCGGCGCAGGCTGAGCTGAAACATCATTTTCTCTGGCGGATTTTGCATCGTGGACATCGCGGTCCCAAGGTTCGTTCACGGGCGGTCGGCCATCAGCCCAGTCGTCCTGCGGCCCCAAGACGCATCTCGACTCAATACGGAGTTCCTGATGAGGAACCCAGTATATACCCTTAACGGCGGGCGCGATCTGACCTGGCCACGCTTTCGCCGCCCAGCCAACGGCTGAGCTCGCCCCTTCTTCGTATACAAGTTAAGATTGCCACGTTGAGGGTTATTTGCGATTCTTTTCGCTTCAGGGGACTGGCGCAAGGACTGGATGAATGACTGCGAAGCGGCCGCTAGGCGGCTCTGTATTCCTCGTCGAAGATGAGGTCATGATCAGGATGATGGTCGCTGACATGCTGGAGGAGCTGGGCTACCGCATTGCCGCGGAAGCCGGCGAAATCAGCGAAGCGATCAGGCTTGCCCAGTCGATCGATTTCGACCTTGCCATTCTCGACGTCAACGTCAACGGCAAGGTGATCTCGCCGGTGGCCGATCTCATCAGGGCGCGCAACCGCCCCTTCATCTTCGCGACCGGCTACGGCTCATCGGGGTTGCCCGAGGAGTACCGCGATCGGCCGTCGCTGCAAAAACCCTTCCAGATCGAGACGCTGGCGCGGGTGATCGAGAACACGCTGAAAAGCACGGCCGCTTAGCCGATCGCGAAATCGAACCGCCGCCCATCCGCTTGCGATTTTGCCCTGCGACCTTGTCTCACTTGAGCATCGCGGTAAGGGCTTCGGAAAATGCCTCGTCCGTGCGATCGAGCCGCAACGGCGTCACCGAAACATAGCGCGACGCCAGTGCCCAGAGATCCGTGCCCTCTTCCGGAATATCGACTTTTGCGAGTCGCTCGAAACCGATCCAGAAATACGGATTGCCGCGGCCGTCGCGCCGTTGATCGATTTTCAGAAAGCCGAGATTGCGCTTGCCCTGTCGCGTCACGCGTACGCCTGCGACTTCGCCTGGAGCGCAGGCGGGAAAATTGACGTTGATCACCGTGTTCTTCGGCACGCCCGCACTGATCACCTTGCTCAGGATCGGTGGACCGAATTCGAGCGCGGCGTCCCACATCGGATTTTCGCGCGACTGCGCCGTAAATTCCTGCGACAGCGCGAATGAAGGCAGGCCCAAAATCGTGCCCTCCAGCGCGCCGGCGATGGTGCCCGAATAGACCACGTCCTCGGCGACGTTGCGGCCCTTGTTGACGCCCGAAAGCACGACGTCCGGCATCTTGTCACGCAGAATATGGCGCGCACCCATGATGACGCAGTCAGTCGGCGTTCCCCTTACCGCGAAATGGCGCGGCCCCACTTCGCGCAGGCGAAGGGGATCATTGAGCGAGAGCGAATGCGAGACGCCGGACTGGTCGAGTTCGGGCGCCACGATCCAGACGTCGTCGGACAAGGCGCGCGCGATCTGCTCGACAATCTTCAGGCCCGGGGCGTGGATGCCATCGTCATTGGTGCAGAGAATTCGCATTGGCAGGTCGTGCTTCTTGGATTAGCGCGCGGACAGGCGTCGTCTTATCGCCCTATCGCCCATGAGGCAAACCCGTCGTGCGGCGTCGATTAGCCCCGGCGATAGCGGTGGAGAGGCATGATCTTGCCCACCTGCGAGCGCAGGATGCAGGTTCCTGTACCTGGTGCCGCCCCTGTCCAGCGTCAGCTACCGCCACCAAATCATCTGTCGCGTTCGATCACCGTCGTCCCGCCCATATAGGGCTGTTGAATTGTCTTTAGCCGTGCGCAGGTGTGTACTGAAACCCTTATTTTCCAACGATTATATGCGTGCGTGTCGCTTGCTGTTTTTGGGTGTGCGCACCCATATATTGGACACTCGTTGGACAAGACGGTTTTCAGCCCATTGAGGAATGCATTCATGGCGCGGACAATAAAGGACACCACCCTCGATAGCAGAACGGCCCGTGGTCGCCTTAGGGCGCGCGGTAAGCCGTACTACCGATCGTTGGAGCCTGGGCTACATCTCGGATACCGAAAGCCCCTTGCAGGCTCCGGCAAGTGGGTGGCGCGGCACTACATCGGCAATCAAAGCTATGAGGTGGAATCGCTCGCGACTGCGGACGATCATTCGGATGCGGACGGAGTGGCGATTCTCGACTATCGACAAGCCCAAGCGAGGGCACGGGAGCGGATGGTCACGCGAGCTCACACCGCCGCGGGAAAAACGGGCCCCCTCACCGTCCGCGCGATAATGATGGAATATCTCGAGTTCTTGCAAAACCACCGGAAGTCCGGCGGGACCGCGCGCTACAGCATCAACGCATTCATCCTGCCGGAGTTGGGAGACCTAGAAGCCGAATCTCTGACCGTTGATCAGCTGCGAAATTGGCATATGAAGATCGCAAATTCTCCGGCTCGCCAGCGCACCAAGCCGGGCACAAAGCAAAACCATCGAGCACATCAAAACGACCCGGACTGGAAACGTCGACGAAAATCGACCGCAAACCGAATTCTGAAGGTCCTAAAGGGCGGTCTCAATTACGCATGGAACGACAAGAAGCTGAAATCGGACGCCGCCTGGCGGCGCGTAAAGCCGTTTAAGGGCGCGGAATCTGCTCGTGTCCGCTATCTGGCCATTGTTGAGGCGCGGCGCCTGCTCAACGCATCTGATCCGGATTTCCGCCAATTGGTCGAGGGAGCGTTGCAGACCGGCGCACGATATGGCGAGCTCATTCGATTCAAGGTCGCTGATTTTGACGTTAAGGGCGGCACTGTATCGGTGGACGACTCCAAGGGCGGCAGGCCGCGCCATATCATTTTGACCGACGAGGGAGTGGCGTTCTTCCGTTCGATCTGCGTAGGTCGCGCCAGCGATGAGCCTATTTTCAAGAGAGCGGACGGCACCGCGTGGATACGCTCCGCGCAGCAAATCCCGATCAAAGAGGCCAGCCGCCGCGCGAAAATTTCCCCACCGATCAATTTTCACGGGCTAAGGCACACATGGGCCAGCCACGCCGTCATGGGCGGCGTGCCGTTGATGGTGGTGGCGAAGAACCTGGGCCATGTGGATACCAAGATGGTCGAGGCCCACTACGGGCACCTTGCGCCTTCCTACGTTGCGGACGCCATTCGGGCCGGCGCGCCGCGGTTCGGCTCTAAGTCGAATGAAAAGCTGCTCTCTCTTTCTGAGAGGGCGTGATGGCAAGGGATGATCAATCGGTGTGTGCGGTTGGTGCTTCCGCGGCAGCACCTAAAGTCAGTTTGGCTCAAGATCAACATCGGGCCGCCGTCGATCATCTTATTACTCAGATGCTCGCCTTAGGGCCTGAGGCTGTCTCCGAACACGTTAGGAGCTTGCACCTGTCCGGCCATCCTCAGGCGCTAACGGATATGATTTATTGGTGCCTGAAATTGGGATGGGC
>NZ_DATMLW010000193.1:0-3583 GCF_035570375.1 Bradyrhizobium sp. | reverse complement strand
GGCGGATTGCCGCCCGAGGCCGTGGTGCAGGACGAGGATACGATCCTCGCCGACAGCGAGCGCGTGGTGGCAAAGCATCATCAGCGCGGCGAGGATGCCATGGTGCAGATCGCGCTCGCGCCCTGTTCGCCATTCTCGGTGACGACGTCCTTGATGCGCGCGACCGCCGCACTCGCCGAGCGGCTGGACGTGCGCCTGCATACCCATCTCGGTGAGACCGAGGACGAAAGCAGGTTTTGCGAACAGATGCATGGCTGCCGGCCACTCGAATATCTGGAAGAGTGCGGCTGGCTGAATGCGCGCACGTGGCTGGCGCATGGCATTCATTTCAGGGCGCAGGAGATGAAGCGGCTCGCGAAGGCGGGGACGACGATCAGTCATTGCGCCTGCAGCAACCAGGTGCTGGCGTCCGGATCGTGCCCGGTTTGCGACATGGAAGAGGCGGGGGTTTTGATCGGGCTCGGCGTCGATGGCTCGGCCTCGAACGATCAATCCAACCTGATGCAGGAAGTCCGCAGCGCCTTCCTGGTGCAGCGCGCGCGCTATGGCGTTTCCCGCGTCAGTCACAAGGACGCGCTGCGCTGGGCCACAAGGGGCTCGGCCGCCTGCGTCGGCCGCGGCGAGCTCGGCGAGATCGCAGTCGGAAGGGCAGCGGACCTCGCGCTGTTCAAGCTCGACGAATTGCGCTTTTCCGGATACGGCGACCCGACTGCCGCGCTGGTTCTGTGCGGCGCGCATCGTGCCGACAGGGTGATGGTGGCAGGGGAGTGGGTGGTGTCGGATGGTACGATCCCGGGGCTTGATATGGGCGATCTGATCCGGCGCCACAGCGCGGCTGCGCGCGCGATGCAAATGGCAAAACCATAATCCACGAACCTCAGGTCTGCGTTCGAGGTGAAGCGGGTGGAAGCGGACGGCAAGAACCTCCTAAATCGGCGAAAGATGACCCAAAGCGGACATGCCGATTCGAAATCCGTCGCAGAGACAATAAGCGTATAGGCCATCGCGATTGCAAGCGGTCGAGGCAACTTTAACCTATGACATAACGCCGGCAAAAAGCATGAACGGGTGATCGAAAATCAAGAGAATACGCTACATCAATCGGGTTCCTTGATCTACCGCAACGCCCGGCCGAACGATTGGCTGCTGGATGTCGTATCAGTACGAGGAGTTCAGCGGCGCTGATGCCCTTAGACTGGCGAATCCTAGCAACAACTAAACGATCGAGGGTGACATGTCTCTTATCGCTGACAATACCCTGTTCCAAAATAGTTTCGCCACGCTTCCGCTTTCGACTTACCAGGCTGGCGAGACTGTGATCGCTGACGGCTCGAGGACTGGTCGGCTGCTTATTCTCAAGAAGGGAACTGTCGCCATCGTCAAAGACGGTACAGAGATTGCGAAGGTCGTAGAACCGGGTGCGGTGTTCGGCGAATTGTCCGTCCTGCTAGACCAGCCGCACGCAGCGGACGTGCGTGCGCTGGACACCTCACAATTTCATGTTGCCGACGCGACTGCGCTTCTCACGCAAAACCCGATCGCGGTCCTTTATATTGCGACGATGCTGGCCCAGCGGCTCAACGGCGCGAACCATGCCCTTATTCAACTAAAGCAGCAACTTTTGGCCGGCGAGCCGCAGAGCGTGGTCGCAAAAACGGTCAGTAAGATGGAAGGACTTCTTATCACCAACGCTAGCCTTGTCTATGCTGGATATCCACACGATCCGTACACGCATCACTGAGAGCCATCCCGTGTCGCGGACCTCCTTTTGAAAATCGCGGCTTCCCAGTCGCCCAATTGAAAGGAATGCAGCATGAAGTGCAAATTTCTCGTTGCGGCCGTGGCTTTTGCATTGGCTACGGGCCCAGCCTTGGCAGGGCATGTGTCAAGCGCCGATCAAGGGATTTTTTGTGCAACCAAGGAGCCGGGCAATCCGTACAGTAAGTATTGCGACTACCTGGCTTGGAGCGGCTGGCGACGGCGAGGCGCGTGGGATTCCAGCCTCGATAATGCATGCCTGTTAAACCCTCATTACGTGCCCTATGGTTGCGTACCGTTTCAGAGCCCATTGTCAGGGGGCTATTAGCAAGTTTCTGCCTTCGTGACCAAACAGCGCTAAAGGGCGGGCGGAGTAGACTTCGAGGCAAGAGACTTTTGCGCACTGCATGATTTTGGAAGCGGCTCACATCGCGTCATTTCGCTGCCGCAAAATAGCTGCGTCGCTTTTGGAGGAAAGCGGAAATCGACCTTGGTGAGTCAAGCGCCAGGACGTACCACACCAAACGAAATGAAACGGGCCCGGGCGGCAACGCCCGGGCCCAATCCCTTTTGCAAGCAGCCGGCCTTACTTGCCCGGAATCTTGTCGTCGATGCCCTTGACATAGAAGTTCATGCCGAGGATCTGGCCATCGTCGAGATGGTCGCCGCCTTTGCACTCGACGGTCTTTCCGCTCTGGTCCACGACCGGACATTTGAACGGATGCAGCTTGCCCGCGACAATGGCGGCTTCGGCGTCTTGCGCCATCTTCTTCACGTCGTCGGGCATGTTAGTGTAGGGGGCCATCACGACCATTTTCGACTTCAGCCCGCCCCACACATCATCCGTGGCCCACTTGCCGTCGAGTTCGGCCTTGACGCGATCGATGTAGTACGGCGCCCAGTTGTCGATGATCGACGTCAATTGCGTCTTCGGCCCGAACTTGATCATTTCGGAGTCCTGGCCGAATGCCAGCTTGCCGCGCTCGGAGGCGATCTGCATCGCGGCCGGGCTGTCGGTGTGCTGCATGATCACGTCGGCGCCCTGATCCAGCAGCGCCTTGGCGGCATCAGCTTCCTTGCCGGGGTCGAACCACGTATTGACCCAGATGATCTTGACCTTGATGTTAGGATTGACCGACTGCGCGGCGATCATCGTGGCGTTGATGCCCATGATGACTTCAGGAATCGGGAACGAGGCGATGTAGCCGAGCACGCCGGCCTTCGACATCTTGCCGGCGATCAGGCCCTGGATGTAGCGGCCCTCGTAGAACCGGCCGTTGTAGATCCCCATGTTCTTGTCGTGCTTGAAGCCGGTAGCGTGCTCGAAGTGCACGTTGGGATACTTCTTGGCGACCTTCAGCGTCGGGTCCATGTAGCCGAAGGAAGTGGTGAAAATAAGCTTGTTGCCGGCGCGCACGAGCTGTTCGATCGAACGTTCGGCGTCCGGGCCCTCGCTGACATTCTCAAGATAGGTTGTCTCGACTTTGTCGCCGAATTCCTTCACCACGGCCTGGCGTGCAACTTCATGCTGGTAGGTCCAGCCGAAATCTCCGACCGGGCCGAGATAAATGAAGCCTACTTTGAGCTTGTCGGCGGCAGATGCGCCGAACATGCTTGCTGCGGCAGTGATCACGACCGCCGTCGCCGCAATGAGAATTTTTCTCATGGGTCTCTCCTGTACAAGGGGATGGACTTAACCTCCCGACGGCACGCGCCCCATCGCGTGCATCCCGGGTAACTATCGATCCGGCACGAACACAGTACCCAGCGCCGCGGGCGCGGTCGAGCCTCCGGCTCTCGCTCGCGAAATCAGAACAAGGACGAT
>NZ_DATMLW010000192.1:0-11594 GCF_035570375.1 Bradyrhizobium sp. | reverse complement strand
CACGATCGATGTGTCGATTGGCGGCGCTCTCTTTCATAGCAAGGGACGAGCAGCGCGCTTGCGCATGTCGAACTCGAAGCAAGTCTCCATAACCAGCGACACCTCGGAGAAAAAGAAATCTCACTGCCGTTTTCACTCCCGTGTCCTTGTCGGAAACCTCATCCGGTTGGCGCTTGACCGAGAATCGGGCGATGCTGTCATGTAATGAGGGATCTTTTCAGGCTTATTGGTTGTATGGTTGTCGATCTAATTCGGTCGCGGGCAGCGCTCGAGGCAGAGATTTGGACATTGCGACAGCAAATAAACGTTCTGCGGCGGACTGCTCCTAAGAGAGTTTCGTTCCGCGTCTTCGACCGCTTGGTATTCGTTGGTCTCTATCGGTTGTTTCCAAACATTTGCAATACGCTGGCGATCGTGAAGCCTGATACCATTGTTCGTTGGCATCGCGCGGGTTTCAGATCGTACTGGCGCTGGAAGTCGCGACCTGGTGGCGGTCGACCAACGGTGCCGCTCGAAATACGAAAGCTCATCCGCAAGATAAGCATCGCCAATCCACTCTGGGGCGCGCCGCGTATCCACGCCGAGCTTGTCAAGCTCGGCATCGATATCGGCCAGACCAGCGTAGCTAAGTATATGGCCACGCGTAGAGGGCCGCCGTCCCAAGGTTGGAAAACATTTCTCAGTAATCACGCCGACGGCATCGCGGCGATGGATCTCTTCGTCGTCCCGACAATCTCGTTTCGTTTGCTCTACGGCCTCCTGATCATGGGGCATGGCCGCCGGCAGATTCTGTGGTTTGGCGTCACATCGCATCCGACTGCAGAATGGATCGCAAATCAGCTCACCGAAGCATGTGGCTGGGAACAAGCTCCCCGCTATCTGATCCGTGACCGGGACGGCGTCTATGGCGAGGTATTCGTCCGAAGACTTCGATCGATCGGTATTCGCGATCGACCTGCGTCGCCACGTTCCCCATGGCAAAACGGATGTGCTGAACGACTTATCGGCTCGATCCGACGGGAGTGCCTTGACCACGTTGTTGTGTTCGGTGAGCGGCATCTTCGGCATGTGCTGTTGTCATACATGAAATATTATAACGAGACGCGCACGCACCTATTTTTGGATAAGGATTCGCCCCTATCGCGTATTGTTGAGAGGGTAGGGCGTATTCGTTGCCGTCCGATCCTCGGCGGGCTGCACCACCAATATATCCGGATTTGATTTGCGACAGGGACAGGGCGTATCAGCACGCCGTCTGCGCTCGCCTCGGTGTGACCTTCCTGCGTTTGCTTAGCCGGAAGCTCTTCGAGGTCCAGCCTCACCGAGGCTGCGATATCTTCGGCATCGGCACGGGTAGCGGCCACGCACATAGCAACGAGTTCCCCGACGCTACGCCAAGCTCGACCCGAAGTTGCACGAGTGGTTCGAGCACCTGCATTCGGGAAAGGGACCCTGCTGCTCCGACGCCGATGGTCGACCGTGCTGGATAGCGATTGGGAAGTCGTCAACAGCCACTATCGGGTGTTTCTCGATGGCCAATGGTTGGACGTGCCGGATGACGCTGTGCTCACTCAGCCCAATCTCTACGGGCGCACCGTGGTCTGGCCGATCAAGATGTTCACCGGAATGACTATCCGCTGCTTCATACCCGGATCGATGATGTAAAAGGCCCATAACGTCTCACCGGGCTCGCTGCGCCAATGCGTGATCGGATAGCGCGGGAATGGCGAACACATCGCCCATAACTGCGAAGCACAGTGTGCTCTCAGAACTTACCGGCAGTGCATGAGTGGAGCATCAGCACTCGCCGATTTTCGCTCTGGGTCGTGTGCCACCAGCGTACCGGTCCAAACGGCGACGCGCAACTGTAGGAGAGGTGAAGGAGGGCCCTTCGGGTTCGGCAATCAGGCGCTGATCCCAAGCCAACACGAAAATGGCCGTCGGGCGAGTAGCCGCGCCAGATTGGTCTTGCGCGCCATCGAGCGTCAGGATGTCGAAGGCATACGGCTGGACTTCGTCATCGTGCTTGCGCGAGTGCAGGACATTGAAATGGGGAACACCGTCAACCCCAAGGATGACAGCTTCGCCATCAACGAACTAATCTGCTCAACACCGAGGGCAACCAGAAGAGTTTTCCAAACGTCTCAGACGTGACCGGAAACAGCCGGATCAAAATGGAGGGGGGTTTGCAAAACCAGGTGTCAGATTTCAACGGCTTAGCCCGAAAGCCGTTGTGCTACCGTTACACCATTCCCCAAAAACAACAACAGAATCAATATATTATTGAATCTGTTTACACTGGCCCGGGAAGTAATTTCTTGGGTCCCGCCGGGGTGAGCCCTTCTACTCGTTCAGTCCCGGTTTTGGCAAGCGTGAGACGAGGGCAGCTTTGGCTGACGGAGCGGCGCGACAGGGGTTGCGCGTCGCCATCTCCGACTGGCTGGTTGCGGGCAGGGCGTCGCAATCCTTTGTCGCTCGTGGGCTGCAAGCGCGGGACGCCTTGCAGCGAAGACACCCTACCAATGGCTTCAAGCCGCCAACTTGCCCCTGCAAAGCTGGCATGCAATGTTTGATGTGCCGGGAAAATAAAAAAATGCGGGTCGGCAAACCTGCGCGAATCCGAAATTCGAAGCGGATTTGAACGACCTGGCATCGGGTGGGATTTCTCGGAGACGATCAAGCATGAAATTCGGGCGTATTCTCGGGCTGCTGTGCGCGGCCTTGGTTTTCGTGTGGCCCGCGGGCAGCGCGTTTTCTCAGGAAAAAACCGTCAAGATTGGTGCAGTCTTTCCCTTGAGCGGCAATGCGGCAAGCGCGGGCGCCCATAGCAAGGCGGCCATCGAACTCGCGGCCGATATCATCAACAATGCCCATCCGGAGTTCGGCAATTTCCCGCTTGCAAAGAATGCGGGGCTCGCAGGCCTTGGCGGCGCGAAGGTCGAGGTGGTCTTTGCCGACAATCAGGGCAGCCCGGCCGCCGGCCAGAACCAGACGCTCCGCCTGATCACGGAAGAGAAGGTGGTGGCAATCACCGGCGCCTATCAATCCGGTGTCACCCTGACAGGGAGCGCGGTTGCCGAAAAATACGGAATTCCCTTCGTCAATGGCGAGTCGGTTGCGGCTAACCTGACCGAACGCGGCTTCAAATGGTTCTTCCGCCTCACGCCGATCGCCTCCGATATCGCAAGGATCGACTACGATTTCCTCACCGACATGAAGGCGTCGGGGATCAAGACCGACAGCGTCGCGATCGTCCACGATACTACCGAATACGGTGTCTCGGTTGCGAACGTCATCACCAGCACGTTCAAGGAAAAGGGCCAGGCCATCGCGCTCGACATCGCCTACTCGGTCAATGCGACCGACGTGCAGAGCCAGGTGTTGCAACTGAAAGAAAAGAAGCCGGACGTCGTGATCATGATCGCCTATACGCCCGATGCCATTCTCTATCAGAAGACGATGCAGGCGCTCGACTACAAGCCTGCCATGATCATTGCGGACGATTCCGGCTATTCCGATCCGTCCTTCATCAAGGCGGTCGGCAAGATCTCGCAAGGTGTTTTCAACCGCTCGTCATGGAGCGTGGGGCCCGCCGGTTCGCCGACCGCGCTGATCGCCGAAATGTACAAGAAGAAGACCGGCGACGAGATGGATGACACCACCGGGCGAGCGATGCAGGCGTTCTTCGTCCTGTGCGACGCGATCGATCGCGCGGGCTCCACCGAACCCGCCAAGATCCAGGCGGCGCTCAAGGCGACCGACATGCAGCCCGATCAGCTGATGATGGGCTACAAGGGCATCAAGTTCAACGACAAGGGCCAGAACATACTGGCCTCCAGCCTCATCATCCAGTTGCAGGACGGCGAAAACTATGTCGCGGTCTGGCCGAAGGCCAACGCCGCCAAAACGCCTGCGTTGCCCTACAAAGGCTGGTGAGATTTTTTTGGGGGGCGAGGCGCTGGAGCATGATCGGGGCCCGAAGGGCCGCGTTAGCGCAAAGTGGAAACCGCCCCTTTTTCTTTTCGCATTTGCCATCGAGTTTGGATTCAACCCGCTTACACTTTGAGACGCCGGCATGTCTTCCACGCTCCTTCAGGTGATTGCAGGTGGTCTCCTGCTGGGCGCGGTCTATGCCTTGTTCTCCTCCGGGCTCACCCTGGTCTGGGGCATGATGAACATCGTCAATTTCGCGCATGGCGATTTCGTCATGCTCGGCATGTATGTGGCGTTCGTGGTTTACACGCTTTTCGGCGCAGGTCCCTTGCTGGGCGCGCCGCTTGCCATCCTTGTGCTCGCCACCCTTGGTGTCGTCGTCTATTTCGGACTGATCCGCGACATCATGAAAGGGCCGATGCTGGCCCAGATCCTCGGCACATTCGGGCTCGCGCTTCTGCTGCGCTATTCCGTGTTCTGGTGGTTCGGCGCCAATTTCCTGTCACTGCCCGAAAATATCGTCGGCGGCACCTTCGATATCCTGGGCTTGCGAATTCAGGCCTCACGCCTGCTCGCCGGCACGGTCGCGCTCGCGGTGACGCTCGGCCTGCACCTGCTTTTGACCCGCACTTCGCTGGGGTCGAAAATGCTGGCGGTCGCGGAAGATTCCACGGCAGCGCAGCTGATGGGAATCCGGCCCGATACGATGCAGGCGATCGCCTGGGCGATCGCCGCGGGCGCCACGGGTCTTGCCGGCGCACTGATCGCGACGTTCTTCTACATCGTGCCGACCGTCGGTGAAACGCTGGCCATCGTCGCTTTCGTCACCGTGTCGCTCGGCGGCTTCGGCAGCGTGCCCGGTGCGCTCGTCGCCGGACTTCTGATCGGTGTGATCGAATCCCTTTCCGGATTTCTGATCGGCGCCGTTTACAAGGACATGGTCGTCTATGCGCTGTTTCTCGGTTTCCTCTGGTTCCGGCCGCAAGGCCTGATGGGCAGGCTCTGATGCGCCGCCTGCTCTGGCTCGCGATCCTGTTGGCGCTGTTTGTCGCATACCCGCTTGCGTTCTCGACGCCGTTCCAGCAGCGGCTGGGCGCGTTGGTGCTGCTTTATGCGATCGCAGCATCCGCCTGGAACATCATCGGCGGCTATGCCGGCCAGGTTTCGGTCGGTCATGTCGTGTTTTTCGGATGCGGTGCCTACGCAGCAATGGGCGCATATGCGCATTTCGCGCTGTCGCCGCTGGTCGGCATTCCCGCCGGCATCGTGGTGAGCGTGGCGATTTCCGCCGTCGTCGGCGTGCCGACGCTGCGACTGTCCGGCCACTATTTCAGCATGGCGACCATTGCGGTGGCCGAACTGGTCCGCTTGATCGTCACCAACACCGAATATCTCGGCGCCGCGGTCGGGCTGAGCGGTCCGACCGTGCCGCGCAACGTGTTCGACCTCTCGTTCATATCGGCGTTGCCGTATTACTATCTGTTCCTGTCCGTGCTCGCGATCACGCTTGGCATCACCTGGTGGATGGCCAACAGCCGGATGGGTTTTTATCTTCGCGCGATCCGCGATTCCGAGCGCGCCGCGCGTTCGCTGGGGGCTCCGGCCAGCCGCACCAAGCTCTACGCCTACATGCTGAGCGCAGCGCTTACCAGCGTGGCCGGCGCGCTTTACGCCATGATGTTCGGCTTTATCGATCCCGAGTCCGGATTGGGCATCCTGATTTCGGTCAAGATCCTGATCATGGCCGCGCTCGGCGGCGCCGGCTTGCTGTTCGGCCCCCTCGTGGGCGCCGCAATCCTGGTGCCGCTCGAAGAGATTTCCAACAATCTCCTGGGAGGCAAGGGCGCCGGTCTTACCTTCGTGGTCTATGGCGCGATCATTGTGCTGATCTCGCGTTTTCAGCCCGGAGGCATCCTGACGCTGGTCAATCGCCTCTGGATCAAACGAACCGGCAAGGTGATGGACGGCGAAGCGGCGAGGGGGATTGCCCATGCTCCTTGAAGCGCAAGCCATCACCAGAGCCTTTGGCAGTTTCAAGGCCGTCGATGCGGCCTCGGTCACGCTGGAGCAGGGCGACATTCTCGGCCTGATCGGGCCGAACGGCGCCGGTAAATCCACCTTCTTCAATTGCCTGACCGGCGATCTGTCGTCGACGTCGGGAAGGGTGTTTTTCGAAGATCGCGACATTACCCGCCTTGCACCGGAGGCTCGCGCGCAGCTTGGGCTGGCGCGCACCTTCCAGGTGCCGCAGACCTTCGAGAGCATGTCGGTGGTGGAAAACGTGATGATCGGCGCGTTTCTTCGCACCTCCCACAGGTCCGAGGCCGAAAGGCGGGCGCATGCAGTGCTCGATCGCGTCGGCATGGCAAGGCTCGCGCAAGCGCCGGCGCGTTCGCTGGGAACGCCAGGCCGCAAGCGGCTCGAAATTGCCCGCGCGCTTGCGACCGAGCCAAAAGTTCTCTTGCTCGACGAAGCGATGGCAGGCCTCACCCAGCGCGAAGTGCAGCTTGCCATCGATCTCGTGCGCGACATTCATCGCTCCGGCATTACGCTGATCATTGTCGAGCACATCATGGAAGTGATCATGTCGCTGGCGACCCGCGTCATGGTGTTTCATCAGGGCCGCGAGATTGCGCGCGGCAGTCCGCGCGAGGTCACCCGCAATCCGGCGGTGGTCGAAGCTTATCTCGGTAAGCGCGCGGCAAGCGCTGCCGCTTCCCACATCCCGATCGAGCTGATGGGCGGGCCCGTGCCGCCGAGCGGGCACTAGCCTCATGACCGGCCCTTTGCTCAAGATCGAACATCTGGAGGTTCGCTATGGCGACCTGATCGGCGTGTCCGACGTTTCGCTCGAGGTCCCCGAGGGCAGCATCGTTGCGCTGCTGGGCTCCAATGGCGGCGGCAAGACCACCGTGCTCAATGCGATCGCCGGCCTGATTCCGGCATACTCCGGCTCAATCCTTTTTTTCGGGCAGGAGATCGGCGGGCAGAGCGCATTTGCGGTCGTCCGCAAGGGTCTTGCCCTGTCACCGGAGGGCTGGCGGCTGTTCGTGCAGCAAAGCGTGGAGAACAATCTCAAGCTCGGTGCAACCCCATTGGGCGATAAGGCGCGCGCGGCCGCGCTGCTCGAGCGGGTCTACGAGATCTTTCCGCAACTTGCCGAAAGGCGCAGCCAGCGCGCGGGCACGATGTCCGGCGGCGAGCGGCAGATGCTGGCGGTCGGTCGCGCGTTGATGAGTGATCCGAGGCTTTTGATGCTGGATGAGCCATCGCTGGGCCTGGCACCAGCCGTGGTCGAAAAGATGTATGAAACCTTCGAGCGGCTGCACAAGGCGGGACTGACGATCCTGCTTGCGGAGCAGTCGATCGAACTCGCGCTCGAAGTTTCAGATTTCGCAACCGTGCTGCAAGTCGGCCGCAGCGTGCTGTCAGGCACCGCAGCCGCTCTCGCCAACGATCCGCAAGTGCAGAGGGCCTATCTCGGCACGGGCTGACGCGTGGCGCTGCACGATGGTGCGGGCGGGTCCACTATCTTATCTTTTCATAGGCGGCCGCAAAATCGTTGAGCGGCATCGGAACCGTGATGGTTTCCTTGGCGAGGTTCTGAAACGAAACCTTCAACTGTTTTCCTGATTTCAGCGCGCCGAGAAGTTCGGGCGAGACAGGGGTGCTGGCGTAGCAGCCGCTGTTTTCACAGGTCTGGATCGGCAGGTCGACGGTCTTGCCGTCATCGACCTGAAATTTCGCGCCGGCCGGCAGGTTTAGCCCGAGCGGCAACTGGACGAAGGCAACCGGCGCGCGGGTGTCGCCGGGCACGCGTATATTGACCACGACGAATAATTGTCCGGTCTTGGTGAGGATGGCGTTTTGTTCGATCGCGCATTCCAGCGGCGCGTCGCGGCTTGCGCTGCTGCAGCGTGCGGCCCAGCCTGGGGTGGCCGAAGCAGGCGGGGAAGCGCTTGGAGAAGGCGATGGTGCGGGCGTGGCCTGGGCTGCCGGCGTCTTGGATTTGGGTGCTTGCTGGGCAAGCCCCAGTCCGGCCGTTGCGAGCAACAGGAAGGCAGACAGAGCCAGTCGTGCAGCTGCTTTCACGGATCGGCCTTTGAGGGAGGTCGCCCGCATGCGGCAAGCCGTCAAAGCGAGCTCACTCGGCGGCTTGCTTGACGGAGCCGCGCTCCGCGACATCGCGGTCGTCGTCGTCCTTCGAGCGTCCCCAGTTCGAAAACGCGTTGGAAAGCTTGTCGAGATAGAGATAGACGACCGGCGTGGTGAACAAGGTCAGCGCCTGGCTGACGAATAGCCCGCCCACCATCGCATAGCCAAGCGGCCGGCGAATTTCCGAACCGGTGCCGGTTCCCAGCATCAGCGGCACGCCGCCAAGCAGCGCCGCCATCGTCGTCATCATGATCGGGCGGAAGCGCAGTAGCGCGGCTTTGCGGATCGACTGTTCAGGTGTCAGGTTCTCGTCGCGCTCGGCCGAGATCGCGAAGTCGACCATCATGATGCCGTTCTTCTTGACGATGCCGATCAGGAGGATGATGCCAATCAGCGCGATCAGGCTGAAGTCGTAGCCAAACGCCATCAGGATCGCCAGCGCGCCGACGCCCGCCGAGGGCAGGGTGGACAGAATTGTCAGCGGGTGGATGTAGCTTTCGTAGAGTATGCCAAGGATCAGGTACACGACGACGAGCGCGGCGAGAATGAGCAGCGGCACGGTACCGAGCGATTGCTGGAAGGCCTGCGCGGTACCCTGGAAGCTCGAGTTGAGCGTTGCAGGCGTGCCGAGCTCAGCCATCGCCCTCTGAATGGCATCGGTGGCCTGCCCGAGTGCGACGTTCTGTGCAAGATTGAAGCTGATCGTGATCGCGGGGAACTGGCCCTGGTGGCTGATCGAGAGCGGACGAACCGGCACGCTGGTCCAGCTCGCGAATGCCGACAACGGCACCTGATCGCCGGTCGTGGGGGACTTGACATAGAGCTTGTCGAGCGTGTCGAAGCTGCCCTGCAACTCGGGGAGGATTTCCAGGATCACGTGATAGCTGTTCAGCTGGGTGAAATACTGCGTCACCTGCCGTTGTCCGAACGCGTCGTACAGCGTGTCGTCGATCAATTGCGGCTGGATGCCGTATCGCGACGCGGTGTCGCGGTTGATCTTGACCTGGAGCGTCGTGCCTTCGGTCTGCTGGTCGGTTGCGACGTCGCGCAGCTCCGGCAGCGTCTTCATCCTGGCGAGGACCTTGGGCGCCCACTCGTTCAGCTCGTCGAGATTGGCGTCCTGCAGCGTGAACTCGAACTGCGTCCGGGTCGGACGACCGCCGAGCCGCACGTCCTGCGCCGCCTGCATGTAGAGGCGCGCTCCATCGACCTTCTCGAGCTTGGGACGCAGGCGGGCGATGACCTGCTGGGCCGAGGCATCGCGCTCGTTGAGCGGCTTCAACGTAATGTAGACGCTGCCGTTGTTGCCGGCCCGCCCATTGCCGCCGATCACCATCGCGACTGAGGCGACGGCGGGGTCGGCCATGACGATTTCGCCGAGCGCCTCCTGACGCCGCTTCATCTCGGCAAAGGAAATGTCCTGAGCGGCTTCGGACGTCGACGTGATGAGGCCAATATCCTGTTGGGGAAAGAAGCCCTTCGGAATGACGGTGAAGAGATAGACCGAGAGTCCCAGGGTTGCGAAGAAAATGATCAGTGTCGTCAAGCGCCAGCGCATGGCGATGTCGAGCCCGCGCTCATAGGCGCGCAGCATGGCGTCGAAACCGCGCTCGCTCAACTGATAGAGACGACCGTGCTTGGGCGCCTCGCTGTGCGAGCGCAGGAAGCGGGAACACATCATCGGGGTGAGGGAGAGCGACACCACCATCGACACGAAGATCGTCATCGCCAGCGTGACCGCGAATTCGCGGAACAGCCGTCCGATGATGCCGCCCATCAGAAGCAGCGGGATCAGCACGGCGACCAGCGAAACGCTGATCGAGACGATGGTGAAGCCGATTTCGCTGGCGCCCTTGTAGGCGGCGGCCAGCGGCTTCTCGCCTTCCTCGACGTAGCGGGCGATGTTTTCCAGCATCACGATGGCGTCGTCGACCACGAATCCGACGGCGATGGTCAGGGCCATCAATGAAAGATTGTCGAGCGTATAACCAAAAACCCACATCAAGGCGCAGGCGCCGAGCAAGGCCAGCGGCACGGTCACCGCCGGAATCACCGTCGCCCAGAAGCTGCGCAGGAAGACGAAGATGACCATCACCACCAGGAAAATGGTCAAGAGCAACGTGAACTGGACGTCCTCGACGGCGGCGCGAATCGTCAGGGTACGGTCGCTGATGACCTCGACCTTGATCGAAGCCGGAATGGCGGCCACGAGCCTTGGCAGCAACGACTTGATCTTGTCGACCGTGTCGATGACGTTGGCGCCGGGCTGCTTGTAGACCACCAGGAACACGCCGCGCTTGCCGTTGGCCCAGGCTGCCTGCTTGGCATCTTCCGGTCCGGTCACGGCTTGGCCAATATCGCGAATTCGCAGTGGACCGCCATTGCGATAGGCGATGATGACGTCGTTCCAGTCCTTGGAGTCCAGCAACTGGTCGTTGGAGTAGATCGTAAAAGCGCGCTTCTCGCCGTCGATGTTACCTTTGGGGCTGTCCACTGTCGTGATCGCAATCTGGTTGCGCACGTCCTCAAGCGACAAGCCCTTGGCGACCAGTTTCGCCGGATCGACCTGGACGCGGATCGACGGCTTTTGCTGGCCGCCGATCGTGACCTGCGCCACGCCGGAAATCTGGCTGATCTGCTGGGCAAGCTGCGCGTCGACGGAGTCGCTCACGGTCGTCAGCGGCAGGGTGTCGGAGGTCGCCGACAACAACAGGATCGGCGAGTCCGCCGGGTTGACCTTGCGGTAGGTAGGCGGCGAGGGAAGGTTTTTCGGCAACTGTCCGCTCGCCGCGTTGATGGCGCCCTGGATGTCGTTGGCGGCGCCGTCGATGTTGCGGTTGAGGTCGAACTGGATGGTGACGGCGGTCGAACCCAGCGAGCTCGTCGAGGTCATCTGCGCGATGCCCGGGATCTGTGCGAGCTGGCGCTCCAACGGCTGCGCCACCGAGGAAGCCATGGTCTCCGGGCTGCCGCCGGGCAGGCTGGCGGAAACCTGGATGGTCGGGAAGTCGACTTGCGGCAGCGGGGCGACGGGAAGCAGCGGATAGGCGACCACGCCGACGAACAGGATGCCCGCCATCAACAGCGATGTCCCGACCGGGTATCTGATGAAGGGCGAGGAGATGCTTTGGTTCATGCGTCAGGTCCACCGGATGGCTGGCGCATCTTTTCCCGAACGCCGGGAGTCGTCCGCGGAGCCCCGAGCTCCGAGCACGAATGTGCGTATTCCTCGCCTCAATCAGGCGGTTCCTCGGGATTCCCTGGGATCAGGGAATCCACGACCACCTGTTGCCCGGCAGCATAATCGCTCCGGTCCGTGGCGCGAACGGAAACCTTTACCCCGCTATTCGACCTTCGTCCTATCGGCGATCGTCCGAAGTGCTTGACCAAACTCGGGTTTCGACGCGCGGCAAGCCGCTTTTTTAACTGTTCGGGTTAACACCTGATGAGGTGGGGGCGTCTATACATTTGCAGCATGAGCATCCAGCCAGCGGGCGCTGCCGGCG
>NZ_DATMLW010000191.1:0-2028 GCF_035570375.1 Bradyrhizobium sp. | reverse complement strand
TTCGGGCACAATGGCATTCTGGCATTCGCCGACTGTGGCGTGGTGATCGATCCGTCGGCGGTTGATCTGGCCGAAATCGCCATCGCGACCGCGACGACTACGCGCAACGTCATCGGCGCCGAGCCAGTGGTCGCGCTGCTGTCGTTCTCCACCAAAGGAAGCGCGCAGCACAAGTGGGTGGATAAAGTGGTGGAGGCATTGCGGATCGTGCGCGAACGCGCGCCCGATCTTCGGATCGACGGTGAATTGCAAGCCGATGCGGCGCTGGTGGAAGCGGTGGGCAGGTCGAAAGCGCCCGGATCAACGGTCGCGGGGCGGGCCAACACGCTGGTCTTTCCCGATATCAATTCGGCCAATATCGGCGTGAAGCTAGTGGAGCGGCTGGCGGGCGCTGTCGCGCTGGGACCATTCCTGCAAGGGTTGGCGAAGCCGGCTAACGATCTTTCACGGGGCTGCTCGGCGGACGATATTTACGGATCGGCCATCGTGACCGCGCTTCAATCCGCGAATGCTCCCGTTTAAGCTGGTCTATCATCCGGGCTACGATTTGAACCTGGGCGAGCATGTTTTTCCAGCGCGGAAATATCGCCTGATTCACGATCACCTACTGGATGAAGGCTTCGCCCGGCCAATGGACTTCATTCAGCCGCAGCCCGCTTCTGACGAATATATTCTGCGGGTACACGAGGCCGGTTGGGTAAAACGCCTGAAGAGCGGCACGCTGTCGCCTCAGGAACTCCTGCGCATGGAGATCCCTTACTCGAAGCAGATGGTGGAGGCTTTTTGGCTGGCGACAGGTGGCACGATCTTAGCGGCCCGCAACGCGCTCGGCGATCGCATCGGCGTCAACATCGGCGGAGGATTCCATCACGCATTTCCGGGACATGGTGAAGGATTCTGCGCGATTCACGACGTAGCGGTGGCAATTCGTGCGCTGCAGCACGAGAGTTTGATCGAGCGAGCCTTGGTTGTAGACTGCGATGTGCATCATGGCAACGGAACGGCTGCGATTTTTGCCGGAGACCGCTCGGTGTTGACGCTATCGATGCATCAATTCCACAACTATCCAAGCGAAAAGCCGCCTTCGGTGATCGATATTCATTTGCGGGATGGCGTTTCCGATGACGAGTATCTGGACCGTCTGCGGGGCGCGCTGAAAGTGGCCATGAGTTTCGCACCCCACATGATCTTTTATCTGGCGGGCGCCGATCCATATTACAAGGACCAACTGGGTGGTTTGTCGCTCACCATGGAAGGGTTGAAGCAGCGCGATAGGGTCGTGTTTGAAACAGGACTTGAGGCCGGCGTGCCCCTAGCTGTGACACTTGCCGGGGGTTACGCGCGCAACACGGATGATACTGTGGCGATCCATTGCAACTCGGTCAAGGCGGCGCGGGAGGCGCTAGGCTGATGATCACGCTCCGCGCCGTCGATGAATATTTTGAGCAGATGTTCGACCTCGCCCGCCGTGTTCACGCCGCGCTAACCGAAGCTGATGTCGATTACAGGATCGTTGGGGGAGTAGCCGTTTTTCAACACATCAACGAGCTCGATCCGCTGGCCGCCCGGCTAACTCCGGATGTCGACGTCGCGATTGATCGCAAGGACCTCGAAACCGTCGCGGCGATTGCCGGTAAGCACGGCTTTCGCTATGCTGATGGCGGATGGACTGCCGAGCAGCCGCGAAGCGCGGTCCATTTCCTGTTCATCGGCGAAAAGGCCCGGCCGCATCACTTGGAGCCCGTTCCCGGTTTCACGAAACCAACCGTGACCAAGGAGGGCATCCTGCTCGCCCCGGTGGCCGACCTCGTTCGCATGAAGCTCACCAGCTTTCGGTCAAGGGACAAAGCCCACATTATCGACCTGGACTCAGTCGGCCTGATCACTCCGGAAATCGAGCAGGCCTTGCCCGAAGCGCTCCGTGCCCGCCTTGAACAAGTCAGAAAAGAAGAACGTCAGTCCACCGGCGCCGAATAAGCCGAAGCCGGAGCAGCGTCGATGAGAGCGTCCTCAAACGTGTAGTCCTGC
>NZ_DATMLW010000190.1:0-7784 GCF_035570375.1 Bradyrhizobium sp. | reverse complement strand
AACCTACGTTGCGAAAGCGTCGAGATGGTGTTCGTCGACCAAGCGGCGCCAGGGCGGCCAGAGGGGCGCGCGTTTCCGTCAGCGGGCCGGACCTGTGCGAGAAAAAGCCCCGCGAAGAGGGCGGGGCTAGGTTTGGGGGCAATGTCGTGAAGCGGCGCCAGGGGCACCGCAAGGGCGACGAAATACCCACCGGGCGGGTTAGTCCCGCCAGAAATCCTTAAATCTCGCCGGGCTCAACGCCGTGTAGCGGGTCGTGTGAGCGATCGAGACGTGCCCGAGCCAGTCCTGAATCGCTCGGGTATCAATGCCGTCGTTGGCGAGCTTATATCCGCAGGAATGCCGCAGCATGTGAAAATGCACCGGCAGCGCGAGACCAGCGCGCTGGCCGATAATCTTGACCAGCCTATTGATCGCATCCGGCGTAAATGGCGTGCCGCGCTCGGTGGTGAAGATGTAGCCGCTGTCTGGGTATTCCTTCCGAAGCGCCGTCAGCATGCGCAGCTCGTCGCCGCGGATAGGATGGACGGACGGCTTGCCCTTCTTGGCCCGGCGCACATGCAGGGAAGCCGATCGGCCAAACTCGACCTGGCTCCATTCCAGCTCGCAGGCCTCCTTGGCGCGCAGGCCGTGCCGATAGGCGACCATGATCAAGGTGGCATCCCGCAGCGACCAGCGGCCTTCCTTGGCCGCCTTTATCAGCCTCTCGATCTCCGCCGGGGTCAGGTATTCCCGACTGCGCATCTCGTCATTGGATACCCGGCCGGGTGCGACTTGCCGGAAAATGTTACTTGGCTCGACCAGGGCAAGCTTCGGTTTCATCGGCGAATCCCTCGGCTTTAGCAATCAACTTACCGGATAATGTACAAAGACCGGTAAGTCGTCAAGGGCTTCAAGACGGTTTGGTTAGGGCAGATTGCAACAAACATGACCGATTTAGACAAGACGGCCAGCGCGGTTAGGAGGGAGGGTGAATGACGATATGGAGGCGCCGCGATGGGCAAGCAAATCCTGGTCGAATTCATGTTCGGTATCAGCGCGTCAGCGGCGGGCGCCGCGATCGCGACCTTCGTCATGGTGCTGACCCGCTAGACCGGCGGCCGAGCCATGGTGTTCGCCAAGCTCGTCCTGATCTGGCTCCTGATCAACGCTCTTGTCGCGGTGCTATTATTGCCGCCAACCGACAGCGCGACTGCCCCAAGGGGTGACATAAGAAAGGCCCGGCGCTGAACGCCGGGCCAGTCACCATGTCTCCTACTGGGAAAGGCAGCCGGCCCGAGTGTCCCCCGACGTCAGGCCACGCCTCTCAACCATGGCCGGAACCCGCCAGCCACAGGTTCACTGCTCGGCGTCGCTGAACTCGTGAACGGTGCGGTGATCGTCGACCGTCGCGTCGACGACTTGGACGGGCTTGCCTTCAAGGCGATCGGCGATCTGTTGGAACGCCCAACTTTGCTTATCCTCGATCGCGCATTCGACGAGCTTCTCGGCCAGCCTGTTGACCTTCTTGCGCTTCTCCTTGTCGTTCGGATCGATCCGGTTCAGTTCGAGGCGCAGCGCGTCGGTGAATATCTTCTCGCGCGATTTGCCACCGGGATTTCCTGAGATGCCCTTTTTGAACGCCATTGCCTCAACACCCTACTAGATTGGAGAGAAAGATTATTTCGCGGTCCGCTTCATGCATGCGGTCGGAGGGCGCCCGATCTCCTCAAGTGATCAACGCCCCATACTTGAAGCAAGCCGTCGCCGTACCCGACCCGGACCATGATCGTCGGAGCATTAGCGCCGACTCGCCGCAGAAAGTGTAGCATACCTCTACTGACCTCGGCGCCGACGCGCGTCTGCTCGTCGCCCAGCGACTCCTCATAGAGCGCCTCAGCAACGCTGCGCGGGTCTTCCGGTCGCGACAGGCGAACCGCAACAGCTGGCACGCGGCCGGGAAGCATGGGCAAGCGGCTCATCCGGCGCGTGCTTGTTCGCCGGCCGGAACATCTTCCGATAAAATTCCTTGTCGGTCATTCCGCGGACACACCCTCGTTTCCTTTGGCATAAAACGGATTGTAACCCATCCGAAACGGCCACAGCGCGCAGGTGATCGCCACGCACTTTCGCGCCTCAGCAGCATACCCTCCCGAGCAGTCGATGCACTTTGCCCGGATTGCCTTGATCGGACTTTGCGGGCCACCCAGCGCCTGAAGCGCGGTTCTCGCGGCAGTTTGCCCACTTTTTCCCCGCCATCCTCGGCGGCAGGCGAAGGGGCCAGATAAACATTGTCCGAAGAAAAAGCCCTCAGTTTGCCGTCTTTTTTCACCACGCCGTCCATCTTATCGTTGATCTCCATTTTCACGCCATCTCCGGCTGCTCGATCTTGCGCCGCTTGTGGTAGTCGCGCTGGCTCAGCCCGTACTGCACCGCCAGCAGAGCTCGGCCCTGCTGTCCGCGAGCGCATCGAGCGGATCGTCGACGGACTTGCGCCTGATCTCGGTCACGGGGCGCCAGGAATGAGATCTTCACCTGGGCGATATCGGGATAGCTCGACAGCAGCCGCCCGATCTTTTCGAGGGTGTACATGACAGCCTTGCGACCCTCGGCCCTCGCAAGTGAAGCACGCGCGTCATCGCGCTGCCGGTCAAACTTCTCGCGCAGCTCAGGTGACACCAGGAGCCTCAAGCGATCGGCTCCCCACTTCGTCTCCATCTCGCACGCCGTCTCGTCGGCGCCATCGATGTAGGCACGTCCAGCGAGGTAGGTGCCGTTGGTCCGCGCCCAGGATTTTTGGTCGCCAAGTGGTCTCGTATCCGCCGATGAAGCCTGCTTTACCCGTCCCATTTATCCCCCTATTCCCTTACCACTCTGTCCCCTCTACCTCGTGAGGGGGCCTCTCAAGGGCCCCCTCTTTAGAGGTGACTTGTCGTAGTTGTCGAAGTAGTTGATTTCATTGAGTTTCCGACAAGTTGTCGGGAAAATGCTCCCGACATCCGATTACTTGTCGGTGATCCCAATGATTTCAGTCACTTAACCCTCAAAAAGTTGTCGGAGCCAAAAAGTTGTCGGAAGACTTGTCGGAAGGTCTCCGACAACCCTCCGACTAGTTGTCGGAGCCTCCCGACAACTTGTCGGCAAGCCCGTATTTCGCCCTCGCATGCTCGGTGACCTCGTACCCCTTGTTCTTGCCAGCCGTCTTGCCTGCAACTACCAGCTGCTCGGTCAGAAGGCGGTTCAGGGCCTGCGCCAGGACGGTGGTTTTGACGTGCTTCATCTGCTCCTGCATCGCCCTGGGCAGGTAGTTCTCGTACCCCTTGTGCGAGCCGTAGGGGTGCTGGGCGGTGAACGCTGCATCGACCTTCTGGAGGATCTGCTGGATAGCGCTCCTAACGGCGACGTCGTCCTTTGCCTTCTCATCGACACTGGACAGCGGCACGATCGCGCCCTCCTTCCACAGGAGGTCGATCTTCTCGTCGTCGCCGGCTGCGGCGTAGTTCGACTTCTTGCGGATCAGAACGCGCTGATCAGGCAGCCCCTGCTCTGGCTTCGTCAGGTAGAGCCTCGACCGCACAGCGTTCGACCAGCCGGTGGATCCGCTCTCGCCCGATCCGCTGCTGCGGCCCGCCTGGGACGGGTGCGCCAGGATGAGGACCGACAGCGTCCAGCCCTCCTCCTTGGCGCGGCGAGCGTAGGCGCCGCAGACGGCCTTGATGAAATAGTTGACCTGATTGCGGATGATCTCGTTGCCGCCAAACAGGTCCGCCGCGGTGTCGAGGATCAGCAGCTCGATCTTCTCCTTGACCACGACATCCATGACGCGCTGAAACAGTGGCGACATAGTGGGCCGCTGGAGCTGGTCGAACGTCACCAGGAGATTGTCGAAGCCGACGCGAGGCCAGACCTTCGCCATACCCTTGAAGGGGTTCCCGACCTTGTGCCCCATCATGGCCTTGATGCTGTCGTGGCGGCGGTGGATCTCGTCGCGCTCGTCCTCGCAGCAGACGCCGAGCGACTTCACCTTGGGCACCGGCAGGCCGAGCCAGAACCCACCGATGGCGGTGGCATATTGCAGCTGCTGAGCGCACAGCGTCTTCCCGATGCCGCCATCACCATACAGGGAGGAGACGGCCCCGGCCGGGATCCAGGCTTGCACGAGCCATTCGCGCTTTGGCGCCTCGCCAACGAAGTCCCCAACGTCGAAGGGGCCGTCATCATCCGGCTTCTGCTCAGATGCCTTGTGCTTCGGCTGCGGAGCCGCTACGGAGGCCTGGGAGCGGGCCTGGGCCTTCTCCCTGTAGACCTCGATCGCCTTGTCTACGTTCTCCAGGCCGCGAATCTCTCCCCGCAGAAAACGTGCGATGGCGTACTCGCACTTCTTCATGAACTCATCGGGGCCGCGGCCGGCACGAGAGAAATCTACGTTGCGCTCGTACTGAGGCCAAGCGAGGTCGTACAGTTCCTGGACTGACGGCTCGGCGCCGGTCGTGCCCACATACTCAACGAGGCACGCCGCAATCGTGCGCGTCATGTAGGCTTCGCGACCATCCGTGATCTTGCCCGTGGGCAATCCGAGCGAGCTTGTGGTGCGCGTCGTTGCCGCTGGTGCTGGCGCGATCGTCGAGGTCGGTGGGAACAGCGACGCGAGGTGCTCGAACGCGTAGACGCTTTGCCCGCGCTCTTTGAGGGGCGCAATGTCCGTCACCTCGACGACGAGGCGCCCTTCCTTGACGGGCCACGCCACACTGCCGGCAAGACGCATGACGCGCGCCGGGTTCGTGACCGTGCTGTCGCCCTTCATGGCGGCAGCCATGCCCTTGAGCAGCTCCGGCCACCGCTTCGGGGCCGCCCAGGGGCTCCTCCAGGCGCCACCACATCTGCGCCCTTGTATGCGGATCACGGCCGGTCACGACGATCATGGTCGGCTTAGCCTTGCCATAGACATCCTTGGCGGCGCCGGCCGCACCAGGATCGTCCAGGTCGACATATCCACACGTCAGTGCGTACGCATCATCATCGGACGCGCGACCGAAGGGCGGCGTCCCAGGCTTGCGCAGTGCCGCGCCGATGTAGACATTGCACATCGGCTGGGAGTTGAGCCTCGCTGCCTCCTCGACCAGCTCATGCAGCTGATCGGTGCCGAAGAGCCGGGCGTACTTCAGCGCATATTTGCCGTTCTGGTCTGGCATCGTGGCAGTCCACGACAGCTCGATCAGGCCATCATGGTAGCCGTCCAGGTACCCACCAAAGAGGTGGTCGAGGTGGGCAAGCATCGCATCTGTGTTCGGCTTAACAATAGGCTGGACGATTGTCATTCTCACTCACCCAAGAAGCACCCGAGATAGAAGAGACAGCACCGTAGGGCGGCCTCAGCACGCACAACTTTCAGCGGCATCTGCTTGCGCAGCGCTCATGCCCCCCAAAGTGCTAGTGCGGCATCGTGGCGGGGGGTCATGCCGCACCTTCTTCCTTCGACGATGCGGCCCGCAATGCGGCCTGATTCGAGCAGCCGCTCCATTGCACGCAGCGGGACCCGGAGAAGGCGGCCGACACGGATTGTGGGGATGTCGCGGCGCTTCCGGCCGCGGATGTGGACATTCATTAAGCTGCCTCCACATCACCATTAGAAAACAGGCGCTCGAACGCTGCGACCGGCACCAAGAAGCGCTTGCCAATGCGGATTGTGGGGATGTCACCGCGGCGGGCGGCTTCGTATGCGAGATTGCGGGAAATGCCGAGCCGCTCGGCGGCTTCCGGCACGGTGATTGTCAACCGGATTGTTTTCATCTCTAGGTCTCCTGTTTAAGGGCCAGCTATACGCTACGTGCCGGCGTAGTTTCAGATATGACACTATGATCGGCCTGGCGCAATGATGTAGTTTCAGTTGTGCAACTATTATTTTCGTGCCATCTTGTCCCAACCAGTCAGCGGGGGAGGAAAGAATGGCAGCAAGGAAGGCCACAGAGTTGGTGCCAACCATGCTTCGGATGCGGGAGTCGCTGCGAAAACAATTGGAGCGATCCGCTGAACGTAACGACCGTTCAATGAATGCGGAAATCGTGCATCGGCTGGAGCGGTCGCTTCAAGATGAAGAAATCCTGACAGAAATTCGCAACGAGCTTGCCGCCGTGAAGAAAGCGATGATGGAAACGCAAGATGAGCAGTTCGAAAGATTTTTAAAAGAATGGCAAGAGCAGCAATTAGCCGATGCGCAAGGTTTGGACGACGGGGAGCCTAGATAAATGAAAGGGCACATCCAGCAGCGCGGCAAGAACTCGTGGCGCCTCAAGTTCGATGCCGGTCGCGACGAAAAGACGGGCAGGCGGAAAACGCAATTCCACACGTTCCGCGGCACCAAGCGGCAGGCGCAGGTCAAGCTCGCCGAACTAATCGCGTCGGTCGCTCAAGACAAGTACGTCGAGCCGAGCAAGATCACGGTTGGCGATTTTGTGACTGATCGTGTCGATCAGTGGGAGGCGAGGGGCGACATCACCGCCAGAACAGCGGCCCGTTATCGCGAGCTGATCGAAAACCAGATCGTGCCTCACATCGGCGTGAAGCATTTACAAAAGTTGCGAACGCTCGACATCGAGGAATGGCACGCCGCTTTGCGCAACGGCGGCCGTGCCGATGGCAAAGGCGGGCTCGCACCGCGCACGATAGGCCATGCCCACCGCGTGCTCGACAAGGCGTTTCGCGAAGCGGTCAAGAACGAACTGGTCGTGAAGAACGTCGTCGTCAATCAATCGGCGCCGAAGGTCGCCAGCGACGAGGAGATGGTGATCGTTCGGGACATCCCGGCCTTCATCGAGGCTCTGCGCGGACACCGTCTCTATGTTCCGGCAATGATCGGCTTGTTCACCGGCATGAGGATCGGCGAGGTGCTGGCGTTGAACTGGTCGCGCCTTGATCTTAACCGGAAGGTGATCGAGGTTCGCTCGGCGCTGGAACAGACGAAGGCGCACGGCATCCGCATCAAGGCGCCCAAGACGAAGGCCGGTCGCCGCGACATCACACTGCCCGATGTGCTGGTGACGGCATTGCGCGAGTTCCGCACGAAGCAGATGGAGCTTTGGTTCAAGCTCGGTGGCGGTCGCATCCCCAACGACGCCCTACTGTTCGCCAACGTTGATGGCTCGCTGCCCTCGCAGAAGGCTTACAGCAAGGCGTGGTCCGAGTTCGCGGCCAAGATCGACATGCCCGACCTGACGTTCCACTGCCTCCGGCACTCTCACGCCAGCCAGTTGATCGACGCCGGGGTGGACATCGTCACCATCAGCAAGCGCCTCGGCCACGCGAGCCCGACCGTTACGCTTGAGGTCTACGCCCACATGTTCAAGAACGACGACAGCAAAGCGGCGGCGGCGATCAACGCGGCGCTCTCACGCTGAAGTCCCGGTGCCGGTGCCAAAAGGGGCTCCGGTGCCAATCCGGTGCCAATTCCACGTTTTGTTCTCTGGGCGATGGCCGTAAGCCGTTGAAACTT
This sequence comes from Bradyrhizobium sp., assembly GCF_035570375.1. Lineage (GTDB taxonomy): Bacteria > Pseudomonadota > Alphaproteobacteria > Rhizobiales > Xanthobacteraceae > Bradyrhizobium. The sequence goes on along the minus strand of NZ_DATMLW010000190.1, from coordinate 319 downwards.
CAGAAACGAACACGTCGATTAGCAATTCGGTAACCGGTTTCCCCAACCGGTGTGGCGGATTCATCAAACAAAGAGATGTGATGCGATCCCGCTTGATCGCATCATGATCTAAAGGTGCGCAGAAATTTGCTGAGACGAAATCGACCAGCATCGATCGGGGAGATGGCGTCGGCGCACTTTCCCGGCCTGGCCGACCGAGGGCGTTGCCGACCTCCCGCCAATCGGCTAAATGAACCCTCCACGCACCCGTAGCTCAGCTGGATAGAGCGTTGCCCTCCGAAGGCAAAGGTCACACGTTCGAATCGTGTCGGGTGCGCCA
>NZ_DATMLW010000189.1:0-26046 GCF_035570375.1 Bradyrhizobium sp. | reverse complement strand
GTTTCCGGCCAGGCCGTCCATCAGCAATGTGCTCTTCCGGAAAGTGTTTCCGGATGCGCTCCCACTGCTCGTCCGTCAGCCGAATCATCTGCCCTTTATAGCCGATCGACTCGGCACCGCAATTTTGAGATAGGTTCTAGAATCCTGTATTTGCTGGTGGTCCTGTAATTCCAACATTCGCAAAGGTGCAAGCTGCGATGGGATGCGAATGTTAGAATTGGACCACTAGTAAATCGCGCGCAAAGTTCGTAGCCGCCGGGGCACGGCGGCCTCGGCGGCTGTCCCGGGGGGTCGTTCATTGCGGGGGTGGGCGAGAGCCACCAATGCAATAGACAGGGAAATCTGGTTCGCCCAGACTGGGCGGCACGATGCCATCATTTCGTGAACGACGTGCCCAGATCCTCTGTCTCCGATCATTCGATCGTCCGAAGCATCATCGTCGCCATCATGATATTTTTCATGGCGCATCTTGCCCTTCTGGTCGGGGTAAGCACGCCTGAAAAATTCCATTTCGACGAAGTGCATTACGTGCCTGCGGCGCGCCAGATGCTGGCCCCGGACCCATCGGCGCCGCTGCTCAATCCGATGCACCCGCCATTGGCGAAGCAACTGATCGCGCTGTCGATCCTGAGCTTTGGCGACAATCCACTCGGCTGGCGCTATGCCGGGGTGCTGTTCGGCGCGCTCGCGGTCGTTGCCGTCTATTTCTGCGGGCTCGTGCTTTTCGCCGCACAAGGACCGGCGGTCGCCTCGAGCCTGATCGCCTTCTTCAACCAGATGGTTTTCGTGCAGTCGCGTATCGCGATGCTGGATATTTTTGCCCTCGCGTTCAGCCTGTTCGCGATCGCTGCCTTCATGCGAGGCTTTCGCCAGCAGCGGCCAAACCTCTGGTTCGGCCTGAGTGGGCTTTTTTCCGGTCTTTCGATCGCCTGCAAGTGGAGCGGATTGTTCGCGCTCGCAACCTGCATCGCGATCATTGCCGTGATCCGCCTGCTGCAACGCTGGGGCACCGTGTTCGGCGAGGCCAATGCGGAAGACTGGTATCGGCCCGATCTCTGGCCGGATTTCAGATTCTGGCAGCTCGCCACATGCTTCGTGCTCGTGCCGGGTGTGGTCTATTTCTCGACCTTCGTTCCGCTCTACGGTTTTTCCGTCCCCGATATTCTGGAAGCGCAACGGCGGATCTTTGCCGACAACACCACGACCGCGATCGCAGGCCACACCTATATGAGTTCATGGCCGTCCTGGCCGTTTCTGATCCGGCCGGTCTGGTATCTCTTCGACAAGACCGACGAGGATCACGCTGCGGCGATCGTCATGCTCGGCAATCCGCTGGTGCTGTGGCCGGCATTGGCTGCGCTTGCGGTCTGCCTGCGCGACTTTGTCGTTGAACGCCGATGGGACGCGTTCCTGATTGTCTCGTTTTATCTCGGGTCTTACCTGGCGTGGGCGTTGCTGCCGCGGACACTCGGGTTCCTCTATTACTATCTGCCGCCGGCAACGTTTGTGAGCCTCGCGCTGGTCTATCTGCTGAGACGGGAGAACTGTCCGCGCTGGTGTCTGTGGGCCTTCGTCGCGGCGGCGTGCGCCGCCTTTGCCGTCATGCTGCCGATCTCGGCGGCGTTCGTGGGCACGTCCATGGAGAATTTCAACCGGCTGATGATTTTCGAGAACTGGATTTGAGCCACATCACCGCCTTCGGAAGGCCGCTGGTGCAGCTTGAATCGGCATGCCGCCTGCCGGACGCGGGCAGGCGGCACGTGAGCGCGCTTATTGCGACGCGGTCTTGGTCACCAGATTGACGATCTCGACGCGGCGGTTGACGGGATCGGTCGGATGCTGCGCGTCCTTGAGCCTGCTCCTGCCATAGCCGACCGTGACGAGGTCGCTGCCGGCGATGCCGTAGTTCTGCACCAGATAGCGCTTGATGGTGTCGGCGCGGCGCTCGGAGAGGTCCTGGTTGAAGGCATCGCCGCCGATCGCGTCGGTGTGGCCGGCGACCACAAAGGTCGAACCCTTGAGGGCCGGATCGGAAAGCGCCTTGCCGAGTTCCTGAACGGCCGCTGCGGAGTTCTTGCTGATCGCAGCCGAATTGTAGTCGAACTGGATTTCGAGATCGATCCTCGGCTTCGTCGGGGTGAGGTCGGCGATCTCGGTGCGCTCGCCAAGCGAGAGCGATCGGGTGGCCCTGTTGCGCAGGCTGTCGATGAAGCTGCTTTCTCTGGCCCTGGCCGCGGGATCGGCCGGCGACGCAAGCGAGAGGCCGCGTGTCACGGGCTTCGGCTGCAGCGCGTTCAGGATCCGGTCTGCGGTAACGGTGTCGCCCGCGATCGCAAGGCCAGCCGAGAGCGACAGGGCGGCGGCAAGCGTGATTGCGGTCAAACCGGAAAATCTGGAAAGGCTGGTCATGGTCGTCATCCCTCGCTGTTAGGCTTGATAGCGTTTGGTGGCTTCAACGATATGGCCGGTTCGATTGCGCGAATGTGATTTGGGTCACTCTGATTGGTGCGGGCAAGGCGGCACGGGGAAAGGCCGGGATTTTTCAGCGCCGGCCTCCTGAGGTTGCAGACCGAGAACTCAAAGCCTGAATAGGCGCCGATCCGGGCGGCCAAAAAATTGGCCAGATGCATTTTTAAGAAAAGGACTGAAGCACGATCGCCTTCGCCTCGAATCCAGGTCGCGCTTTAATGCTGATCTTTTCGGAAAAACCGGTTCCCACTTTTGCGTCAACGCGGCCCCTTCGGGTGCGGATCGCGAGAGCATGATCCGGAAAAGTGGAAACCGGTTTTCCGAAAAGATTCATGCTCAAACAGAGATGAGATCATGATGCGAATCTCCTCAATCGCATTATGATCCAGTTGCGTCCCAATAGAGCGAGCGTAGTAAACTGACCCCTTTTCAGACACCAAAACGACACGAGTACCAGGGGCAGCGCCCCGTTGCGCCGGGAAATCTGGGTATCTCCGTATCCGTATTGATCGGCTCGGCCATCATTGCCGCTTCGATCCTGCTGTCCACGCTGGTGACGGCGGTGGGAACGCGATTTGTCGGCCTGGAGAGCACGGCCGAGGACAATGTCTGGCTGATCGACCGGCTTACCGGCAGCGTTTACAGGTGCAAGGCGCCGCAACGCGGCAAGGCCGCGTGCGAGGCGGAGATTGCGACGGGCACCATCGGGGACAAGGCAAAGCCGTGACCGACTAGCAGGTTTCGGCTCAACGCCGCACCACTTTTCGGGTTTCGATGGCAAGCTGTCTGGCTTCCTCGCCCTGGCCGTGGTCCATCGCCGGATCTCGCTATGCTTTCGCACGCAAGGCTGATCACTTTGTTTCTCCGCGGTGACGTCACAAACCGCGAGCTACCCGGTGCCCTCTACCTCGGGCGGGAAAATTTTGATAAAAATCACAAAATTCCGGGAAACTTTGTCGAGGAAGCAGAAAAATGGACGGTTTGACGCTTCACCAGTTGCTTTGCTTCGACGCCGTGGTGACCGAAGGCGGCTTCCAGGCAGGCGCGCTCAAACTGCGACGAAGCCATTCGACGGTCTTCACCTCGATCAAGAACCTGGAAAGCCACCTCAGGCTGCGACTGCTCGACCGGGACGGATATCGGGTGGCCTTGACCGAGGCCGGCAAATCCTTCCATGACCGCACGCGCGTCTTCCTGCATGAACTCAGCCTGCTGCAAAACCATGCCCGTCAGCTGGCGATGGGTGAGGAAAGCGAACTGCAAATCGTCATCGGCGATCCCTGTCCATTGCCGGAGGTGCTGGGCTTCTTGCGCCAATTCTTCGATAGCTGCCCCACGACGCATCTGAACCTGCATTTCGAGGCGATTGCCGGTCCGTGGGAGCGGCTGTTCGATGACGAGGCGGACCTCATCATCCATCATATCGACAAGAGCGATCCGCGCCTTGAATTCATCGATCTGTTCGCTGGCAACGTTGTTCCGGTCGTGGCGCCGAATTTCCTGCCTTTCCCGGTTTCCGATCGGATCACGCCGGAACAAATGCGCGGTCTGGTCCAGTGCGTCATCCGCGATACCGCGCGGCACTTCCCGTCGCGTGACTACTATCTGATCGAGGGAGCCCGCAGCTGGAGGGTGAACGATCAGTTGATGAAGAAGCAGACCATCATGCAGGGAATGGGCTGGGGCCACATGCCGGAATTCATGGTCGCCGACGAATTGCGGGATGGTCGTCTGATCTCGATTGCGGGAAGACACTTGCGCGGCGGTAAGGGCGAAATCGTTGCGGCGCGCCGGCCTGACAGACCCCACGGCCCGGTCGCCAACCGGCTGTGGCGGTATATCGAGAAACAAGCGCCCGCGCTGAAGGCGGCGATCGAGTTGGCCATCCATGCCAAGCCGCGCGGCAAAAGCGAATTGACTTCGTCGCGCAAGACCAGGGCCGGCGCGGGCCGCCGCCGGAAATCCGCTTCGAGGCTCCGCTGAACCAGATTCGCGCGAGGCGCGGGATCGTCGCGCGGCAGCCGCGAATCTTTGTTAGAAAATCGGACAGTGTCTTTCGCAATTTTATCCTTTTTCTCAAAACTCCCCCACGTAACCTCCGCGCCAACGATCGAGGCGGAAACCGCGGAGGGAACGTCATGCAAATCGAGCTGGGTGGGCATTTCAAACGAGCCGCAGCGAAGTTCGACAACCGGATCGCGGTGCAATCGGCGCAGCGGTCGCTAACCTACCGTCAGCTGCGCGAAGCGGCCAATCGAATCGGTAGCGCCATCATGCGTCGCGGGATCGGACGGGGCGATAGGGTTGCTGTACTGTCGCACAACCGCGTCGAGCTCGTGGAGTTGTGGGTCGGCCTGGAGCAATGGGGCTTGGCACGCGTCGCCATGCACACCCATTTCGAAATGGCGATTCATGCGCGGACCCTCAACGACGTGGGCGCTACCGTGCTCTTCTTTGATACGAGCTTCGCTGCTGCGCTCGAAGCGCACAAGGCGGATATGAAATCGGTGCGCTTTTTTGTGGCAATCGGTCCGAACCCGCCGGGTTGGGCGATCGCTTACGAAACGCTGATGAGCGAGGGAGAGACCGACGATCCGGCGCTCGACGCGGACGAGAGCGAAATTTGCGCCATCCAATTCACCACCGGCACGACCGGATTTCCCAAGCCCTGGATCGTGACGCACCGCGCGTGGCGTGGGTTGATCGCCCACAACCTTGAGCACCTCGACACTTTCGGTCCGGGCGTCGCTAGCGTCAACCCGGAGGACGTCAACCTGCATATTCACGCGCTGCAATGGGCGAGCGGCGCCCAGACGCTGATGCCGTACATGCTCCGCGGCGCGAAGAATATCATCCTGGACGATCAACGGTTCGATCCGGTCAGGATTATCGATACGATCGTCAACGAGGGTGTTACGGGTGTCTTCGTGCCGGCGCCGATGTTGCCGCCGATTCTCGAGTTGGTCGGGGCCCGTGGCGGTATCAGGCACAGCGTGCGAAGAATGGTCATCTTCTTTGCGACGCCAGAGCTGTTGCAAGCGGTTACTGCGACATTGGGTCCGGTGTGGTGTCATGGCTTCGGTTCGACCGAGCAGGGCGCGCCAACAACGCGATTGACCTGGCATGAGGCGCAGGAAAACCCGGCGCGTTTGGCCAGCGTCGGCCGGAACGCCTCGCCATTCTTTGAGATGGCGGTCGTCGACGAGCACGGAATTCGGCTCAAGCCGGGGCAGGTCGGCGAAATCGTGGTGCGAAGCGCAATGTCCACAAGCCAGTATTGGAACCTGCCCGATAAAACGGACGCGGCATTTCTTCCCGGCGGCTGGTTCCGGCCGAACGACATCGGTTATCTCGACGAGGAGGGTTTTCTCTACTACCTCGATCGCGCCAAGGATCGCATCCACACGGACGCGGGCGTGGTCTATCCGCATGTCGTCGAGTCGGCCCTGCTGCGGCACAATACGGTAGCGCATTGCGGCGTCGTGGGAATCGGCGCGACCGGGGCCCAGGATGTGGTTGCTGCGATTCTGCTCAAACCGAACGTCTCGGCCACACCGGCAATCGAACAGGAGATTCTGGAAACGGCGCGATCGCGGCTTGCCGCATGTGAGGTTCCAAAGCGCATCGTCTTTGTACCGGAGCTTCCCACGGTCCTCGGCGGCGCAAAAGTTCAGCGCGAGGTGCTGCAACAACGCCTTGCTGCTGCGATTTGACGGGAAGCGGCCATGATACGTGCGGGCAACGAGATCAGGGCGGCGCTTATCCGTGCTGATAACCGGGTGATGCTACATGACATGGCGGGCCGGACGCGTACCGCGCGGCAACTGCTCGAAAACGTCGATCGCGTCGCCGGCGCGCTCATCGCACGCGGTGCTTATGGCGGAAAAATAGGGCTTTGGTATCGCAACAGCCTCCGGGCAGTGGAGGCATTTCTGGCCGTCGAATGGATTGGCGGTACACGCGTGCCGGTAGATCCGCACGCGCCTCCAGCGGAGGCGAAGGAGGTCTTTGCCGCGGCCGGCGTCGATCTTGTGGTCGCCGATCGCGCACACGCCATGGTTCTGGAAACACCTTCGCTGATCCATGACGATGACACGCCGCTATCGGGGTCACCGACTTGGCCCGCGGCCAAGGTGTCCCCGGACAAGACCCTGTTGTTATACCCACGTGCCGTCAATCTCGGCCAGCTGTACGCGATCCCGGTATCGTACGCGAACTGGCGCGCGACGATGCGCACCAACATCGATCTCTACGAATCCGGTCACTTTGGTCGCTGGCTTGGAGGGGACGAGTGCTTTCTGGCCGCCCAGCAGATCATGCACGGCACCGGCTTCGTCGGCACTTTTCCTTTTCTCGAAATGGGATTGCCGCAGGTACTGGCCGAGACATTTGATGCGGCGGCGATTCTCGAGGCGATCGATCGCCATCGGGTAACCACGACCGTCCTGGTACCGCCGATGATGAGCCGATTGGTCGATGCCGCCATCCAGCGGCCCGGCGCCGGCGCCTCGCTCGGTCATCTCATCTATGGCGGCGCGCCCGTTCCACCGGACGTAATCCGGCGGACCATGCGATGCTTCGGTTGCGTTCTGACGCAGGGCTACGGTCGCATCGAAGGTGGTTGGCCGATATCGACGCTTGGTATCGAGGAGCACCGCGCCATCCTTGCCGGCGACGACGAACTGGCGGCAAGCTGCGGCCGACCGATCGACGGGGTCAGGACGAAATTGCGACAGGGCGACAGCGTCGCGTCCGATTACGGGGAGTTGTGTGTGGCCAGCGAAATGACGGTCAAGGACTATGCCGACCCGGACGGCTGGTGCTCGCTCGGTGATCTCATGCGCGTGAACGATGCTGGCTATCTGTTTCACCAAGGCAGGTTGGATCGCATGATCAACACCGGCTACCATATCTATCCTTCCGAAGTAGAAGAGGCGATCGCGCAGGTCCCCGGAGTTGCCGCTGTGAGCGTCGTCGGCGAGCCCAGCAAGGAATGGGGCATGACCGTGGTTGCCGACCTCGTACCGGAGGCTGGCGTTCCGGTGGATGATCTCGTCGACCACATCAATCAAGCGCTGGCCGCGAAGCTGGCAAGGTACAAGCATCCACGCCGCTTTCGTATCGTCGATCAACTGCCTCACTCGGCCTCTTCAGCCATCGTTTCGCAATCATAGTCCAGGGTTCAACCTGGCACCCGGCGCGCCGAAGGTTTTGGCCTTTATCGCCGAAAAAGGGCTCGATGCCGAACACCGGCCGGTCGCGTCTTTACGATGCTTCGCCTGCGAGCCGCTGGAGCCGCTTGGATGTCGATCGCTGGCCCCGCCTCAATGCTTACGTGAGAGGAATTCTGGGCCGGCCCAGGATGATGCGAATTGATGCGGGGTGGCAACAATGATCCTCAACTCACTGCCGGCGCGAATTTTGCCGTCTGTTCGGCGATAAACTCCCACAGCCGGTTGGCGACAGGACCATGCGGCGTATCGCGCCGCCTCGCCGCGACCACTTCACGTCGTCCGCCCTTGAAATAGTGGCCGGTGATCGCAATCAGGCTACCGGCGCGCAGATCGGCCTCGATCATGAACCGCGGCATATGCCCCCAGCCCATGCCTTGAAGGATAAGCTCCCGCTTCATCAGCTGGTCGCTCACGGTCCAGCTTCTTGCGCCCTCGATCAGAAAATAATCGGCCGGTTTCGAATGGCGCGCGGTGTCACGGATCACGCACTGCACGTAGTCGCGCATTTGCTCGGGCGTCATCAATTTCGAGATCGGAAAGGCGAGGAAATTGGGGGCCACCACCGGCACGACTTCGACCGCAACAAGATCGACAAATTCCAGACGCGGATCGCTCTTGTTGATGTGGTGGAAAATGAGGTCCGCCTCGTCCTCGAACAGGCGTTCCCACGGGCCCGAGATGGCTTCGAAGTGAAGGTGCAGCCCGGTGCCGGGACAGCGATCAAAGAAGCTGCGCAAAAGCCTGAGGGTTTCGGGGAGCGGACAGAGGTCGCCGATCACGACCCTGAGCTCGCTTTCCTCGCCCATCGCCAGTTGGGCGGCATGATCGCCGAGCCGCTTTGCCTCCTGCAGAAACAGACGCGTTCGTTGGTAAAATGAGCGTCCCGCTTCCGTCAGCGTGACGCGGTAGCCGCTGCGGTCGAGCAGGGTGAGCTGCAACTGGTTCTCCAGGTTCTTCACCGAGGACGAGACGCTCGGCTGCGCGCGCGAAAGCTTTTCGGCCGCGGCCTGGAAGCTGCCCTCTCTGACGATTGCCTCGAAGCATTGCAGCTGGTGCAGGGTGACGCCCTCGAACATTATTTAATAATCCTATGAAGATTATCAGAATTACATTGTTTTATCCGATATTGCAATCGGTCAACGTGTCGGCGTTGTCAAAAACCCCGACACGGAGCTCAATCATGCGTGCCATCGTTATCAAGGAATAGGGAGAGCCGGACGTTCTCAGCATCGAGGAACGGCCGGACCCGCAGCCCAAATCCGGTCATGTCCTCGTCGAGGTGAGGGCTTTCGGGCTCAACCGCGCCGAGACCTACATGCGGTCGGGCGCATGGGGCGATGTCGCCGAAATCACCGGCATCGAGTGTGTCGGTTTCGTCAAGGCGGATCCCGCCGGCAGATTCGCTCCCGGCCAGAAGGTTGCGGGTCTGATGGGCGGCATGGGCCGCCTCATCAACGGCAGCTATGCCGAACTGGTCAACATCCCCGCAACCAATGTCGTTGCGATCGCCACCGACCTGCCGTGGGAGGATTTCGCCGCGATTTCGGAATCCTATGCAACGGCGTGGAGCGCCGTGCGCGAAAATCTCGGCCTGTTGCCCGGACAGACGCTTGTGGTTCGCGGCGCGACCTCCTCGCTTGGCCAGGCCGCCATCAATATTGCCGTCGGTCTCGGCGCGCGGGTGATCGCCACCACACGAAACGCCCGCCGCCGCGAGGCGCTTGAATCACTGGGCGCCAGCGAGGTGCTGGTCGAACAGGCGGAACTGTCCAGGCGCGTGCGCGAGCTTCATCCGAACGGCGTGGATGCGGTGCTCGATGTGATCGGCAACTCGACCGTGCTCGATTCGCTGGCCATGACGCGCCGGGGCGGCCATGCTTGCGTGGTCGGCCTGCTCGACCATGTGGCATCCATTCCGGACTTCAATCCGCTGTTTCAAATGCCGCACGCCGGCGTTCATTTCAGCGGCTTTGTGAGCTGGTCGCTGGGCACGCCCGAAGTGCCGCTCTCGGCAATCCCGTTTCAGGGCATCGTCGATCGCGCAGCCTCCGGTGCCTACAAGGCCAGGCCCGCGAAGGTCTTCCGATTCGAGCAGATTCGCGAAGCCCATCGACTGATGGAATCAAACGAAGCAGGCGGCAAGATCGTGGTGCGCCTTTAGATCAATCCTTCGGGAATGAATCTTCGTAAACGGACGAATCCGGGTACATTGCCCCGTGATGTCGCGCAACGATAAACCCGTCCTTCTGAACAAGGCCGCAGCCAGACAGATCTGGCTGCGCGCCCAGCGGCTCGACACCGAGACGCCATTCGGCGAGGGGCCGCAAGCGACCGCAGCGGCAGTCGAGCACCTCGGCTATGTGCAGATCGACACCATTCACGTGATCGAGCGCTGTCACCATCACATTCTCTGGAACCGCATCCCGGCCTATTGCCGCGCCGATTTGCGCCAGGCGCAGAGCGCCGACAAAAGCGTGTTCGAGTACTGGACCCACGCCTTGTCCTACGTCCCGACCAGGGATTTGCGCTTTTTCATTCCCGCCATGCGACGTCATCGCCGCGAAGGCCATAGATGGCTTTCCTCGGTGAAGCCAGAGGAAATGCGCAAGGTCATGCGCCTGATCAGGGCAGGCGGAGCGCTCACCATCCGCGACATCGAGGACGACGAGCTGGTGGACAAGCAGCATCTGTGGGCAAGCCGCAAGCCGTCGAAGCGGGCGCTGCAGCTCGCGTTTTACGGCGGCGCGCTCACGATCTCCGAACGCAACGGCATGCTCAAGACTTACGAGCTCATGGAGCGGCATTTCGGCTGGGACAAGCCGCCGAAGCCCGCTTCAGTGCGGGAAATCACCTTCTATCTGCTTGAGCGCGCGCTGCGCGCACAAGGCCTCGTCAGTCTCGATTCGATCTGTCATCTCGATGCGCCAAGCAAGCCGCAGGTCCTGCAACTGATCAAGCAACGGGTTCGCCGCAAGGAGCTGGTGCCGGTCGCAATCGAGGGCGCCGGCAAGCAGGAGCATTGGGCGTTGCCGGAGACGCTGGAGACGGCAGGCGTTGCGGCCACAGGTCTCGTGCACATCCTCTCGCCCTTCGATCCCCTCATCATCCAGCGCAAGCGGACGCATCTCTTTTTCGACTACGAGCACCGCTTCGAGGCCTATGTGCCGAAGGAGAAACGCCGCTTCGGCTATTTCGCTCTGCCGGTTCTGGTCGGTGACGAGATCGTCGCCGCGCTCGATCTCAAGACGGATCGACGGAAGCGAAAACTGCTCCTGCAAAAGTGGAACTGGGTCGGTGCCGGCGCGAAAAAAGGCTCGCGTCAGGATTTCAAGCGCCGGATCGAGCAAGAGCTGCACCGCTTCGAGCGCTTTCAACTTGCGGAATGAGATGCGACGCCGCCGCTCGGGCTCACGCTCGGCGAAGCTCGGAGATGAAGTGATTGGCTTCGTCGTCGAGCCGTCGAGACTCGCCGGCAAGCTGGTTCGCCGATTGCAAGATCGCGAGCGAGTCGGCTTTGGCCTTCTCCACCACCGAGAGAACCTGGCTGATGCTCGTGGATACCGTGCCGGTATTATTGGCGACGACCCCGATGGTGCCGGCGATCTGCCGTGTCGCCGTGTCCTGTTCGTTGATCGCCCCGGCCATCGCCGCCGTGATCCCGCTGACATCGCCGATCGTGCCGACAATCGATGAGATCGCCTCGACCGCGCCGCCGATCTCGCCTTGGATCGCCGCAACCTGGCTCTGTATGTCGTCTGTCGCTTTCCCGGTCTGATTGGCAAGCGACTTGACCTCGGAGGCGACAACGGCAAAGCCTCTGCCGGCTTCACCGGCACGCGCCGCCTCGATCGTCGCATTCAGGGCGAGGAGGTTGGTCTGGCTGGCGATATCGGCAATGATTTGCACGACACTGCCGATCCGCTGCGCTGCGCCCGCCAATCCCTGCATCGTGGCTGCGGCGCCGTCGGCCTGTTGCCTTGCGAATTGCGAGACTTCATCGGCGCGGCGGGTCTGCTGGCCGATCTCACTGATCGCGCCTGACAATTGCTGGGTCGCTGCGGATACCGTTTCGACGCTCTCTGCGGCTGTCGCTGCGGCCTGAGCGACGGCATTTGCCTCCGTCGCGACCTGTTGCGCCCCACCGGCAAGGCCTTCTGCGTTTCCGCGCAACGCCTGCGCGGCATCGGAGACGACCGAGACCACGCCGCCGACGCTTCCCTCGAAGCTGACCGCCAGGCGCTCGAGCATCTGTTTCCGCTCGCTCTCGTTCCGCGTACGCTGTTGCTCGCGTTCTTCGAGAGCGTGCCGTTCTGTGGCGGCGCGCTCGGCCTCCGCCCTGGCCGCATCGGCGATGCGAATATGCCTCTGGCGCAGAATGACCCTGGTGAAGATACTGCACGCCGCCGTGACGACGAGTCCGAGGATCATCAGAATCCAGTGACCAAACCCGCGCTGGGCCGCAATGGTCTCGGCGGTCGGTCGCAAAAGAACTTTCCAAGGCCGCCCCGCGATCTGCAATCCGGCCTCGAAGAACCAACCCTGATGCAGCGGCGCGGCATCCGGCGCCATGTCTTTGGGCGGCGTGGAGCCGTCCGCCATCACCGCATGCACAAGCTGCGCGGATGAAGCCGCCGTATCGAACACCCAGAAATCAACCCCTTGGCGCACATAATCCCGGGCCATCACCTCGATGAGTTTTGACGCGCGAAACGTGCCGACGCCGAAGCCGGCGAGCGCACTCCGGCGTTGCGCCTCGTCATTGACGGGCTTGCCCATCTCATAGACCGGGAAGAACGTGACGAGGCCGCGGCCGCCTTGCACGAGGTCGAAGGGCGCGCTGAAGGCGGCGTGGCCGGAGTCGGGGGCTTGCTCCGCCCCGGCGCGCCGAACGGGCTCCGACAGCAGATCGAATCCCAGCGCCGCCCGGTTCGCTCCGAGTGGCTCCAGCATATAGACCGGCAGATATTCGCTCCGCTGTCCTGCGGGTCTCAGTTTGCCGGCCTCGTCCCGCTCCGTGAAAACGAAATCCGTGGCGCCCTTGGTGTTCGCCGCGCTCTCATATTCGGCGCGCTTGGCCGAAGGCACGCGCGGCGCCCAGATAAGGTTGAACAAGGTCGGATCGGAAGCGAGCAGGGGTTCGACATACCGAGCGAAGATTGCGCGATCGGTCGCCGGGACCGCTCCGAACAGCGCCGCGACCCCTTCGACGGATTTCAGCGTGGCCAGCAACGTGCGGTTCAAGTTCTGGGCGCTATTGGCGGCCATGCCGCTGAAATGCGCGTTGATGCGGCCGTCCTCGATGCCCCGGGCGACGATCGCCTGACCGACCGAAAGCGCGATGCCAACAACCGCGACTGCCACGGCGGCTCTGACTCCCACGAATCGGGTTTGGGCGTCCAGGCTCGAGGACATGCGTGGCCCCACGTTCAAACGAATCGCTGGTTCAATCTCTGGTAGCAAGTAAGAAAGAAAGGTTACGCCGGTATTAAGGTGTTGTATCGGCTCATATCTTTCGGGAGCCGGCTTTCCGATGAAAGAAGACGCGAGCAACTCGTCCGGAAGCGTCATCCGCGGAACGCTTTCGGTCTCTAAACATGCCGCCGATTAGCAACAAATCCGCCTGATCGCTGGCGCGAAGGCTAGGCGGCGCGGACCGTGGCGGTGAAATTCCGTAATTCGTCGCGCAGAAGTTCCGACTGCCGGGTGAGGCGCTCGGCCGCCTCGAAGACCTGGCTCGCCGCCGAACCGACGGTGCGTGAGGCGTCGGTGATGCCGACGATGTTGCGCGACACCTCGGTCGTGCCACGCGCTGCCTGGCTCACATTGCTGGCGATGTCCTGGGTAGCGGCGCCCTGCTGCTCAACCGACGCGGTGATCTCGACGGCGATGTCGTGCATCCCCGAGATGGTACCGCTGATGCTGCGGATGGCGGCAACCGCCTGCCCGGTCGTGGTCTGAATGCTGCTGATCTGGGTCTTGATCTCGTCGGTCGCCTTTGCCGCCTGGGTCGCGAGACCCTTGACCTCGCTCGCCACGACCGCAAAACCCCTGCCGGCCTCGCCAGCGCGCGCCGCTTCGATCGTCGCGTTGAGGGCGAGAAGATTGGTCTGGCTGGCGATCTCGTTGATGAGGTTCACCACCTCGCTGATGCGGTTCGCCGCCTCCGCGAGACTCTCGACCGCGACATCCGTCCGGCTCGCCTCCTCGACGGCCTGCGCCGCGGTCTTTGAGGATTGCGATACGCGCCGGCCGATCGCGTCGATGGCGTTCGACAGCTCCTCCGCCGCCGAGGCGACGGTCTGGACATTGGTCGTCGCTTGCTCGGCGGCGGCGGCGACGGCGCTCGCCCTGGCGGTGCTGTGCTCGACTTCGTGCAGCATCGACTGCGCCGTCTTCTGCATCTCGTGGGCCGCGGTCGCGACCGTCTCGACGATGCCGCCGATGTTGCGTTCGAACTCGTTGGCGAACCCGGACATGGCCGCGCGGCGGCCCTCCTCCGCCTTTTGCTTGACCTCGGCCTGTTCGGAGGCGAGCCGCTCGACCTCTTGCGCATTGTCGCGGAAGACGCGGATCGCCTTCATCATGTCGCCCACCTCTCCCTTGGTCGTCAGCTGCGGCAGCGCGATTTCCCTCTCGCCTTCGGCAAGTCTGGCCATGACCTGCGACATGGCGCCGAGCGGCCGGACCATGCCGCGTAGCACCACAAGGTACAACATGCCGATCGAAACGACGGCGGTAATGGCCAGGAAGATGTTGGTCGCGAGGAGAAAACCGTCGGCCGAGGCGCGCAGCTCAGCCGCCTCGCGCGCGGCGCGGTCGTTCATCGTGTCCCGGAATTTGCCGATCGGGTCCATGATCAGCTTTTTGTCACGGTCATAGGTAGCGTCGAACATGAGGTGACGCGCCTTATCGAAATCCTTGGCAGCGACCGCCTTCATCGCGGCGTCCTCGGTGGCGATGAGGGCATCGGAGTTCCTTTTCGCCTGTTCGATGAGGCCGAGCTCGGCGGCGGGCGCGTCGAGTTCCTTGAGGCGACCCACGACGCGATCGCGTGTTTTCGTCTCGTTGACCTCGCGCCAATAATTATCGAAGTGCTCCTTCCCGCCAAACTGGACGTACCGGCGCGCCTCGTTGGTGAGGTAGTCCGACGCGTTTCCGAGGTCGTCGCCGAGCTGCTTGAAGACGGCCTGCCGCTCCATCGCGCGGATCGCCTCGCCGAGGCGCAGGTTCGTGAAATAGGTCAGGCCACCTGTGGCGCCGAAGAGCAGGACCATGCCCAGCATTGCCAGGCGCGCGATCGATTGGAACCGCATTGAGCAAGCCTCTGCCGAAACGGGTTGGACGGGATTGTGGATTCAACCTAGGATAGCAAGGTAAAAAAGAAAGGTTACGACGGTATTAAGGTGCTCCAAGAGCATCGTGTCCGTCGAGAGCGGCCGCTGCGTAGGGCTCCGAACAAGCAGCCGCTCTGCGGCTTCGAAGGCTGATCGGGAGCCGAGGGCGCTACGGCAAAACACGCTTCGTTTCGTGACAAAGGCGGAACGTGGCGGTCCGTAATCATGCTAGAGCGGAGGCGCCGCGAGGCGGCACTTCAACCCGACGCCGAAGCGCATCACCGCCATCTGGAGAGGGAAACGCATAGCCGCTGCCACCGTCACTGCCCTGAGCGCCGCGAGGAGCGAAGTTGAGGCCTCCACTATCCGCGCGATCTCGTGGCGGCTCATTCCGTTTCTGGTGCTGGCCTACTTCTTTTCCTATCTCGATCGCGTCAATCTCGGCTTCGCCGCGCTGACCATGAACGCCGAATTGAAGTTCTCGCCGATCGTCTTTGCCTGGGGCGCCGGCATATTCTTCATCGGCTATTTCATCTTCGAAGTGCCGAGCAATCTGGCGCTGGAAAAGTTCGGCGCCAGCCGCTGGATCGCGCGGATCATGGTGACCTGGGGCATTATTTCGGCATGCATGGCGCTGGTGTCCGGTGTCTGAAGCTTTTACACGCTGCGTTTTCTCCTCGGCGTGGCGGAGGCCGGATTTTTCCCCGGCATCATCCTTTATCTGACCTATTGGTATCCGGCCGAATATCGCGCGCGGTTTCTGGCGGCGTTTGCCATCGCCGTTCCGGTTTCGACCGTGATCGGCGCGCCGATCTCGGGACTCTTGCTCGGGCTCGACGGCGTGATGGGCCTGAGAGGGTGGCAATGGCTGTTCATCATCGAGGGGGTGCCCTCGGTCCTGCTCGGCATCGTTACCTGGTTCTATCTGACCGACAGACCCGAGCACGCCAATTGGCTCACCGCCGAGCAGAAGGCCTGGCTTGCGGCCAAGCTCGATGCCGAGATCGCGGCCAAAGAGGCGGTCAGGCGCTTCACGCTTGGCGAGGCGCTGTCCTCGCCGAAAGTGATCACGCTGTCGCTGATCTATTTCGGCTTCGTCGGTGCCCTCTATGGCATGCAGTTCTGGCTGCCGCAGATCGTGAAAGCCTTCGGCCTCACCAATGCGCAGACTGGCTTTGTCACCGCAATCCCGTATCTGTACGGCACCATCGCGATGATCCTGTGGGCGCGGCATTCGGATGCGAGCCGCGAACGCGTCTTCCATGTCGGCGCGCCGTTCTTCCTCACGGCACTCGCACTCGCCGTTTCCAGCTATCTCACCGATCCGACTGCGACCATGGTGGCGCTGACGTGCGCGGCGATCGGCATCTTCTGCATCTTTGCGGTGTTCTGGACCCTGCCGACCGCCTGGCTCTCGGGGACAGCGGCGGCCGGCGCCATCGCCCTGATCAATTCGATCGGCAATCTCGCCGGCTTCGGCGGCCCGTATCTGATCGGCTGGGTCAAGGAAGCGACCGGGAGCACCTCGACGGGTCTTTTGGTGCTCGCCGTTCTGCCGCTGATCGGGGGCATTCTGGTGTTTGCCGGCCGCCATGAGTCCAGCGCCGAATTCGCCGGCGCAGCCCAAGCGAAATGACGGGCGCGCATTCCAGATCCGTCTGATCGGCGGCTCAGCTCGCAAAGCAACGCGGCAATTTGTCCTGATGATCACGCTTTCATGATTGATGACGAATATTGACATTCATCAGTTCATAATCAACACTCGTCACAAGCTTAAGGCAGGAGGAGTGTGCCGATGTTGGCCCGTTCAATTTTATCTAGCTATTCCAAGTTGTTAGCTGGATTGTCGCTGGCGGCGATCGCCATTAGTCTGGCCGGCTGCGACGATTCCGTCGCCGAAAGGGCGGCCCCGAGCCGGCCGGTCCTGGTCGCCACGGTGCATTATGAGGCGGAATCGCCCGAACGAAGCTTTGTCGGCACGATCAAACCCCGGATCGAGGCCGACATGGGTTTCCGCGTGCCCGGCAAGGTCGCCCGCCGCCTGGTCGACGTCGGCCAGACCGTTGATGTCGACCAGCCGCTGGCAACCCTCGATGAGGTCGATCTCAAATTGCAGGCCGAGCAGGCGGAGGCCGAATTCCGTGCCGCGACTGGCGTGCTGGCGCAGGCGGGTGCGGCCGAGCAGCGCGCCAAGGACCTTCGCGCCAAGGGTTGGGCCACCGACGCCCAGCTCGATTCGGCCAAGGCCGCCGCTGACGAGGCACGCGCGCGCCTCAACCGCGCCGAACGCTCGGTCGACCTCACCCGCAATTCGCTTTCCTACGCCACGCTTCTTGCCGACAGCCGTGGCGTCGTCACCGCGACCCTGGTTGATCCCGGGCAGGTGGTCGCGGCGGGGCAAGCGGCCATTCGCGTCGCCCGTTTTGCCGAGAAGGAAGCGGTGGTCGCAATTCCCGAAACGCTGGTTGGTCGCGCCAAGGATGGCGTTGCCACCGTCACGCTGTGGTCGGAGCCGAACAAGAAATACGAGGCAAAGTTGCGCGAGATCGCGCCGTCGGCCGATCCGGCCACGCGAACCTATCTCGCCAAATTCTCGCTGCCCGGTGCCGGCGACAGTGTAGAACTCGGCATGACCGCAACGCTTTCGCTCGCCGACCCGCAAACCGAACGCGTGGCGCGGCTGCCTCTGTCTTCGCTGTACAGCCAGGGCGGCGATCCCTCGCTCTATGTCGTCGACGGCAAGGGCGACGTGACGCTGAAGCCGGTCGCCGTCAAATCCTACGACACCAACAGCGTCGTCATTTCGGGCGGCGTGGAGGAAGGCGCGAAGATCGTCGCGCTCGGCGTGCAGAAACTCGACCCCAGCCAGAAGGTGAGGGTGGTGTCGTCGCTGTCGTTCTGAGGCTGGAGAGTGCGATGAGCTGGCAACATGTCAATTGCGACTTCACCTCTCCCGTGGGGAGAGGTCGGCGCGCAGCGCCGGGTGAGGGGGCACTCTTTATCGATAGAGCTCACTCCCTCACCCCAACCCTCTCCCCAAGGGAGAGGGGGCAAACCGCCGATGCGGTTGCACTCGGTATCAATACCGGCAAGGGAGACCTGTGATGAAGCGCTTCAATCTGTCGGCCTGGGCGGTCAGCCATCCCGCGCTCGTTCTGTTTCTCATCGTCGCACTCGGTGTCGCCGGCTTCTTCTCCTACCAGCGGCTCGGCCGCGGCGAAGATCCCTACTTCACGGTGAAAGTGGTGAACGTCTCGGCGATCTGGCCGGGCGCCACCGCCGCCGAAATGCAGTCGCAGGTCGCAGACCCGATCGAGAAGAAGCTGCAGGAATTGCCCTATTTCGAGAAGGTGCAGACCTATTCGAAGCCGTCCTTCACGGCGATGCAGGTCACGTTCCGGGATCAGGCGCCGCCAAAGGACGTGCCCTATCTGTTTTATCTTTTGCGCAAAAAGCTCGTCGACGTGCAGGGCCAGCTCCCTTCAGGTGTGCTCGGTCCCGTGGTCAACGACGAATTCTCCGACGTCGACTCGATCCTTTACATGATGACGGGAGAGGGCGCCGACTACGCCCAGCTCAAGAAGGCCGCCGAAGGCCTGCGCCAGCGGCTATTGAAAGTGCATGGCGTCACCAAGGTTGATCTCTACGGCACCCAGGACGAGAAGATCTTCGTCGAATTCTCGCATGCCAAGCTCGCAACCCTCGGCATCACGCCGCAGGCGCTGTTCGATTCGCTCGCCAGGCAGAACAACGTCGTGCCGGCCGGCACGGTGGAAACCACCTCGCAGCGCGTGCCGTTGCGCGTCACCGGCGCGCTCGACGGCGCCAAGGCGGTGGCGGAGACGCCGGTCGAGAGCAATGGCCGCGTGTTTCGCCTGGGCGATATCGCGAGCGTGACACATGGCTTCGTCGATCCGCCGAGCTTCGTCGTGCGCCAGGAGGGCAAGTCCGCGATCGGCATCGGCGTGGTCACGGAGAAGGGCGCCAATATCCTCGAACTCGGCAAGGACGTTGCCAATGCGACCGCGGAATTCATGAAGGCGGTGCCGCAAGGCATCAATGTCGATCTGATCGCCGACCAGCCCAAAGTTGTCGAGCACGCGGTCGGCGAGTTCGTTCATTCCTTCATCGAGGCGCTGGTGATCGTGCTGTTCGTTTCCTTCGTTGCGCTCGGCTGGCGCACCGGCATCGTCGTGGCGATGTCCGTGCCGCTGGTGCTCGCGATCGTCTTCATCGTGATGAACGCGATGTCGCTCGATCTGCATCGCATCACGCTCGGTGCCCTGATCATCGCGCTTGGGCTGTTGGTCGATGACGCCATCATCGCGGTCGAAATGATGGTGGTGAAGATGGAGCAGGGCTGGGACCGTCTCCGCGCGGCTTCCTTTGCCTGGGAATCCACCGCCTTTCCGATGCTGACGGGAACGCTGGTCACAGCGGCAGGTTTCCTGCCGATCGGCTTTGCCAATTCCGCGGTCGGCGAATATGCCGGCGGCATTTTCTGGATCGTGGCGATCGCGCTGGTCGCCTCCTGGTTCGTGGCGGTGATCTTCACGCCCTATCTCGGGGTGAGACTGCTGCCGAATATTGCAGTTCACCACAACCACGATCCGCACGCGGTCTACGAGACCCGCTTCTATCGCGCCCTGCGCGGCGTGATCCAATGGTGTGTCAATCACCGCCTGTCCGTCGTGCTGGCGACCGTCGGCGTTTTCGTGGTGTCTGTGGTTGCTTTCGGTCACGTCCAGCAGCAGTTCTTCCCGCTTTCCGAGCGGCCTGAACTGTTCTTGCAGTTGCGGCTGCCCGAAGGCACCGCGTTCAACGTCACCGAGAAGTCCGTGAAGAAGGCCGAGGCGCTTCTGAAGGGCGATCGGGACATCGCCACCTACACCGCCTATGTCGGTCAGGGCTCGCCGCGGTTCTGGCTCGGGCTCAACCCGCAATTGCCGAACGAGGCCTTTGCCGAGATCGTGATCGTCGCCAAGAACGTGGAGGCCCGCGAGCGCATCAAGGACCGGATCGAAAAGGCGGTCGACCAGGGCATCCTGAACGAAGCGCGCGTGCGGGTTGACCGGTTCAACTTTGGCCCGCCGGTCGGCTTCCCGGTCCAGTTCCGTGTCGTCGGGCCGGATCCGCAAACCGTCCGCGACATCGCCTACAAGGTGCGCGACGTGGTCAAGCAGAACAAGAATATCAAGGACCCGCAGTTCGACTGGAACGAGCAGTCGCCCTACCTGAAACTCGTCGTCGATCAGGACCGCGCCCGTGCGCTCGGACTGACGCCGCAGGACGTTTCGCAGGCGCTGAGCATGCTGATCTCGGGTGCGCCGGTGACGACCGTGCGCGACGGCATTGAGAAGGTCGAGGTGGTGGCGCGCGCGGTACCGTCCGAGCGGCTCGACCTCGGCCGTGTCGGCGACCTTACCGTCACCTCGCGCAACGGGGTTGCCGTGCCGCTGCAACAGATCGCCAAAATCGAATATGCCCATGAGGAGCCGATCATCTGGCGGCGCAACCGCGACATGGCCATCACCGTGCGCGGCGACGTCGTCGATGGCGTGCAGGCGCCCGACGTCACCAACCAGATCTGGCCGAAGCTGCAGGAAATCCGCGATCACCTGCCGCCTGCCTACCGGATCGAGCCGGGCGGCGCTTTCGAGGAATCCGCCAAGGGCAACGCTTCGATCTTCGCGCTGTTTCCGGTGATGGTCATCGTGATGCTGACGCTTTTGATGATCCAGCTGCAGAGCTTCTCGCGCCTGGCGCTGGTGTTCCTCACCGCTCCGCTCGGCATTGTCGGCGCCTCGCTCGGCCTCAACGTCGCCAACCAGCCTTTCGGTTTCGTGGCGCTGCTCGGGCTGATCGCGCTCGCCGGCATGATCATGCGCAACACCGTGATCCTGGTCGATCAGATCGAGACAGACGTCGCCCACGGCTTGACGCGGCGCGAAGCCATCGTCGAGGCCACGGTGCGGCGGGCCCGCCCGGTGGTGCTCACCGCGCTCGCCGCGATCCTGGCCATGGTCCCCCTGTCACGCTCGGCGTTCTGGGGCCCGATGGCGATCACCATCATGGGCGGCCTGTTCGTTGCGACCTTCCTCACCTTGCTGTATCTGCCGGGCCTCTATGCACTTTGGTTCCGCAAGAGCCTTGAAGAAAGCAATGGAAGTGAGCATGTTGATCTTGCGCCGCAGCATCCTGATAGGCCCCAGCCCGTATTTCCGCTTGCTGCGGCTGCCGAATAATTGAACACTCCGGCATGATCCGAAATATTTGAAGGGGATCATGTCCGAACGAAGAATCGAGTAAGCTGATTTGAGCACAGACATGACACTGGTCTCGGAGCACATTGAGCCGGACACCCGGGAACGCATTCTCGTGGTGGCAGAGCGGCTGTTTCGCGAGATCGGCTACCAGAAGACCACGGTCGGCGACATCGCCAAGGCGCTGCGGATGTCGCCTGCCAACGTGTACCGCTTCTTCGATTCGAAGAAGGCAATCCACGAGGGCGTCTGCCGCAGCCTGATGGGCGAGGTGGAAGCTGCGGGTCACGTCATCCTGGCCAGGCCGGGGCCAGCGCCGGAGCGGCTGCGCGAACTGCTCACGACCATCCATCGCATGAATTCGGAGCGTTATATCGGCGATTCCAAGCTGCATGAGATGGTCGAAATCGCCATGGAGGAGAGCTGGGAAGTTTGCATGGCGCATATTCAGACCATCATCGAGACGATCGGAGGCGTGATTGCGCAAGGTGTGGCGTCGGGTGAATTCGAGGCAGCCGACATTCCGCTGGCTGCGATGTGCACATGCCACGCGCTGGTTGCCTACTTTCATCCGCAGATGATCGCCCAGTCCCAGAAGAAGCCGGGACCGTCGATCGATCAGATGATCGACTTCATCCTGGTTGCGCTGGCGCCGCGTGGGCGAAAATAGTCATTTTCCAGGGAAGCAGGGGAATAGCGACGTGGACGCTTCGAGCCCGAAGGATCTGCATTATTACGAGCCGCGCAACGGCCACGGGCTGAAGCACGACCCGTTCAACGCCATCATCGCACCCCGACCGATCGGCTGGATCTCTTCGCGCGACGGCAAGGGAAACGTGAATCTGGCTCCCTACAGTTTCTTCAACGGCTTTTGCTATCACCCTCCCATCATCGGCTTTTCCTCGACCTCGTGGAAGGACAGTGTCGCCAACATGCAGGAGACCGGCGAGTTCGTCTGGAATCTCGCCACCATGGATCTTGCGCAGCAGATGAACGCCACGGCCGCGCATGTTGCCCGTGAGGTCAGCGAATTTGCGATCGCTGGTCTGACGCCCGCACCTTGCAGGATCGTGAAGGTTCCGCGCGTTGCCGAAAGCCCGGTCTCGTTTGAATGCAAGGTAGCGCAGATCGTTCAATTGCAGGGTGCCGACGGCACCAAGGCGAACGCCTGGCTCACCCTCGGCGAGGTCGTTGCCGTCCACATCGACAAGACCATGATCAAGGACGGCGTCTATCAGACTGCGCTGGCCCGCCCGATCGTTCGCGCGGGCCGCAAGGGCGACTATTTCGTCATCCGGCAAGATGCCATGTTCGAGATGACGCGGCCGGATTGAAGGCAAGACGTGGCCTTTTTCATTGCTGGCGCAAGGCAGGCGATCCAGGCTGGCGGCACTTTTGGATTGCAACCCTGCTTGCGCTCCCCGCGATGAAGGTCAGTCCTGCGGTATTAGCGTTAAGTTACTGATCATGTTTCGGAACTGACCCGGCTTGCCGCCGTTATCGGCCATGCGCATCGCTGGAATCAATTTCGCTTTATTTTCGATGCGAAGTATCAACCAAATCTCACTCATTCCGCTAAGGTAAAGCCGTCTGTTGGCTTATGCGTAGCTCTCCCATGGCGCCGCCAGCGCCGACCAAGAGGACATCGCCATGAGCTCCTTCCGCCGCGACTACATCACCAAGCCGATCTTCTCCTGGGCACGTGGCGTGTTGCCCTCAATGTCCGACACCGAGCGCGAGGCGCTGGAGGCCGGCGACGTCTGGTGGGACGCCGACCTCTTCACCGGCAATCCCGACTGGTCGAAACTGCTCGACCAGAAGCCGGCGACGCTGACGGAAGAGGAGGCGGCTTTCCTTAAGGGTCCGGTCGACGAGCTCTGCGCAATGCTCGACGAGTGGAAGATCAATTGGGAATGGCGCGACCTTCCACCCGAAGTCTGGGATTACATCAAGCGCAAGAAGTTCTTCGGCATGATCATTCCGAAGAAATTTGGCGGGCTCGGCTTTTCGCCTTACGCACATTCGGAAGTCGTTCGCAAGCTTTCGTCGCGTTCGCTCACCGCCGCCGTCACCGTGATGGTGCCGAATTCGCTCGGCCCGGGCGAACTTCTGATGCGATTTGGTACCAGGGAGCAGCAGGAACGCTGGCTGCCGCGGCTTTCCGATGGCCGCGACATTCCCTGCTTCGGATTGACAAGCCCCGAGGCCGGCTCGGACGCCGCATCGATGATCGACAGCGGCATCATCTGCAAGGGCAATTTCGAGGGGCGCGAAGTGCTTGGGCTGCGCCTCAACTGGCACAAGCGCTACATCACGCTGGGCCCGGTCGCAACACTGCTGGGGCTCGCGTTCAAGGCCTACGATCCGGATCATCTCGTCGGCACCAGCGACGAACTCGGCATCACCGTCGCACTGATCCCGACCGATCTTCCCGGCGTCGAGATCGGGCATCGTCACCTGCCGGCGATGCAGGTGTTCCAGAACGGCCCGAACCGGGGCAGGGACGTCTTCATTCCGATGGACTACATCATCGGCGGCGAGGCGCGTCTCGGCCAGGGCTGGAAGATGCTGATGACGGCGCTCGCCGCCGGACGCGGCATCTCGCTGCCATCGCTGTCGGCCGCCGGCGCCGCTTACGCGGCGCGCACCACCGGCGCCTACGCGCGGATCCGCGAGCAGTTCGGCATTTCGATCGGCAAATTCGAAGGGATCGAGGAGCCGCTCGCCCGTATCGCCGGCACCGCCTATCTGCTCGATGCAGCGCGGCGGCTGACCTGTGCGGCGCTCAACGAAGGCCATCATCCGGCCGTCATCTCCGGCATCATGAAGCTGCAGGCGACTGAGCGGATGCGGATCGCGATCGACGACGCGATGGACGTGCATGGCGGCAAGGCCGTGATCGATGGTCCGCAGAACTACATGGGCAATCTTTATCGTTCGGTGCCGGTCGGCATCACGGTCGAGGGCGCCAACATCCTGACGCGCAATCTGATCGTGTTCGGGCAGGGTGCGATCCGCGCGCATCCCTATCTGCTGCAGGAAATGAATGCGCTGGGCGAAGCGGATCATGCCAAGGGCCTGGATGCCTTCGACACGGCGTTCTGGAAACATGTCGGCCACAGCGTGGTCACGCTGTTTCGGGCGTGGGGCCGCAGCTGGACCGGCGGGATGTTCATCGTCGTGCCGGATGCCGCGGAGGCGACCGGATTTTATCGCCAGCTCTCGCGCTATTCTTCGGCGTTCGCGCTATGCGCCGACATGGCGCTGCTGACGATGGGCGGCGCGCTCAAACGCAAGGAAATGCTGTCGGCGCGGTTCGGCGATATTCTATCCGAATTGTATCTGCTCTCGGCCGCGCTGAAACGCTGGCAGGACGAGGGGCGTCAGGCTGCCGATTTCGCCGCGCTTGAATGGTGCATGGCGAGCGGTTTTCGCACCATCGAGAATCGTTTCGCGGAAATATTCGCGAATCTGCCCAACAGGTTTGTCGCCGTGGTGCTGAAATTCCTGATCCAGCCGTTCGGCGCGCGGGTGCTCGGCCCTTCGGATCGTGTGGTCCATCAATGCGCGCAACTGATACTGGAGCCGTCAGCGGCGCGCGATCGCCTGACGCCCGACCTGTCGCATGTCGAGGATGACGGCGGCATCGCACGGCTGGAAAAGGCGTTCTTGCTGGTCACCAGTGCCGAAGATATCGCCAAGCGCATGCGCGCCGCTCATATTCACGACGCGAAAGAGGCGGTCAGCAAGGGCGTCATCACCCAGGCCGAGGGCGATCAGCTCGCGGCGGCGCATGAAGCGGTCGCCAAGGTGATCGAGGTCGACGATTTCGCGCCGGAAGCGCTGTCGCCGATCTACAAGAAACCCGCTGAGGTGCATCAGTTCTTTCAAGAACTGGGCGAGACGCGGGCTGCAAGCTGATGGCACGACCGGTTTACATCATCGACGGCAGCCGGACGCCGTTCCTGAAAGCGCGCTCCGGGCCCGGCCCGTTCACCCCGGTCGATCTCGCCGTGCAATGCGGCCGGCCGCTGCTGTTGCGCCAGCCGTTCGCGCCCGATGCCTTCGACCAGGTGATCCTCGGCTGCGTCAATGTCATCGCCGACGAGATGAATCCGGCCCGCGTCGCCGCGCTCCGCCTCGGCATGGGGGAGGCGATGACCGCGTTCACCGTGCAGATCAATTGCGGCTCCGGCATGCAGTCGATCGACACCGGGTATCGCTACATCCGCGAAGGCGTGTCCGATCTGGTGCTGGCCGGCGGCGCGGAATCGCTCAGCCATGCGCCGCTGGTGTTCAGCCGCAGCGCGGTCAATTGGTACGCAAAACTGTTCGCCGCGCGCGGCATCGGCGCCAAACTCTCGGCGTTTCTCGGCTGGCGGCCGTCGTTCTTCACGCCGGTGATCGGGCTCGAACGCGGGCTCACCGATCCGATCACCGAGCTCAATATGGGCCAGACCGCCGAGCTGGTCGGGCATCTGTTTCATATTTCGCGGCGCCAGGCCGACGAATACGCCGCCGAGAGCCAGCTGCGCTTGGCGGCGGCGCAGAAGAACGGTTATTTCTCGGGCGAGATCGAACCGGCCTTCGCTCGCGACGGCACTTTGTTCGATCACGACGACGGGGTGCGGCCCGACAGCTCGGCCGATACGCTGGCCAAGCTGAAACCCGCGTTCGAGCGGCCGTGGGGCAAGGTCACGCCCGGCAACTCGTCGCAAATCACCGACGGTGCGTCCTGGGTCATCT
>NZ_DATMLW010000188.1:0-18520 GCF_035570375.1 Bradyrhizobium sp. | reverse complement strand
AAAAACGTCAATTGTATCAACTACTTGTATGCAAAGAATGGCGGAGAGGGAGGGATTCGAACCCCCGATAGGCTTGCACCTATGCCGCATTTCGAGTGCGGTGCATTCAACCACTCTGCCACCTCTCCAGGCGCCAGGACGGAGCCACAGCTTTTCGGTGCTCCGAGGTCGGGGCGAGTTCTAGGCGAGGACGGCTGGTCAGACAAGGCGTTATAGCGTTTTCAAGCGAAGCGTGTAGCGGTTCGCGTAAAGAAAACGCGTCAAAACAAAAGATTAGAGCCTCGGTTCTGATTCAATCAGAACCGAAATGGCTCTAGTTGCGCGAAATTCCCGCATATCCCATCGCGTGAGGACGCATCGCCAGGTCGAGAACGGGGTGGGACCGCCAGACGCGGAACAAACCGGCGGTCCCGTGTCATCTCATGAATTCTGGGCCGGAAGTGCGGCTTCGCTGGCCCAATCTGAGCGACGTTCCGACGCTAGCTATCCGCTCGAAGGCGGCAACGCGATCCCGCTTTTAACGTAACCGGTCAAGGTTACCGGAGGCCGAGGTGGAAAAGCCGAACACCTGTCGTCGCGCTCGAGGCTTCAATCCTTTTTCCTCTCCTTGTCCTTCTTCTCCTTTTCGTCCTTGTCTTTCTTCTCGTCGCTTTCCTTCCTGCGATTGGAAAAGCGCGCATTGCCGAGACCGGTGCCGATCGTAAGGACGCCCCAGTGGTCGATGTCCTGCATGAACGGAGCTTCCGAAAGTCCCTGCGCCACGCCGTCATTATGCATCACCACCGCCGTGTCGTGACCGCCGATCTCCGGGATCGCCTCCACCAGACTGGCCGGAAGATTGAACTTGCTGCTCTCCCAATTGCCGGGAAGGTTCTGCGCGCCCTTGGCGATCGAACCATCGGCATTGATCACTCCGGGACAAGCAATCCCGATGAACGGCGCAAGCTTCAGTCCCTCCGCATCGGCCTCCGAGATCAACCCTTTCAGCATCTTGACCAGGCGCTTGACCGCGCCTTCCCGCGTCGGCTCGTCGTCGGCATGGCGCCACAGTTCCGAGCGCCACACCGATGCCTTCGACAGGTCCGGCGCCTTCTTCCAGCGGGTTTCGACCACGCCGCAGCGGATATTGGTACCGCCGATGTCGACCGCGAGGATGCTGTCATAGCCCTCGAAGATCCACGACGGGGCCAGATGCAGGCAGCCGATCAATCCGGCATCGTCTGGATCAAAGCGGATCGGCACCAAATCGACCTGAAATCCATCGGCCTTGAGCAGAACATCCGTGCGCGCAATCGCCAGCTCCCCCACCCGGCTCTGCCGAAATCCGCCGCCGACCACAATGCGTTCTGTGTCCGCCCACGACTTTGTCTTCAGGAAGCGCGAGGTAACATGGGCCAATTCGTTGGCGAATTCCTCGATGGCACCATGGACGAGTGCGGCAGCGTGTATGTCATCGCCAACCAACGCCTCATCGAGCGCGCTCTTGCTGATTTGCTCGGCGGATTTATCGCCCAGCGGATCCTCGCCGTTCTTCCTCAGCGGCTTGCGCAAATCGTCCAGGATCTTGCGAAACGTCCCCTTGCTGGCACGGTCGCCGAGAAAGCCTTCGTCGTCCTTCAATTCGACATTGAAACTTTCAACGTCAACCGAAGGCAGACGGGTCGCGCCGTGCCGGCCGAGGCCGGCCGTATTCAGGGTGTCCTCGGCCATTTTTCCCCTGCCAAAGTCATGATCGGTGGAACAACAAACGGGGAACCCGTTGGTTTCACGCTGGCCGACGGCAAAATTGCGCGCTGGCCGAAGACAGCCGCCCGCCCCCCGAATCCGCCGCTCCTGGCGCTCATTTGGCCCCAAACCCGTCATTTTTGGCCGATTTCGGCTCAGTTTGCCTTGACTCTGGACTACCGGCGGCTATAAGTCCCGCACCCGGCGCGGGAGCTTTCTCGCGCTGTTTGTTTTTGCGCGACTCTCTAGAGGCTCTCGCCTGATCGCGCGGAAATCGAACCCATAAAGACTGTAGAAAAAGCCGGCCCGGAGCCTTCCGAGGCCGGAATCGAACACGAAGGAATAAAACGATGTTCGCAGTCATCAAGACCGGCGGCCGGCAATACCGCGTCGTTCCGGATGATGTGCTCGAGATAGGCAAGATCGCCGGCGATGTCGGAACGATCGTGCAACTTGGCGAAGTTTTACTGGTAGGCGGCGACTCGCCGGTGCTTGGCGCACCCACCGTTCCCGGTGCATCCGTTGCGGCCGAAGTGCTGCAGCACAAGCGCGGCCCGAAAGTCATCGCTTTCAAGAAGCGTCGCCGCAAGAATTCGCGCCGCAAGCGCGGTTATCGCGACGAGATCACGGTGCTCCGCATCACCGAGATCTTGACCAATGATAACAAGCCGACGATCGGACCGCGCCCGAAGCGCGAGAAACCGATTGCCGCAGCACCGGCCGACGACGCCGACGCGGCGCCGAAGGCGGCAAAGAAGAAGGCCGCCCCCAGGAAGACGGCGGCCAAAAAGGCCGCGGCAAAACCGCGCGCCAAGAAAGAGGCCAGGAGCGAAACGAAGAAAGCCCCGGCCAAAAAGGCCGCCGCGAAGGGCAAAAGTGATAAAAAGTGAAACTGCCGATCGACGCTTGACATAAAGTGAAATGATTTCGTCAAGGAATCGGGCTAGATATTAGATAGAGGTTGGAGACGGGCTATGGCTCACAAAAAGGCAGGCGGTTCATCGCGTAACGGCCGTGATTCAGCGGGCAAGCGCCTTGGCATCAAGGTGTATGGCGGCGAGCATGTGATTCCCGGCAACATCATTGCGCGTCAACGCGGCACCACCTGGCATCCCGGCCTTAATGTCGGCATGGGCACGGACCATACTTTGTTTGCCAAGGTAGAAGGCCATGTCGAGTTTCGTGCGAAAGCCAAGGGCCGCACCTTCGTATCGGTGATTCCGGTGACGGTAGCTGCGGCCGAGTAGACGGTGGACAAATATTGTTGAGTCCGCCGGATCCTGTTGAACCGGCGGGGCTCTCAAAGGCTCCAAAGGGAGGCGGGAAACCGGCCTCCCTTTTTCGTTGCGCGTGTCTCCACTTTGTCACGCGCCATGATCCGAGAGTTACCGCTTAAGGAGCCCGACATGCTGCAGGATATTCCAACTCCCATATTGCACGAGGCGAGTCGCTGCGTCCTCGAGACCGAACGGCTGCGGTTGCGCAGGCCGACGCTCGCGGACGTAAAAGCAATCACGCATCTCGCCAATGATCGTCGTATTGCGGAAAATACCAGGCGCCTGCCGCATCCCTATCTGCAGGACCACGCCGTCGATTTCGTGCGCGGTATCGCAAATCAGCATCGCGAAACCGCATTTTTGATCGAAAGTGATTACACGCCGATCGGAATGGCCGGCATCGACCGGCATCAACCGGAGCGACCGGAGCTCGGCTACTGGCTCGGCGTGGAACATTGGGGGCAAGGCTTTGCCACCGAGGCCGCGCGGGCCGTGATCGATTTCACCTTCGAGGAATTCGACATCGAAGTGATGAAATCGGGCGCGCGTGTTGCCAACCCGGCCTCGCGCAACGTGCTGGAGAAATGCGGCTTCCAGTGGAGCGGCGTGGAGCTGCATCGCTTCGAGGCGTTGGGCTCGTCAACTCCGGTTGATTGCTTCCGCCTGACGCGCGGCGTCTGGACGTCGATCAGGAGCTGGGGCAATTCGACCAGGCGAGAGCGGTAACAACAGGTGGTCGTCTCCGCGAAGGTTATGGGCCCCGGCTCGCGCTCACGCTTGGCCGGGGCGACGGTCGTGTTTGTTGCCGTCACCCTAGGCCGGCGGATTGACAGCGGTTTCATCGTGGCCAAGATTTCGCTCGCGCAGGAAGATGTAAAGTCCGGCGCCGATGATAATGGCAGCGCCGAACGCGGTGGTCGCCGGCGGGACATCGCCGAACACGAGGTAGCCGAACATCGCCGCCCAGATGATCATGGAATACTGATAGGGCACGACCACACTCGCCGGCGCGAGTTTCAACGAGCGGTTGACGCAGAGCGATGCAAGAACGGCGAGGCCGCCGGCCAGCAGGAACAAGCCGAAATCGCGCGCGCTCGGTGTCAGCCATCCGACCGGCGCCGCTATGGCCCCGAACGCGATCGTGCCCAGGAACTGCATTGACGCCAGCACGATATCAGGCGTGCCGCGCAACGAGCGCGTAACCACCATCAGCAACGCGAACCCGATACTGCCGCCAAGGGCGATGGCGGCCGGCCAGTCAAATACCCCGGCCGATGGTCGCAGCGCGATCAGGATCCCGCAGAACCCGATGCCGACAGCAGCCCAACGCCTGACATCGACATGTTCGCCGAGCAGAATCGACGATAACGCCGTGACGAAGATCGGCGCCGCCAGATAAAATGTAATGATATCGGCAAGCGGCAGGTAGACCGAGGCCGCAAAGAATGCGGCTATCTCCAGTATCGAGAGCGCGACGCGCAGCAGCTGCATTGCGGGTCGGGACATCTGAAAAAAAGCGCCGCGGCTGCGCCAGATCAGCGGGACAACCAGAATCAACGATACCACCGCGCGCAGCAGCAATAGCTCCCCCACCGAATAAGTCTTGACCATGAATTTGCCGAGCGCATCGCCGAGCGAGAAGAAAATTACGCCCGTGAGCATCAATCCGATGCCGGCAAGGCGTGCGGAGCGTTCGTCGTTGCGGGTCGAGATTTTCTCAAGCAGGGTCATCGCGAGAGTGTTTTTAAAGAGGTTGTCGCGCCGGACAAGCCTGATTGCCGCCAGACCACCTCTGCGGTACCGGTAGATCACCAGCCAATCTCGCAGGAAAATGAGCATGGCAGATTTCGATCCCGCCACACATCGCATGGTGCCGCAGCAGCGCTGGTTCGAGGATTTCACGCTCGGCGAGCGATTTGTAATTCCCAGCCGCACCTTGACGCCGGCCATCTTCGCGGCCTTTCAGACCGCATGCGGCGACACCCATCCCATTCACTACGACATCGAATATTGCCGCGCGCGCGGAATGCCGAACCTGCTCGCCCACGGTTTTTTGACCTTGATTCACACGGCGCCTGGCGCAGGGACGTTTCCCTTCATGGTGGAGGAATCGCTGATCGGCTTTCTCGAACAATCGTGCCGATTCCTGAAGCCGGTGTTTGCGGAGGACACGATCTATCCCGCGCTCGAAGTGACGGAGCTGACGGCTGGACGTACCACCGGCGTGATCGGCTTGCGCAGCACGGTGTTCAATCAGCGTCGCGAGCTGGTGCTGGAGGGATTGCAGAAATTTCTCATTCGCAGGCGACCAGTCTAGGCTCAGAGGCCCGATTCGATCACACGATCGAAGGGAATATCGCGGATCAAAAAAGAAAGCCGGAAAATACGGACTTTGCCGACATTTACCAAGCTTTGAGGTTGCCGCCTCGTACAGCCTGCCCTACCTATGCATCATGAAATTCCTCGACGAGGCAAAAGTCTATATTCGCTCCGGCGACGGCGGCAATGGCTGCGTGGCGTTCCGCCGCGAGAAGTATGTCGAGTTCGGCGGGCCGAGCGGCGGCAATGGCGGACGCGGCGGCGATGTCGTCGTCGAAGCCGTGGACGGGCTGAACACGCTGATCGACTATCGCTATCAGCAGCATTTCAAGGCCGAGAAGGGCACCAACGGCATGGGCAAGGATCGCCATGGCGCCAACGGCAAGCCGATCGTGCTCAAGGTGCCGGTCGGCACGCAAATCTTCGACGAGGACAAGACGACGCTGATCCACGACTTCACCAGGCTCGGCGAAAAATTCGTGCTTGCCGAGGGCGGCAATGGCGGCTTCGGCAACGCGCACTTCAAAACCTCCACCAATCGCGCACCCCGCAATGCCAATCCTGGCGAGAGCGGCGAGGAACGCTGGATCTGGCTGCGGCTGAAACTGATTGCGGACGCCGGGCTCGTCGGTCTTCCCAACGCCGGCAAGTCGACATTCCTGTCCAAGGTCAGCGCTGCCAAGCCGAAGATCGCCGACTATCCCTTCACCACGCTGCATCCGCAACTCGGGGTGGTGAATGCGCAGGGGCGCGAATTCGTGCTCGCCGATATTCCCGGCCTGATCGAGGGCGCCCATGAGGGCGCGGGCCTCGGCGATCGCTTTCTCGGCCATGTCGAGCGCTGCCGCGTGCTGTTGCATCTGGTGGACGCCACATGCGAGCACGCGGGCAAGGCCTACAAGACGGTGCGCGGGGAGCTCGGGGCCTATGAGGGGCATCTCGCCGACAAGATCGAGATCGTCGCGCTGAACAAGACCGACGCGGTCACACCTGGCGACTTGAAGAAACAGAAGGATCGGCTCAAACGCGCCGCCAGGAGGACACCGCTCCTGATCTCGGGGGTGACCGGCGAAGGCGTGAAGGAGGCGTTGCGATCGCTGGCCGAGGTGATCGGCGAGTCCCCGGTCTCGGGCAAGGCCAAGGAAGCCGCCAAGGCCGCGCCGTGGGTGAGGGCGACGTAGTCTAGCGGTTTCGGCGTTTGTATGACTTTGCCGCACGCACTTTTACGAACGTCGGTTATTCCAGCTGCCGCGAATTGCCAAAGCGCGATGACTTAGGTCGAACCGCCATCGCGCTTTGTTTTTTTGCTTGCGCATGATCTTTTCGGAAAACCGCTGCACACTTTTCCGGATCATGCGCTAGTATGACAGCTCCGCACCCCGCGAAACTCCGCAGCAAAGTCCCGTCCATGGCCCGCCCGAGCTTGAAAAATTTCCGCCGTATCGTCGTCAAGGTCGGCTCGTCGCTGCTGGTCGACTCCACTGCCGGCGAAGTCCGCACCCGCTGGCTTTCGGCGTTGGCGGCCGATATCGCGAAGCTGCACGAGGGCGGGCGCGAGCTCCTGGTCGTCTCATCGGGCTCGATTGCGCTTGGCCGCAGCCGGCTGAAACTGCCGCGCGGTCCCTTGAAGCTCGAAGAGAGCCAGGCCGCGGCAGCAGTGGGACAGATCGCGCTGGCGCGAATCTGGTCGGAGATGCTCGGGACGCACGGCATCGGCACGGGACAGATCCTGGTGACACTGCAGGATACGGAGGAGCGCCGCCGCTATCTCAACGCGCGCTCGACCATCGCAAAACTGCTGGAATGGCGCGCGGTACCCGTCATCAACGAGAACGACACGGTTGCCACCAATGAAATCCGCTATGGCGACAACGATCGCCTTGCCGCCCGGGTCGCCACCATGGCGAGCGCCGACCTTCTGATCCTGCTCTCGGATATCGATGGCCTTTACGATGCGCCGCCCACCGACAATCCAACCGCAAAGCTCATTCCAATCGTGGAATCCGTGACGTCGGAAATCGAGGCGATGGCGGGAGCGGCTGGATCCGAACTGTCGCGCGGCGGCATGCGCACCAAGATCGAGGCGGCAAGGATCGCAACCACCGCCGGCACCCACATGCTGATCGCGTCGGGCAAGATCGAGCATCCGTTGCGAGCGATCGCCGACGGCGAACGCTGCACCTGGTTCCTGACGCCGGCCAACCCGGTCACTGCACGCAAGCGTTGGATTGCGGGGTCGCTCGAGCCAAAGGGCACCTTGACCATCGATGCCGGCGCGGTGAGCGCGCTGCGCGCGGGCAAGAGCCTGTTGCCGGCCGGCGTGATCCGGGTGGACGGGCAGTTCGCGCGTGGTGATGCCGTCGTGGTGCGCGGCCCCGATACCGACGAGATCGGCCGAGGACTTGTTGCCTACGACGCCGAGGACGCCGAGAAGATCAAGGGCCGCTCCTCACCGGATGTGATGGTGATTTTGGGCGTCAGCGGCCGCGCCGAAATGATCCACCGCGACGACCTGGTGGTGGGTGGTCCACGGCACTCGGACCCGACATGACGATGGCCCGCAAGCTGTCATGCCCGGGCTTGAGCCGGGCATCCACGTCCTTCTTCGCTGGCAGGGATCTGGACAGGAAGGCCATGCCCGCTCGGTGAGCGGGACTGGGCTAGGCCAATGGCCGACCTGTCGCCGCTCAGCCATGCCGGCGCCTACCTCGCCAGACAATCATTTTCCATGCTAATACATGGCCTTAATTCAATGCTGGAACTAACATGAGCGCGCCCTTGAAGGCGTTCGACGGCAACGCCGATTTGCCTGAACTGATGACCGATCTTGCCGAGCGCGCCCGCAAAGCCGCGCGGGTGCTGGCGCTGGCCTCGCCCGAGCAGAAGAACCGCGCGCTGGAGGCAATCGATCGCGCCATCCGGGCCAACGCCGCCGCCATTCTCGCGGCAAACGCCGAGGACGTTGCCGAGGTTCGCGCCGGCGGCGCCACCTCCGCCTTCATCGATCGGCTGACGCTCACGCAGAGCCGCATCGACGCGATGGCCGACGGGGTCGCGACCGTGCGCGCGATCAAGGACCCGGTCGGAGTCGTGACCGAGAGCTGGAAGCGTCCGAACGGCATGACAATCGAACGGGTTCGCGTACCGCTTGGCGTCGTAGCGGTGATCTTCGAAAGCCGTCCCAATGTCGCAGCCGACGCCGGCGTATTGTGCCTGAAATCCGGAAACGCCGTCATCCTGCGCGGCGGTTCGGACAGTTTCCGCTCCTGCCGCGCGATCCACGATTGCCTGGTGCGGGGATTGCGCGAAGCGGGCCTTCCCGAAGCCTCGATCACGCTGGTGCCGACCCGCGATCGTGCCGCCGTCGGGCTGTTGCTGACCGGACTGAATGGCGCCATCGACCTCATCGTGCCTCGCGGGGGAAAGAGCCTCGTGGCGCGCGTCGAGGCTGAAGCGCGCGTGCCGGTGTTCGCGCATCTTGAAGGCGTCAATCACGTCTACGTCGATCACGCCGCCGATCTGGAGATGGCGAAATCGATCGTACTCAACGCCAAGATGCGCCGTCCCGGCGTCTGCGGCGCAGCCGAGACCTTGCTGGTCGATCGCAACGGCGCGCCGTCGACACTCAAGGCCCTGGTCGAGATGCTGATCGACGCAGGCTGCGAGGTACGCGGCGATCAGGCCGTGCAACGAACCGACGCAAGGGTGAAACCCGCGGCCGACGAGGACTGGGACACCGAATATGAGGACGCGATCATCGCGGCGAGACTCGTTGACGGGGTCGAGGAGGCGATTGCGCATATCCATAACCACGGTTCGCACCACACCGATGCGATCGTGACGGATGACGAATCGGCCGCACGCAAGTTTCTCACCGAGGTCGACTCGGCGATCGTTCTGCACAACGCCTCGACACAGTTTGCCGACGGCGGCGAGTTCGGCTTTGGCGCCGAGATCGGCATCGCTACCGGCAAATTCCATGCGCGCGGCCCGGTAGGCGCCGAGCAACTGACCAGCTTCAAATACCGTGTTCACGGCACCGGGCAGACCCGTCCGTGACGATCTACGGGCGGGAACCGGTTGGCATGAAGAAAACGTGTCAGAAATGAATATCGCGCATGCGGTGGCGCCGTTGAACAAAGCTTACTTGGCTTCGCCATCTGTCGATCGCGCCATTCCGCCTTATTGCAACGGCATGCGCGTCGGCCTGCTCGGAGGTTCGTTCAATCCGCCGCACCTCGCGCATCGGGCGATCAGCCTGTTCGCGATCAAGCGATTGAAGCTGGACCGGGTGTGGTGGCTGGTGACGCCCGGAAATCCGCTCAAGGACGGAAGCACGCTGCACGACATCGCCGAACGTGCCGAAGCCGCGCAGCGCCTGGCGCGCGATCCGCGCATCGATGTCTGCTGTCTCGAATCCGTCATCGGAACGCGATACACTGTCGACACCGTAAGATATCTGCGTCGCCGTGCGACAGGCCTCCGTTTTGTCTGGATCATGGGCGCGGACAATCTCGCGCAATTTCACCGCTGGCAGGACTGGCGGCGGATCGCCTCCGAGGTGCCCATCGCTGTGATCGATCGTCCGCCGCAAAGCTTTCGCGCTCTGGCTTCGCCCGCTTCTCAGGCCCTCGCTCGCTACCGTCTGCCGGAGAACCAGGCCGGCCTGCTGGCCGGCCACCGCGCGCCGGCCTGGGTCTTTCTGACCGGCCTGAAGTTGAGCCTGTCGTCGACGGGCTTGCGCAATCTCGACGGCAGCTGGAGAACGAGGTGAGATGAGCGACATTCGCCGCGCCGCGATTTTGCGATGCCTTGCGATCATCGCGAACGGAAACGATGTGCTTCAAATCAAGAGCACGGCCGGAAAAACATCAGATTACCGGCGCCCCCGGCTTTCGGAAGTTCGCATCGGGGGTGCGGCAGTCGGGAGCAAACTTCGAAAACGGGGCTCTGGAATATTGAAACCGTTAACCCCACATGCATAGTATCAGGCGCGGTCGCCAAAGGATTCGGCGGCCGCGATACAGCGAAAGGAATGGTCCCTGGCCACATCTGTATTGTCCAAGTCTGTTTTACCCAAGACGCGTAAAACATCGACCCAAGCTGCGGCCTTGAAGGCGCAACCTGACGCCGACAAGACCCTGAATATGATCCTCTCCCGCCTGGACGACATGAAGGCGGAAGAAACGATCACCATCGACCTTCGCGGCAAATCCTCATTTTCCGATTACATGATCGTCACCTCCGGCCGGGTAAACCGGCACGTCGGTGCGATTGCGGAAAATGTGGCCAAAGGCCTCAAGGAGACCGGAGTCAAAAGCCTCCATATCGAGGGCTTGCCCAACTGCGATTGGGTGCTGATCGATTCCGGCGACGTGATCGTGCACATCTTCAGACCCGAGGTTCGCGAATTCTACAATCTCGAGAGATTGTGGACTCAAGGCCCCGCTGCGGCGAAGACGATCTAACCGGCCGGCTCTTCTACGGCCGAGCGCATGGGCAGTGCGACGCATGGGCGGCTTCGCTTGTGCGGTAGGTTGCGCGCAATCGATTGATCTCAAGCCGTATCTCGGGCAAAGCGGAACTTAATCCTCGGCGCAAGGCCGAGCTCGTTTGGGCCGGAAGATATTCCCATGCGCCTCGTCGTGATCGCGGTCGGACGGCTGAAGCAGGGGCCGGAGCGCGAATTGGCCGAACGTTACCGCGAACGATTCGACGACATCGGCCGCAAGCTCGGATTTCGCGGACTTGAAATCCATGAAATTCCGGAAAGCCGGGCCCGTGATACCGAGACCCGGATCGCGGAGGAGGCGGCCGCGATCTCGGCCGCGACCCCGCCGAAATCCATCCTCGTCGCACTCGACGAGCGTGGCGACAGCATCGATAGCCAGGGTTTTGCCCGGCATCTCGCCCGTTGGCGAGATGATCAGGTCGCCGACACAATTTTCATAATCGGTGGGGCGGACGGACTTTCGCCCGAATTGCGGCGCATGGCTAGGTTGCGGATGGCGTTTGGTTCCGCGACCTGGCCGCACCAGATGGTACGTGTCATGCTGCTCGAACAGGTTTACCGCGCCGCGACCATCCTCGCAGGTCACCCCTATCACCGCGCCTGACGCGCGCAACGGAAATGCGATTGGACTTGATGCAGCCAGCGCGGAACCTGCCTTCGTACCATGACACCGTCCGCGGCGGCGCTTTCGGCTCTCTGCGCCTTCCACTTTCGATCGCCTTGGTGTCGGCCGGCGTCGCGGCGATGAGTTTGCCCACCGCCGCGCAGGTCGCAGAAGCAACGCCGCAGGCGACGGCCCCCTCCGGCGATGCGATCAAGCAGCGGGAGCAGGAACTGGAAGCTGCGCGCGCCCAGCAAAAGAGCGCCGTCGAATTGCAGCAGAGGCTCAGGGCCGAAGTCACGGTCATCGGACAGGATCGCACCAAGCTCAATGCGCAACTGATCGACATCGCCGCCCAGGTTCGCAATATCGAAACAAGGATTGCAGACGCCGAGGCGCGGCTTCGTCCACTCGATTCGCGCGAGCAGCAGATCAGGGGCTCGCTGGATTCGCGCCGCGCCGAAGTGGTTGAGGTGCTGGCCGCGTTGCAGCGCGCCGGGCGGCGAACACCTCCTGCCTTGCTGGTACGACCGGAAGACGCACTGCAATCGCTTCGGACCGCCATTCTTCTCGGTTCGGTCGTGCCGGAGTTGCGCAGCCGCGCCGAGAAACTCGCCGACGATCTCACCGAGTTGATCACGCTGCGCAAGAACATTGGCTCGGAGCGCGATCGCCTTGCACTCGACCGCGACAAATTGAAGGTAGATCAGACGCGCCTCGCCGCGCTCGTGGACGAGCGTCAACGCCAGCAGGGCGCGATCGAAAAGGACATCGAGGCGGAAGGGGCGCGGGCGGTCACGCTTGCCCGGCAGGTCGACACCCTTCAGAGCCTGATCGGCAAAATGGAGCAGGATCTGAAGAGCGCGGCGAAAGCGGCCGCGGCGGCGACCCTGCAGGGGGCGCCCGCTACCACCGACGGCAAACCCAACCTCGGCGGGTTGAAGGACCCGGGGCGGAAAAGTCCGGCGATTGCATTTGCTTCCGCCAGGGGATTACTCGCTTTGCCGGTTAACGGCGTCAAAATCCGGGAATTTGGCAGTTCCGACGGCGTAGGCGGCGTAGAAAAGGGCATTTCTTTGGCAACCAGGGCGGCAGCCCAGGTCACAACCCCGTGTGACGGCTGGGTTGTTTACGTTGGTCCATTCCGAAGCTACGGACAACTCTTGATCCTCAATGCCGGGGGCGGGTATCATGTGTTGATCGCCGGAATGGAGCGCATTTCGGTTAACATCGGACAGTTTGTACTTACGGGGGAGCCGGTCGCGACCATGGGGACGACATCCCAGGTCGCATCGATACTCGCGACCAACGCGAGCCAGCCCGTGCTCTATATCGAGTTCCGTAAGGACGGCACTCCCATTGATCCAGGCCCATGGTGGGCCGCAAAAGAAGGCGAAAAGGTTCGCGGATGATGCGCAAGACTTCCTTAATTCTCCTCAGCGCCGCTACCGGCGCAGCGTTGACGCTCTTCGTGACCCAGCCGCGCTCGGTGCTGATGGGATCGAGTGCGCGGGCCTCCACGTCGGACACCTATCGCCAGCTCAATCTGTTTGGCGACGTGTTCGAGCGGGTCCGGAGCGACTATGTCGAGAAGCCCGACGACAGCAAGCTGGTCGAATCCGCCATCAGCGGAATGCTGAGCGGCCTCGATCCGCATTCAAGCTATATGGACGCCAAGAGCTTCCGCGACATGCAAGTGCAGACCCGCGGCGAGTTCGGCGGCCTCGGCATCGAAGTCACCATGGAAGACGGCCTGATCAAGGTGGTGTCGCCGATCGACGACACGCCGGCCTCCAAGGCCGGCATCATGGCCAACGACATCATCACGACGCTGGACGACGAGGCGGTGCTGGGCCTCACCCTCAACCAGGCCGTTGAAAAAATGCGCGGTCCGGTCAACACCAAGATTCGGCTGAAGATCATCCGCAAGGGGCTCGACAATCCGCTCGACGTCACGCTGGTCCGCGACAACATCCGCGTCCGCTCCGTGCGCGCGCGCACGGAGGGCGATGATATCGGTTATATCCGTATCACCACTTTCAACGAGCAGACCACCGAAGGCCTCAAGCGGGAGATCAACAACCTGAACAACCAGATCGGCGACAAGCTGAAAGGCTACATCATCGACCTGCGCAACAATCCGGGCGGGCTCCTGGAAGAAGCTGTGACGGTGTCTGATGCTTTCCTTGAGCGCGGCGAAATCGTCTCGACGCGTGGACGTAACGCCGAGGAAACGCAGCGTCGCTCGGCTCATCCCGGCGATCTGACCAAGGGCAAGCAGGTGATCGTTCTCATCAACGGCGGCTCGGCATCGGCTTCCGAAATCGTTGCCGGCGCGCTGCAGGATCACAAGCGGGCCACGCTTGTCGGCACCCGCTCCTTCGGCAAGGGATCGGTCCAGACCATCATACCGCTCGGTGCCGGCAACGGCGCGCTGCGGCTGACCACCGCGCGCTACTACACGCCGTCGGGCCGCTCCATCCAGGCCAAGGGCATCGTGCCGGACATCGAGGTGTTGCAGGACGTGCCCGAGGAGCTGAAATCGCGAACCGACACCAAGGGTGAAGCGTCCCTGCGCGGCCATCTGAAGAATGATGGCGACGAGAAGACCGGCTCGCAGTCCTACGTGCCGCCGGACACCAAGGACGACAAGGCGCTCAAGATGGCGGCCGATCTGCTTCACGGCGTCAAGGTGAACGCCAGCGCCGCCGGCACCACCGACAAGGCTGCGATCGACAAGCCTTCCAACAAGGAAGCCAATTGACTCGCTTGCAGGCTTTTTTCCTGAAAAGGGGCGGCCCAAGGGCCGCCCCTTTTGCTTGGCCGAGCCGTAACGAGCAGGCCGCCAGACATCAAGAAAGCGCATAATCTGGCCGCTCGGCGCAGGCGAATTAGGCCGCCGAGAGCGCTTGTGGGGAGAACCTTTCTGACGGCCTCCAAAACACCGCATCTGCCGCGGCCTTGTCTTGCCGTGGTATCTTCGGGCTGATTCGGGGGAGTTCAATGGCAGAGACGGCCGATGATCTGAGCGCTCCGCTCGGACAGCATACCGTGCGCCGCGCGCGCCGGTTGCGGCTGCCGTTCAGTGGAATGCAGGCGCTTGCCGTACTGCTCGGTCTGTTTCTGGTGGCCTTCGCCGGCTTTGCCCTCTTCAACGACAATCCGCTCGGCGGCGAACCCATGGCGCGGATCGCCATCCGGCCGCCTCAGCCGGGCGAGGAGAGAGCGGCCGAGAAGCCGGTCGAAACACCGGCGATGGCTTCGGTGCACAGCACCGAGGTGGTCCCGCCCCACAAGCAGGCCGCGCCATCCGAGCAGCGGACCATCACCATCATTGATGGCTCCAGCGGCGCTCGCCACGACCTGCCGATCGCCGGCGAGACGCCGGACAAGAACCCAGCCGACGTCCGTCCCGCCGTGATGGCGGGCATCGATCAGCGCCTGCTCGAGAGATCACGCTACGGCATGATCCCGATGGCGTCGGAAGGGCTGAAGCCCTTCAACGTCTACGCTGCGGACGCCGACCGCGCTAAAGCCGCGAAAATGCCAGTGGTTGCGATTGTCGTCGGAGGTCTCGGCGTCGGCGCCGCCAAAACCGCGGACGCCATCATGAAGCTGCCGGGCGCGATAACACTGGCATTCACGCCCTATGGATCGGACCCGACCAGGCTTGCCGAGCGGGCACGCGCGCAGCGCCACGAGCTTCTACTGCAGATTCCGATGGAGCCTTATGATTATCCCGACAACGATCCCGGGCCGCAGACGCTTCTGACGACGCTCGCGCCGGAACAGAATATCGACCGCCTGCACTGGCACCTCAGCCGATTCCAGGGTTACGCCGGCATTGCCAACTTCATGGGTGCGCGCTTTGTCGCCAGCGATGCCGTGATGCAGCCAGTGGTCCGGGAGGCCGCCAAACGCGGGCTTGGCTATTTCGACGATGGAACCGTGCCGCGAAGTGTCGCGCCTTCGCTGGCGATCGCCCAGACGGTGCCCTTTGCCAAGGCCGACGTCTCCGTCGATGCGGTGCCGACGGCCGCGGAAATCGACCGCGCCTTGGCGAAGCTGGAGGGGATCGCCAAGGAGCGAGGCGTCGCGATCGGTGTCGCCTCGGCCTTGCCGATCTCGATCGAACGGATAAGCGCCTGGACCAGGTCGCTCGAGAATCGCGGCGTTATGCTTGTGCCATTGACAACCGCGATGCTGAAATCAAAATCAAGCTGAAGATTTGCCAAACGGTGCGGGTACCCAAGAGGCGTTGAGGGAATGGCGCGTTACGAGGATTTGCCCTATCGGACATGCGTCGGAGTGATGCTGATCAATACAGCAGGGCTGGTCTTTATCGGACGCCGCGCCGGTGGTGTCGAGCATGTCGACGAATCCCACGTCTGGCAGATGCCGCAGGGCGGAGTCGACCCCGGCGAAAATACCTGGCAAGCCGCCAAGCGCGAACTCTATGAGGAAACCAGCGTCCGTTCCGTCGAGAAGCTCGGTGAGGTCGCGGACTGGCTGATCTACGATATTCCGCGCACCGTCGCCGGCCGGACCTGGAAAGGCCGCTACCGCGGCCAGCGCCAGAAATGGTACGCGGTCCGTTTCACGGGCAAGGACAGCGAGATCAATGTCGCAAGCCCCGGCGGTGGCGGCCACAGGGCGGAATTCGTCAGCTGGCGCTGGGAGCCGATGAAGAATCTCCCTGAGCTGATCGTTCCGTTCAAGCGCCCGGTCTACGAGCGGGTGGTCAAGGAATTCTCCAGGCTTGCGGATGGCTAGCACGGCTGCACATTCGTCTTCGGTGACCTTTGCGATTGATTTCACCACTGGCTCGATCCACACGACGCGATCAGAACTATCGACGGCATCGGTGAAAGGAAGTTCGGCGACGTCCCCGCTTTCCATCGTGGCGTGACCGAGCCGGAAGCCCATCACGCCGGGCTGAGCCGACGCAGTGGCTTGGATGAGCGAACATCGCCTGCGCGCGCTTACCGGCAATCATCCGGAGAACCCGACACTCGATCTGCCCTGCCGCGAAGTTTTCAAAAGCGGTCAGCGAGCCACCGAAGTCGCAGGACCGATGCTGGAGAACGAGGCAGCGGCGCTGCATGCCGGCGTATGGGAGAAATAACTGCTTCTGCGCAAAGGTCTGTCCCGCACTTGATGCAAAAACAGCCTAACCAAAAACCTTAACTGCGCGCGCCCTTACCGGGAAGACTTTTACATCCCGGTAAATGAAAAACGGCGCTGCGGGTTAATCGCGGCGCCATCGTTTCGGAGAGGGAGTACCTCATTGGAATCGGCATTGGGTTCGTTTTGTAAATTCCGCGTTCCTCTGCTTGCCGTGGGGTGGGTTCAAAAATTTTTGAAAAACAACCCCATGCAAAGTATCAGCCCAAAGGAACCTAAAAGGAACCTAGAGGAACCAATTTGGGACTAGCCAAAAGTGATTCTGGTTGGCTTGGTAGGTTGGCCAAAAAAGCGAGGGCGAATCGATGACTTCACGAAAATCAAAGGTGGTGGCGAAAGCGAAACCGGCGCGGGAGCGGACGCCGCAGGAAGTTGATGCCATTGAAAAGGTTTGCGCCGAACGCGCCAGCATGCCGCGCATGAAGATCTTAAAATCTGAAAGTGGCATGAGCTTCACGACCGAACACATTGATGACTTGGCGGGCCCAGCGCTCATCATGCAGGCGCTTGGGACAACGGATTCGGCTTTCTTTACAGGCTTGGTAGCTCAACTCGCAACGGCAGACGGCGGGGAACCAAACGAGCAGAAGCTCAATTTCGTGCTCGCGGTCATCAAGGGAATCAAACCTCAAGATCAGCTGGAGGCGATGTTGGCGGCGCAAATGGCGGCTGTTCACTCAGCAACAATGAGGTCCGCATGCGACCTAGCCGAGGCCGAAAGTCTCCAGCATCGGGATAGCGCGGAGCGAACCTTCAATAAGCTTGCGCGAACTTTTTCTAGCCAGATGGAGGCACTAAAGCGGTACCGGATGGGAGGCGAACAGACGGTCACGGTACAGCAGGTAAATGTCAGCGAGGGCGGGCAGGCTATCGTTGGCAACGTTACACAGGGCCAAAAAGATGCCGCGCCAAATCAAGTTCCTCCGCAACCGTTGGCCATTGCCCACGACGACACACTTCCGATGCGGATCATTGAAAGCAAGGAGGCGGTTCCGGTTGCAGCCCCGCGAGACGCGAACAAGAAATGACGCGCGATCATGCACGCAATACTGGTCCGATGCTTGCCAGCCAGCGCTGCGGCGCCAAGACCCGCTCAAGCAAGCCCTGCCGTTCGCCCGCCGTTCAGGGAAAAAAGCGCTGCCGTATGCATGGCGGGGCGGCAGGATCTGGGGCTCCGCGCGGCAACAAGAATGCACGGAAGCATGGGCTCTATGCCCGCGAAGCCATTGCCCAACGTCGGCAGCTTGGCGAGCTGATGCGACAATCGCGCAAACTGATCCTGGAGATCGAGTGAAGCGACTATCGGTTGGGAGCAAGCGTTGCTCATACCGCTCCAGCTTGGCGGGCTTGAGATAGAGAATTTGCATCGTGATCTTGGTAAGCAGTGCTGCAACAGGTGCGCGACAAATTGGTGGCTTGCCCTAACAAAACCAGGCTTGCGCAAAACGAGAATCGTAGATTCTAAAATGCGCGCGCCGCTCATAGACCGTAATGGTCCATAATCAGGCTCGTGACGTAGATAACGCCGCAGGCGACGAGGCCACCGAGTATCCCATATTCTGTCACGATCAAACGC
Organism: Bradyrhizobium sp.; assembly: GCF_035570375.1. Taxonomy (GTDB): domain Bacteria; phylum Pseudomonadota; class Alphaproteobacteria; order Rhizobiales; family Xanthobacteraceae; genus Bradyrhizobium. Next base: position 326 of record NZ_DATMLW010000188.1, on the reverse strand, counting down.
ATGACCCAGTGCGCCACGTGCCACGTGGCAATCAGGGAGGCGATCATTGCGAATATCATGATTGTATCGCGCATGGCTTGCAAGCTCCGTGCGGCCTGTTGAGCATTCGATGTGCTCCGCCGCGGTCGATTTTTCCCAAAAATCTTCGCCGCAATCGCGCACGAGACCTTCCACCGCCTCTCGTCGATGAACTCAAGGCCAGCAGCTTCTAAGTTCTCATGCGGATCCGGAACCTCATCCGAAACGCTGGGTCGAAACCCAGAGCGTCCGCGATGTAGCGAGGGGATCGATCGCCCGTCGCTCCCACCAGGCGACCTCGTCTCCGT
>NZ_DATMLW010000187.1:0-25899 GCF_035570375.1 Bradyrhizobium sp. | reverse complement strand
CAGGTCAGGCTGCGGACTTCGACCTACGCGCGAGATTGGACGTCCGCTATAGCTTGGCAGCAGCTCAAGCGGGCATCGCGGGAGGTCCGAGTCGGGTCAAAACCGGTAATGCTCCGACCGAGCGGAACATTTCCGCTTAGCACTCAAGACCGGACATCTTCGCGTTAATGAGTACACGCCCTAGGTCGCGCACCGAGCGGTATGTTCTGGACGAAACCATTATTTGAGCCCGGGCGACGCAGTCGCGGCATAGCTATCAAGCACATCCGCCGGCACCATGTGCCGGTCGATCTTCAATTGTTCGGGCGACAACCCCAGCGCCAAACCGACCAGTTGCGGGAGGTGCAGAACCGGCATGTCCAGTTTCTGATCGATGTCCTTTTCCATTTCGGGTTGAAAGCTGTCGAGCACGGTGTGACACAGCGGGCACGGCGTGACCATCGCCGTTGCACCGCCGGCCTTTGCCGCCAGCACATGCTGCCCGGTCAGTTTGATCGCAACCCGCTCGTCGTGAGCGGCGGTATGAAATCCGCAGCACTCGGTGCGGCCGCTATACTCGATCGGCAGGCAGCCGAGGATTTCGGCAAGCCGCTCGAGGGCGCGGTTATTCCGGGAATCGACAAAGCCGTAACGACCCGGCGGACGGGTGATATGGCAGCCGTAAAACGCGGCGACCGTCAGACCGGCGAGCGGATTGACCACCTGCTGGCGCAGCCGCTGCTCGCCGATATCCTCGTGCAGGACCCAGAGGAAATGGCTGATCCTGGTGCGCCCGCTGTAATGCAGGTTTTCTTCGGCGAGCCTTGCATTCACCGAGGCCGCGAGTTCCGGATCGCTGACAAAGGCCGCATGCGCATCCAGCACGTTCAGGGTGCAGGTATTGCAGATCGTCATCAAGGGCAGGCCATGGCTTTCCGCCAGCGCCAGGATCCGGACGTTGAGGGCGTAGAAGCCGGCCGGATCGATCGCGCGCAATTCGCGCGCTCCGGTGCAGCTGGCCGATTCCAGTTGCACCAGGTCGAGCCCGAGCCTTGACGCCACAAGGTGGGTCGCATCGTTGAGCTCGGCGCAGGTACTGCGCGCGGAACAACCCGGGTAATAGGCGAATCTCATGGCCTCCCCGCTCTGTTGCCGAGAAGCCGCATGGCGGCCTCGGCGGCGCCGGTTTTTATCCCGAGGATCGTCTTGATCGGATTGATCTTGCCGCGCGCGAACAACCGCAATATGCGCCGCAGATTGCCCAGGGCGCGCAGTCCCTGAACCCTCAGGATGAGTTCGCCGGGATCAACCCGGCCGCGGCGGGCAACGATGCCGCGCAACGCGAACGAATGCCGGGCCATTTCGGGAACGAGTTGCGCCGCCTTCGCCTTCAATGGCTCGATCACCCGGCTGACGATCGGGATATGGGCCGGACACACTTCCTCGCATTTGTAACAGGACACGCAATCGAATATCCCGGTCAGTGCGAGCGATCGCCTGACCTTCTCCGGATCGTTGCGCGGATCAAGCGCGGTCTGGCCCAACTGAACAAGGGGCGCCGGGCCGGCGAAATCGGTCAGGTTTCCGAGGCCGATCACCGGACACGCGGAGTAGCAACACATGCAACTGATGCAGTCGAGCGCCTTGGAGGCGTCCTTCATCTGCTTGTGCGTGAGCGGCTCGGGAAACTCCCCGTAAGGCTCGCGGCGCTCGATCCACGGCTCCAGGCTCGCGACCTTGTCTTCGTAGCGGCTTCGATCGACGACGAGATCGCGAATGACGGGAAGGTTACGCAGCGGCTCGATCACCATGTTCGGCTCGACCGCTTCCCAGCACGCCAGCACCTCTCGGCCGTTCATCCGGACCGCGCAGGTCCCACACATTTTCGATCCGCAGAACCATCGGAATGCAAGATCAGCCGCGGCATTCTCGGCGATCCAGTTCAGGGCATCCAGCACCCGCATCCATTTCTGGTACGGCACCTGAAACGCCTGGTAGACGTCACCGCCCGCAGGGACTTCCGACCGGCGAACCTTCACGGTCAGCCATTCGCCGGGCGTCAGGCGGCAATTGCGTGCGGCCAGCGAGTCGTGTTCGGCCTGCCCCGACCAGCGGCCATCGACTGGGGAGAGAACGGGCACGGAAGGGTCGGCGGGGGAGATCGATGTCACCAGGCGACCTCAAGATTGTCCCTGCTGGAAAAGCCGGGCGCAAACAGTGGCAGGTCGTAGGGGCGCCGCTCAAACCGCAGGCCGTTGCCGGATTTCTTCAGGACATTGGCGGCGAGCCAATTTTCGTTGTCGGTAAGCGGGAAATCCCGTCGAATGAACGGCCCACGGCTCTCCTTGCGCTCGAGCGAGGAGTGGATGACGAGCTCGCAGACATCGATCATGTTGATCACGTCGATCGCGTCCAGCCACTCGTAGTTGACGGACTTTCCGGTGTTGCGGATTTTCATGCCGGGAAGAAGGTCTGCGCGAATCCGTTCTATGTCCTCGAGCGCCGATCGCAGGTCGGAGGCGTTCTTCTCCACCCCGACTTTTTCCCACATCACTGCCCGGAGGTCTTCCTTCAGCCTGCCCGGCGCCGGCCCATCGCCGGAAGAACTGCGCAGACGATCGAGCCTGCGGCATTCCGCCTCGATCTGCGGTTGCGGCACCGAGGCCGCCTTCAGCGTCGCGATTTCCCGCCCGACGCCTTCGGCAACCACCTGGCCGTCATAGGTTGCGAGCCCGATCAATCCATTGCTGTGGCCGCCTACTCCGCCTGCCGCATAAAGCCCGGGAATCGATGAACGCATGGTGGTGGTGTCGACATCGATTCCGCCCTGCCGGTAGTGCGATGAAACCGCCGTCTCGGCCATGTATGCGGGAAACGGCAGGCCGAGCTGCCGAAATGTCTTGCCATAGGTCGTGTAGGTCTCCACTTCGGCCGGATCGCAATTGTCGAAGCCGGCATAGTAGCCACCCTCGTAGCGGGCCTTGCCGGCACGAACCTGTTTGACCAGCGCCTTCAGCTGTACGGTGTAGGGGCCGAAGGCCAGCGGATCGTCCTTTTGCTGGTTGAAGAACTCTTCGCCCGCTGAGTTGAGCATCCGCGCCGACTTTTCCGAGCCGAGCATCGGGTTCGGATAAATCTGCATCCGCTGCCAGCTCGGTGGGTGCGCCATGTCATTGGTGTGCCACCACTGCATTTCCATGTTGAGCAGGGTCGCACCAGCACGCCATGCCAGCGCGATGCCGTCCGCCGACATCTCCCTTGTGCCGGTGGAGCGCGTATGCAGGCGATCCGAGTAGCCGGTTGCCAGAATGACCGCGCGCGCGATCACGGCCCTGTATTCGCCGGTGATGTAGTTCAGGCAGAACACCCCACCGACCGAACCGTCCGCGTTGTGCAGGAGAGAGGTGGCGACCGTCTCCTCCATTCGCGCGATGCCCGCCTTGATGACCTGCTTCCGGCGCAGGTCCATGAAAGGCACGCCCGAATTGCCCTGAACATTGGCGGCGATGCTGCGGATCTTGCCCGGGCTGGTGACGACCTCGCCGGAATCGTCACGGCGAAAATAGAGGCCTGCTTCCTCCAGCTCCGGATAATACACCTTTTCGACCCACTGCCCGCATCGCTGCGCCCAGCGCTGATCGATCAAGAACTGGTTGTGGTACTTGATCAGGAACTCGGCGGTGTTGCGGGCATGCTCTTCGCTGTTGCCGAGCGCGCGGCCGGAGATCACCAGATTGCCGGCGAACAGCGAGGCCCCGCTCTTGCCGACCAGCCCCTTGCAGATGATCAGAGGCTTGATGCCGAGCTTGTTCAGGTTGAGCGCGGCATAGCAGCCGGCAGCACCTCCTCCGATCACGGCAACATCGGTCGTTACGACCTGCATTTCACGCCCTTAAAGCTCAGATAGCTGGAGCCACCATGCGCCATATTTTCACGACGTCAGCCTTTCCGATATGGTTTTCTTGCATTGTTTTCGTTGCGCGGGAAAACGTTTTGACTAGGTGCTGGCCGAGCGGGTTACGAACACATCGTCTCTTTATTCGACAAGGCCGAGCTCGCGCCTGTTGGCGCGCAGCATTTTCATCTGCGTTTTGCCTGGAGGAGATTCTGCTGCGCCGGAACCGAGCAGGTGCGACCCCTGGATGGTTTTGAAGGCAAGAGGTTCCCGTCAAAACCGAACTCGGGCCTGTCAAAAAACCGGGGGTACGGCAACGGTGAATACCCTGCTGCTCGCGCAGGACCGCCGATTGCGCAATCGGGGTGGGTAACCTGATTGCGGGCCGAGCGGTTTGGTCAAGCGGCAAACATCCTCACCGTTGCCGGACCCGCGCGTTGCGTTCAGCGCCGCGAGGCGTCAAACCGCCCCCGCCTTCTGCGCGTGTTCCCAGGAGGCCTTGGCGAGTGGCACGGTGCGCTTGGCCGATTCCATGGCCTTGGCGCTCGCCGCGGTGCCGTCGCGGATGCGTCCGGCAATGCCTTGGGTGATGCAAGCGAGACGGAACAAATTGTAGGAAAAATACCAGTTGAGATCCGGCACCGCGCTGCCGGTGACGTTGCAATAGATTTGCGCTGCCTCTTCCAGGCTCGGGATGTTGAGCGCCGCGAGGTCGGCATTGGCAAGACCCGGCATGGTCCATTGCATCAGAAGATAGGTGAAGTCCGCCATCGGATCGCCGAGCGTGGAGAGCTCCCAATCCAGAACCGCGATCACCCGCGGCTCGGTGGCATGGAAGATCATGTTGTCGAGGCGATAGTCGCCGTGAACGATCGAGACGCGATCCTGCTGCGGCACCGTGCGCGGCAGCCACTCGATCAGGTTTTCCACTTCGGGAATGTGTTGCGTCTCTGAAGCGCGGTATTGCCTGGTCCAGCGATCGACCTGACGCGCGAAATAATTGCCGGGCTTGCCGAAGTCGCCAAGGCCAATGCTCTGCGGATCGTACTGGTGCAGCTTGGCCAGGGTCTCGATCTTGCTGTTGAAGATCGCGCGGCGCGCATCGCGCGTCTGGCTTGGCAGCGCCGGATCCCAAAACACGCGGCCTTCTTCCATCGACATGATGTAGAAAACAGCGCCGATCACCGCATCGTCGGTGCAAAGCGCATAGGCTTTGGCGACCGGGAAGCCCTGGCGGCCAAGGGCTGCGATGACGCGGAATTCGCGATCGACCGCATGCGCCGACGGCAGCAGTTTTCCGAACGGCTTTCGCCGCATCACGTAGGAGCGGGTGGGCGTGTCAAGCCGGTAGGTCGGGTTCGACTGCCCGCCCTTGAATTGCAGGACGGTCAGCGGCCCCTGATAACCCTCGACGTGCTCGCGCATCCAGCCCTCAAGGCGCGCCTCATCGATCCGGTGCCGCTCCTCGACCGGTTTGGTGCCGGAAAAGTCCTCGTCGTTCCTGACGCCTTCGGCCACGGTGACGCTCCCTCAATATTCTCGGGAGCGCCATTTTGCGCGCTCCCGCTACCAGCCTGCGTCATCAATCCTCATGGCGAGGAGGCGTTTGGCGCCGTCTCCGGACGATGCTTCGCATCGCCTTGAGAACCATGAGGCCCGATTTCGGCCCGCATCCTTCGAGACGCTTGCTGCGCAAGCTCCTCAGGATGAGGGAAAAAGACCGGTAGTGACACTCAGCTTAATGCGAAGTGGGAGCGTTTGCATACTTCCGAAGTTCAAGTCTGGCAATGGCGCGGTTATGGACCTCGTCCGGCCCGTCGGCGAGGCGCATTGTGCGCATCGAGGCGTAGTCGCGTGCGAGACCCGCGTCGTCGGAGACGCCTGCGGCGCCGAACGCCTGGATCGCGTGGTCGATGATCTTCAGCGCCATGTTGGGCGCCGCCACCTTGATCATGGCGATCTCGAGTTGGGCTGTCTTGTTGCCGACCTTGTCCATCATGTCGGCGGCCTTCAGGCACAACAGCCGGTTCATCTCGATGTCGGTGCGGGCCTCCGCGATGCGCTGCTCCCAGATCGAATATTCGATGATCTTCCGGCCGAAGGCGGTGCGAGAGGACAGCCGCTTGACCATTTTCTCCAGCGCTTCCTCGGCTTTGCCGATGGTGCGCATGCAGTGATGGATGCGGCCGGGACCGAGGCGCCCCTGCGCGATCTCGAAACCCCTGCCCTCACCGAGCAAAATGTTGCTGGCGGGAACCCGGACGTTCTCGAGCAGCACCTGGGCGTGGCCGTGCGGCGCGTCGTCGAAGCCGAACACGGACAGCATTTTTTCGACCTTGATGCCTTTGGCATCGAGCGGCATCAGGATCTGCGATTGCTGCTGGTGGCGCTGCGCCTTCGGATCGGTCTTGCCCATCACGATCGCGATCTTGCAGCGGGGATCGCCGACGCCCGAGGACCACCATTTGCGGCCGTTGATGACGTAGTGATCGCCATCGCGCTCGATACGCGTCTCGATGTTGGTGGCGTCGGAAGATGCAACCGCCGGCTCGGTCATCAGGAAGGCGGAGCGGATCTCCCCGTCCATCAGCGGCCGCAACCATTGCCGCTTGTGCTCTTTGGTGCCGTAACGCATCAGCACCTCCATGTTGCCGGTATCCGGCGCGGAGCAATTGAACACTTCGGAGGCCCAGCCGATGTGGCCCATCTCCTCGGCGAGCGGGGCATATTCGAGATTGGTCAAACCCGCGCCGCGGAACTCGTCGTCCTCGTGCGAAGAAGGTGGCAAGAACAAGTTCCAGAGCCCTTGCGCCCTCGCCTTCTTCTTCAGTTCCTCGACAATCGGGATCACCTTCCAGCGCGGGCCCGTTTCGTCCTGCTGCCGGTAGATGGGCACAGCCGGGCGTACATGTTCCTTCATGAACGACTGCACCCGGTTGAGCCATTCGCGCTGACGTTCCGACATGGTGAAGTCCATTTGGCGTTCCTCACATTTGGACAAGATTGGTTGGCGGCACTGTCTGCCTGCCGCCGGTTCACTGCAAGATTGTTAGTCGCGTCGCCGAAAGCCCGCGAGCTCTCCGGACGGCAACGCCGCCGGCGCGGTGACGCTTCGCGCGCATTGACAACCGAGCCTTCAAACCATAGTTTCATACAAACGTTTGAATTGCAACGCCCCCATTCGGGTATGAGATGCCGTCAGACCGGACCCGAGCTTCCATCCTGGAGGCCGCCGAGCGGCTCTATGCCGATCGCGGCTTCTCCGACGTCACCCTGCGCGACATCGTCGCCGCCGCCGGGGTGAATCTGGCTGCGGTGAATTACCATTTCGGCTCGAAGGACGAGCTGATCGCCGAGCTGTTCGTGAGCCGCAGCATCGCCACCAATCGCGAGCGTCTCAACGAATTGAAGGCCGCGGAAGCGGCAGGCGGCGGCCGCGCGAACATCGACGCCATCCTGCGGGCACTGGTCGGGCCGATGGTGCGCGGCTGTCTTGGACCGGAGAGCGAGCGATCGACGGCGGCCCGCTTCATGATCCGGGCGTCCATCGAATCCGTCCCGCCGATCCGCCGCATCAAGAACCGCGAGATCGATCATTTGCGGAAATTTGCCGCCGCGATGCGGCGATCGCTGCCGGATTGCAGCGACGCCGACCTCTATTGGGGCCTGCATTTCGCGCTCGCGATGGCGCACCAGACCATCCGCGACAGCGAGCGGCTGACCAAGCTCTCGGAGGGGATTTGCGATCTTCACGACGTCGAAGGCGTCATCGCGCGCATCGTTGCGGTTTCGGTGATGGCGCTGACGGGAAGTGCGCCCAACCGCAAGACTTTCGAATCCGCCGGTCTCGAACGCGCCGTTCGCTAGCTCATATGCAGATGAATTGATCGCGCCCGGTCGGGCTCGGCGAGCGGCGCAAACGCCCGCCAATTTCAACGATACTTCGTCCATGATCGTAGCATTGCGTTGCCGATCGCCGTTATTTGAGGCGTAACGGTGAAGATCGGGCCATCATGCTCCAGGACACCTGGACCAGCAGCTTTTATGGTTGGCGAGTTGTCAGCGCCGCGTTCGTCCTGGCTGTTTTCGGGCTCGGTACCGGGTTCTATGGCCCGCCCATTTTCCTGAATGCCGTGCAGGAGGCACGGGGTTGGTCGTTGCTTCTGGTGTCGTCAGCCGTGACCACCCATTTCCTGATCGGCGCGGTAGTTACCGCGAATCTGCCAACGTTGTATGCACGCTGGGGCACCACCAACGTCACACGCCTTGGTGCCCTTTCGATCGCACTCGGCGTCATCGGCTGGGCCGCCGCCTGTCATCCCTGGCAGTTGTTTATGGCTGCAGCTTTAAGCGGTGCGGGCTGGGTAACGATGGGGGTCGCCGCCATCAACGCGATAGTGTCTCCCTGGTTCGTGCGCTCGCGCCCCACGGCACTTGCCGTTGCTTACAATGGCGATGGCGCAAACCTGGGGGGCGTAATTTTCACACCGCTTTGGGCCACGGGCATCGCCTTATTCGGTTTCATCCTGACGGCGGCAACAATCGGGACCGCAACCGTCGCCGTCGTCTGGATCTTGACAAATCGCGTGCTGTCGATAACGCCGGAAATGCTGGGAACGAGGCCCGATGGCGGTGCTCCTGGCGCATCAGCTACGCCAATCCCTCAACCCCCGTCCCGCGGCCCGTTATGGCGCGATCCGAAATTTCAAACGCTGGCAATGGGAACGGCGCTCGGTCTTTTTGCTCAAATCGGATTGCTGGCCCATCTCTACTCCCTGCTCGTGCCGACGCTCGGCAAACAAACCGCTGGGCTGGCGATGGGAGCGACCACCGCCCTGGCCGTGCTCGGGAGAACACTGATCGGCTGGCTTATGCCGCCCGCATGTGATCGGCGGTTGCTTGCTGCGGCAAGCTATGGGCTTCAGGTCGCGGGCTCGTTCGCCTTCATGGCTGCCCAGGGCACGAATGTCCCCGTGATCATTGCGGCCATTGTCATGTTCGGATTGGCGTTCGGCAACGGCACGTGGTTGCCGCCACTTATCGCGCAGGTGGAGTTTGCGAAGGAGGAAGTACAGCGTGTGGTCGCGCTGGTCGTCGCTATTTCGCAAGGGGCCTACGCCTTTGCTCCTGCCACTTTAGGCCTGATCCATGATCTTTCGGATCAAGTGTCCGTCCATCCAGGCACGGCGCCAGCCGTGTTTATCGCGGCCGCATTGATCCAGGCGCTGGCCGCGTCAGTCTTTCTGATCGGCCGCAAAGCCTGAGCTCCATCCGGCGAATGTTACATCGGCCCACGGCGGCGGCGTTGACGAGCCGCACGCAAAATGCGCTTCGGAGGCCTCCCCTCCTCCGATCGAGGCTTGGATAACTTCGAATTGCAATAAAGCTGTCATGCCACCCCGCTAGTTTCCCCGCCGTTTTTCACTCTGGGGAGAACCAATATGCGTGGAAGAAAGTACGCGCCGGGCAAAACGAAGCTCGGCCTGATGGCTGGCGTAGCTGCTGCTGCACTCGGGGCGTTGACGGTGAATGCCGGTGCCGCCGATCCGGACAAGAGCGTCGACAAGACACCCACGACGACGCCGATCAAGCATGTCATCGTCGTCATCGCCGAGAATTCCAGCTTCGATCACGCCTTCGGGACGTTCCGCCCGCGCGATGGTCAGCATATTGCCAATCTCCTGTCCAAGGGCATCGTCAACACTGACGGCACGCCGGGACCGAACTTCAAGAAGGCCGCCCAATTCACGGTGTCGCAGCAGCCCAAATATTTCATCAGCGCGCCGGATGTCAGCAAAACCGCCTTCACGACGCTGCCGCCACCTAACCTGAATGGCGTGCCGGTGGCAGGCAGCGATAGTCACCCGCCGCCGTTTGCCACTGTTGCCGCAGCACAGGCGGCCGAGCCGAGCCTTGAGCCCGAGGACGCCGTGCTGTTGACGACCGGTGCAAGCGGCATCACGATCAAGCCGGAAACGACGAACGGGCAGCCCAACGGCGTGCGCAATCCCGACACGCGCATCCTGAACGTCACCAATCTGCCGAACGGTCCGTTCCAGCAGACGGCAAAGGACGCGCAGGGCAACGGGCTTGCCTACGATGCCTATACCGAGGACACCATTCACCGCTTCTTCCAGATGTGGCAGCAATCGGACTGTACGGTCTAGCACGCGACACCCGAAAATCCGTCCGGCTGCCAGGCCGACCTTCTGCCCTACGTGATCACGACCTTTGCGGGTCTGGCGGAAGAAGGCATGGGCACGTCGATGGCCTTCTTCAACATGAACCAGGGCGATGCCCCTGTTCTGAAGAAACTTGCGCAGGAATTCTCGATCGCCGACAATTATCACCAGGCGGTGATGGGCGGCACCGGCGCCAATCACATCATGATCGGTACCGGCGATGTCTACTTCTTCAACAATACCTTCGCGGAAAACGGCATCTTCAACGCGAACAGCTTCCAGCCCGTGCCGCCGCCGCCGGTGCCGGGCGCGATCCTGGGATTGCCGTCTTTCGTGACCATCTCGCTGGTGGCGAATCCGGACCCGGTGCAGGGCTCCAACAACGTCTACAAGAACGACATCGCCGCCACGCTCGGGGAATATGTCAACTGCTCGGATCCGGCCCAGCCCGGCGTTCCCGCCATCACCAGCTATCTGGCAACGCTACCCTACAAGCTGTCGCCGACGAGTTGCGCGCAAAACACCTTCTACGCGATCAACAACTTCTTCCCCGGTTACCACCCCAACGGTACGCCGGCGAATCCGTTGTCGCCCAAGCAGGCGGCGGACGGCAGCGACTTCTTCTTCATTCCGCCGCAAAACCTGCCGACCATTGGCGATGCGCTGAACGCGAAAAATGTCTCGTGGGCTTATTATGGCGGCGGCTTTAATGCAGCGGTTGCCGGTCTGCCCAACGCGTTCTGCCCGATCTGCAACCCGATGCAGTATGCGGCTTCGATCTACGGCAATCCCGCCCAGATCAAGGCGCACACGGGTGACATCACCGACTTCTTCACTGCAGTGGCCAACGACAACCTGCCGTCGGTTGCCTTCGTCAAGCCCAGCGGCCTCGTCGACGGACACCCGCAATCCTCCAAGTTGAACCTGTTCGAGGCGCTGCTCGACAATATCGTCGATCAGGTCAAGGGAAAGCCGGAGTTGTTTGCGGAGACCGCGATCATCGTCACCTGGGATGAAAGCGGCGGCTTCTACGATTCGGGCTTTATCCAGCCGGTCGACTTCTTCGGCGACGGCCCGCGCGTGCCGCTACTCGTAATCTCGCCGTTCTCGCACGGCGGCCGCGTGGTCCACACCTATTACGACCACGTCTCGATCACCAAGTTCATCGAGCGCAACTGGGGGCTGAAGCCGTTGAGCTCTCGCAGCCGCGATAATCTTCCCAATCCAATCATGGACGAGGATGACAATCGCTACGTGCCGCGCAACATGCCGGCGATCGGCGACCTCATGGAGATGTTCCACTTCGGCGATCATGACGACCAGGGTCACGACCACGATGGCTAGGCGTTAGTGCTTGAAAGGGTTCGGTTCACCTCTCCCCGCTGGGGAGAGGTCGATTTGCTCCTGGCGATGCGAAGCATCGTCCGGTGCAAATCGGGTGAGGGGCCATGCTCTCACGAGGTACCGTACCCCCTCACCCCAACCCTCTCCCAAAGGGAGAGGGAGTAGCACTTCCAATGCGAATGCAGCCTGAGCCAATCTGATAGCGCGTTTGTGGCAGCGCGCAGGTGCCGCCCGAACATTCAGGTAAGCCCGAGCATTTGCCGCGCTTCGGTTGGCGTTGCGATCGCAGCGCCCAGGCTCTTCAATATCTGCACCGCATGCGCCACCAATTCGGCGTTGCTCTTGGCCAAAACGCCTTTGGACATATAGAGATTGTCCTCCAGGCCGACCCGCACGTGGCCGCCGAGCACCAGGATTGCGCCACCATCGGGAATTCGGAGCGGCCGATGCCGAAACCGGCCCAGATCGAACCCTCCGGCAACAGGTCGCGGGCATAGAGCATGGTTTCGGGCGAAGGATCGAAGCCGTATTTGACGCCGAGCACGAGCGTGCACAATGGCGGCCCCCGCAACGTTCCTTCCGCGATCAGGTCGCGTGCCAAGTGGATGTCGCCGGAATCGAACAACTCCAGTTCCGGCAACACGCCGGCTGCGCGCATTCGCGCCGCCATCTTCCGCACGTTGGGGGGCGTGTTGATCACGACCTGTCCGGCCGAATTCATGGTGTTGAGATCGAGCGTACAGATCTCCGGGCGCAGCGGTTCGATATGCTCGACCCTCTTCTCCGGCGCCATCAGGGTGGTGCCGGGACCTGCGATCTTCGGATCTTCCTCCGACGGCACGAACCGCCCGCCCGGCCCCGTGGTCAGATTGATGATCAGGCTGGCGTTGCGGGCGCGGATGCGGTCCATCACATCGCGATAGAGGTCGATTCCCATCGAGGGCCGGCCGGTCTCGGGATCGCGCACATGAATATGGGCGATCGCAGCTCCCGTTTCCGCGGCCTCGAGCGCGCTGTCGGCGATCTGCTGCGGCGTGATAGGCAGATAAGGCGATTGTTCGGGGCGCGTCAGATTGCCTGTGATCGCGCAGGTGATGATGACCTTCTGGTGAGGTTGATGTGCCATGTGCCTTCCGTCGACTGGAATGACAGGAAAGTGATGAATAGCCTAACCGAAACGCCCAGGCGAGTACCGGCCAGGCCCAGCCGTCATGTCAGTCGGGCGGATTGAAGGTCCGCGCGAAATAGATCGGGGATTTGGTCTTTTTCAGCCGGTATAGCTGCGCAGGGCGATTGGGTCCCTTTCGCATTCTTGCCACCGGCTCTATCAAATCCGCGGCGAGCATCCGCGTCCGAAACGCGCTTTTCTCTAGCGGGCGATCGAGCACGATTTCGTAAACCCGTTGCAGGTCCGGCAATGTAAATTCAGGCGGCATCAGATAAGCCGGTAGCGAGGTATATTCGACCTTGCTGCGCAGCCGCTGAATCGCAGCCGCCACGATAACATCATGATCGAAGGCAAGCCTGGGTTTGATCCTGCCAACACGGACGGGAAACCACTGCGCATCGGCGGCAAGAGGGCCACCTGCCGGAACGGCTGGAATGAGCGCGAAGTAAGCATGCGTCGCAGACCAGCCGCGCGGATCGCGATCGGCGCTTCCCCAGCTTCCCAATTGCTCCAGATAAGGACTTACCACGCCCGTCTTGTCCCTTAGTTTGCGGATCGCGCAAGCTTCGAGGTCCCTGTCCCTGGCAATGTCAACGAAGCCGCCCGGCAAGGCGAATGAATTGGGAAACGGCTCGTCTTCGCCTGCCCCGCGTTTCACCAGGAGGACATGAAGCGTATCGTCCCTGACGGCAAAGATGACAACATCGACCGTCGTCAGAGGCCTCGGAAAGTCCGCCACTTTCCGGCGACCGCCATCTTCCTTCTGGTTTTCTTCTGCCACGTCCGCAATCCCTCGCCTTGTTCGCTCTTGACAATAACAGGCTTAGTTGTATTGTACAACTTACTTAGTTGTCCAGAGCAACTTATATCGCCTGTCATGAAGGGAACGCGCCATGCTTGGAATTCGGTTCGTCAAAGCCCAGCCCACAATCTACCTGATGAAATACCGCGCCGGGGCGGTGACCCGGGAGGGCGCCGGCCTCTCTACCCTCTACTACGCGCCCGTTACTTCCCTTGTCGCGGTGCCGATCGGAAGCCGAGATGCCGCCTTTATCTTCCAGCAGATCGCGCGAGACTTTCAGGCCCTCACCGTCCAGGGCCATGTCACCTATCGCATCGGTGAGCCAAAGAAGGCCGCGTCCATGCTCAACTTCACGCTCAAATCGGATGGCAAGACCTATGAGTCGGACGACCCGGAAAAATTGCCCCAGCGCATCCTCGGCTCGGTCGAGGTTTTGGCCCAACAGGCCGTAAAGGACCTGACGCTGAAGGACGCCCTGCAGGCCTCAGATCGGATCGCCAACACCATTATGGCCGGGCTCAATCACCGGGCCGACATCGCGTCCCTCGGGCTCGAAATTCTCGGCGTGTCGATAAGGGGCATCAAGCCTACACCTGACACTGCCAAGGCGCTCGAGGCCGAGGCACGCGAGGCAATTCTCAAGAATGCCGACGAGGCCATTTTCGCTCGTCGCAACTTTGCCGTGGAACAGGAACGGGCCATTCGCGAGAGCGAGCTAGACACCGAAATTGCCGTCGAACTGAAAAAGCGTTCCATTCGCGAAACGCAAATGGACGCCGCGGCCAGCGTCGCCGCGAAGCAGAACGAGTTGAAGCAAGCCGGCATGGTCGCCGACATTACGCTGGAGGGCAAGCGGAAGGATTTCGTCGCGCTCAACGCCGAAAACACGCGGACTCTGGCGGATGCGGAAGCCTATCGGGTCGGCGCATTGATGAAGATATTCGAAGGCGTGGATACCAGGGTGATACAGGCCTTGGCCGCAGCCGGCATGCAGCCGGCTCAATTGATCGCCCAGGCCTTCACCGGAATTGCCGAAAAGGCCGAGCGAATTGGACAGCTCAACGTGTCCCCTGACCTGCTCAATACCCTGCTCGACAAGTCAAAGCCGACGGAGGTGCCCAATGTCCGCCGACAATGATCGCAAGGTGGTCCTCATCACCCGGAAGACGAGGCTCGAGGATCTGATCGCCAAATATCTGACGGAGGCCCAAGCCCGGTTCTATCTCGAGCATTTGGGTGCCGATTTCTCCGACTATCAGCGCGAACACGACGTCTATCTCGAACAGCAGCAGCGTACGGTTCGGACCCTGGAGCAATGGGGCCGTTACCAGATTATCGATCGGGGTTTTCTGCCCAACTTCATCTTTGGCCCCTCGGACATCGTGGTTGCGCTTGGCCAGGACGGGTTGGTCGCCAACACCATGAAATATCTCAACGGCCACCCGCTGATCGGCCTCAATCCCGATACCGGACGCTATGACGGCATCTTGTTGCCTTTCATACCGGACGACCTTGGCACACTGTTACCGGAAGTCGCAGCCGAGAAGCGTGGCGTCAAAGCGGTGACGATGGCCAAGGCCACCTTGGCAAACGGTCAGGTGCTCTATGCCGTCAACGACCTCTTCATCGGCGCACGCTCCCATACTTCCGCGATTTACGAGATCGCGGCCGGAACGCGGAAAGAAACGCAATCGTCGAGCGGACTCATCGTTTCAACCGGTCTCGGGTCGACGGCGTGGTTCAAGAGCATCATCACCGGCTCGCTCGCGATCGCCGGCGCATTCGGCAGCCCGACCGAAAGTCCACCCTATTTGCCGCAGCCCTGGGATAGCAGCGAATTACGGTTCGCCGTTCGCGAGCCCTTTCCGAGCCGGAGCTCCCAGGTCAGCCTGGTCTACGGGCGGCTGATGAAATCCGAGCGGTTGCAGGTCCGCTCCCTGATGCCGGAGAACGGGGTCATCTTCAGTGACGGCATCGAAGCGGATCGGCTCGATTTCAATTCCGGAACCGAGGTGCAAATCACCCTCGCAGATCGCGAGGGCCGACTGATCGTCTGACTGCGGCCTCGCATGGCTCTCAAGAGGTATCAACCCTTCTTCTTGATACCGTTCTTAACCGCCTTCTTTGCCCGCTTTTCTTCCGCCGCCTCGATCTCCTCCGCCGCCCTTTTCATCGCCCGCGCATAGCTATCGGCTGCATTCTCCGCCGTGACCTGCAACCGCCTTGCCGCGGCGTTTGCCATTGCGAGCGTTGTCTTTGCGATTTGCCTGAAACGATCCTTTGCCCCCTTGTTCCCGGCCTTGGCGGCCAACCCCATCAACCGCGCGTGCCGCTTCTTCGCGGCGTCCATCAGGCTCTTGCGTTGCTTCTTGCCGATGGACCGAATGAGAATTTCGAGGTCCGCTTCGGCCATTTTTGTCCTCTTCGGGTTTTGGTTCAACGTGGCGGGATGAGCTTGCGAGGCGCCGCAGTGGGTGAAAGAAACCGAACCCTCGTATTCCCTTTGGGAGGGATCTGTCGGGAGGGATTTGGCCTTCAACATCGTTTGGAATTGGTCAGACAGATCGTTTCAAAATTCCTCGTTGAGCGCAAGCGGCTTGCCATCTTGCCCGAGCAAAGGCGTCGCGAGCTCAGGCTGCACGCCGGTTCACCGGCTGGCGGGATCACTTCTTCAGGCCTATCTCACAAAGACCATCCTTGGGCTGCACCAGACCGAGGTTCGACCATGACGGCGAATGACGACGGCCCACTCGATGGGCTGGTGCGGGCCATCGAACACGCCGAGGAATTAGATCGCATATGGTTCGACGAACATCCGCGCCGATGCTTCCGCCTGCGGTACATGGTGATCGGCGAGTTCGGCTTGCACCGTGGAGACCCATACCTGGGGATATGGCATCTTGCCTATACGATCGTCTATCGCTTTCGGTCGGGACGCAGGAAAAAGTGGCCAGTCTGGGTTAGTTTATTTTGAGCAGGTCAAGCGCCCACTTCATCGCCGCTTGTCCTGCAAGGCTGAGCGCGGCCTATGGGCCGGCCGGAGCAAAACATGCCGACGATAAGACGCTGCCGAGATAACGAGCATGACGCGCTGCTGCGGATCATCAACCTGGCTGCAAAAAAATATCAGGGCGTTATCCCCGCCGACCGCTGGCACGAACCCTATATGGACGCCGATGAGCTCACTGCAGAGATATCGGCTGGCGTCGAGTTCTGGGGTGCGGAACTCGATGCCGTTCTCGTCGGCGTCATGGGTGTTCAAGAGGTTCTGGATGTCGATCTGATACGGCATGCTTATGTGCTGCCTGCATACCAGGGCAAGGGCATCGGTGGTGACCTGCTGACGGAATTGTGTTCGCAGAGATCGCGACCCATTTTGGTCGGCACCTGGGCCACCGCGAGCTGGGCTATCGATTTTTACAAGCGCCACGGCTTCGGCGTTGTTCAACCGGAGGAGACAAAAGCGCTATTGAAGAAGTATTGGACCATTCCGGACCGGCAAATCGAAACCTCGGTGGTGCTGCGAAGAAAGTGAGCCGTTCCTGTTTTCGGCAAGCGCAAACGCGGTTTTTTCCTCGGCCGGCCGAAAATTCACGACGGCTTTGCTCTATCCAGAAATGGCTGCCACGATAGCGCCTCGCGCCTGGCCTCGTTCAAATGCCCATCCTCCAGAAGCTTTCCGACGCATTTGAAATATTCGTGAAGGAATGACGCGTCCGGCAACTCGTACATGCGCTCTCCGGGCACCCACAAACCGAACTTTCTGGCGGAGATGAGCGCAGAGGCAATCGCAGGTCTGAGATCACGCGCATTGTCCGGCCATCCAGAAGATGCGGTTTGATTGCTGATGCTGTCTGAAAGGCTGCGAAATCTATAACCCAGGCTTCGGAGCTCAAAAGCTCTTCTTTCGCCGGCCTTGCGGGTCGAGGTTTCCAGTGAAATCCCGATTACGATGCCGGTCATGAAGACCAAAGCGGATTCGAACCAACGCAGGTGGCTAATCTCGACGAGCTTGTTGGAAATTGCCGTGGCCACGGCGTTCGGCTCGGTGAAGATGTTTTCCGCGAACCATTTTTCGAGCGCTGTGCCGATCAGAGGGATCAGCAGAAGAGCCCATATCACGAAAAGCAGCGATTTGAGCCATTTGAACATTGGTTGTCACGCTCGAAAAGCATAGGTGAGGAAAGCCGCAGCCTAGAGCGGGTGCGCGGGTGAGGCAAAAACCTTGGGCAGGTGTCTGGATGCTTTAGCACGGTGGGTCTGGATGAAACCGGGGCGTCGCGACAAGTACCTGAAAAGACTGGAGCGGTGAAGGGAATCGAACCCTCATATTCAGCTTTCGGAAAACGAGCAACCTTTGCCCGGCCCGAATGTTCCCAGGACATGCATCCGGGAGAAAGCCGCAATCAACGCGAAACCGCGCTATGCGCTCAAGGCGGAATTGGCAGAAGGCAATGACTGACGATTTTTGGTGGCAGCGCGGAATTTTCTATCAGATCTATCCGCGCTCCTTTCAGGACTCCAATGGCGACGGAGTCGGCGATCTCAAGGGCATCATCGGCAGGTTGCCTTATCTTAGAAGGCTCGGCGTGGATGCGATTTGGCTCTCGCCGATCTTTCCGTCGCCGATGGCCGATTTCGGCTACGACATTTCCGACTACACCGGGGTCGACCCGGTCTTCGGGACCATGGTGGACTTTGACATGCTGATCGAAGCCGTGCACGCCGGCGGCCAGAAGCTGATACTCGATCTCGTGCCCAACCACACCTCCGATCAGCATCCCTGGTTCATCGAAAGCCGCAGTTCGCGCTCCAATCCGAGGCGCGACTGGTACATCTGGCGAGATCCCGCAGCAGTCGGGGGGCCGCCCAACAACTGGCTTTCCGAGTTCGGAGGCAGCGCCTGGCAATATGACCCGCACAGCGGCCAATATTATTATCACGCCTTTTTGGCCCAGCAGCCCGACTTGAACTGGCGCAATCCTGCCGTGCGGCGCGCGATCTACGACGTGATGCGGTTCTGGCTGCGCAAGGGCGTGGATGGCTTTCGGGTCGATGTCATTTGGCACCTGATCAAGGACGACCAGTTTCGCCACAACCCGTCGAATCCGAATTTCCGGGAGGGCCAGCCGCCAAATCAGGCGCTGTTGTCCCTCTACACAACCGACCGGCCTGAGATCCACGAGGTGGTCGCCGAAATGCGGCATGTCATCGACGAGTTCGAGGATCGCGTTCTGATCGGCGAGATCTACCTGCCGATCGAGCGGCTTGTTTGCTACTATGGAAAGGAGTTGCTCGGCGCCCAGATGCCCTTCAACTTTGCTTTGCTATCGGCGCCCTGGAACGCACGTAGCATCGAACAGATCGTCTCCGAATATGAGCGGGCCTTGCCGAAAGGCGCCTGGCCGAACTGGGTCCTCGGCAATCACGATCGTCCGCGCGTGGCGAGCCGCGTTGGCCCGGCGCAGAGCCGCGTGGCCGCCATGTTGCTGCTGACTTTGCGCGGTACGCCAACGCTCTACTATGGCGACGAGATAGGCATGCGCCAGGTCAGCGTCGCGCCGGCTCAGGTACGTGATCCCTTCGAGAAGAACGTGCCGGGCATTGGCGTCGGCCGCGACGGCTGCCGCACGCCAATGCAATGGGATGCGGCGGTTAACGCCGGATTTTCGACTGCCACGCCCTGGCTGCCGCTCGCCGACGAATCATTGCACGAGAACGTTCGCAACCTCGAAGCCGAAGAGACTTCCATCCTTAGTCTTTACAAGGCACTGATCGGTTTGCGTCGGCGGACCCCGGCGCTGATCATCGGCGACCACGAGCCAATCACCGCTGAGAACGACCTCCTGATCTATCGCCGTAGAAAGGATTCGTCGGTGATGGTCGTTCTGAATTTTGCAGCCGATCCCGTCTCGGTTGATACGCAATCTATCGGGCTGCGAGGCGAGATTTTGCTTTCCACCTTCATGGATCGCGGGGGCGAAAGAATATCAGGTGTACTCGACCTTCGCGGCAACGAGGGTGTCGTCGCAAGCTGCTCTCCAGACTAGGGCATGGTTGGAGGAAGTTCCGAGGGCGGCGGCGGAACCTGGGGCTTTGGTTTCACTTATTAATAATGCTCCGCCGCGAGGCCGTATCGATGACGACTCAATGATCGATGATCTCTGGTACAAGAACGGCGTAATTTATTGCCTGTCCGTCGGCACCTACATGGATGCAAACGGCGATGGCGTCGGTGATTTCAAGGGGATGTTGCGTCGTCTCGACTATCTTCAGGGATTGGGCATCACAACCATCTGGCTGATGCCGTTTCAGCCATCGCCCGGCAAAGACGACGGCTACGACATCTCCGATTATTACAGCGTGGACCCTCGCTACGGGACGCTTGGCGACTTTGTCGAGTTTACCCACGGCTGTCGTCAACGCGGCATCCGCGTAATCATCGATCTCGTCGTCAATCACACCTCCGATCAGCACGCCTGGTTTCGCGCTGCGCGAAGCTCAAAGGACTCGCCGTATCGAAATTGGTATGTCTGGGCAGACAAGCGGCCAGCCAATGCGAACAAAGGCATGGTTTTTCCGGGTGTTCAGAAGTCGACATGGACCCACGACAAGCAAGCCGGCGCTTGGTACTTCCATCGCTTCTATGATTTTCAACCCGACCTCAATACCTCGAATCCGCTGGTACAGGCAGAGATCCTCAAGATCATGGGCTTCTGGATTCAACTTGGCGTGTCAGGATTTCGTATGGACGCGCTTCCTTTCGTGATTGCCAAGAAAGGTGCGAAGGTCAAGAAACCAGTCGAACAATACGACATGCTGCGCGCATTTCGTGAGTTTCTGCAATGGCGCGAAGGCGACGCGATCATTCTCGCTGAAGCCAACGTGCTGCCGAAAACCGACATGGAATATTTTGGTCGCGACGGCGACCGTATGCACATGATGTTCAATTTCCATGTCAATCAGCATCTGTTCTATGCCCTGGCGTCTGCCGATAGCCGCCCTTTGGCAAAGGCGTTGGTGGAGACCAGGCCGCGGCCAAGTACCGCGCAATGGGGAATGTTCCTGCGCAACCACGATGAACTCGATCTTGGCCGGCTTACGAGCACGCAGCGAGACGCGGTATTCAAGGCCTTCGGACCCGGCAAGGAGATGCAGCTTTATGGACGCGGCATACGCCGCCGGCTGGCGCCGATGCTGGGAGGTGATCGGAGGCGTATCGAACTCGCCTACAGTTTGATGTGTACCTTGCCGGGAACGCCAGTGATCCGCTATGGCGACGAACTCGCTATGGGCGACGATCTCAGTCTGCCAGAGCGCAACTGTTCGCGCACGCCGATGCAATGGTCAACTGAACAACATGCCGGCTTCACGGGGAGCAACAGGCCCTGTATGCCAGTCATCGACAAGGGCCCTTATGGCTATGAACATGTCAATGCCGCCAAGCAACGTCGCGACCCGAACTCGATGCTGAACTGGACCGAACGTATTCTCCGAATGCGCAAGGAGGTCCCTGAGGTTGGCTGGGGAGACTTCGAGGTGATCCGGACTCGCGACCCGGCCATTCTGATCATCCGCTACGATTGGCGCAATAACTCAGTCCTCTTCGTGCATAATCTTGATGAGAGGCCTCGCGAGATCTCCTTTTCGGTCGGACTTTCCGGAGAGAGCGGCGAGCTTCTTGTCAATCTGCTTTCTGAAAATCACAGCCGCGCCAGTGCTCGCGGAAGGCACAGACTGCTGATCGAAGGCTATGGCTACCGTTGGTACCGGATCGGCGGGCTCGATTATCTGCTGAAACGCACTGACATCGACACCGACCCCACCGCAGAGGCGAGTCACCCTGGAGGTTAGACAGACGGACTTCATCATTAACAATAGACGGTCTTTGTTCAGTGGCTGCTGGTCGCTCTATGTTTTTTCTGCCGGCAATTGGCGTCGCCGTTTTCTGCGGGCGCCGGAATGTGATTGATGCAGGTCGGTGGACCGTTCTACCTTTTGGGTAATGGCGAATCTTCGCAAAATAGCGGTGTCGACCTTGTCGGTGCTTTGGATTATGGCCGCGACAACTCTGCCACCCGCGACTGCCCAGCAAGCGGCGCTCTCCGAGGGGGAGCGGCATGGGCTTGCGGCGTGTCTGGTAAAATGCGCCGATGGCGACAAGGTATGCGTCAATCGCTGTATGTCGCAATCTCAAACCAAGCGCATCGCGTGGAGCGATGCCACACGCGCCTGCATCAGGGCTTGTCGGATCCAAAATGCGGCTAAGGAGGTGATATTTGGTTGCGTGTCGGGCTGCCTTGATCGAATGCGGGGATCCAAGCACCAGGTCAAGATGAAGAACCGGCAACATCCGGCGACGGACCGGGTGATGGAACGCGTCAGTTGACCGCCGCTCCCCACGATGGTCGGGATGGCCGGGTCAGCGGTTACACCTCCAGCTGCGATGTCCAGGACGGTCGGTGAACCAGTGACGGCCCCGCTCGCCACACACCGGATCGCTCGCCTCGGCGCGTTCGGTGCGGCTGCGTTGGGGCGTTGGGTCCGGTTTCGGTGGCGGCAGCTGCTGTTCCTGCATGATGTAGGCCGGCTGCGGCGGCTGCGCCTCAGCGGGATGGTCCTGCCGATGATTGGAATGGTGCGCACCGGATGCAGTCGATGGTGGGCGACGAGAGGTTCATCCGCCTTCGTAGCGGCGCCCGCTGGCGCGCTCTTTCTTGCGGGCGACTGCGCGATGAAAGCGGTGATCGCGACAGCGCAGCAAATGGCCGCGACAACGACGGCAAATAGGGTCAGCCGTTGGATGCTCAATGGCTCTCGCTCCAGCGTCATCGCTTGGGAGCTTGGCCAACTGGAATGGGAAGTCAGCGTTCCTATGGCGGGCTCACTTTTCCTTTCGGGAACCTGCCATATCGGTTCTGACGGATGGGACATTTTGAGGGCCCGTCTCTGGCAGTTCTGCGTCACCTCCGCGGCGCGCGCCGATCGCCGCGCTTTCGCCGGCACCGACGGTTGGGGCCCGGAATAGAAGCCGCAAAGGCAAATTCACTCTCAATTACTTCGAGCTGAGCCTGGAAAAAACGGCCGTCAGTCAAAGCTCATTTAAGCCTTGCGCTCGGCACGTTCTAAATTCAGCCATTTCGCGCAAGCCTGCCGGAAGCCGGCATTGGCAGTGAGTTCATCCCGATCAGCAACCTCGGCAGATCGACAATATTATCTTTCTTACTTTGGCGTCTTGGCGGTCGATGATGGGACTGGTCCCGAGCAGCGGTCCCTTTTGACGGCTGTTGCCAACACCGTCTGAATTGCGCAGCACGTCACAGTACGTACCAGCAGCGCGCAGCGCTGCGCATAATTTTTCCGCCGCCGCCCGGGTGTCCTCGCCGACCCGGACTCGTGCTGCACCTGCGTGGCCGATGACTCCGCGTATGACGACGTGCGGCTCGCGGTCGGCGACGATTGCTGCGTACTTCGGCAGCCATTCACGGTAGCGAGCAAGCGCGTTTTCTGGTGCTGTCCCGCCGACGATCTCCACGCCCCAGGGCTTGATGGTTTTGGGTTTTGGCTGGGATGCTTCGCGGTGTGGCGGAACCAAGGCCATAGCGGCCAAATCGCACGGGACGACTTCGAGGGAGGGCATCTCAACCAGGTTCGTTGCGGTGCCGGCCGTCCATTCTTCAACAGAACGACCGGTCACAATCCGCACATACGCCCGCGTTTCCCGCGGAAGCTGCCGATGGCTGCTAAGCCAATCGTGAACGCGTCCAGATCCGGCATTGTACGCGGCTGCAGCAAGGCCGAGATTGCCAAATTCACGGCGCAGATCACGCAACAACTGACCGGACTTGGTGATCGCGTCGAGCGCATTGAACGGGTTTTCGAGACCGCTCGCTCTTGCAGTGGCCGGCATGAATTGAGCTATGCCCTGAGCGCCTTTCCGGCTGATCGCGTCCGGCTTGAAACGACTTTCCTGCCAGATCAGTCGGGCGAAGAAGTCGACCGGCAGTTCATTGGCCGCCGCCGCCGCGCCGAGCGCATCACAAAGGTTCAACGGAGCGGCCGGCTCCTTGGTTTGTTTCGTGTCGTGATTTTCTGCTGGCTGACCGTTGTTGTCAGACGGCGGTTGTTGCACCGGCTTCGGATCCTCCCCTACGTCCGATGCAAGTGCGGGGCACCCGCTTACCGCTACCGCCGCGAACAGAAGCAGTCTCAGCAGGAGGCCGATGACCGGGCTTATCCTGCCGGGCGCCAGTGCTTGAGTAAGCTCAACTCTCATGACGACCGCTTTTGCGGAGTCGGGGTACGCGAAGGCATACCCCATAACTGCCTCAGGTTCTAGGAAGTAAGAAACAAACACCCAGGCAACGCATCGTTCCAGTTTTGAGGAACCGAGGACACAGGATGACAAACCATCGGGCCGGTCGCGGGCCTTCACGCCGCCCGGTGCGCCTCGTTACGTCTCATGGCCTGCGTCAAAATCGTCTTCGAAGCGCAAATGCTTCACGCTGCGGCCACGGCGCCGTACAAGCTTTAAGGCCTCTATCCCGATTTTGATATGTCTTTCGACGAAGTTCGCGGTCACCACCTGATCCGACGCTTCGGTCTTCACACCCTCGGGGATCATTGGCTGATCGGACACAAGAAGCAGTGCGCCAGTCGAAATGTGGTTGGCAAATCCGGCGGCAAAGATTGTTGCGGTCTCCATGTCGATCGCCATGCTTCGTGTACGACGCAACTGATCCCTGAAGCGATCATCGTGTTCCCAGACACGACGATTGGTCGTGTACACAGTACCCGTCCAATAGTCGTGACCGAGATCGCGGATCATTGTCGACACCGCGCGTTGCAACTCGAACGCGGGCAGCGCTGGGACCTCCGGTGGCAGGTAATCATTCGAGGTCCCTTCGCCCCGAATCGCCGCAATGGGTAGAATCAGGTCGCCAATCTGATTTTTGCGTTTCAGCCCGCCGCATTTGCCAAGAAACAATACGGCCTTCGGCGCAATAGCACTTAACAGATCCATCACGGTCGCGGCATTCGGGCTTCCCATGCCGAAGTTAATCAGCGTGATTCCATCGGCAGTCACGTTAGGCATCGGTCGATCTACGCCCTTTACCAAACCGCCGTGCAGCGTGGCGAACCATTCGACGTAATTGTCGAAGTTGGTCAGGAGAACATATTCTCCGAATTCAGCCAGCGGCGTGCCGGTGTAGCGCGGCAGCCAGTTTTCCACGATGTCCTTTTTCTCTTTCATCGCCTTTGGTCTCATTTGCGGGCGCGTAACAACATAGCACCATCGGTGCCGTGGATAGAAACGCTCCCGCTGCACCGGGCAAAGAACACGTAGGCCTTTTTCAACAGAATCGAACGCGAAGCTCGGGGACGAAATCGGCGCAAACGGCGAGCCCCGGAAGCTGGACCTTCACTTTGTCCGGCCGCCATGGCGGTGCGACCGAGTCGATGGACTCCGAGCTGACCGAGTTGGGGCTGATGCAGAAAGGCCAGTGGTCGTCACGAAGGCCATGCCGGACTACCTGCATGGCAACGGATTGGCTGAAAACATTGGAGCGGGTGAGCCAGCGATTTCACCGCTACTATCAATTGGGGCGATGGAACGACGAGCACCGGCACGTGTCCGGCGCCAACGCTGCGTTCTCAGTTTCTGGTTCGCGCATCTACACCGCAGCCGGACAGGACAGCGTGATCGCAGGAGCACCAATTCGACAGGCCGCTTGAGCCAGAAACGCAGCGTCGCAAGTGTCCACAAAATCCAAGCCGGGGGTTCGAGTCAGGGGAGCGCTACCTACGTTCCCCCCCGACAGGATTTGCCCGGGTTTCTGATCTCGGCGGCCTAAAATGCGACAAAGCTACCCAGCGACGAACTTTTTATACAGCCAATGACGGCCGTCGTGACGCCGCCAAACTTTTCCGCGCACAAGCCGACCGGTGATTGTGCGTCTCGGTACGATGACACTGCACAAATGCCAGGTCGTTGCCCGTGACGAGCGCTGGTTCAATCCAAGCACTCGCACGTTGATCGCTGTGAAGCTGATGGATGCCATGGTGTGACCCCCCCTTGGCTCGATCGACCACGCGGATTTCTTAAAGGAATGTCCGGCCACAGTGGGCAACAAAATGGCGACTTTCGGCCGGATTTGCGGTGAGTGCGATATTTTTGTCGCGTCAGCCACCACGTAGCGATCAGCGGTGACCGATAGTGGGCTGTCGGGATCTCGGGCCCAAGTTCATTTGCTCAGGTTGCGGCTGGCGGGGCGCCGACATGCGGCCGGATTTCAGTGGGAGCAAAAGGTCCTGCGGGCGTGCCGCACTGAATAAGCGTTGTGTAGCCTCAACATTTTGACAGGTCACACACCTCCAATACCTTCAGGGATCGCTGGAGAACACAGTTGGAGAACTCATCATCGCCGATGCAGGTATCGATTTCTTTGTTGGTTTGACCCGTTAGACAATCAGCGTAGTTGCGGTCCTTTCCTTCCCCGAACTTCTGTCGAAATTTGGTGAGGCAAGT
>NZ_DATMLW010000186.1:0-17161 GCF_035570375.1 Bradyrhizobium sp. | reverse complement strand
ACTGACGGCCGATCGTATAACGGCTTATCGTAACGCCGTTGGTGCCCACACGTCGGATTTGGCGACCGCTACTGCTCAAGCAACCAATTTGCTCGCGTCTGCGATTACAAAACAGGCGTCGGTTCTTGCGTATATCGACGGCTTCCTCGCAGCAGCCGTCGGCGCTCTGATCTGCCTCTTCTGCGTGATGCTCCTACCGGCAACGAGATTCGGCCAACCAGGCGACCAATGACCGGAATCGTGGCTAAAATGACCCCCCAGCGTCAACGAGCGCCGTTTAGCCTTCCTCCGAGTACGCGGAGCACGCCTCGACCGAGCTGGTCGCGAGCGGCCTGAAACGCATTTTCCGAGGCCGTCGTGACGCCGAAGGGCGTGTGTCGAGTAGAGCGCCACAGGCGCCGATCTCACGGTTCCGTAACGCCGGAGGACTCACGCAATGAACGAAGTCGTTCTCGCACACCCCGTCTGGACCGCGATTGGAACCTACGGAGGCTCGTTGAAATCGGTACCCGCCGTCGATTTGCGGGCCGCGGTGATCGCCGGGTCGCTAAAGCGCGCCGGCCTGGCCGGCGGAGACATCTCAGCGGTTGTGATGGGCAATGTCATTCAAGCCGGAAACAAGATGAACCCAGCTCGGCAAGCGTCGATCGGCGGCGGGGTACCGGTGACGGTCCCGGCGCTGACGGTGAACCGCGTCTGTGGCTCCGGCGCTCAAGCTATCGTTAACGCCGCGCAGGAGATCTCTTATTTCGTTCGGCTTGAGGCTACATGGCCGAAATGGAGGCAACAATGACATGGAAGGCGCCGCCGAACGGAGGTTATTTGTGGGTCCAGCGGCGCGCACGTCTCTGCCGCACGTGGCGTCGACGTCATTCGAATTTTGTCGAAGCGCACCGGGGTGATCTGACGTCCGGCGCTTAGCTGCTGGAGGTTCGCATGCGAAGGATCGTCCACCACAAGCTCGGGCAACCGTCCGAATTGCTTCGGGTTGAAGAAAGCCCGTCTGAGTCACTCGGGGCAAACCAGGTTCGGGTCAGAGTTTCCTACGCGCCGATCCATCCCGGCGATCTGCTGGGTGTCATGGGGTCGCCGGCGTTCGGCACGCCGCCGACGATAGGCCCAGGCGGGCGGGTTCCAGGGTTCGAAGGTGCCGGTGTCGTCAGCGAGGTCGGGGAGCGCGTCGATACAAGCCTGGGACTAAGGCAAGGACTCAGGGTGGCGTTCTTTCCTGCGCCTGGCTCGTGGCGTGACGAAGTGGTCGTTCCGGCCGGGTCCGCGACGCCGTTGCCGGACACGATTCCAGACCAGATCGGCGCGCAACTCCTGATCAACACTGCTACTGCGCTCACCGCGATCAGAGCCGCGCATGAATCGGTGCCTCCAGACTCGCGCGCTGGCGTTGTCGTGCTGCTTACCGCCGCGGGATCTGCTGTCGGGCGGCTTCTAGGCAAGCTCCTGACCGACCGAGGTGTGAAAGTCATCCGGCTGGTGCGAAGCGAAGTGGGCGCGGAGAAGCTGGCCGGGCTCCTGCCCGGCTCGCCGATCTTTGCGACGGACGCAGCCGGCTGGAAGGAGCGCGCAAGGGCCGCCGCCGAGGGTGCGAAGATTCACGTCGCGATCGACAGCGTCGGCGGTGCCCTGCTCGGCGACGTCGCCGATCTCTTGGCTGAAGGGTCCGGGACGGTCGTCAATTTTGGCTCACTTGGCGGCGAGGCGAGCGACATCCGTCTGTTTGCACCCCGCGCCCTGACGCTCAAGGGTGTGTTCCTCGGGCAGTGGATGCAGCAGCCGGCCGACGTGCGCCAAGCTGATATTGCCCTCGCCCAGCGGCTCGCGCTCGAGCCCCAGTCACTGTTCGAGGTCGCAGCGAGCTACCCGCCATCGCTGATCGGCGACGCAGTCGCGCATGTGGGCCGGTCAGGCCGGAATGGCGTGGTTCTCTTCGACTTCACCAGCGTGCGGGGAGCGGCATCATGAGGTTCGGAACGATCGGTGCCGGCCCCGTCGCGCTTGGATTCGCGCGAGAGGCCCTGAGGGCTGGCCATGAAGTAGTGTTGAGCAACAGGCACGGCCCGGACTCCCTTGCCAACCTAATCGCCGAACTCGGGAACGGTGCGTCGGCCGCCACGGTCGCGGAGGCGGCGAGCCTTGAATATGTCCTGTTTGCCGTCCCCTGGCCGAATGTCGAAGACGCACTTCGAGGCCTGCCGGCGTGGAACGGACGGGTCCTCATTGATGCGACGAACCCGTTCAGTGCGTACAGCCCTAAACTCGTATTGGCGGACCTTGGCGACAAGGGCGCGAGCGAGATGGTCGCTGCGTTGGCACCCGGCGCCCGGGTTGTGAAGGCGTTCAATTCGATCGTCATTGAACGCTTCAACCAAGGGCCCGCAAAGGACGGTGGCCGCCGCGTGATCTTCGTGTCCGGGAATCACGCGGAGCCTGTCGAATTCGTGAAGAATCTGATCGCCAGCTTCGGCTTCGCACCTATTCATCTTGGCGACCTCGCGATCGGCGGCCGCATGCAGCAAGCGGGCGGCCCGCTCGCCGGGCGCGACCTTGTCGACTTCGGCTACCACTGATCTGAGGAAGGAAGTCGCTTATGCATGGAGTTGGCTCCGGTGCTTTTGGCGAACCGTCGCAAGCCCTCGTCTACTGCGGGCGAGATCACCCGGGGAGTAATCATGTCCACATCAATTACCCATGAGACAGTTACAACCAAATTCGCGGAAGCCGACGGCGTGCGCTACGCCTACCGACGGCTCGGCGGGCCAAGCGGCACACCGCTTGTCTTTTGTCACCGCTTTCGCGGTACGATGGACGACTGGGACCCGGCGACAATCAACGGCTTTGCCCGCGAGCGCGACGTCATCTTGTTCGACAACGCCGGCGTGGGTCTCTCGACCGGCGTGGTTCCAAACAACGCTCGCGCAATGGCCGATCACTTGATCGCCCTTCTCGGTGCGCTCGGGGTGTCGGAGGTCGATCTACTTGGGTTCTCCATGGGCGGATATGTTGCGCAATTTGCCGTGCTCAAATCCCCGCACTTGTTCCGACGCATCATATTGGCCGGAACCGGGCCGGGAGGTGGCGAACGATATGTTCCGGGCGGACCCGACATTCGCCCCATCGCCAGCCGGCCCATACTTGGACTTGAGGAGCAGCTGTTTCTTTTCTTCACGTCGTCAGAGAGGAGTCGCTCCGCTGGGGAAGCCTATTGGAAACGCTTGAAATCTCGGGTCGGCGAGATTGAGCCGCCGGTTTCTCAGGAAGGGATAAAGGCTCAACTCCAGGCGCTCGTGGCATGGGGCGAAGGCGATTCCGCGTACAACCGTCTGCCTGAAGTCAAGCAGCCAGTGCTGGTTGCGAACGGAAGCAACGACGTGATGGTGCCTACCATAAATTCGTTCACGATGGCGCAACTCCTGCCCAATGCGCAGCTGATCGTCTATCCGGACTCCGGCCACGGGTTTCTGTTCCAGTATCCGGATTTGTTTGTCGACCACGCCCTGCGGTTTCTACGCTAACCGAGCGCCGGCGTTCCTGTCTGACGCGGGGACAACTATCGATTCACGCACCGGAAAGACAGCAAGGAGGAATCACAATGTCACTGTTCTCGGGAAAAGCCGGCTTCGTCACCGGAGCCGCAGGCGGCATCGGCAGGGCATCCGCAATCGCCTTTGCACGTGACGGCGCGAGTCTCATCGTCGCCGATATCGAAGCCAGCCGGGCGCATTCGGAAGAAACCGTCGAGATGATCCGGAAGGTCGGCGGAACGGCCGAGTTCATGCCGGTGGATGTCACTAGGGCCGATCAGGTTCAGGCGCTCGTGAAGAAGGTTGTCAATACCTATGGAACCCTCGATTTCGCCTTCAACAATGCCGGCGTTC
The DNA here is from genome assembly GCF_035570375.1 of Bradyrhizobium sp. GTDB lineage: Bacteria > Pseudomonadota > Alphaproteobacteria > Rhizobiales > Xanthobacteraceae > Bradyrhizobium. The sequence goes on along the minus strand of NZ_DATMLW010000186.1, from coordinate 13,271 downwards.
TCGTCACGGGCTTTACCGCCGACTTAGAAGAGGCCGATTTCGACCGGGTGATGGCGGTAGACGTCAGGGGCGTGTGGCTCTGCATGAAATACGGCATCCTGCACATGAAGGCGAACGGTGGCGGCGTGATCGTCAACACCGCATCCGAAGCCGGTTTGGTCGGCACGCCGCAGGCCAGCTCTTATGTGGCGGCCAAACACGCGGTCGTGGGGCTGACCAAGACGGCGGCCGGCGAGTATGCAAACATGGACATCCGCATCAACGCAGTCGCTCCGGGCGCAATCGCCACCCCCATGGTGCTGACACTGCCCAAGGAAGCGCAGGACGTTCTGATGGATCCGCAGCCGATGCATCGCTTTGGCACACCGCAGGAGGTCGCCGAGGCGGTCATCTTCCTCGCTTCGGACAAGGCGTCGTTCATCACCGGTGCGATACTTTCGATCGACGGGGGCGCCACCTCCAACGCCCAATCCTATAATCCGGCGCTGAGCCCGTCGAACTGAATTGCGCCAGCGCCTTTAGAGAATGGTTGCGGCCGCCCACCTTCGTTCGAGCGGTCAATGGCATCTTAAAGCGTAACCAAGGCGTGTGACCGGGTCTGGCGTGTTCGTCGGATTCCAGTGTGACTGAGCCGGATCTCGTACAAATCGCGAAAGGCTTGGAGGCAATGGGCTCAAACATCGGCCGCGCGATCGTACAGAGGAAGGGCTTTTACAATGCGGCGGCCAATAGCCTCCGTGATCGGCTCGGGTCGGGATCTGAGGATGTCTTTATCAACTTGGTCGAAGTCCCGAAGGAGAACAGTCGTTCGGGGATGGAGACGCCTAATATGCGGGCTAGGTTGCGAAGGTTCAGCATCTTGGTGACGTGGATGACCGTCTGGCGTCGGATATGAAGGGCGCGGCCCACAGCCCAGCAATCTCTGCTTGATCCTTCATGCCCGCGAATACCATTTTGTTTCCAGGAACTTTTGTTCTCGGGTTTTGCATGAAGGCGGCGAAGCTTGTTTGATCCCAGGCGAAGCCAGAGTTTTTCAAGGCGGGTGAATACTGGTATCCCGCGACTGCTCCGGCTTTACGGCCCGCCAACCCGTTGAGCTCAGGGCCCAACTTGTTCTTGGCGCCCGGGCCGACGGCGTGACAAGCTTGGCATTTGGCGAAGTTGGCTTTGCCTGCCGCGCTGTCCTGTGCGACTTCTGCCCCAGCCCCCGCAAGAAGCGTCACTCCAAACACAGTGAATAAAACTTCTTCTTTCACGTTCCGCCTCCAATCGTTCAAGTTGCCCTCGCCGGTGTCCGTCCATCAAACGAAGGTCACACCATTGGCCCCGAAGGGCGTGGTCCGAATACGCTTGCCGGTTGCGGAGACGATCGCGTTACCCAGAGCTGAACAAATCGGCATCGTGCCTACCTCGCCGAAGCTACCGGGCTCTTCGCCGACAGAGATGATCTCGACGCTGACGTCGGGAGCCTGATCGATCCGAAGAACCTGATAGGAATCGAAGTTGGTTTGCTCGGGCGCTCCACCGGAGAGCGTGATACGCTCGCTCATCGCATTGCTCAGCCCGAAAATCATTCCCGCTTCGACTGCTCGCTCAGCAAGCATCGGGTTGATGGCGAGACCGGAGTCACAGACGCCGACGAGGCGCTCCACCTTCAAGGCGTCGGCTGTTCCGGAGACCTCCACAATCACGGCGAGCCGACAACGGTAGAAGTCTGACTGCCAAAACGCCACGCCCTGATGACGGCCAGCGGCAACCTCGCCCCAGCCGGCGATAGCCGCGGCTCGATCGAGTACGGCGGTGCTTCGCCCATCGTTTGCCAGCAGTCTGCGACGGTAGGCCAACGGATCCATTCCCGCCTCGCGTGCCGCGTCGTCAATCATCGACTCCAGCATGAAGCCATTGTGTGTATCGTTGTTGCCGCGAAAGGCACCGATCCGGACGGGAAGTGGAACGTTGACATAGGTTCCCGCCTCGTTTGGAATTCCGTAAGAACTGCCCACGAGGCTGAACGTCGGCAGGTCCACTGGCTTCTTCTTGGCGTAGAACCACGGAAAGAGTCGCTGCCACAGACCGTCACAGGCGATTTTCGCTTCATAAGCGACCGGCATCCCGTCAGCGCCGAGCCCCATACGCGCGCGACCCAAGAATGCCGTACGGTGCTGATCGACCCTCAGGTCCTCCTCTCGCGTCCAAACGACTTTCACCGGTCGCCCGGCTGCCTTCGCCAGCAGAACCGCTTCGGTCGTGTGCTCCATGCCCGAGCGTCGGCCGAAGTCGCCGCCCTGGTACTCGTTGTGAACGACAATGGATAATGGGTCGATGCCGAGCGCGCGCGCCGCGTGACCCGCGTCAAGGCTCGGAGACTTAGTGGAAAGCCACAGCTCCACTTGGTCGCCGAGCCGGGCAGTGCATGACACGGGCTCCATGCAAGCGTGCGACAGAAACGGCATCGAGAATTCCGCCTCGAGAACCTTCGCGGCAGACTTCATGGCAGTCGGGACGTTTCCGCGGCTTCCAATCGTTGGAACGCCGGGCCGCTCTAACCCCCGCCTCAGTGCGGCCTCCACGGTTGCCGAAGTGGCTTCGCTGTTCGGATGGCTCGCGTAAGTCTCTCGCACCTCGGCCAATGCCTTGACGGCCTGCCAATACTGGTCGGCGACAACGGCCACGCCTTGCGGCACCGCCATGACCAGTCTGACTCCTGGCATGGATTTGGCCTTGGCGTCATCGATCTGCGTCACCGCCGACCCGTAGGCCGGGCCGTGTCTCACGGCGGCGTACTGCATTCCAGGTGCTTCGAGATCGAGTCCGAAGCGGGCGCTGCCGTTGACCTTTGCGGGCACGTCCAACCGATCCAACCGCTGACCGATCAGATGAAGCTCGTTCCGAGCGCGCAGCCGAGGTTTCGCGGGAATTCGCTCCTTGGCGGCGTCGGCGGCAAGTTGTCCAAACGTGAAATAACGGGCCGATTGCGAATGCGTGACTTTGGACTCGGCGACGGAAAACTCGTGAGGTCTGGCGTCCAATCGCCTTGCAGCGGCGGCAACAAGCATTTCCCGCGTCGTTGCCGCCGCCTGACGCATTGCGCCGTAGAAACCGGGGATCGAAGAGCTCCCCGCTGTAAGGACAAGCCCCTCGTAGAGCTTGGGATTGATGTATTCTGCGCGACGTTCGGTAGTGAACTGATATCGCATCCGTGGCCAGGCGGCGCCTAGTTCCGCGGCGATGACCTGCGTCATCCCGGTGGAGTTCCCTTGCCCGCCCTCGGTTTGAGCAATGATCGCGGTAACAATGTCGTCCTCGCCGATCGCAAGGAAGGCGTTGAACTGACCTGGGCGCGCCGACGATTCCTTCGCGCGGGCGCCGGTGATCGGGAGTTGGAAGGCGAGAAGAAAGGCGGTTGTACCGAACCCCTCGAGAAAGGCACGCCGACTCGGCAACATTCCAGGGTCGCGGTCCGAGACGTATTGTTCAATGTTCATGGCCCCGCGCTCATCGTTTTCCGAGAGAATTCGAGGCGTCCGCGATAGCGGCGCGAATTCGCGGATACGTGCCGCATCGACAAAGGTTTCCACTCATCGCGGAGTTGACGTCGTCACGCGAGGGCTTCGGGTTGGACTCGAGCAATGCGACCGCCGACATGATCTGCCCGGGTTGGCAGTAACCACACTGGGGCACGTTGTTCTTGATCCACGCTGACTTGACAGCTTCCGCAACGCGCCCCGCTATCGCTTCGATCGTTGTGATTTTGCTGTCTCCGACATCGGCAAGAGATGTTTGGCACGAACGGACAGGCTGCCCGTCCATGTGCACGGTGCATGCGCCGCAGAGCGCCTGCCCACAGCCGAACTTTGTTCCTTTTAGAGCGAGGAGGTCACGGATCGCCCACAAGAGAGGCATGGTTGGGTCGACCCCCTCTAGAACCTGATCCTGACCGTTGACCGTGAGCTTCATTCGCAGCCCTCGTAGTTTCGGTTCACGAATCGCAAGGCCGAGTCGGCGGCGGAGTTGTCGTCGTCGCACGCCTAGATCGTAGCGACATACCGAAACATGGGGGAGGACATTGATGCCTCCTTTTCGGACGTAGACCCGCGAGCGTTTGCGCGCCCGAACATGAAGTGGTCCCGCGCCGGCCAAAAAGGTGGCAATTTCGACGTTTGAAGATTGCGGTGATCGACCTATTGTTCCGACGGTTCGAAACATCACGTGTCGGAGGCGGGGGAGCCCGTGTCCGTCGTCGCCCCGCATCCCAACGGATGGCCGCTAAATGCCAACGATAGTCAGCCGCGCGCACCAGGCATTTCCGGTTCTGGACCAGGCCCAAATTGTGAGGGCGCGAGGGTTTGCGGTCGGGGAAGGGCGCCGATTTTCACCCGCTGAGGTGATCTACCGTACCGGCGACAAAAACGTCGCGGCGTGGCTCGTCCTGGAAGGGGAGATTGAACTCTCGCGACGCGATGGGCTCGGGCCGGACGCGCCGATTTCCAGCGTGGCCTCGGGCCAGTTCACCGGTGAGGTGGGTCAGCTGTCCGGGCGCCCAGCCCTCGTGAGCGCGCAAGCCGGGCCCAATGGTTGTGTGGCGCTGCCCTTCGATGCGGCCCATCTTCGCGCCCTGGTCATAGGCTCAGCCGAGATCGGCGAGATCGTCATGCGAGCGCTCATCCTGCGTCGCGTCGCGTTGATCGAGGACGGAGGATCAGGAACCATCCTGATTGGCATTCCCGGCACCGCCGAGATGCGGCGCCTTCAGGGCTTCCTGCGGAGATCCGGTTTCCCGCACTTGGTGCTGGATTCTACGGCTGACGAGGAGGGGAAAGCGCTCGTTCAGCGGCTCGGCGTTTCAGCGAACGAGCTTCCGCTTGCCGTCTGCCCAGATGGGACAATCCGCCGGCGACCAACAGTCACTGAGCTGGCCAGCTGTCTGGGGTTGGTGCCTGATATCGCGCCGGGCTCCGAGTATGATGTCGCGATAGTGGGTGCGGGCCCGGCGGGGCTCGCCGCCGCGGTCTACGCGGCGTCCGAGGGCCTCTCAGTCCTAGTGCTCGATTCAGATTCCTTCGGAGGACAAGCAGGCACGTCCGCGCGCATCGAGAATTATTTCGGATTCCCGACCGGCATCTCGGGGCTCGCGCTCACAGCGAGAGGCTTCAGCCAGGCCCAGAAATTCGGCGCGACGATCGCAATCCCAATGGCAGTAGAACGGCTGGACTGTGACCGATCGCTCGAACGCACGGTGCATGTACTGACTCTCGCGAACCGGATCCAGGTCCGAGCTAGGACCGTGGTCATCGCGAGCGGTGCCCGCTACCGTCGGCCTGACGTAGACGCGCTCGAAGATTTCGAAGGAAACGGGGTATCTTACTGGGCTTCTCCGATCGAGAGGCAAGCATGTGCCGGCGAGGAAGTGGCGCTAGTCGGCGGGGGAAACTCGGCGGGCCAAGCCGTCGTGTTTCTCGCGCCGAGCGTCAAAAGACTTCATCTGGTCGTCAGACGAGATCTTTCCGAAACGATGTCCGCTTATTTGGTGGAACGGATCGCCTCCTTGCCCAACGTCGAATACCATGTCGGGTTTGAACTCGCTGCTCTACATAGAGCGCCCGGCGGGACGATCAGTGCGACATTCAGGAACAGAAAGGACGGCGCAAGCGTCGAACATGGGCTGCGCCAAGTTTTTCTTTTTATTGGGGCCGATCCCAACACTGATTGGCTCGGCGGCCGCGTCGACGTCGATGAACAAGGATTCGTCGCGACCGGCAAGCAATTCCAATCGGCCATCAAGCTCGGGCGAGCACCATTTGAGCTCGAGACAAGTCAGCCGGGTGTTTTCGCGATCGGCGACGTGCGCGCGGGATCGACGAAGCGCATGGCGGCGGCGGTTGGTGAAGGAGCCGCAGTCGTCGCCCAGATCCACCAGGCGCTCGCGTACGCGCGCTGATGCCAACCATGGCGCTCAGTCGCCGAATACGGTGGAATATCTTCAGGGGACTGCGATTTGATTGAAAACGGCCCATGTTATGCGGACCATGCCCTGCGACTTCGTGCGCGATGGCGTGAGTTCGCTCGCCTCGCCTTTCGCGAACGAATGGAGCGGAGTTTCCTTCGCGCCTTCGGCGCTGCGCCCCAAGCCCTTCGCGACGCTCCGCACCCGCTGGCGACGATCTAGCCGTTCGCGGTGGCGCCCGCTTCTCTATGCGCGCCCCCACCTCCCTATGGAGGCCCGGAGGCACGGCCCACCCACCCGCGCGATACGCCTGTCGGCAAATACAACATTTCAGACCCCGGTGCTGAGGCGCAGGTCTGTGCTCTGCAACCTAGATGGCCTTCGAGCCTTCGCGCGCCTGGCTGGACGACGAAGTGACCAGTCAGGTGGCCAAGGTCTCATTTCGCAGATTTCCCGGTATCGGAAGCAATCGACCGTGTGGTCATTGACCATGCCGGTCGCTTGCATGTGGGCATAAACCACCGTGGAACCAACAAACGAAAATCCGCGCCCCTTGAGATCCTTGCTGAACGCGTCTGATATCGGCGTGGTCGCCGGAATATCGCCGACGTTTTTCCACCGGTTTTGTTTTGGGTGGCCACCGATAAACTGCTAAGCGTAGGCCCAAAATGTTCCGAACTCTTCCTGCACCTTGAGAAACGCTCGCGCGTTGCTAATAGCAGATTCAATTTTCATTCGGTTTCGAACGATGCCCGGGTCTTGGAGTAGTTTGCCGACGCGCTTGTCCGAATATCTCGCTACCTTCGTGGGATCAAAATCACTAAACGCTCGGCGATATCCTTCGCGCTTGTTGAGAATCACCAGCCAGTTAAGGCCTGCTTGGGCACCCTCCAGAACGAGAAACTTAAAATGCTTGCGATCATCACGCGCTGGGATGCCCCACTCATGGTCGTGATAACGAATCACCGAGGACTTGCCGGGGACTGCCCAGGCGCATCGCGTTCGTCCATCGTTTATGCTTACGGACGTCAAGAGGTTCGCACTCCTGTGTTGCTAGATCTCAAAGGAGCGATTCGGTGACGTAATGTTCTTGGAGTCGTAGGAGCGCATTCGCGCCAGCCCGGCGTCGGAGACGCACAATTTCAGAAACAAGTTTCGCTCGAGCGCTAATCCTTGCGCCAGCGGTGTGTCCGTGGCGCCACGCACCAGCCGTTTGACGTAAGCGAGCGATTCAGCTGGAAAAGAAACGAGGCGGCGAGCAATCTCCATCGCCTGATCAAGTGCCTTTCCGTCCACGGTGAGATGAACCAGGCCTTTGCGTTCAGCCTCGCGCGGGGACAGCGCAACGCCCATCAAGATGTGCATCAGCGCGGCGGACGTTCCGATCGTGCGAGGTAATCTCTGTGTGCCGCCGGCGCCGGGAAGCAATCCGAGGTTCACCTCCGGCAAGCCCAAAAGGTAGTCGCCATCCTCCGCAACACGCAGATCGCAGGCGAGAGTGAACTCAAAGGCGCCGGCGATCGCGGTGCCTGAGATGGCGGCAATGACGGGCTTTGGCATGGTCTCGCACAGCGCCATCGCCTTATCGAAGAATCCACCATTGTAGGTTGCGTTTTCCGGCCATTCGCGACCGGAGGCGCGCAGGTCTTCTGCGATCCGGATGAGAGAAGGGATGTCAAAGTGGCGGTTGAAATAGCCGGGTGCGCCGCCGGTCACGATTACCACGCGAACGCGACGATCCCCTGCGAACGTCTCAAGCGCCTCGGTGAGGGCGTCTCCCATTTCGGCATCGAAATACAAGCGCTTGGGACTGCCCAAGGTCACAGCGGCAATCCCGTCAACGACCTTAGTATCGAGAATCTCGGCGTTCATCTTGATCTCCTGAATTTGACCCAGGGCTGGGCTACCGCGGGAATTTGATAGCGGGTATGGGCCGGAGACCCGGCATCTCACAGGGTGTCCAGCACCTCCGGCCATCACTTTTTGAACTCTGCGTCGGTCTGAAGCCCACGCCTCAGCAACTCGCCGACCTTCGTCTGGGTCTCTGGCCAGCTCAGCGCTGTCCCGAAGGAGTTGAAGGCGTCCAGGAAACGCTCGGCGGGCGGCAATGAAATCTCATTGACCAGACGTTTTGCCGCCGCGATGGATCGCTTGTCGAAAGAGCTGATCCGCCGCGCGAGTGCGTCAACGAATGCATCGAGTTCGGCGTCGGGCAGCGCGCGGTTGACATATCCGTATCGCTCGGCTGTTTCACCGTCGAAGTCGCTCGCGCCCAGAATAATCTCAAGCGCGCGCCCCCTTCCCACCAAGTGCGGAAGACGTTCAGTCCCGCCACCACCAGGATGAAGTCCTACCCCGACCTCGGGCTGACCAAGCCGAGTGTTTTCACTCGAAGCGAAGCGCATGTCGCAGGCGAGAACAAACTCGCTGCACGCTCCTCTGACGCAACCTCGGATTTTCGCGATCATCGCGACCGGCGATTTGGAGATCCGGACGAACGTATCGAACAGGATGGGCAGTCCCGTGGGGCCGACCGCGCTCATGACGTTGCCAAGCTTGCCCGTCAAATCGAAGTGCGAAAGAAAGAAGTCTGCATTTGCGCTTTCGAAAACAACCGCGCGCAGCTCCGAGTTGGCTTCGATCTGCGCGAGCAGATCCTGGAGCGCTTCAAACACCGTCCCGTCAAGCATCTTGAACGGCGGGTAGTCGAAAACAACTCGCCAATACGCCGGCGTCTCCCGATGGATGCGCAGTGGGTTCGTGGTGCTCATTGTCGCGCGCTTCCTCCACTGCGGATCGTCAGTGAATTGGTTTCAGAGAACCCGCCAAAGCGATCGCGGCGCGCCCGAACCCGCAACGCGAAGCGTAGGCGGGGGCTGGTTCATCACGCCATGTCGTTGTTGCCACCTTTTCGGCCACCGGGTGCATCTCGCCATTGGAACGGCTCGAGTTGCGACTAAAATCGCCAGTCCTCGCGGCCATCATGGCGAACCCAGTTCGCACCCAAGATGGCCGAATAAGCGGCAATTCCGACATATGCCGTGTTGTCGAAAGCAAGTAGCTTCCGCGACCAAGCAAATCCCAAGGCGCGACACCGGCCGATTTTGTTTGTCGCCGCTCGCGGAGGGACGCCTCATGAAGTTTGGAACCATCGGCGCGGGCGTGGTGCATTTTGGCCGTCGCACCGAGATGCGCATCCGTCAACTGCGCCGGATGCTCAACCGCAACATTCGCATGGATTGAGTTCATCGGGCCGAAGATGTCCATTACCGCCGAGCAGTTTTACGATGCCATGGGCAAGATTCGGGCCGACCTACCTCACAAGGTCAGGCGTTTCGTGGCGACCCTCGCCGCATTGGGCGTCGAGGCGGATTTCCGGGGCGCTCTCAATCTGAGATGGAAGCGGCCCGCGGCCCCGTCAATCAATTTCGGCGTGGTCCAGCGCGACGGCCAAATCTGGACCGAGACCGTGAATACTCACGCCCCACAGGACATCGCGCATCGCTATATCGAGGAACTGGCGTCGGCCTTCGGCATGCAGGTCGAGAAGGAAGCCTTCAAAGGCGCCTGGCAAGTGCGCGACCACAATCATGCGCCCCGCATCGAGGATGTCGCCGATAAGCTCGACTTGTGGATTACAGCCATCGAACACTTCATCGTCAGCATGAAGAAGAAAACGCGGTCGAACTGATACGAGAAACTTTAGCTGGAGCGCCCTCGCGATGCCCATGATCGATATTTATGCGCCGGCCGGAATATTCCCCGACGTCCACGGGCTTGCCTCGGATGCAGCCGCCGCGGTCAAGGAAATCGAACAAGTGCCTGACATTGCGATGTTCCGGCAAAAACACCGGAGCGTTCGTCCATGAGATGCCCAAGGGGACCATCTCTGACGTCGATGGGGACGGCCTCCACGTTAGAGTTCAGGTTCTCACGAATGCAGGCGCGCTCGATCGCGGCAAGCAGATCGCGGTTGTCAAGCGGCTTACGGATCTGATCGCAGCGGCTGCGAACGATGCAACTCTTAAAGAGCGGACTTGGGTGTTACTGACCGAGGCGACGCCTGGTGGCTGGGGATTGTGGGGACACGCGCATACCAACGAAGAACTGGTCGAGGTCGTTCGCGCTGAAATTGCGAGGCTTCAGAGCTCAGAGGGATGAACCGAGCGGCCGGCTCGGCAATGCCGGCGGAATCCTCTCTCTTCTCAATGTAGCGGCGGGCCGCCCTCCCGCGTCAGGAAACCCGGACAAGCGTTTTTCCAAAGTTGTGTCCCTCGAGCATGCCGATGAATGCCCGCGGGGCCGCTTCCAAGCCCTCGACAACATGCTCCCGGTAACGAATGCGTCCGGAGTGGACCAAGGGGGTTATCTCCGAGAGGAAGGCTCGATAGAGTACTGGCGCGAACTCTGTGTTGATGAAGCCCCTGATCAGTAGGCTTCGCCGGAGGATCGCCAACATCGTCTTCGCGACAGAATTCGGCTCGGCGGGTGCGTCCCCGTTGTAATGTGCGATCAAGCCACAGACCGGAACGCGGGCGTAGCGGTTTAGAAGCGGCAAGACCGCGTTCCAAATCGGTCCGCCAACGTTCTCGAAGTAGACATCGATCCCGTCGGGGCATGCAGCCGCGAGCGCCTCTGAGAGACCGCGGGCCTTGTGGTCAACGACGGCGTCGAATCGAAGCTCGTCGCGCACATAGGCGCACTTTGCCGCGCCTCCGGCGATGCCGACGGCGCGAGCGCCCGCCAGTTGGGCCAGTTGGCCGACCACGGATCCAACTGCGCCTGCCGCGGACGAGACGACGACTGTTTCTCCTGGTTTGGGCTGCCCGATGGCCTGAAGGCCAGCGTAGGCAGTGAACCCGGGCATTCCCAAGACACCCAGTGAGGTCTCAGGGGGGTTAGGCCCGGTCTCCACCTTTTGCAGGTCTTGCGGCGCGACCGCCGCGTGTGTGCGCCAGCCAATCCGCCCCTTGACAAGCTCTCCTCGGCTAAAGGATGGATGCCGCGAACTCACGACCTCGGCGACGACCTCCCCCTCCATAACACCGCCGACGTTGACTGGCGGGGCATAGGACTCGGCGTCGTTCATGCGTCCGCGCATGTAGGGATCCAACGAAAGAACCTTCGTCGCCACGAGGACCTGTCCCTCAAGCGGCTCGGGCATTGGACCGGTTTCCAGACGAAAGTTACCCGCCCGAGGCAAGCCCTTCGGCCGCGCCGCTAAAACCACCTGTCTGTAGGGATCCATCGCAAGCTCCCGAAGCACGCCCCCTGGACAACGGAAGGTTCAAACACTCCACGGCAATGTCACTCGTGACTTCTATATGGCACCATCGGTTCCACAAAGGTCGGAGATGCCGCGATTCAAGACATGGCGATCAGGCGTGGCCGCCCTCGTGTGCGAACCGTTCGAGCCGCTCGGTGGCGAGGTGTCCAGAATGGAGGCAAATATGTCCTGCGGCGACGCCCGGATTCGAGTAAGGTTCCTCCTTCAGCTTGAACGTCAGGGCGGTTCACTCCATGTCCCAATGACCACCCGAAGCTACCTCGTCCGCCGATTGGGAGGCCACTATTCTGCGACTCGGGCTCTTATTGCCGACTGGCTTCAGCGTGATGAGTTTCGCGCCGATTTCAGCATTTGAAGCAGCCAATCTCGTTGCTGGCGAGCGCTTCTATGATCTCCGAATTCTGTCGGAGACGGGTGAGCCACTTACAAGCTCGCTCGGCTGGACGATGAATACCGAACCGCTGGGCGAAAGCAGTTTTGACACGCTCATGGTGGGCTCGGGGCCGGATTTGGTGCCGCCATCACCACGCACGGTTGCCTATTTGCGCGAGGCCGTATCAACGACAAGGCGTATCACCTCAGTCTGCATTGCAGCGTTCACGCTGGCGGAAGCGGGAATTCTGGACGGCCGGCGCGCGACCACGCACTGGTTGCGTGCCGAGGAACTTGGCAGGCGATTCCCCAAGATCACCGTCGAAATGGATCGGATATTCATTGCCGACGGACCCGTGTGGACGTCGGCTGGGATGACCGCTGGCATTGATCTCGCGCTTGGTCTCATTGAACGCGACTTAGGCCAACAGGCAGCGCAACGCACCGCGAGGGTGCTTGTCGTCCATCATCGCCGCGCTGGCGGTCAATCGCAGCATTCAGCCATGCTGCAGCTCGATGCAAAATCCGATCGCGTTCAAATTGCGTTGTCCTTTGCAAAGCAGAACCTTCGCGAACCGTTGACTGTTGAGCTGTTGGCCGACGCTGCTCGATTAAGCCCTCGACAATTTAGTCGAGTGTTCCGGGCAGAGACCGGCCTTTCACCGGCGAAAGCAATTGAGAACCTACGCCTCGAGGCCGCCAGGTTCATGCTCGAGCAAGGCCGGCTGCCAATCGAGGAAATTGCTCGCGAGACGGGATTCGGTGATCGTGAGCGAATGAGGCGCAGTTTCCTTCGTACCTTCAGTGCCACGCCCCAAGCCCTTCGCAACGCAGCGCATCCGCTGGCGACCATCTAACCGTTTGGTGACCGCGGCGGGCGCGGGCATTCGCTTCTCAAGCGCGGCCCTTCCACATCCTAATGAGTCGTCCTCGGCTTCTTAACTGACGACTAATGAGAGCCCGGTGACACGGCCGACCGGCCCGCGCGATGCGCCGGTCCGCAAAGGTGGCAAATACAACATTTTAGACCCCCGGCGCGCCGTAGCTTGGCATCGTCCGAAGGCGTGCATTCATGAGCGACGAAGCATCCGCCATTTGCGCTCTGGAAAGGGGTATTCGGCGACAGCGATTAATGCGAATGACCGCTTTGCGCCCAGAAGCTGCCACTCTATGAACGCTCATTTCGCGAATCGGCGTGCGCTAACACCTTTTTGGCGATACTACGCGGTGCTGTACGAACACTGTCACAGGGCCTGCGTTGCCCATGCCATAGCAGAGCTGAGGATCAGGCAACGGCTACGCCTGTTTGGCTTTGGCTCGCAGAGCCGACTTTTTTCCTCTGTGCTGACGAGGGCTACGAAAGATCGGGCGCGATCGCAGGAAATCGTAGGCAGCCAGCAAAATCGTCGAACTTGGTAGCGGGGGTCCGATACAACGCGAGACCCACTATCGCAGAAGCCCTGTTTTCGTATCGCCGGGCGCCGGTCACCCCCGCGTGAAGTCACCGGGTTTCAATCCAAGTGCTTTGACAGCAACTTCCGGAAGCGGTCCGTACGCCTCGACTCTTTCATTCGGCGCCATCATGGCCGCAATGATTGCCGCGGCCTTGGCCGGATCTCCTTCGGCCACGAAAAAGACCGAGCGAACCGGTGGGCCGCCACCTAACGG
>NZ_DATMLW010000185.1:0-18055 GCF_035570375.1 Bradyrhizobium sp. | reverse complement strand
CCAGGAGCAGACCAATCCAATGGCCGCGGACAACAACAGCCAACGTCAGAGCCCAGATGACAAAAAAGGGCACCGCTGTGATCATCAGCTCGAAAATGCCGCGCGCGTTATTGGGTTGGCGATAACGGGCAAGCAGCTGTGGCAACGCGCGGGTTTCTGGGGGGCCTTGAACCATGTCTAGACTGCCAGAGATTGCAACGCGCAAACAGCGCTAATCTTGCCCTCAATACGGGTATTAATAGCCGCCGCCGTAGTAGCGTGGCCCGCCGTAGTAGCCCTGCCCGCCGTAGTAGCCGGGCCCGCCGTAGTAGCCGGGCCCATAGGCCCCATAGGCCCCTAAGGCGGCGGCTCCAGCCGCAGCACCCAAGATGCCAAGGCCAATTGCGGCCCCCGGATTGCCGTAATAGGCGCGACCACGATAGTAGCGGCGATAGTAGCGGACGTCAGTCACGTCAGACGACTGAGCCGCTTGTTTCAAAATAGCCATGCTCGAGACTGGAGCAGCCCCCGAAGGGGGCACCGATCCGAGCATCACCACACCGACGACCGCGACGGCGACCGCCCATTTTGTCGTCTGCTTGTTCATAACCGTATCCTCTCGTTCTTGGAGACCTTAAGCGGATAATGAGGGCGTAGAGAATGCGACGAGATGGCAGCCGTCGCTAAGAGAAGCTTATTCATGGCCTGACCAATTCTTACGTGTCCAACATCACCGCGCGAAATCGCAGATGTTGCGGCCAATCGCGTTTCCGTGATTGCGCGCAGCCAACATCTCCCGACTTGAACATGCACCTCCGAACCCCGGAGTCGCTGATCAATCTTGACCAGTCTCTAAAATAAATAGGGAGCGGCTGGCTTAGTTGCGCCAACGGAAGCGTAATCGTGCAAACCGCACTAACCGGAGAAACCCGCCTGGCCGGCAGGAGTGACGTGCATAATCTACACAATGCCCGCATCGGCTTGAGGAAGGTTCGGAAAATTGCGGGGGACTTCGCGCGGGGTACCTCCATGATGAGACCCAGACAGTAGCGCGGGCGTATGGGGCGGTCTGTACGCCGGACTTCTTCGGTTACAACGCCGATCGCAAGCTCAAGTACCGCGGCCGGCTCGACGAAGGACGTACAACTCCGCCCCGCGCAGGGGCGCCCCGAGAGCTTGTCGAGGCCATGCGTGTCATTGCGACTACCGGTGTGGCGCCGGCTGATCAGAAGGCGCCTGTTGGCTGCTCGATCAAATGGAAGGACGAATAAGGCCGAGACCTTGTCACGGGCTCGCCTCTTCAATAGACAAAATTGCGCGGATCACTTCTCCTCGCGCGATTTGTCCAAACGGGAGGCCCAATTTCGTCTTCTTGGCGATTCGGCTGTTCAGCACGTGATCGACACGAATCCTGGTGGGCTCGATGGTGCTGGGAAGGAGACAAGCTTAGCCTTTCTCAGGAAATGGCTGACGTATGGCCGAACGGGCGCGAATGACCCAACTGCGTCGACGCCCCATCCACGCTGGTCGCTCGCGCCGACGAGGTCATCGAGTAGCAGTGGGATTGATGTCCGGGTTTGGCACTTTTCGGAAGTGATCCGACTGACCGACGATGTCCGTTCACGGGGCAAAAGCGGAAGTCTCTGTTGAACAACCCAAGGTCCGTTGATGACCCAATGCCGACGAATACACGGCGACGACTGGCGTCGGCTCTGAAGGTTAAGCGGACGAGGTGGCGCGGCAGTTCGCGTTCTATTTGCATGCCTCGACGGGACTAATCACGCCGCTGAACCGCATCTTGCACCCAATACGTCCCGCCCGCCCGAAGGGGCCATGCATTCGCCGAGTCGGAAAATGCAGATGCGCCGACCTAACGCTGGGCTTTCCCCAGTTTGGGGAATTCTGAACCCTCGGCTTCCGACTTGATGCCGGTGGACGGCGTGGGACGTTTCTGTTCAAGGACGGGTCCTTCATTGCCCTCGAACAGTATGCGCTGTGCCGCGCCTTCGAGATCGTCGTATTGCCCACTCCTCAGGGTCCACATGAACGAGGCCAGGCCAACCAGCGCCATCCCGATCGCAATCGGAATCAGAAAGAAGAAATCGATCATGGGACCATTCCCGCAGCGCCGAGCGCCGTCGCAATTTTTTGCTGGGCGCCGCCGGGCACCGAAACATCGGTCCGACGCAGCCCGTCACGCAGCGTCCGGCTAGAAGGCAGGAGCTCCTCGGTCGAGGTGCCTACTTCATCGAAACACAGTCCGGCACCGGGTGCGCAGCAACTCATGGGATCGGCTCCATTTCGCAACCGCGGAGCCACGCTACGCGGCAGCCGGTTGCACGGCGCGATAAGCGTGCCAGGTGGCATGTCCGAGCAGCGGATAGATCACAGTTAGTCCGAGCATGCCTGTCGCAAGGCTCGCCAGGAATAGCAACAGCACGATCGCCGCCCAGATCAGCAGGACGCGCAGGTTGTTCCATACCAGCGCCATGCTGCTGCCCATCGCGGTGAAAGCATCGACGTCCTCGTTGAGCAGCATGGGAATCGAAAAGGCGCTAATCCCGAACGAGAACGCCGCAAACAATCCTCCGACCGCGGTCCCCACTGCGAGCATCGCCCAGCCGGTCCGTGTGGTGAAGAGCATCGGCGCGATATGATTGAGACCCGGGAACGGCAATAGGCCGAAGAACAGCGCGTAAATGATAACGGCGGCTCGCATCCACACCATCATCAATAAGCAGAGCAGCACGCCGGTGAACAGGATCTGGCCACCCGAGCGGGGCCTGACGAAAAAGAGGTTGCGCCACTGCAAGGGTCGACCGGCCTCGATGCGGCGGCTCTTTTCATACAGCCCAACGGCCAGGATCGGGCCAACCACCATGAAGCCGGCGAAAGCCGGAAACAGGATGTAGTCGCGCCCCAGTGCGATGAGGCTGCCGACAAAGCCGACCGAGATCAGGAAGATGAGCACGCCGTAAACGATGCTCATCGCCGGCTGCGTCATTAAATCTCGCCAACCCTTGGCGAGCCACAGTAACGGATCGCCGTCCGTCAGCGACCGGGTCCATCGATTGGGGATTGGAAGGGGCGATGCGACCGGAGGGATCACCGGCATGGCGTTTCTCCCTGCTTAGGAATGACCCGCATTGACCGCCGTCGGCGGTGAACACGACGACTCCGCGGCGCTGAACAGCCCGCGCGTGGCATCGCCTTCGCCTTGCTTCAGATGCGTGAGGCAGGCAGGCTGCGACATGGTCGCGACATAGATCAGATGGGCATTGGCGGTGATAAAAACGGCGGCGGCAACAGCGAGCAGGATCCAGAGGCTGATCACTGGTCTCGCGCGTTGTCGCTTATCAGACATGCCGAGCTCGTTCATGGTGTCGGCGTCCGCTTGTCGAGCAGATAGAGCGTGAGGATCTTGCGATCGAGTTCGGACAGGCGGCCTTCCCAGGTCGGCATGAGGCCCTGCCGGCCGTCCCATATCGTGGTGTCGATGGTCTCTAGGTCGCCGCCATAGATCCAGAACTTGTCGGTCAGATTGGGCGCGCCGAGTTCGGGATTGCCCTTGGCGTCATCGCCATGACAAGAGACGCAGTTGGCGGCGAAGATCTTCTTGCCGGCCTCCGCATTCTGAAAATCGACGGTTTTCGCGTTCGGGTGCGAGAGCGAATAGACGTAAGAGGCCGCTTTCAGGACGTCGGCTTCCGGCAGCATCTGGTCGCGTCCGAACGCCGGCATCTGCGACACATGGGTATCCTTGTGCGTGGAATTGATGCCGACGCGGATGGTATTGAAGATGTCTTCCGGCTTGCCGCCCCAGAGCCAGGATGATGTCGTCAGGTTCGGAAAGCCGGGGCCGCCTTTGGCATCGTGGCCATGACAGGCCGCGCAATTGTCGCCGAACAAGGTGCGGCCGTCCTCGCGCACGATTGCCATCATTTTCGGATCGGACTGGACCGCGGCAAAGCTTTCGGTCTCGATCTTCTTGGTCCAGACGCTGCGATCGGCAGCCGCTTCGCGCAGCGACGCCGCAACGACGTTGCGTTGATCGATGCCAAGGAGGCCCTTGGTGTAGGTCACCCCCAAAGGCCAGGCCGGCATCAGCACCCAGTAGCCGACGGAAAACAGGAAAGCGAGCATCAGGAAGAAATAGACCACGCGCGGGACCGGCGTGTTCAATTCCTTGATCCCGTTCCATTCATGGCCAGTCGTGAGATAGCCGGTGTAGCTATCACGGTCCTGCTGCTCTACCGCCATGGCTTATCCTCGTCGTCAAGGATGGACTGAGCGGCGCGATCAAATCTCTGCTTGTTGGAGGGCCAGTAAGCGTAGACCAGAACCGCGGCCGACAGCGCGATCAGGTAGAACAGGCCGAACGATTTGGAGATGGCGACGAGGAAGTCGTGTGCGACGTTCATTGGACCGCTCCTGCCTGTGCCATCGGTTTGGAGGCCGCGTCGGTAAGTCGACCGAGAACCTGCAAATAGGCGACCAGCGCATCCATTTCTGTCAATCGATCGGCCTGCCCGTCGAACGCCCGGACCGTGGTCGCCTTGCCGTAGCGGTTGGTCACGCCCGCGGCCAGCGGTGAGTCAGGATTGGCCTGGCCGTACGCGTCAAGCGACGCGTTGGCGATCATATCGTCAGTATAGGGCACGCCGACCGCACGCTGCGCCTTCAGGTGAAGGGGAAGGTCGTCAGTGCGCAATTCGGTGGCCAACAGCCAATCATAGGCGGGCATGACCGACGCCGGCACCACGTCGCGAGGATTGATGAGATGAGCGACGTGCCATTGGTCGGAATATTTTTCTCCGATCCGCGCGAGATCCGGCCCGGTTCGCTTGGAGCCCCACAGCATCGGGTGATCGTATTTGGATTCCACCGCGAGCGAGTAGGGGCCGTAACGATCGACCTCGTCGCGCAGCGTGCGGATCATCTGTGAATGGCAGGCATAGCAGCCTTCGCGGATGTAGATATTGCGGCCGGCGAGCTCGAGCGGCGTGTAGAGCCGCATGTCGGGTGCGTCCTCGACCGTCTGCTGGATGGTGAACAGCGGCGCGATCTCGACCAGGCCGCCGATGCTCGCCACAACGATGATCCCAAGGACAAGGCCGATCGCCTTGCGTTCCAGCCGATAGTGAAATCCGAATATCGACATGACGGTCTACTCCGCCGGCTGCGCGGCAAGCTTTGGCTCCGGCAGGTCGCCCGCTTGAGCCGCCGCCGGGCTCGGTATCTTGATGGTCATCCAGATGTTGTAGGCGCCGATGCAGGCGCCGATCAGGAACAACAGTCCGCCGATGGCGCGGGCAATGTAGTAGGGATGCATCGCGATCAGGGAATCGAGGAAGGAAAAAGCGAGCGTCCCGCTCTCATTATAGGTCCGCCACATCAGCCCCTGGATGATGCCGGAATTCCACATCGCGAAGACGTAGATCACGGTCCCCGACAGCGCGAGCCAGAAATGCGCTTCGACGAGTCTCGCCGAGTACAGGCTCCGTTGCTTCCAGAGCCAGGGCACGGACGCGTAGATCGAGCCGAAGGTGATCAGCGCAACCCAGCCCAGGGCGCCGGCATGAACGTGGCCGATGGTCCAGTCGGTATAGTGCGAGAGCGAATTGACCGTGCGGATCGCCATGAACGATCCCTCGAACGTGGTCAGGCCATAGAACACCGCGGCGACCATCATGAAGCGCAGCGTGGCGTCGTCACGGACCTTGTGCCAGGCGCCGTTAAGCGTCAATAGCGCGTTGCCGGCGGAAGCCCAGGACGGCACCAGCAGCATCAGCGAGAAGGTCATGCCGAGCGTCTGCACCCACTGCGGCAGCGCCGTGTAGTGCAGGTGATGCGACCCCGCCCACATATAGAGAAAGGTGATGCCCCAGAACGAGATGATCGACAGCCGGTAGGAGAAGATCGGCCGGCCCGATTGCACGGGCAGGAAGTAATACATCATGCCGAGGAAGCCGGCGGTCAGGAAGAACGCCACCGCATTGTGGCCGTACCACCATTGAGTCATAGCGTCCTGGACGCCGGAAAACGCGGAATAGCTCTTGGCGTGGCCGAGGGAGACAGGGACGGCGAGGTTGTTGACGATGTGCAGGATTGCCACGACCAGGATGAAGGCCATGTAGTACCAGTTCGCGACGTAGATGTGCGGTTCCTTGCGGCGCGCCAGTGTCCGCAGATAGATCAGGAAATACACCACCCAGACGACCACCAGCCAGATGTCCGCGTACCATTCAGGCTCCGCATATTCCTTCGATTGGGTAATTCCCATCATGTAGCCGGTGACGGCGAGCAGGCAGAACAGGTTGTAGCCAATCAGCACGAACCAGGGGCTTAGCTGGTCGGGCAGCCGCGCCCGCGAGGTTCGCTGCAGCACGTAGAGCGAGGTTGCGATCAGCCCGTTGCCGCCGAAGCCGAAGATGACGGATGTGGTGTGGACGGGGCGGATCCGGCCAAAGCTCGACCAGCCGCCGCCAAAGGTCAGGTCTGGATAGACCAGTTGCCACGCCACCCAGTCGCCGACCGCAAGCCCGAACACGGCCCAGGCCATTGCCAGGACGATGCCAGCCTTGCTGGGATCGTCGTAATACCGGGCAAATCGCTCATCCGACGGCTCCGGCGAGTAATAATGTCTGCCGACGAGGAAGATCGTGAGCACGCCGGCGATAAAGATCAGCGCTCCGTGAATGCCGATTGGATCGTCGCGCCCTGCCAAGCCAAGCACCAGTCCGCAGATTGCGACCACAAGGCTGATGAGAACCGCGTATTGTCGCTCTTTCCGAGTGAGTTGGGCAATCATGGGGCGCCTGCGCGAGCTGAGGAACGCAATTGCATTCGCTTTGATCCCGTGCGGTGGTGAACCCGAGATAATCAAAACGCGCGAAGATCGTGTTCCATTATAGAGCGTTTTGGCTCGCATTCGGCAACCCGAAGAGGGCGCTGGTGTTGATCTAAATCAAGTTGGCGGGGTCGCCCTCGATAAAGACCTCGTGCTAGCGCAGGTGGCAAGAGACAGGACGATAGCGGCCAAGGAGAGAATGGCGCTCGCCGACGAAATGATCAAATAGGAGGTGCAATTGCTGCCCTGCATGAGTCCGCAGTTGGGCCCAAGGCAGACATGGCGCGATGTCCGACTTGAGTCCGTTATGCGGGTTGCCGGCTCAACCGGTCGACGCAACACAGGCGTTAAATCTCTCTGCTGGGCAGCAGCCATCCTTCTTCGGGCAACCGAACCAGATTTACGCGCCGGTTGGATTGAAAACAGGGGAAGTGCGTTGTCGCGCAATCCGAACCCCGCGCTCTTTCAGGTCGCGCAATTCTACAAACATCATTGCGGTCATCAATGCGTCATTGAAGGCATCGTGCTGAGTGAGGGCGGGGATTTTCAGGTCTCGTTGGATAGCGGAAAACGAGAGATCGATCGCCGCACCAGGCGGAGCGTCGCTGTATTTGCGATCGTAGTACAGCCTCGAGACCTCGATACGTTTGTTGGGCAACTCGATCCCAACCAGGGGAAGGATGTACTTGTTCAGCATCGCAATATCAAAATCGACGTAGTAACCGACCAGAGGACGTGCGCCGATGAAATGCAGAAAGCCCGGTATCACCCGCCAGACAATCGGCGCCTGTTCGACATCGGATCGACGCAGTCGATGGATCTTGATTGCTTCTGCCCGCATGTCGGAGTCGGGATGGGCGACCGCTTCGAAACATTCGCTCGTCAATATCCGGTTGCCGTGGATCTTGATCGCCGCAATTGCGACAATATCGTCGGTCCGCACCTTGAGCCCGGTCGTCTCACAATCTATCGCGACGACCTCGTCTGCCGGCGCTCGCTTGAACATGAAGCGGTACGATTGGTCGCTGATCGTGGCCTGATGGAGCAAGCGCTTAATCGCACGAGGAAGCATTTTAGAACGTGCCAAGTTTAAAGTGGTGGCGAACGATATCGCGAAACTCTTTGACCACGTGGAGTGCGTCGCGCAGGAGCTGACGCTCCATGCTTGATAGCTGCGCTGGCCTCACGAGGGTGCCTGACGCGCCGGCCGCTGCGGCCAGCTGTCCGTCGAGACGGAGCATCAGCAAGAACCGGAAAGCCTGGCTCAAGTCATTTGTAAACTCGGTCTTCAACACTCCGAGATCACGCAATCGCGCGATGCGCTTGTCGGTAGACCTCTCAAGTATGCCATGCGCAATGGCCATGCTGCGAACGCCATGTACGATTGGGAATATGCCACCCTTCTTCAGGTCAAGGGCATCGCCTGCGCCTTCAGAGGTAACCAAGTTGTTAAATAGACCGATCGGCGTGTCGAATGCGTCGATAGCCCGCGCGAAGTGTGCCAGGAAAGCTTGTTCACCCCGGATCAAGTCGACAAGCGCCGTCTTGGCTTTGTCCAGCAACTGCCCATTACCCGCAACCGCTTGCGCATCGTAGATAATCGCCACATTCATATGGGCGGTCTCATCGGGCAGTGCGATCCAACGTCGGAAATCCGCGAGATATTCAAGGAGCGGCTTGGACCATGCCGGATTACGCACCATCACGTTGCCGGGACAGGGCGGAAAACCAAAGCTCTCGAGAGCACCCGAGAACTCCCTCCGGAAAGCATCGAGCGTTTCGCCTTCGACCGGGCCCGCCAGGATAATGCCGTTATCCTGGTCGGTCCGCATGATCTGTTCGCCGCGTCCTTCACTGCCCATGACGATAAGGCAGCTCGTAGTGCGCAGCTCGGCCGGCGCGACCATTTCGAAAAGCCTGGACAGCAGGCGCCGGTTGAGGTCCGAAACGATCTCTTCAATTACCTCGACCTTCACGCCTTGGCGTCGAAGCACCCGCGTTTGTGCTTCGATTTCGCGCGAGGCGACCACCAAATCCTCTTGGCTTGAGGCGCGATCGATGCGGCCCGCCACTATCTGTGCGCTGCCGGCCAAGAAACCCAAGAGGTCGATCTCCTCGAGAATCCCGACGAACCGCTCGTCATCCCGTACCGCGAGGCGCCGCTTGTTGCATTTCGTCATGAGCAACAGCGCTGAGAACACGAAATCGTCGAGCCGTACCGACACGATATCAAAATTTGTAAGATCGCGCACCGACATCTGGATCGATTGACGTCGCAAAACAGTTGCTTTGGACAGGCTCATCCCCGTAATGATACCGATACGCTCGCCGTCGCGTACGAACAGAGCATTGCTGTTGACCTCGCGCATCACGTGACCAGCAGTTTCAATGGTGTCATTTACAGCCACGAACGTGGGGGGATGTAGATAGAGTTCGGCGACCTTGGCGTACATCAACGAACCATAGCGCCGCGTCTCCTCATCGCGCGCAAGTTCGTCCAGCTTTTGCGAGATTTCGCGGTAAAAGAACGCAGCAAAACGGGGGTTGGTCTGAATTAGTTTGAGCGTAACGGTTTTTGGAATGACATAGCAAAGCGTCTCCTCGCGAGCGACGAACGCATGCCCGCCCTGGCCGTGGACGAGGGCGCGGCTGTCGAAGCTGTCGTTTGGACCGAGGAGTGCTAGCAAACCTGCTTCGTCCCGCTCCTCGACTGTGCCCTTGATGACGACGTAGAAAGCATTCGCAAGAACGTCTTGGGCTATGATTGCTTCGTTCGGACGAAAGTAGGCAATATCGAGCGACGCCCGCAACGTCTCGGCTTCGTTCGGCGTTAGACGATCGAAAGGCGGATTGTTGAGGTCGAATGCCTTAGGCATGTTGAAGCTTTCAAAGGCATATGCGGCCTATGAGCGAAAGGCTACCCTCTAGCGAACGGTAATGCACCGTTCACTTTGCCACGCTGTTGCGTGGCAATCCACCTATCGGCTTGCGGGTCTCGACAAGCTCACCATTCCCCGCTTATCCCTCGAAACGGCGTCGAACCCCAAAGCCGCGTTTCTAATGTGCCGTGGCGGCAGAAGCGCCGATACCAGTCTGGCATCGGACATACTGAGCGTCAAAGCCGTCCCGGTCGATTGCAGCACGTCTACTCCGATCCAAGATGGAAAACAGCCAAATGCCGGCAAACGCGAGAGCCATCGAGAATAGGGCTGGATTGTCCAGCTTCACTGGTGCCGAGCCTTTCGCAAAACCTAGTGTAACTTCCCAGACTGCTGGAGAGAGAACGACGCCAACAACCGCGCTGATAAGACCCAGGAATCCGCCGATCAGCGCGCCTCGCGTTGTTAAGCCCCTCCAGAAGATCGACACTACAAGCACCGGAAAATTGCACGACGCAGCGATGGCGAAAGCGAGGCCGACCATAAAGGCGACGTTTTGGTTCTCGAAAACGATTCCAAGAAAGATTGCCAAGACACCCAGAACCAATGTCGCAATCTTTGAGACGCGGATTTCGTCCTGCTCGTTTGCATTCCCGCCCTTGATCACCATGCCGTAGAGGTCATGGCTAATGGAGGATGCGCCGGCAAGTGCCAAACCCGATACCACGGCCAGAATGGTGGCAAAGGCCACGGCAGAAATGAATCCAAGAAACAGGTTGCCGCCGACCGCGTCCGCCAGATGGATAGCGGCCATATTGGAGCCGCCCTTAATTGCGGCGATTCCACTCTTGGTCTTTTCCAAGATTGAGCTGTCCAGAAACGCGGGATCGGTGGACACGAGGGTGATTGCGCCGAACCCAATGATGAAGGTCAGGATATAGAAATAACCAATGAAGCCCGTCGCGTAAAATACTGATTTGCGCGCGGCCTGTGCATCCTTCACTGTGAAAAAACGCATAAGGATATGCGGAAGGCCGGCAGTACCGAACATCAGAGCAAGGCCCAGCGAAATCGCCGACAGTGGGTTGGAAATCAGGCTGCCCGGTTCCATGATCGCGGTCTTTTTAGGATGCACCTCAGTTGCCTTAGCGAAGAGTGCTTCCGGGCTGAATCCATACTTGTAGAGAACGGCTCCGGCCATAAATGTTGCGCCCGAAAGCAACAATGCCGCTTTGATGATCTGCACCCAGGTCGTCGCTTTCATTCCACCAAAGGTCACATAGATCATCATCAGTCCGCCGACCAGGACGACCGCAATCCAGTAATCCAGGCCAAACAGCAGTTGAATCAGCTTCCCGGCGCCAACCATCTGGGCGATCAGGTAGAACGCAACGGTGACGAGCGAGCCGCATGCCGCCAGGATGCGGATGTCGGTCTGCCCGAGCCTAAATGAAGTCACATCGGCAAACGTGAACTTGCCGAGATTGCGCAGTTGTTCAGCAATCAAAAACGTGACGATCGGCCAGCCCACGAGCCAACCGACCGAGTAGATCAAGCCATCGTAACCGGAGGTGTAGACGAGGCCCGAGATGCCGAGGAACGAGGCTGCCGACATGTAGTCGCCGGCGATCGCGAGTCCGTTCTGGAAGCCGGTGATTCCGCCGCCGGCCGAGTAGAAGTCCGCGGCCGACGCGGTCCGCTTGGCCGCCCAATATGTGATCACCAGCGTCAGGGAGACGAACCCGATGAACATGCTAATAGCCGACCAGTTGGTGGCCTGCTTGGCTCCGCTGTCGATGGTGCCTGCGGCGAGCGCAAGCGTCGGCACGCCTACCAGCATGATTGCCAGTAGCCAGAAAAGCTTCCTCATGAGCGGTTTTCCTCAACAATCTTGCGGATCAGCACGTCGTAGCTGGAATTCGCCTTTCTTACGTAGATACCGGTCAGCACGAACGCGAGCACGATGACAGCCAACCCGATCGGAATCCCGATCGTCGTCACGCCGGTACCGATTCGCGTTCCCAGAAACTTGGGCGCGTAGGCCACGAGCAGGATGAAGCCGAAATAAATGACCAGCATGATCAACGACAGCATCCAACCTAGCGACGAACGGCGGCGTACGAGCTCCTGATAGTTCGGATCTCGTTCGATCTTTGTGAGGCTGTTCAACATCACGGACCCTTGGACTTCTTCCTGTCGACTATCAGCCCCGCTTAGCGGGCCAGTACCTGCTTCTGTATCGCCTGCAACAGGGATGCCGTTGACGCAGATCAAGTTTGATCCCGATTCCTGCGAGGTCCGTGAGGTGTATAGATTGCTCACGCCATCGGCCAGCGATTGCCAGACCCGGCGCGCCAGCGGAGGCCTGAGCATCGAGGACGCTGCGCGGACGACGGTCAAACGGACTGTGCCCGGAGCCTTCACGGCCAGCGAAACATTCGACGTGAGCGTCGATCTTGGCTCGCCAGTGTCGCTGGATTATTTCGACCGGTGACCTTTTGCGTTCGACGGGAAGACAACTACCGTCGAGGTGCAGCTAAAATAGAAGGCTTCCTGCTACTCCGTTGTAACCTTCCCGGTTAGGTGACGAAACCGCGAGACTCAATGTCCGGAAAAGCCCTAGCCGCCGGGTGAGAATTCGGCCGCAGCTTGATTTGATCCCGATCGAACCCCGCCATCTGCCTCCCAGATTGTCTCGTTACTTTCGATGAAACGCGGATGCGCGCGCCGTTCCGTATCTCGCCAATTCCAGCACTTCTTCCCAAAAGGATTGGAAAATTTAATGAGCGTGGTCGAGTTGCATGCCGAAGTTCTATTCCGGCTTCTTCGCGTAGACCATGCACCAACCCTCAGGCGAGACGGTTCCATCGACGGTCTTGCAGGAGGAGGGGGGTTCGAACTGCGCGCAATTGTCACAACGCTGCTCCCCCTTCGGGGTGTCCTGATACTTGACGGCCTTCTGCGACGCTTTCGCTGCCTGCGCGGGCGTCGATGCGCCAACCATGGCCGTCACGCCAGCGACTGTCCCGGCCGCTCCGGCAGCGACGGTCAACACCTGGCGGCGAGAAATTTTGCTTGAATCTTTCATCGTCACTGTCCTGCTTTGTTAAATGAATGAATAGTCCAACGACGCAGGCCACCGCCTTGATCTAGAACAATCGGCGGCGCCGATCGAGCGGACGCTACAGGCGCAGGCTCCCGAAGCGGGTCATTCGAGATAGCTGAGATAGGCGGCGACCGCCTTGATCTGCGCGTCGTTGAGGCTATGCGCAATCGGCTGCATGATCGCCGAGCTGTCTGGTTTTGCCTTGTCCTGCCCCCGTTCCTTGTCCCAGTTCGTCAGCTTTCTATAGATGTAATCGTGAAGCTGGCCGGCGAGACGCGGAAATGCGTCGCGGCCTTTGGCGTCATCCCCATGGCAGGAAGCGCAGGGCGGGATATCGGATTTCGGGATTCCTTCCTGATAGATCTTCTTGCCCTCGGCGACGTTGTCCCTTGGCGCCCCGCCGAGCGGTTTCGGGTCGAGGTCCTTGAACTGATCGGCGAGCGCTTTCTCCATCTGCGGGTTAAGCACGTGCGCGACATTGAACATCACCGGATTGTTGCGTCTGCGCTCGATGAAGGCATCGAGCTGGTTGACGAGATATTCCGGCTGTTGTCCGGCAAGCCGCGGCATCGGATACGATCCCCGAAAACCCTGGCCCGAGAGGCCGTGGCAGGTCTTGCAATAATCGACCTTGGCTTTAAGCTCCTGAGGCGAAAAGTCGGCCTTGCCCTTGTTCTTGTCCTGCGCGTGCGCCGCCGCGGAGGTTGCGACGCCGAATATCGCTACCAGTAGTACAGTAGAAATTCGCATTTGCCCGCCCCTTTGATAATCGCCAACGTTACGCCGTGGCGGGTAGTCTGATCCAGTTCAATTTTTCCGCCTCCGTTTGATCCGGATCAATTAGAGTTCCGCGAATCTGGTTCATAAAGTCACCGACTCGGCAGAAGATGGGGGACAAACCGTCGATATTGCCAGTTTCTTGATCTCGGCGAGCGGCGAAATATTGCGTTTCGACGCGCGTTGGTTTGTTGCGCTGCAACCATTGTTGCACAAAAGCCTCGCCTGCGATGAATCTGATTCGCCCGCATCTATTACCTTGGCGGCGCTTCGCGTTGATGGACTATCGTTACTCCCGTAAGCGGCTTTCGAGTCGGGTTCGTGTCTTGGCACGAAGCGCTGAAGGAAGCGGGATAGCGCGCGATGCGGGGCGATGTCGGTCGTATCATTCGATTAATCGGTAGAGGTGCGATATTCGCTGTGATGGCGGCTTTTGCCGTCGCCGCAATTCTGCTGACGATCGAGCAGACGTCGCCGGCGCAAGCGCTTCCGAGTTTCGCGCGCCAGACCGGTCAGCCCTGCGGCACCTGCCACACCGATTTTCCCGCGCTTACTCCATTCGGCCGGCGCTTCAAATTGCTCGGTTACACCACCGGCGGCGGACCGTTCCGCACGACGCCGTGGTCGTCGCAGGGCGGAAGAGATGCGCGCGCCGAATACGACAAGATGATGGGCTATGTGAAGACGCTGCCTACTGCTCCGGCACCCAGCGATGCCGACAAGGAGTATGTTCCGCCGATTTCCATGATGGCGGTCGTCGGCCTCACGCATACGCAGGCGAACCTGGGTGACCTGATCGGCGCCCCGCCGGACCCGTACAGCCAGAACAACAATGTCGTGCTGTCGCCATTCAGCGCATTCTGGGGCGGCGCGATCACCGACAATATCGGCGCCTTCGCGCAAGTGACCTACAACGCAATTGGCCCTGGCCCCTCGGGCGATCCATTCGACCGCCATACCTGGACCTGGGACAATACCGACGTCCGCTATGCCAACACGGCCCATTTCGGTCCGCTCGACATCGTCTACGGCATCACCGCCAACAACAATCCGACCGTGCAGGATTTGTGGAACACCACGCCAGCCTGGAGCTTCCCATACGCGGTGTCGAACGTTTTT
Organism: Bradyrhizobium sp.; assembly: GCF_035570375.1. Taxonomy (GTDB): domain Bacteria; phylum Pseudomonadota; class Alphaproteobacteria; order Rhizobiales; family Xanthobacteraceae; genus Bradyrhizobium. The sequence goes on along the minus strand of NZ_DATMLW010000185.1, from coordinate 3,345 downwards.
GGCCCGCAAAACCCAGGGACGACCATTGAGGGGGCCTTTGCCGCGCATGTTGCCGGTGTCGGCGCCTACACCATGATCAACGATCTGCTTTACCTCGAGTTCACCGGCTACAAAACGCTTCCGTTCAACACGCAGAACAATCTGGGCACGGACCCCTTCGGCGCCCCCGGTCAGCTCGGCAATATCGCGCCTTATTGGCGTGTCGCGATCGAGCCGCACTGGGGCAGGAACACGTTCATGCTCGGCGCGTTCGGGGGGCAATTCAATGTCCATCCCTTTGTAGATACCAGCTTTCAAAGCTTCTCCTCTGCGGTGTTTCCGCAAAGTGACGTGTTCACCGACTACGGATTCGACACGCAATATCAATACCAGGGCGACAATTGGTGGCTGACGCTGCGCGGCAGCTACATCCGCGAGTTTCAACGGTTCGATGCGAGCTTTATCAATGGTCTGGGCCCGACGAATCCAACTGACCTGCTCAACACTCTTAAGCTGCAGGCGTCATTTGCTTACGGCGCCGACAACAGGGTCGTCTTCACCGCGCAATATTTCAATGCGTGGGGCACCGCCGATGCCGGGCTGTTCGGCACCGATCCTGTGACCGGCGTCCCTCTGACGCCAGCCACCAGCGGGTGGACAACCGAGATCGCCTACATCCCGTTCAGCGCCAGCAAGATGGTCGGATGGCCGTGGTTCAACGCCAGGATCGGCCTGCAATACACCTTCTACAACAAGCTCAACGGCACCTCGGTCGGTGCCTCGAACAACAACACCCTGTTCCTCCATGCATGGTTTGCGATGTAGGCGGATCCGTCCGCATACGGAGATGGTCTGATGAGAAAAAATCCTTTTGCACAAGCCGCAGCGCTTCTAGTGATGCTGACGGGAAGCGCGGTTGCAGCCGACCTGCCGGTGAAGGCGGAGCCGGTCGCTCCGCGATTTTCCTGGACCGGCTGTTATCTCGGCGCACATGTCGGCGGCGGCAGGGGCAGCAAGGACATGACCGATCCGGTGGCGCTCGTTCAGGATACGCTAAGCGGCACCCCGGTAACCGCTGGCATCACCACCGTGACCACGAATCCGACCGGCGCTGTGATCGGTGGCGAGATCGGCTGTGACTATCAGTTCGCCGGCAACGCCGTCATCGGCATCGAAGGTACCGCCTCCGGCACGACCATGAGAGGGAGCGCGTTCGTCGGCCTTCCGGCCGGCTTTACCGGCGAATCTGCGCTGGTGCAGTCGACCAACGACTTTCTTGCGAGCGTGACCGGGCGAGTCGGCTATGCCTTCGACACCGTTCTGCTTTACGGCAGGGGCGGCTTTGCCGTGGCCGGAGACAAATACGATGTCAGCGGCGGCGATTTTGCTGGTAGCGGGCCATTTCACTTCCAGGGCGCGGACAATCGCTACGGCTGGATCGTCGGCGGCGGCGTGGATTGGGCATTCACGCCTCATTGGTCCATGAACGTCGAATATGATTTTTACCACTTCGGCAACGGCGGCATTCTGATGACCGACCAGTTCAGCGGCCTCACGGGCGTTGTGAACGTGAAGCAGACCGTTCAGGTCATCAAGGTTGGATTCAATTTTCACATTAACGGATCGGGCTGGTGATGATCGCAAGCCGTTTGGTTGAGGCGGCCGCGAAGTGCGAAGGCGAGGGGGCCTTGTTGTGAGGGTAATTGGCTTGAAGCTCGTGTTGCAGATCGCCGTTCTGGCGGCGGCCTTAGCATCGAGCGCTCGCGCCCAGGAAAGGATGGGGCCCGCGAGGGTCGGTGGGCTGGAGGCCAAGCTCGAATATTGCAAGACCTGTCATGGGCTGTCGGGCCAGGGTTATCTCGGCTGGTTTCCAATGCCGCGGCTTGCCGGACAGCAGCCCGAATATATCGAGGCGCAGTTGAAAGCCTTCATCGAGCGCCGGCGAGCGAACCCCGTCATGCGTAACGTCGCGCATGTGCTGAGCCCGTCGATGATCTCGGCTTTGGCTAATCATTTCCAGCATCTCAATCCGCCGCCGTTCGGCGGCGCGCCACGCGGATCGATCGCGACGGGGAAGAAGATCTACGAAGAAGGTCTGCCCGAATCCAACGTTCCCGCCTGCTCGGCCTGTCACGGCCCGGACGGTCACGGCCAGAATGAAATTCCGCGGCTGGCCGGTCAGGTCTATCCGTACATGGTCGGTCAGTTGTCGGGCTGGGCGAAAGAGAGAGGCCAAGGGACTTCGGTCGACACTTCCGCGATCATGGCGCCGACGGCGCATAATCTGACACGGTCGCAGATTGAAGCAGTCGCGGCCTATGTGAGTTATCTGCATTGAAAGCAGGCCAGTCTGATACGCCGACACATCGGCGAGTGCATGAGGTGCGAAAGCTTGGGGTCATGAAGCGCATCGGGTTAAAAACAGCATCGCTGGCGATTTTCGCCTTCGCGCTCTCCACGCTCTCCTGTTGGGCCGGAGAGATCGCCGCGGTGCGCAATTGCACTTGGTGTCACGGAACCGGCGCGCAAGGCTACACCGTGGCGCCGCGGCTTGCCGGACAAAGGCCGCAATACATCCTGAGTCAGATCCGGAGTTTCCACGAGCACACGCGCGACAATCCGTTCTCGATACAATACATGTGGGGCGCGGTCGCCTCGCTGGGTCCGTATACGGCGCGCGATCTCGCCAACTATTTCGCCTCGATTCCGCCCAGGCCCGCCAACGACGGCAACGGCGCTTGGGCCGCACGGGGACGCACGATCTATATGGAGGGAATCCCCGAGGCCAACATCGTGTCCTGCTATGCCTGTCACGGTCCCAATGCGGAAGGCATCAGGGACATTCCGCGTCTCGGTGGGCTCGCCTATTTCTACATCAAAGCACGCCTCGAACAGTGGGGCCAGGGATACCACTCGACACCGGGGTCGCCGATGCCGTTGGTTGCGACCCATCTGGGTGCGGAGGAAGTCGAGGCGCTCGCATCATATCTGAGCTTCGTGAAATAGCGGTATGCGCTGCAACTCCTCGCGGCCTTATACAATTGCTGCGCATCGGTCCGCGTCGCTGCCCGTCTGCTTATATCTAAATCTACGGACGGTTAGGGCCCTCTCGTAGCAGCGGTATATTGAGAGTGAACTTGGGAGGACGATCTCTCATGCTGTGGCTATGCGCGGGTGAGTTCCAAGGCTCAGGACCATCACCAGCCCACGGTACTGAGGCCGAACGGCCGCTAAGGGCCTTGGGCGCTGGCGTCATCCGAACTCTTGTCTGAACCAACCTTATCCGCTGCGGGCTTGTCGGTGGTAGCGGTATCAGCAGCAGGCTTGCCAGCAGCAGTGCTTTCGTCGGTAACGTCACGCCACCCG
>NZ_DATMLW010000184.1:0-2937 GCF_035570375.1 Bradyrhizobium sp. | reverse complement strand
GTCGAACGCTTCTTCGCCTGGATTCAGTGGCGCCGGCGCCTGCTGGTCCGCTGGGAGTTCTATCCTCAAAACTTTCTCGGTTTCGTTCAACTCGCTTGCCTACTTATCCTCTTCAAGCAATTTTGAGATAGGTTCTAGAATCTTGTATTTGCTAGTGTCCCTTTGGTTCTGACATTCGTAAACGAAGGTGCCGCGATATGATACGAATGTCAGAACCGGGACGCTAGCGATGAAGCTGCGCGAGATCGCCCATTCCCGCACCGGCGACAAGGGCAACACGTCGAACATTTCCGTCATCGCCTATGACGAAAAGGATTATCCGTTGTTGCTCGAACGGGTCACGAGCGAGCGGGTGAAAGCGCATTTTGCCGGCGTCGCCGAAGGCGAGGTGGTCCGTTACGAGCTGCCCAACCTGTCGGCGCTGAATTTCGTCATGACCAAGACGCTGGGCGGCGGGGTGACACGGTCACTTGCGCTCGATGCGCATGGCAAATCGCTGAGCTCGGCATTGCTCGATCTGGAAATCGGAGACGTTTCGGGCAACAAATAGCCGCTTCATGAGGCCAACGATGCGCAACACTCCGACACTGGCCACCTTGGCCGAAGATATCGCAAGCGGTCGCACCAGCGCGCGAAAACTCGTCGAGGAATGTCTGTCCAGGATCGCCGATCCTTCCGGCGAGGGCGAACGCGCCTTCATCCATGTCGACAAAGAGGCCGCCATCGAGGCGGCCGAAGCCATGGACCGGTTGCGCAAGGCAAACGCCGCGCCGTCGGCTTACGCAGGCATACCCGTATCGATCAAGGACCTCTTCGACATCAGCGGGCAGGTCACCCGCGCGGGCTCCCGGGCGCTCGAGGACTCCGCCCCGGCGGACGCCGATGCACCCGTGGTGGCGCGCTTGCGCCGCGCCGGCTTCATCGTGATCGGCCGCACCAACATGACCGAATTCGCCTACTCCGGAATCGGGATCAATCCACATTACGGCACGCCGAAAAGTACATGGCGGCGCGAGGTCGGCCACGTGCCCGGCGGATCGTCTTCGGGCGCAGCGGTATCGGTCGCCGACGGCATGGCACATGGCGCGCTCGGCACCGACACCGGCGGATCGTGCCGGATTCCGGCTGCCTATAACGGCATTGTCGGTTTCAAACCGACGCAGCGTCGCGTGCCGCGCGAGGGTGGCGTGCCGTTGTCGTTCACCCTCGACAGCTACGGCCCCCTGGCGCGCTCCGTCGGCTGTTGCGCGGTGCTCGATGCCGTGCTGGCCGACGAACCGGTCCAGCCGCCGCTAGCCCGTCCGATCAGGGGCATGCGGCTTGCGGTCCCGACTACTGTCGCACTCGACGAGCTCGACGATGAGGTGGCGCGAAGCTTCGACAGGGCGCTGGAAAATTTGTCGCGCCAGGGCGCGTCGATCGAGCGGATCGAGGTGCCGGAATTCCTCGATGTCGGCGTGATCAACAGCAAAGGTGGTTTCGCCGCGGCGGAAAGCTACGCCTGGCATCGCTATCTCATCGCGAGCCACGGCGATGTCTACGATCCCCGGGTGTCCTCGAGGATCCTGCGCGGAGCGGACATCAGCGCTGCAGATTACATCGATCTCGTGGAGGCACGAAAGTCATTGATCGCACGCATCGCAGTTCGGCTCGCTCCCTTCGAGGCGTTGGTGATGCCGACCACGGCGAACACGCCGCCGCGCATCGCCGATCTCGCGGACGACAAGGCCTATGCGAAGGCGAACGTTAAGTCGCTGCGCAATTGCACGCTGATCAACATGATCGACGGTTGCGCGATCTCGATACCTTGCCATCGCGAGGGCGAAGCACCGGTCGGACTGATGCTCGCCGCAACGGGCGGATCGGACCGCCGTATATTCGAGCTGGCGGCAGCAATGGAGGACGTAGTCCGTGTTTGATCTGACATTCACCGTCGTCGACGCCTACGGCGCGACGACGCCGCTGACGCTGGCGATCGACCAGGCCGTGGTGGCGGGGTGGACCGGCCGCGACCCGGTCGCGCGCGACAAGCACATCGCCGAGCTCGAGGCGATCGGGATCGCGCGCCCGGCGACGACCCCGATCTATTACCGGGTTTCGGCGCGGCGGCTGACCACGGAAGACGAGATCGAGGTCTGCGGCGGCGATTCCAGCGGAGAGGTGGAGTTTGTCCTGATCGGCTGGCAGCGGCGGATCTTCGTTGGCCTGGGGTCCGATCACACCGACCGCAAGGTCGAGAGCTACAGCGTCACGGTTTCCAAGCAGATGTGCGATAAGCCGATCGCATCCACGCTGTGGGAACTCGAAGAGGTCATCGACCATTGGGACCGCCTGATCCTGCGCGCCCACGCCTGGATCGGCGGCAAGCGGGAGCTTTACCAGGAGGGTACGCTGGATGCGATGCTGCCGGTTTCGGAACTTCTCGCACGCGGCTTTCCGGACGGAAAACTGCCCGATGGTTGCGCCATGTTCGGCGGCACCTTTGCGGCAAAAGGCGGTATCCGGCCCGCCAGCCGCTTCGAATTCGAACTCGAGGATCCGGTCCTGAAACGCAGCATCCGGCACGCTTACGACGTGATCGAACTGCCGGTGCGAGGATAGCGGCTCTCTATTACATGCCATCGGAAGCGGGGCACTAAAGCGGGATGATTTTTAGTTGAATCGATTTATCAGCCGACCTCGGCTCACCTCTCCCCTCGCGGGAGAGGTCGGATCGCATCATTGGATGCGATCCGGGTGAGGGGGTCGTTGTTATCGCGATAAACAGACCCCGCCAGTTGCAGTCGAGCGGATCGACGCATTTCTACAGCATAATGCCAAAGGCTCCGCAACCTTCTTCGGCGTGCCCGCAAGACAAGTGGTGGAATTTGGCACCGAGATCGAGATTTGAGAGCCTGGTGAAAACGATCGGACAACAGATCGGCGTTCATTGCCAGG
>NZ_DATMLW010000183.1:0-4648 GCF_035570375.1 Bradyrhizobium sp. | reverse complement strand
AGCGCCCCTGATCTTACTTCGCCATCGTCACCGCCGGCGCCATCACAAATCCCTCATACCCATTGGCGGCCACATCATCACATTTCTGCCGATACGCCCCGACCCCGCCAATATACGGCAGAAAAACCCTAGGCTTGCCGGGTATATTCGCCCCCATGTACCAGGACGCCGCCTTCGGATAGAGCGTGCGATGCGCGACCTCGTTGACATGCGCCACCCACGCCTCCTCGGCTTCTGCCGTCGGCTCGATGCAGCCGAGGTCTTGCTTGCCCATTTCGGCGAGGCAGTCGCTGATCCAGTCTACGTGTTGCTCGATGGAAACGATCATATTGCTGAGCACCGACGGGCTGCCCGGGCCGGTGATCATGAACAGATTCGGGAAACCCGCCGTCATCAGGCCTAGATAAGTACGCGGCCCCGCTTCCCATTTCGCCGCAAGGGTCTGGCCGTGGCGGCCGCGGATGTCGACACGCGTCAGCGTTCCGGTCATGGCATCGAAGCCGGTCGCAAAAACGATGTCGTCAACCGCACAGACTTGGCCGCCCTGGCGCACGCCGGCAGGCGTGATCGCCTGGATCGGATCGTTGCGGACATCGACCAGGGTGACGTTGGGGCGGTTGAAGGCGGCGAAATAATTGGTGTCGACGCAGATGCGCTTGGTGCCGATAGGATAGTCCTTCGGGCAGAGGAGCTCGGCGACCGCCGGGTCCTTAATGATTTCGCGGATGCGCGCGCGCACGAAATCGGCGGCGGTGTCATTCGAGGCCTGGTTCAGCGCGAGGTCGTTATAGGCCGCCATAAAGCGCACACCGCCCTTCTGCCAGCGCTCGGCGTAGGTGCGCTCGCGCTCCTCGGGAGTATCGTCGAGCGCCGATTTGTCGTTGAGATCGTAGAGGATGCCGTTGCGCATGTGCCGCGCCGTCTCGCGGCGTGCGGCATATTCGGTCTTCCACTCGGTCTCGTACTCGCAGGTCATCGGGCCGTTGCGCGACGGGATGCTGTAATTCGGCGTGCGCTGGAACACCGTGACGTGTGCGGCCTGCTCGGCGATGACGGGTACCGCCTGGATCGCGGAGGAGCCAGTGCCTATGACCGCAACGCGGCGGCCTGCGAAGTCCACCGGCTCATGCGGCCATTCGCCGGTGTGGAAGGTTCGGCCTTCGAAGGTCTCGATACCGGGAAAATCGGGCACGCGTCCCGTGGAGAGGCAGCCGGTCGCCATCACGATGTAGCGGGCGGTGACGGTCTCGCCGATGCTCGTATGCACCGTCCAACGCGCGCTTGCCTCGTCGAAAATCGCGGCATGGACGCGTGCGTTGAAGGTGATCAAACGGCGGAGGTCAAACCGCTCGGCGACATGGTTCGCGTAGCTGAGAATTTCCGGCTGCGCGGAAAACAGCTCGCTCCACTGCCAGTCCTGCTGCAGCTCCTCCGAGAAGCCGAACGAATACTGCATGCTCTCGACATCGCAGCGGGCGCCGGGATAGCGATTCCAGTACCAGGTGCCGCCGACGCCGCCCCCCGCCTCGAGGGCGCGCACGTCAAGACCGAGCTTGCTCAGGCAATGCAGCAGGTAAAGGCCGGCGAAGCCGGCACCGACGACGAGGACGTCGATCCGCCTGGCTTGCGTCGCCAAGGACCGGTTATCGGACTGGTTGTCGAGCGGCATGCGATTTTCCTCATAGCTCAATTGGGCATGATCTGCGACGATTCGGGCGGAGAAGGTCGGTCGATCAAGCGGCCGCCGCCAGCACCATCCGGGATGCCTTCTCGCCGATCATGATCGACGGCGCATTAGTGTTGCCTGAGGTCAGTGTCGGCATGATCGACGCATCGGCAACGCGCAGCCCTTCCATGCCGCGCACCCGAAGCTGGTCATCGACCACCGCCATCGGGTCCGAGCCCATCTTGCTGGTGCCGACCGGGTGTTGGTGGTTTCAGCGTTGTTCCTCACCCAGCTGAGCAATTCGTCGTCGGTTTGGATATTTAAGCCGGGCGCGATTTCGTCGGTGGCGATGCCTCGCATGGCGGGTGCCGTCATGATGCGCCGGGTGACGCGCATCGCTTCCAGCGTCACCTCGCGGTCGAGCTGTGCGCTCAGGAAATTGAAGCGGATCGCCGGCGGCATATTCGGCGCTTTCGAGGACACATGAATGCTGCCGGTGCTCTCCGAGCGCAGGATGTTCATGATCGCGGTGACGCCGGAATCCTTCGCAAGCTTAAAATTCTCGCCGACCAGGAAGGGAATCCACGAGATCGCGGCGTCCGGTGCATCCAGCCCGGCGCGGGTGCGAACATACGCACGGATCGGCGCCGCCGGCAGGCCAAGCAGTCCCTTATGTGTGAGGGCGTATCTCAGAGCCTGCCAGCACAAGCCAAGGCCGCGCGCCTTGTCGTTGTAGGTCAAACCGAGCGAGAGCGGCACCGTCCACTTCATGCGCGGTGAGTAATGATCGCGCAGATTCTCGCCAACGCCCTTGAGCTCGTGGCGAACCTCGATGCCGACGCTTTTGAGCCGTTCTGGCTGGCCGATGCCGGACAGTTCCAGAAGCTGCGGCGAATTGATCGAACCGGCGCTGACGACGACCTCCCGGTTGGCGCGGGCTTCGTGCTGCTGGCCGTTTACATTGTAGCGCACGCCGACGCAGCGCTTGCCCTCGATCAGCAGGCGTTCGGTCAGCGCGTTGGCCTGGATCGTCAGGTTTGGCCGCCGTCGCGCCGGATCCAAATAGCAGACGGCGGTGCTCATCCGGCGACCGCCGCGGATCGTCGTTTGGGTCATGCCGATACCGTCTTGCGTCGCGCCGTTATAGTCCCTGGTGTAGGCGATGCCGACCTCGCCGGCCGCCTTGATCAGCGCGTCGTAAATCGCCCCGCTCTCGTTACTTTCGCTGACCTTCAGCGGCCCGCCGCGGCCGCGGTACTCGTCGTCGGCATCGCCCTGGTAACTTTCCATGTCCCGGAAAATCGGCAATACCTCGCGGTAGCTCCAACCGCGATTGCCGAGCTGCGCCCAGGTATCGTAGTCCTGCGACTGGCCGCGCACGAAGACCATGCCGTTGATCGAAGAGGAGCCGCCCAGGAGCTTCCCGCGCGGGATGGGAATGCGGCGCTGGCCCGTGCCTTCGTCGGGCTCCGACGAATACAGCCAGTTGGCGGCGGAATTTTCGATCAGCCTCGCGAAACCGATCGGGATGCGCGACCAGGGGTGGCTTTCCCTGCCCGCCTCAAGCACCAATACCCTGTTTTTGCCGTCGCCGCTCAGTCGGTTCGCCAGCACCGATCCGGCCGATCCCGCACCCACCACGATATAATCAAAGACCTGATTTTCCATTTTGAACCGTCGTTCTGCAATTTCCTGGGCCTGATGCCACCGCGCTTACGATCCCAACCCATCCCATTTTGAGGCAGCCAATGACTGCGCTAACCGGTCCCGTCGGGTAGTCCGATCTGAATGTTAGTTTCGGGCCGGCCTTGGCGCCAGCGGGAGCACCGCGCACGAGCTTCGCCCGCTCGGCTCATCCTCGGTCAATTTGAAACACAAGCTCCTAACGTCCCAGCGTGATACGGGAGATAGAGATCTGGCGCGTCGCGGTGCTGATGGTCAATCGCTACGCCGACGAGGCCGAGGCGAATAGCTTCCGGCGTGCCGAGGAGCGAGCAGCGGAAGGCGATCACGCTGGCGCGGCTATCTGGCGTCGGGTCACAGTCGCGATCGAGCACCTTACCGACACGACGGGACCACTGATCTGATAATGGTTCGATCTAGGCGAGGACGGACCCATATGAGTGTCACGGAACATCGCGAGGGAACGGCACCCGGACTGGTGCTGATTGGGCGAGCGAGCAGCCGGGGTAGCAGCTTTGAATCGCGAACAATGGATAGATTGGTATCGAGATGGTGAGAACATTCAGCAGGCGCCTCTCACAACAACAAGATCCAAACCGAGTTGAACCCGTCCGGAAACCGGGACTCGATCTCCTTGAAAAAGATGAGGTAAAAACAAAGCGTCCGAGTATGTGGAACATCGTCCTCTATAACGACGATTACACGCCTATGGATTTTGTTGAATTCGTCCTGAAGACCGTATTTCATATATCGACTCTCGATGCTCTGGCCTTGACCTTGGCGGTCCATACGAAAGGTAAGGGCATCGCCGGTACCTATACCTTTGAGGTCGCCGAACAAAAGCAATGCGAAGTCTTGTTGATGGCCAAGGTCGAGGAGCATCCGCTGCGGGTTGAGGTAGAGAGGGTTTGACGGCAGATCGAAAATCCAGCCCAACGTGGTCCCCGGTAAATTCGGCATGCTGTCGCCGCATGCGACTCGGAAATGCCCCTAGGGTCATTCCGAAGGGCCACTGATGCGTTATCTTTGCGTCCGGACACCAGCTGCGCTTTCTTCCGTCGGTGAAGTTGAGACGCGATTGCCGCCACGCCGGTGAGCGAGAAGGTCACGAACACAACGCCGAGCCGGTAGGTTAGCGCTGCCGTGATCCAGTGCCACGGGTGACCACCAACCTGATCGCGCAATGCTGTCGTCGCTGCCGTCAATAGGTAGAACCGATGAGCCGAAGCCGAAGGCCTCGTACACCAATGCGGATTCTCGCCGTCATGGCGATGGGAGTCATTCTGTTCGCGACAAGCG
>NZ_DATMLW010000182.1:0-9378 GCF_035570375.1 Bradyrhizobium sp. | reverse complement strand
GTGAACTCCTCCACCTTCGACGCGAGTTGGTCAACGACTGTCTTTGGCTGCGCGGTATCGAGGATGCTTGCCTTGAGCGTGATCGTCGGAATCCGCGATCGCCGCCAGATCGTCGGCTGCTCGATTTCGTAGCGCAGCGTGGCGACCGCCCCGAGCGGCACCGACTGGCCGCCAAGGCCGGTCAATTGCAGGTCGCGCAGCGTGTCGATCGAGGCGCGCTCGGGTGCGGTCGCGCGTCCCGTCACATTCACCAGGTAAATGCTATCGCGCACCTGGGTGATCGAGGAGCCGGCAAGGACGCCGTTCAACGTCGTCGCGATGTCCTCCGAGCTTACGCCAAGCTGGCGCGCCTTGTCCTGCAGGACATCAACCTTGACGACCCGCGCCGGCTCCATCCAGTCGAACACGACATGATCGAGGTGCGGATTGGCGCGCACAACGCCGGCGAGCTCTTGGGAAAACTCGCTCACCTTGGCGATATCGGGTCCGCTCAGCCGGTACTGCACGGGACGCCCGACCGGAGGTCCGACCTCGAGCAGTTTGACGAAGGTATCGGTGCCCGGAAAGGTCTTTCTCAGATAGGTTTCGAATTGCACCTTGGCGCGGTCACGCGCGGCAATGCCACCCTTGGTGACGACGACCATCTGGCCGAACCAGGTATTCGCCGTCTGCACGTCGAACGACAGCACAAATCGCGGAGCGCCGGTTCCGACATAGGTCGACCAATGATCGACACCGGGATTGCCCTGCAGCTGTTCGCGCTCGAAACGGGCGATCTGCGTATTGGTCTCCGTGATCGAGGCGTTTTGAGGCAGGTTCCAGTCAATGACCAGTTCGGCACGGTCCGACGACGGAAAGAACTGCTGCTGCACGAATTGCATGCCGAACAGAGCGAGCGCAAACGCCGCGACCGTCACCCCAACCGTGACCCAGCGGTGACGCATGCAAACCAGAAGCAGACGGGCGAACGTCTGCCCAAGCCGGCCTTTGGATTCATGATGACCTTTCATCCTGGCCGGCAGGATGGTGACGCCGAGCAAGGGCGTGAACAGCACCGCGACAATCCATGACACGAGCAAAGAGACAGCAATGACCACGAACAAGGTGTAGGTGAATTCACCGGCGTTGCTGGTGTTGAGGCCAATCGGGATGAAGCCGGCGACGGTGACCAGCGTACCGGTCAGCATTGGAAAGGCGGTTGAGGTGTAGACGCGGGTTGCGGCCTTCTCCAGGGGATCGCCGACTTCCAGCCGTGCCACCATCATTTCGACGGCGATCATGGCGTCATCGACCAGGAGGCCAAGCGCGATAATCAGGGCGCCGAGCGAAATACGCTGCAGCGAGATTCCTGTATACGCCATCACCAAGAACGTGATCGCCAGAACCAAGGGAATCGCGATCGCAACGACGAGACCAGCGCGAATGCCCAGGCTCAAGAAGCTGATGGCGAGCACGATGACCACCGCTTCGAACAGGGCTTCCGTGAAGCCAGACACGGCGTGCTCGACGACGACCGGCTGGTCAGCGACGAGATGAACTCCCAGGCCGATGGGCTGCTCGGCCAGAATCTTGGACATTTCCTCTTTCAGCGCCTCGCCGAATTTCAGCAAGTTTGCGCCCGACTTCATCCCGATCGCGAGTGCGATGGCGGGTTGACCGTTGAAGCGAAACAGCGTCGTCGGCGGATCGGCGTAGCCGCGCGTGATGGTTGCCACGTCCGTCAGCGGGAAGAACCGGTCGTTGACCCTGAGATTGATCGCCTTCAGGCTTTCCTCAGACGCGAATTGACCGTTCACCCGCACGCTGATGCGCTCCGGTCCCTCCTGGAATACGCCGGAGGGCGCGACAGCATTTTGCGCCTGCAGCGAGGAGACGATGGAACGGGTGTCGAGGCCGAGCGCCGCGATCTTTCGGGTCGAGAATTCCAGGAAGATCATTTCATCCTGCGCGCCAAGGATGTCGACCTTGCCGACATTGGGGACCGTCAGAACCTTCGCACGAATGTCTTCGACGCGATCGCGCAACTGGCGCTGGGTCAGGCCGTCGCTGGTGAACGCGTAGATGTTGCCGAAGACGTCGCCGAAGCGGTCGTTGAAGCCCGGCCCGATCACGCCTTGCGGGAAATGGCCCTTAATGTCCGCGATCATATTGCGCACGCGTGCCCAGGTCGGCGCGACGTCGGCAGCCTTGGTCGTGTCGCGCAGATAGACGAAGACGGTGGTTTGGCCCGCAACGGTGACGCTCTTGGTATAGTCGAGCGACTCAAGCTCTTCGAGCTTCTTCTCGATCCTGTCGGTGACCTGGCGCGTCATTTCCTCGGGCGAAGCGCCTGGCCACTGAGCGCCGATCACCATGGTCTTGATGGTGAAATCAGGATCTTCCTGCCGCCCCAGCTGCAGGTATGCGAAGAGACCCGCCGCCATGAAGGCGATCATGAAATACCAGACAAGCGAACGATGCCTAAGTGCCCAGTCGGAAAGGTTGAAGGTTTTCATGGCGTGGCGTCCTGTTCGATGCGGACTTGTTGTCCTTGTTTGAGGCTGTGGATTCCGGCAGTCACGATGCGCGCTCCGGCGATAAGACCGCCGGCTAGGCGAATGCCGCCCTCGTCCTCGGAAAGCTCGACCTTGCGGAGCGAAACCGTGCTCGTGGGTGTGTCGATGGCCCAGACGAAGGTCTCGGCGCCCTCTTTGAGCACGGCGGACGCGGGCACTCGGAGAACTGCGCCGTGACCGTCGCTTAGCCTTGCTGCGATAGTGCTTCCGAGCCGGAAGCTTTCGGGCGGATCATTCAAGGCGATACGGACGCGGCGCATGCGCGTCACTTGGTCGGCTTGCGGAGCAATTTCGCGAATTTGGCCTTGGACCTTAACGCCAGAAAGTAGCTGCAAGCTGACCGTGAACGGCAAGCCGACGGTCAAGGGCACGGGGAAGTCCGCGCCGATATCGACCACAGCCTCCCGGACATCCGGGCGCGCCACGGTCACCACGGTCTGACCCGGCGAGACCACTTGTCCCACCTCGGCGCTCACGGCCGTGACGACACCGGCGAAGTCGGCCTTCAGCTCCGCATAACCGAACTGCTCGATCGCCTTGGTCAGATTGGCGCGGGCGCGAGCGGTCGATGCCTGTGCGCCTGCGCGCACCTGCTCTGCATCGTCAAGCGTCTGTTTCGTCGTGGCTTCGGCCTTGATCAGGATCCGTTTCCGCTCTTCGGTCCCGATTGCGTTCTCGAGCAGGGCCTGGGCTTTCGAAAGGTCCGCCTTCGCTGACCGCACGGCGAGCTCCAGGGCAGTCGGGTCGGTTGCAGCAACCACCTGCCCCTCGGCTACCAGATCTCCGACGTTGACTGGACGCGCGATCAGGCGCCCCAGCATACGGAATCCGAGGTTGGTCTCGTATCGGGGCTGGACGGTTCCAACCACCACCGTGCTCCCCGATGCGGCCGGTTGCAGGACGGTTGATAGCACGGGTCGGACGGGCTCCGGCGCCTTCGCCTCCTGCTTGCATCCGGCCATCGCCAACGCCGAAGCGAAGACGCCTGCAACGACAAACAATCGCGTTCTCATGACCGATCTCCAGCAAATGTCACGGGCTGGCCGGAGCTCAGCAGCTTGCCTCCGTCGATGACGACGCGGTCTCCAGCCTGCAGCCCTTCCTTGATCAGGACCGCTCCGGCTTCGTAAGCGCCGACAGTCACCGGCTTCAGCAACGCTATGCGTGTCCTGGGTTCGACGATCCAGACCGCGGGCTTTGAGCCCGTTGCCGTTAGGGCGGTCCACGGCACGATAATCTCGGTGGCGGGTTTCGTCGCGGCGCTGCCAGCGATGGCGTTTCCGAGCGTCATCGCAGGGGGCGGGTTTTGGATTGCGACTTTCACGCGAACCGTGGAGCTCTTGGGATCGACGGCAGGCGATATCTCCCTGACGTAGCCTGTGGCGGTGACATTGGAGTCCGAGACGAGCGCCAGAGCCACATGGCCGTGCTCCACGTCGTCAAAGAACATCGATTCGGGGACATCGAAGACGGCGTCGCGTTCACCATCTTGCGCCAGCGTGAAAACCGATTGGGCCGCCTGCATGACTTGCCCGACCTCGAGGTTTCGGGCAGTAATCACACCTGCAGCGCGGGCGTGCAATTCGGTGTCGTCGAGCGCCTCGCGGCTCCTTCCCAGCTCCGCTTTCGCCGAATCAAGCGTGCTTTGTGCGGTTCGCAATTGCTCCTGCGCCTGGTCGTAAGCGACCCGCGTGGTGAAGCCACTTGAGAGAAGTTGGTTCTGCCGATCGAACGTGGCTTGGGCGACGCCCAGCTGCGATTCCGCTGCGGCTACGCCTGCGGTCGCGGCGTCAAAATCGGCCTGCTGCTCGGCCGGATCAAGCCGGGCCAGGAGGTCGCCGGCATCGACGTGGGCGCCGACATCGACCAACCGTTCGTGCACGCGTCCGCTCACTCGGAACGACAGGTCGGCGCGAAAACGGGCCTGGACCTCGCCGGTCAGCGTTAAGGCAACCTGTCCGTCCTGTGGCTGTACAAGCGCGGTGCGCACGAACGCGGCACGCTCGACAGGGGCGGTCGAGCGGTCATTGCAGGCACCCAAGGTCGTCGCGAGAAGCGCGACCGCGAGTGCGGTACTCATGGACCGCGGAACAGATAGCCCGGGCGAGCAGGGGATGAAATGGTGCACGACGGTCTCCTATCTTAATTAATTAAACTATACGGTATAGTTTATTTAATGTGGTGTCAAGCCCGAAATTTGCCCTGACAGGCCAGTTGCGCTCGGCCCAAAAGACGGACGCCCCGGTGCAAGACCGGGGCGCCAAAGGGCCGTTGGCCTCAATCAGTTTCCATGACAGACCAGAATGCGTCTGGTGCCGTATCTCCTGTAGGTGGACACGTAGCGGCGATGGGCATCGCTTGCGCGCCCGCGGCGGGCATGGAGAGTAGAGAGAAGATATAAACTATAACGTATAGTTTATTTAACTTGTACTTTGATTGAGAGCATGTCAAGACGGAATCGTTGGCGAGCTCGGCGCTCGCAACATCGTGAATTGAGAGGTGAAAGCCGATGGTGACCAAGGACCATAGTTTGAAACGGCGGCGTCTCGGAAGGCCGCCCAAAGACCTGGCGGGCGACGTGAAGGCCCGAATTCTCGATGCGGCCCAGCGGGTGTTCCTCAAGAGGGGTTATCAAAGCGCGAGTATCGATGAAATCGCAGAGGTGGCGCCGGCAAGCAAGCCAACCATCTACGCCCACTTCGAGGGAAAGGAGGCGCTGTTCGAGGCGGTCGTGGCCCACGTCCTCGACGGGTTGACGGATTTCGGGGGTTTTGAGGCCAAGGGACGCACGGTGCAGGACAAGCTCGCGGGTCTCGGTATCGAGGTCGTTGAACGGTTCATCGATGAGACGGTCGGCATCACACGGGCCACGATTGCCGAAGCCGACAGATTTCCGGCCTTGAGTCGCCACGTCCACGAAGCCGGGCGAGACCGGGCAGCGGCTGCCGTGTCCCACGTCTTGAACGATGCCACCCACACCCTTTCGCGCGGGTCCAAGGGACCCTTCGGACCCAAACGAAGCCTCACCACGGCGCAAATCTTTATGGATCTCATTCTGCTCCCGATGCTGATGCGGGCTCTGATGGGAGAGGGTGCGAAAGACCTGCGCAGCGAATTGCCCGCTTTTGTGCGCGAACGCGTCGGTTTCTTCCTGGCGGCTTGTGAAGCGGATTGGGGAAAGTGAGGCCCCCGCGGGCTGTTATCGACGAGCGCGAGAGATTTCGATTTGGCAACACTTCCAGATTGGCGAAAATCCCGCTTCGCTGTTCGGCCAGCCGAGCGGGACGGTCGAAAACACGGGCTGACGGGGATAGCCGCCATCTCGGCGAACGCGTCGAAAGGTTGGCGCTCCGCTTGAGCGAGAGTCTCGCCCCCAATGTTGATCTCCGTGTCGACTGACGCTTCAGGCGGCAATCTCGAAGTGTCAAACACCACGCGCTCAGGCCATTATCCGGATGTTGATCTTCTGGTTGAGTGGAACGTCAGAACGTGGCGCAGGGGCAATCGGTGCGGAGCAGCACCAGTTCGCAGCAAAAAGTGCCGCAAGAAGAAAGCTTCCCACCCACCCGAAATACTGAAATAAGCCTCAGCGCCGGTCGGCCAATTGCAATTCGCGGCGGCAGGCCTCGCTGAAATCGTGCAACGGATCCATCTCTTTGATCAGGTCGGGCAGGTCGACGAATGTCCTGTTCGGAGACAGATAAGTGTCGAGGATCAATCGCCCCGCCTTCTCGGCCGCTTCAATCACAGCATCGCTCGAAAGGATTTTCATACGCGCGATGAGAGCGTAGAGGTCGACCAGTTTGGAAACCTCGGACTTGTCGTTGACAAGGGCATCGGCGTACAGCCGCGAAGCTTCTTCAATGAAGTTCTTGTATAGCTCTTCGCGCTGCGACGTGGCCCGCAACGTATGACGGACGCGGTTTTTGCGGCGCTGGGTAACCCAGCCCGTGACAATCGACGCGAGCGTTCCGGAAGCCGATCCCGAAAACGACGCAAGCGCGGGAATGTAGAACATATCCATCTCGTTAACTCCTTGTTGCCGGCACACACGGCGTCTCTGCCGCGTTTGCCTAAGAGTTCGGCCGCGCTCCCAACGGGCAGCCGATTTAGTTATTTGCTTCTGCTGGCCACCAGGGTCGGCGCTTTTGTTCAAAAACCGATCGCTGAGATCGTAAGAAGCCGGGATTTCAGCGACTTGCCGCACTCACAAAAAGCTGAGCGGCTCGCGTGAGCCCTTCTCCTTGACAGGTCGGCTCGTTCGTGATTTATATAAACTATACGGTCTAGTTTAATTAGTCAACTCGGAATGTCAACCCACCTTCTCATACCGAACAGAGCACGCGAGCACGATCAGAATCGACAAAGCTCGAGAATGATCCGAAATCGTCAGAAAGAGAGCACGCAATGAATTTCCAGCTTCGACCACACCTCATGACTGCGGAACGACGACTGCCGTTCGAGTGCGTTACCTTGCTGCTGCAGGGCGGCGGCGCGCTCGGGGCATATCAGGGCGGCGTCTACGAGGCGCTAGCAGAAGCCAACATCCATCCGGATTGGGTCGCCGGAATCTCGATCGGTGCGATCAACGCCGCTATCATTGCCGGCAACCCGCCCAATTGCCGCGTCGATCGGTTGCGAGAATTTTGGACGCACGTGACTTCGAACGCCCCTTGGGATTGGTTAGGTAATCCCTTGGGTGAGAGTGACGACACGCGCAATCTCCTCAACCAAATGAGTGCCAATTTCGCAGTCGCCTGCGGCGCCACGGGATTCTTCTCTGCGCGAGCCATGATGCCCTGGCTGCAACCGGGCGGAACGCTCGGGGCAACCAGCTTCTACGACACCGGCGACCTCAAGCACACGCTGGAGCGCCTGGTGGATTTTGATCGCCTCAATGCTGGAATGACGCGCTTCAGCGCGGGCGCCGTCAATGTCAGGACGGGCAATTTTGTCTGCTTCGATACCAACACCCACAAGATCGGGCCGGAGCACGTCATGGCGAGCGGAGCACTGCCACCTGGCTTTCCCGCGGTCGAGATCGACGGCGAGCACTACTGGGACGGCGGCCTCGTGTCCAACACGCCGCTACAATGGGTGATCGAGAGCAATCCTCGCCGCCAGGATACGCTCGCATTTCAGGTCGACCTCTGGAGTTCGCAAGGCGCACTTCCGCGCAACCTTGCACAGGTTGCCACACGTCACAAAGAGATTCAGTTTTCAAGCCGCACGCGAGCAAGCACCGGCCAATTTAAGAACGTGCACCGGGTCCAGCGTGCCCTTGATGCCCTGCTGCGCAGGATTCCTGCTGATTTTGAGCAGAACGATGATTTGAAGATCCTGAAGTCGGTCGCCAGTGACAAGGTCTACAACATCATTCAGCTGATTTACCGGGCTCAGAACTACGAAGGTCACTCCAAGGACTACGAGTTTTCGCGCCTGTCGATGCAGGACCATTGGCGCGCTGGTTACCACGACGCAGTACGCACGCTGCGCCATCCCGAAGTTCTTGCTCGTCCCACGAGCCTGGACGGCGTCTTCACGTTCGATCTCGAGCGCGACGGTCGCGAATAGAACAAATCAAATTCAACACAAGGAGAACCCACAATGCATGAGAAACAAGTGCTGGAGCGCGCCTTCGCGATGCCGCTGACCAGCCCTGCCTATCCGCCCGGACCATACCGGTTCGTCAACCGCGAATACCTGATCATCACCTATCGCACCGATCCGCCGAGGCTGCGCGCGGTGGTGCCCGAGCCGCTCGAATTCGATCAGCGCGAAGCGCTGGTGAAATACGAATTCATCCGCATGCCGGATTCGAATGGTTTCGGCGACTACACCGAGAGCGGGCAGGTAATCCCGGTTTCCTTCCGCGGCCGCAAGGGCGGCTACACCCACTGCATGTTCCTCAACGACGAGGGGCCGATCGCCGGTGGCCGCGAGCTCTGGGGCTTTCCCAAGAAACTGGCGCAGCCGACGCTGCGAACCGAAATCGACACGCTTGTCGGGACCCTCGACTACGGTCCGCTTCGAGTCGCGACCGGCACGATGGGCTACAAGCACCGCGAGGCCGATTTGGCGCACGTCAAGGCTTCGCTTGAGGCGCCGAACTTCCTCCTCAAGATCATTCCGCACGTCGACGGCGGCCCGCGCATCTGCGAGCTGGTCGAGTACCACCTAGAGGACGTCACGATAAAGGGGGCGTGGACAGGTCCTGCGGCTTTACACCTGTCACCTCATGCCTTGGCACCAGTCGCCGAGTTGCCGGTTCTCGAGATCGTGTCCGCGATCCACATCCTTGCCGACCTCACCCTCGGCCTCGGCAAGGTCGTGCACGACTATTTGCGGCGACCAAGCCAGCAGACGATGCGGCGCAATAACGAAATGGCTTTGGCAACTTGATGCTGAACAGTGCCTTCGATTGTGTCGCGCTGGGGCGGATAATGCGCAACATGGTCGACCTGGTGGGCCATTCGGCGATAGAATTGCAAGTTGCCGTTCGCCGTTTCGCGAGACAGGGCCGCCGATTCTACGATGCGAAAGCCAGAGACCATCGTCAGATCGAGCAAGAAAGATTAGCTTGTCAAGCACTGAACCACGGTCACGATCGACAAAGCAGGGCGTTTCTGGTGCGGTGACTCAGGGGGACAACGAAGCAACACCGGTTAAGCCATTGATTCTTTGGTGGGCCCGGCAGGACTCGAACCTGCAACCAGACCGTTATGAGCGGCCTTGCTCGTGCTTTTTTCGCTGGGATTATTCGGTTTCTTGTCGATAATCGTGCGCGATCTTCCGTGTTCGTTCACGGTGTACCGGTGGTTAT
>NZ_DATMLW010000181.1:0-2153 GCF_035570375.1 Bradyrhizobium sp. | reverse complement strand
GCGCCCGCCGCGGCGCATCGGCCTTGCTTTCCCCGACTCTCCGGTTGAGCGCGGCACCGCCACGCCAGGTACCCCGGCGCCCTGATTGGCGACGAGACCGGACATTTTTGCGCTACCCTATGTCAGGAGGTCTGAAGTTATCATCGCGGCAATCGGGTTCATACGTGCTGCATCGGCGTGAGCGCCGATGCAGCCACGGCAGGCAGCGAAAAGGTTACCTTTCAGCCTTTCCCCGCTTGTACTGGCCCCCGCTCAGGCAATGCGTCATCCCAAATTGACTCGTTATAACCCGGACAGAGTCAATGTCTCATGGCTGCCCGGCAGGGTAATCGGGTGAAACGGTTCGTGACAAAAGGCTGAAGTGCTGAATCTGTTGTCCTCCACTGAGTCGCAGGTGGAGGACGATGATGGATACCGAGGGGACAGCATTTGCAGCGGTCGCGGAGACGACGAGTTTCCTTCACTATTTCAGCGGGTTGCCGGATCATCGTCAGGCCAGCAAAGTGGATTATCCGCTGCCGGAGGTGCTGCTCCTGATTCTTCTGGCGGTTCTTGCGGGGGCGGAGGCATTCACCGACATCGCGCGATTTGGCGAGCGGAAGATCGAACTGCTGCGGCGATTTCGGCCCTATGTAAACGGCACGCCCTCGCACGATCATCTCGGCGATATCTTTGCCACGCTTGACGCCCGCGCCTTCCAGCTTTGCTTCGTGGCCTGGGTGGCGGCGCTGACGAACACACCCGCCGAGGTGATCTCGATCGATGGCAAGACGTCGCGGCGCTCGTATCAGACCAAGGGCTCGAAAGAGGCGATCCACATCGTCTCTGCCTTCGCCGCGCGGCAACGCATCGTGCTGGGCCAGGTAAAGGTGAACGCGAAGTCGAACGAGATCGTCGCCATCCCGGCGCTGCTCGACATGATGTCGATCGAGGGCGCGGTCGTGACGATCGATGCGATGGGCTGCCAGCGTAACATCGCCGCGAAAATTATCGAGAAAAAGGCCGATTACATTGTCGCGCTGAAGGGCAATCAGGGAACCCTGCGCGAGGATGTCGAGGTTTTCGCCGATGAGCAGAAAGCCTTGAAATACAGGGATGCCACGATCAGCACGCACGAAACGGTCGATGCGGATCACGGCCGTATCGAGACCCGAAACTATACGGTGATCCACGATGTTGAATGGCTGCAGGCGATCCACCAATGGCCGGGCCTGAACGCGGTTGTCGTGGTCGAAAGCCGGCGCGAGATCAACGGCAAGATCACCGACGAGACACGCTTCTACATCACCTCGCTGGCGATGCCAGCCACCGCGGTCGGCCCCATGATCCGCGCGCACTGGGCCATCGAGAACTCCTTGCACTGGGTCATGGACATGGTCTTTCGCGACGATGAATGCCGCGTCAGAACCGACAACGCCCCAGCTAATTTCGCAACCTGCCGGCATATCGCCTACAATCTCACCCGCAACGCTCCGGGCAAAGATTCCATCCGCCTCCGGCGCAAAACCGCAGGCTGGGACGACGAGTATCTCGCAAGCCTCATCGCCGCGTGATTAAATTCACCCGATTCCCCTGGCGGAGCCCCGCTTGCGGATGGATCCGGCAAGCAAAAAATCTTCTCCAACGGTCGACCGAGCCGTCGGCGGCCATAGGTATCCAGCCATGCAACGGGGAGCGACAACTCGAGCCGAGGAAGACCCTATGATCGTCACTTTCACCGGCTCGCGTAAGGTCGGCAACATCGCCTGCAATGCAGCCGAACGACATCGCTACGCCCGCTCAAGCCGGAATCCGGCACAGTCCCCCGTCTTCCCATCCTTAAGCTCGTCGCTTTTCGTGGAGCCGGGAATTGATCTGCGACATCAGGATCGGCCCAAGGGAAAATTCCCCGACCTCCGCTTTTCGCGTCAGTCCGCGCAAGTAGCCGCCAGCTGATCTGATCGTGGTCCCACGCTGCAGGATGCATGCGACGACGACCGCCGCTTGCGTTTCGCCCAGGACGGTTTGCGCCTCCTCCCAGGCGCTCGGACTGATCCCCAGCATCGATCGCACAACCGCCGCGGTGGCTAGGAAATCGCGCCAGTTCGAAATCCCGTCCTTCGCATAATCGACGATGTCCGGGCATGCACTCAGGACCATTCCCAACGGATACG
>NZ_DATMLW010000180.1:0-2536 GCF_035570375.1 Bradyrhizobium sp. | reverse complement strand
ACGACCGTCGTCACGCCCGACTTGCGGGTCAAGGGGATCGACGGCCTCCGGATTATGGACGCCTCCATTATGCCCAGGATCATCAGCGCCAATACGAACGCGACCGTCATGGCCGTCGCCGACAAGGGCGTCGATCTTCTGTCCGAGACTTACACAGGGCGGACGCCATAGCCCTCGAGGCTCGCCGCTCATTTGGTCAGGGCGACGGCCTACGTGCGGGTCGTAGATTTGGATATCGGGGCGAGCAAATCGGACATCCGTGCGATCAACGTGGTCACCATTTCGGAGCGCGCCGGCAGAACTCGAGCCCGCAACCGCGGGTTGGCGTAGAAACGGCTGCGGCTGTTGGTACACGCAAGCCGCTCGCGTGCGAAGTCAGCCGAATGAGCGCTTATGGAACGGCCGCTGTTGGCGCGAAGCGGACATTGGCTAAAGCAGGGATGTCCGAAAAGTCGGCGCATAAAGGGGCTAGGTAGCAGCTTCGAGTACCTATCGAATCCTTAATTGTGGCCGCTATCCTCGCGGATTTACACCCTTTACCCCATCACCAGGGTGGCGCCGCTTCACCGGCGCCCGGTTCGCTCCACTGCAAATCGCCCCACCGCCTCCGCACAGGCCTCGAACACATCCGGCGCATCGATGCCGCGCGCCTTGTCATCGGTAGGCACAAAGATCGGGTAACCACCGCTATGTACGGCGCCGACGATCATCAGATTATCGGGCAGGTGGAAACCTTCGATGCCTAACTCGGCATAGTCATCGCCCAGTTGTCTGCGCATGCGGGATTCAAAATTATCACGGGTGTTCGAATAGCCGAAGATCGGCTTGCTCCTGCCGAGAAACCAGCCGACCTCGATCAATGTGCCGGCGTCGGCGGAGGCGCCGCCGAACGGGGTGAGGTTGGCGATGATGATGTCGCTGCGCTCCATCATCGCGATGTCTTTCTCGAAGATCGCCTGCCAGGCTTTCAGCTCGTTGGCGGCGGTCTCGACGCCCTGGTTCAGCGGCGGCAGGCCGCGGAAACCGAAGCGCTGGCATATCGCGACCTTGCGCGCAGCATGCTCGACCGCGTTGGGAAGAAACACGTCGGGGCCTGCTAGATAGGCGGTTACTGTCATCGGCGGTCTCACCAAAGAAGTCGATTTGAGTGGCGCAATTCAGTCTAGCTTCTTGCGAACACCAAAAGCCCGTTTGCGGGAATCGTCAATGAAGCGGAGGCGGCTAGGCCATGCAGGCCGGGCCCGTCTGCATCCACGCCGCCGCCGTTGCCGGCGACAATCGGGTTCACCCAATTGTCGTAAACGTCGCTGTTGAACACTTCGCGCCAGCGCCCTGCGGTGGGAAAGCCGACGGCATAATTGTGCAGCGTATTTTCGTTCAGGCTGCAGACCACCACAACATCGCCCCCCGCGCCCTCGACCCAGCGCTGGAACGCCAGCACGCGGTTTTGGTCATGCACGTGAATGATCGCGCAGCCTTCGCCTCTCAGTGCCGGATATAGGCGGCGCAGGCCGATCAGTTCGCGCGTAAAACGCAGGAAATCGGCGAGTGTCTTGTCGCCGGCTTCGAGCGCGGCCCACGGAATCGACGTGCCGGCGCCGGGCGTGTCGCTCCACGGCTCGTCCGCCAGAAGCTCCTGACCCATGAAGAGCATGGGAATCCCCGGCGAAGTCATCGTTAGCCCGATGGCGACGCGGCTGCGGCTGCGCGCATACCAGGATCGCGGGTCGCTGCCGTCGGCAAGCCGGGCGATCCTCAAGTCGCGGCCTGCATAGACGAGGTCGTGGTTCTCGATCATCTGGACAGCGCGCCAGCGGTCCCGCAACCCGTGCTCTTCGATGGCGTCGGCGATCGCTGTCATCGACACGTGCGCGCTCGCGCCGTGAGATGCGCTTGCGATCGCCAAGCGCACGCTGTCGCGCACGCCGTCGGTCCAGGTCGCGTCGAAGCCGGCGCCGCCGTCGCCTCGGTCTCGCACAGTCCAGCTATTGACGGGCCAATACTCGGCGATCTGGATCGCCTCGGGCTTTGCGGTGCGCAGGGTGCTGGTGAGGTCCTGGCAGGTTGCCCAGCCGCCGAAGCGGTCCATTACGCTCACTTCGTCGAAGCGCAAGCCGTCGATCCGGTAGTCCTCATAGAGAAATCTGGCATTATCGATCAGGTACTGCTTCACGTCGTTATTCCAGTACGCGAACACCAGTCCGCCGGCCCAACCCTGGTCGGTGAAGTAGAGGCTG
This sequence comes from Bradyrhizobium sp., assembly GCF_035570375.1. Lineage (GTDB taxonomy): Bacteria > Pseudomonadota > Alphaproteobacteria > Rhizobiales > Xanthobacteraceae > Bradyrhizobium. The sequence goes on along the minus strand of NZ_DATMLW010000180.1, from coordinate 299 downwards.
TCGTTGTTGTCGGCCGTAGGTGCGCGGTCGAAGAACCACATGCTGTGAGGGTCGAAGCCGCCGCCGGCATGGTTGTAGACCACGTCGAAGATCACACTGAGGCCGTAGACGTGACAAACATCGATCAGCGCGCGCAGCTGATCGTCGCTGCGGCGCAGGACGTCCGTGCTGCCGTAAGGGGTCTGCCCGGCTTGCCGCAGGATCGCATTGGTCAGATCGAAATAGCCTTGCAGCCGGGCCGCATCCGTCTCGGCATACTGGTTTTCGGGGCTATAGAGGTCTGTGCCGTTGTACCCCAT